>CAJUAU010000001.1:0-198296 GCA_910584645.1 uncultured Eubacterium sp.
TCTTACCAAAAAGGAGCCATATATTTCCAAAAACACAAATTTATTTACACAACCAGTCCCACATCTCCCCCCTAATACACTCCTCCCCCCATCTGGCATGCCTCCTTTTTCATAAATAGTCCTTGGCTGGTACAACGAATATTAAATAATTGACACATTCACTTGCCTAATTTTCGTTATACCAGATCCTTCCTAATTCTCCTGCAACAATTTCTCAAATTCTGACAGGGTGATTGCCGGAGAGTAATACCATCCCTGATACAGTTCGCAGCCCAGCTCCAATAATTTTTCCTGAATGGCGGCATTGCTGACATACTCTGCCAGCACCATCATCTCCAGCGAATTTGTCAGCTGTATGATGGACGAGATAATCTCACAACATCTCGGATTATCCAAAATACCCTTTACAAGAGAACCATCCAGTTTTAGCAAATTGAAGTAGCTGCCGGTCAGATATTGGATGGATGTGCTGCCCATGGAAAAATCGTCCACAGCTAACTGATATCCCATTTCCCGTATCTGATGAAAACGTTCGTTTAGGACGTCATCCAACTGAAGTACTGCCTGCTCTGTAATTTCAATGCACATCCCCATCTCACGCACTGGATAGGAACGCGCCAGATTTCTCAAAAAACGTTCAAAAGTTTTCAACTGAATCGTTGTCCCTGTCACGTTGACACTGATCTTCAATTTGGGGTCCGGATACTTTTCCCGCAGCAGCTGAATATCCGATGCCGCCTTTCGCACCACCCACTCCTCAAGGGTCTCCAAAAATCCCGCTTCTTCTGCCAGCTGAAATACAAGAGGTGGATAGATATTGCCGTGTATTACATGATTCCACCGCAACAGCGCCTCTGCGCCGATGCATTTTCCATTTGCATTGTACTGTGGCTGGTAATACAGTTTCAGCTCCTGCTGCTCCATAGCCAGCTGTAGATCCGCAGCAAGGGCTTTTCCCATCCATCCATAGGGAAAAGCATCATCGGTAAGCCGAACCGGTATTCTGGTCTGCTCGCTTTCCTGCAGTTTGGAAACCAGTTTCTCATAATCCCGTTTTGCAACCCTGACCTTCTCTTTATCATACCGCTTTACAAAGGGAGCATAAATTGCAACACCGACACAAAGATTTACCAGCTGCAGAAACGAACCAGCAAGAGACCCTGTCGCCTTGTATCCGCTGATAAAAATCGGTGTCGTCCATTGAACATCCTGTGTGATCAATGGTACCAGGCCGGTTTTCATACTGACATATGTGATCAGGAAGCAGACAAGCGGTGTACATAAAAACGGGATCAGGAATGTGGTATTGTAGATAATGGGAAGCCCAAATACCATGATCTCATTGACATTAAACATCATTGGAAAGACAGAGATCTTTACCAGCTGTTTTGTATTGTTGCGTTTGCTGAAAAGCAGCAGTGCAACTACCAGACACATGGTCGCCCCACATCCTCCCATCAGGACAAAGAAATCGATAAGCTGCTTCGTCAGGATCTCTGTCGCTTCCTTTCCCTGCGACACAAGGAGTATGTTCTTCTCTGTCGCTTTCAGCAATATGTCATTTGACACCCCTTCCAGCATATTGCCGCCATGTATCCCAAAAAACCACAGGACACTGGAAACGATTACAAAACACAATCCCCGCCAAAGGTCGCCTTTGATATAGGTAAACATTCCGTTTAGCGTCTGGATGATCAGCTCATATACGCTGGAAACATCAAACACCCGCAGTATCACCATATTGACAACTACAAAAATTGCTATTGTTATCGCCGCCGGGAATATCGTCTGAAGCGCCATTCCCAGCCTTACATCTGCACCGTCTGTCAGCAATGTCTTATGGTGAATGCGTTGAAACATACTAATAAACAGACGTGAGGCTATACATGCTGACACGATGGCTGTAAACATTCCCTTTGCCCCGAAGACATCCATCGTAACGTCTGGTACACCGGACAGAACAAAAAAGCTGCTCAAAGACAACAATAATGTAACATGGCCAAAATTCCTTTCCCGCCTGACATAGAGATTTCCATAATGGTACCCTACTGTAGCCGCTGTGTAGATTGACAGCATCCCGAAGGTTGTATTGTAGATCCCTTCAAAAATATGTAATAATGCTCCATCGTTCCAAGTTGAGATCACATGCTGGTATCCATCAATCGGTATCGATGCAACTACTAAAAAAAACGATCCAATCATTAAAATCGGTATCATTGTGATGAGGCTGAAACGGATTGACTGAACTACTACCAGATCCTGTATCCTAGAAAATAATCTTCCAAATTTTTTTTGCATTAGTATCCCCCTGTTTATATCCTTTATCCCCCAGCATTTGTAAAAAAAACCTAGTTCTATGTTAAAGTGTACCACAAAAGGAATTTAAAGTAAATGGCGATCTGATTGATATATCCAGCCGGCTCTCCTTCATTGACTTTTTCCTCTTGATATGATACCTTATTCAGTAGGTACACACACTACGTTTCAAGAGGATAAGAGGAGAATCAAAAGAAAATGAAGATCATCATTGTGGGCTGCGGAAAGGTTGGCAAAACGCTGGCAGAGGAGCTGAACAAAGAAGATAACGAGGTGACAGTCATTGACCGGCGTTATGCAGAGGTGGAGTCGCTGTCAAATAAATTTGATGTGATGGGAGTCGTAGGAAACGGAGCCAGTTATAAAACACAGATGGAGGCGGGGATCGAGAAGGCAGATATGCTGATCGCGGTAACAGGATCAGATGAGCTAAACCTGCTGTGCTGTCTGATCGCGAAGCGGGCAGGGAATTGTCAGACCATCGCGCGGGTAAGGAATCCGGAGTACAGTGAGGAGATTGGGTTTGTGAAGGGTGCGCTGGGGCTGGCGATGACCATCAATCCGGAATTTGCGGCGGCGCAGGAGATTGCTAGGGTGCTGCGTTTCCCATCGGCGATCAAGATCGATACTTTTGCCAAGGGACGGGTGGAGATGCTGAAGTTCCGTGTGCCGGGGGAATCCCGGTTAAATGGCATGCTGGTCATGAATATTGCACCGAAACTGGGGGCAGATGTGCTGGTATGTGCTGTGGAGAGGGATGGTGAGATCTTTATTCCCAAGGGA
Organism: uncultured Eubacterium sp.; assembly: GCA_910584645.1. Lineage (GTDB taxonomy): Bacteria > Bacillota > Clostridia > Lachnospirales > Lachnospiraceae > Eubacterium_F. The sequence goes on from CAJUAU010000001.1 coordinate 3,100, forward strand.
GATTTCCGGCTGCAGGAGAAAGATGTGGTGTCCATTATTGCCGGACCTAAGAAAGCCAGCGATTTCTTTAAGAAGATAGGGATTGAGACGCATCAGGTGAAGGATACGATGATCGTTGGGGGAGGAGATACCGGGTATTATCTCGCCAAACTACTCCAGCCTATGGGCATCGGCATCAAATTGATCGAGCAGAATGAGGAGCGGTGCAACCTGCTTTCGGAGCTGCTGCCAAAGGCACAGATCATTCATGCTGACGGCTCGGAACAGATCGTGTTGATCGAAGAGGGAGTGGGGCAGGCAGAGGCCTTTGTAGCGCTGACCAATATCGATGAAGAAAATGTTATGCTTTCGCTCTTTGCCAGGAGCCAGACCTCCGGAAAGATCGCAACAAAGATAAACCGGATGGATTTTGACCGTGTGATCAAGGAGCTGGATCTGGATACTACCGTGTATCCCAAGAAGATAACGGCACAGTACATCCTGCAGTTCGTGAGGGCGATGAAAAATTCCATCGGCTGCAATGTGGAGACGATGTACCGGATTCTGGACGATAAAGCGGAGGCTCTGGAGTTTGTGGTAAAGCAGAGTTCAGAACTGCCAGGGATTCCCCTGGAGAAGCTTAAGATCAAAGAGAATACACTGGTGGCATGTATCATACGTGGACGACAGATCATTATCCCAAGGGGAAAGGATGAAATGCAGGTGGGAGACTCGGTGGTGGTGGTGACCACGACGCTGGGGCTGAAAGATATCCGGGATGTGATCAGTGTGAGAAAGCAGTAAAGGAGTAGGCATGAGATGAATATTCGGATCGTTATATATTTTCTTGGCTGGCTTCTTGACTTTGAGGGAGCATTTTTACTACTGCCTTGTTTTATTGGATTGATTTATCGGGAAGAGGACGCCCTTTATTTTGCCCTGTCTTCCCTGATCTGCCTTGTACTGGGATTTATCATTACCCGGTTCCGGCCTAAAGACAAATCTTTGTATGCCAGAGAAGGGTTTGTGATCGTGGCGCTCAGCTGGTTTTTGCTCAGTCTGTTCGGGGCGCTTCCTTTTGTGATGTCTGGAGCGATCCCCTCTTTTGTGGATGCGGTGTTTGAGACGGCTTCGGGATTTACGACTACAGGGGCTACGATCCTGGCGGATGTGGGAGCGATGTCCAAGGCAGTTAACTTTTGGCGGACCTTTACCCACTGGATCGGCGGCATGGGTGTCCTGGTATTTATGATGGCGGTAGTCCCTCTGGCGGATGGGCGCAATATGTATCTGATGAAAGCGGAGAGTCCGGGGCCTACTGTGGGAAAACTGGTTCCCAGGATCAAGTCTACGGCGAAGCTCTTATATGGAATGTACATCGCCCTGTCGGTGATCGAATTTATATTTCTGCTGGCGGGAAAAATGAGTGTCTACGATGCCATGACCACCACATTTGGGACCGCGGGTACCGGTGGTTTTGGTATTTACAGTGACAGCATCGCAGGATTTTCCTCCTATATACAGATCGTGGTAACGGTATTTATGGTCGCCTTTGGTGTGAATTTTACCTTTTATTATCTGGTGGTCATTGGGCGCCGCTGGAAGGATGCCCTGCGGATGACGGAGGTCAGGGCATATATTTTGATCATTCTGGTGGCAGCGGCGGCGATCAGTTTTAACATACGCCATATGTATGGAAGTATTTTTGAAGCGGTAAAGCATTCTGCGTTTCAGGTGGCTTCCATCATTACGACGACGGGATTTTCCACTGTGGATTTCAACCAGTGGCCGGAGTTTTCCAAGACCATTCTTCTTATGCTGATGTTTGTCGGCGCCTGTGCCGGAAGCACTGGCGGGGGAATGAAGGTGTCCCGTTTGATCATATGGCTGAAGACATTCTGTAAGGAACTGAAAGTCATGATACATCCCCGGAACATCTATAAAGTTTCGGTGGATGGCAGAAAAGTGGAGCACGAGGTGATCCGTTCGGTAAATGTATTTTTGGTGGCTTACATTCTGACCTATGCGGTTTCCGTTTTGCTGGTGAGTATCGATGGCTTTGATTTTACAACCAATTTTTCCGGTGTGTCTGCCACTATAAATAATGTGGGGCCTGGATTTAATGCGGTGGGACCAATGGAGAATTTTTCCGTTTTTTCACCCTTTTCTAAATGTGTCCTGATATTTGACATGATTGCAGGAAGACTGGAACTTTTCCCGATCCTGCTGCTGTTTTCAAAAGCTACCTGGAAAAAATAAAGTCAGCTCGGCGGCGCGAATCTGAACTCGCCGTTGAACTAGGTAAAATAACCATTAAATGAGTGTTGACCTGACCCTCAAAATGTTATAATATGAATACAAGTTACGTTGTGTCAATATTATAAGGAGGTCATGTTACTCATGAAGAAAATGGTGAAAGGTTTGAGCCTGGTTCTGGTGTGTGCTCTTGTAGCAGGGATCACAGTACCGGTGTCCGCGGCGAAGAAAATGAAGTTAAGCAGTAAGAAGATTACGTTAAAGGTGGGACAGAAGAAAAAACTGGAAGTGAAGAATGCCGCTAAAAAAGTGAAGTGGTCAGTCAAGAGCGGGAAAAAGTACATATCGCTTTCTGGTAAAAAGAAAACCAGTGTAGTAGTAAAGGCCAAAAAACAGGGAAAAGCGGCTGTATTGGCTAAGATAGGGAAGAAGAAACTTACCTGTCAGGTTACTGTCAAAAAAGCAGATGATAAGAAACCCAGTGTGCCGACAGCGGTTCCGACAGCTACGGTGACGCCAGCAGTTCCGACACCGACGCCTGCCAGTACGGTAACGCCGGTACCGTCAGCGTCTCCGGAGGCTACACCAGAAATCACCCCGGAAGTTACCCCTGAGGTTACAGAAGAACCCCTTGAGCCCGGTGAATTCCGTTATGAAGGTTTGGACCGTGCATGGATCGAGGAAAATATTGATCCCTCCAAACCGGTCGTGGCGATGACTTTTGATGATGGTCCCGGCAGCAATGGAGCCACTTTTGTAGATTATGGTTTGAGGATCCAGCAGGCCCTTAAGGATGTGGGAGCTCATGCAACATTTTTCTATATCGGCGGAAATATTGTGAAGAGCGAAGAGTGCAGGCAGGAAGTAAAGCAGGCATTGGACTGGGGATTCGAGATTGCAAACCATTCCTATGATTACGCCAGTCTGGATAAAGCAACGGCGGAGGAGATCAAAGAAAAGATTGATAAGACCGATGCCATCCTCAAAGAGATGAGCGGGTATTCCAGTTTCCTGTTCCGGGCGCCGAATGTAGCATACGGCGATACGATGTTTGAAGTGATCGATGCCCCGATCATTGACGTGTCGAACTGGAGCCATGATTATAAACCAGAAGTAACAAAGGAGCAGATTATTGAGAATGTGAAAAAGGCTAGAGACGGAGACATTATCAATATGCATTCGGCCTATGAGAAGACAGCAGAAGCTGTACCGGAGATCCTCGCCTATTTCCAGGAGAAGGGAATCCAGGTGGTATCTGTATCTGAACTTTTTGCTATCCGTGGCAAGAAGCTGATGAAAGGCGTAAAAATTTCAAGATGTGACTAAAAAAATCCCCCCATCATATGAAAGTATGTTTCATTTGATGGGGGTTTTTCTTTGTGTTTTTATATTTTAAGATTGCTGATAAAAACAAAATCCGTTCTTTCCTGCTTTTTTCTTTTGATACAGGGCTTCGTCCGCACATTTATACAGATGGTCAAAACTATCCGGTCCATTGTTCTGAATGGCAATGCCTATGCTTATGGTGATATTTACGTTATCTTCCTGAAAACTTAAAGGTTTACTCAGTTCATGACACAGGTCATTGCAGTATTTTTTTATGCGGTTGATGGAGGGGACATCTCTCATAAAAATGACAAATTCATCGCCTCCAAGGCGCCCGATGATGTCCGTTCCAAATTTGAAAAACTGCCGCAGGGTTACTCCGACGTGTTTTAAAACATCATCTCCCCGGATATGTCCGTAATTATCATTGACTTGTTTGAAATTATCCAGATCCATGATAATAAATGCATTGATACAATTTTCTGGATTCTGAAGAGCAATTTCGTCAATTTTGTTACGGGAAGTTCCCTGGTTATACAAAGAAGTCAGTGTATCGATCTGCGCCTGTCTTTTTAATTCCTGGTTTCTCATAACCTCTTCATCAATATTTACGATGCGGCCGATGATATGTGTCTCTTTCGTTTCTTTATCATAATACGGCGCGTAGGTGGTACGGTACCAGCAGAACTTATCTTCGGTAAACAGTGAACTCCGGAAATCAAAGGCAAAACCTTCATCCTGATTCGGCAGTTCACGCAGAATGTTGGCATAGTCTTCCAGATCATCTGGATGAATCGTTGGTATCTGGTAAAGATTTTCCAGATAGTTGTCCACAGAGTATATATTTTGGGCTTCGCCATTTCTGATGATGGTAATGTCAAAATGATCAGTGGTATAATTATAGTCCACCGTATACTCTTCTTTTCTCTCTGAAATAAAGCTCAGTTTCTTCAGCAGCAGGCGGAGTTCTTTTTCCTGCTGAACCACCGCATTATGAGCCTCAATATGGCTTGTGATATCTGTGACCAGAATATCACTGACGTCGGAGCCATCCTCCCGAAGCTTGCCATAGCAGAGTACCACCAGGCTGCTGCCATCTTTGCAAAGGATTGGATGTTCAAAATACCCGGAGCCATCGTCGGTCTTTGAAGCGCGGTTTAGCGCTATCATATATTCTTCCCACATATCGGATGGAATCAGATCTTGTAAAGTCATTTTACCAGTATAGACATCCTGGGCGGTAAAGCCTGTAAGTTTTGTAAAATAATCGTTAAAACTGATTATACGCAGATTATCACGATGATCAACGGCATATGTGGCATAATCTACTTCCCGGATCATAAACGATCCCCCCATTCTCTCTGTTGTATCCTTTACTCATATACTTTTTATATAAGAAATAATATATCCCCTGAGCTAAGTATAACAAATGTTTCATAAAATTGGAAGCAGTATTTTGCTTTGGCTTGACTTTTTTTCATAAAATCGTTATTATTTTTGTATCTGATTACTTAGGAGGACATAAGAATTATGTTGTCAGAGATCAATAATGTTCTAGTAGCGGTCAATGAATTTATAACAGGTGTTCCACTTATGGTTTTAATCCTTGCCGGTGGTCTGTATCTGACGTTCCGGCTGGGGTTCCTGCAGCTGCGCAGGCTGCCTCTGGCGCTTAGGTGGATGGTGAAAAATGAGGAGGGAGGCACCGGAGAAGTCACTTCTTTTGCGGCGCTGTGTACTGCTCTTTCTGCCACCATCGGTACAGGAAATATCGTGGGGGTGGCGACGGCGATCTGTCTGGGGGGGCCGGGAGCTCTTTTCTGGATGGTTACGGCTGCCCTGTTTGGTATGGCAACTAAGTATGCAGAGGGACTTCTTGCGGTGAAATACCGGACGGTGGATAAAGATGGACATGTATTGGGAGGACCGTTTTATTATATCGAATTGGGCATGGGGAAAAAATGGCGGCCGCTGGCAAAAATATTTGCCTTCTTCGGAGCCTGTGTGGGACTTTTTGGAATTGGGACATTTTCCCAGGTCAACGGTATTTCATCGGCGGTTCAGGGCTTTTTTGATCCGGATCAGGTACATATGGTAAATATTCCCGGACTGGGGGAGTATTCCTGGGCGGTAGTTATCTCCTCGGTGCTCCTTGCCATATGTGTGGCGCTGGTGGTCATCGGGGGAATCCGCAGGATTGCCAGCGTGTCCCAGGTAGTAGTACCGCTGATGGCTGTTACTTACATATTGTTCTGTATCCTTCTTATGGTGTGCAATATCAAAGAGATCCCGTCGGCTGTGGGAGAGATCCTGCGGGGGGCTTTTGCTCCTTCTGCCGTGACAGGAGGGGTCGTGGGAAGCATGATCGTAGCGGTACAGAAGGGAGTTGCCAGGGGGATCTTCTCTAACGAGGCGGGACTGGGATCAGCACCTATCGCAGCGGCGGCAGCCCAGACGAAGGAACCTGTGAGACAGGGGCTTGTATCCATGACAGGGACTTTTATTGATACGATCATTATCTGTTCCATGACAGGGATCTCCATCGTTCTCACCGGGGCATGGCGCGTAGAGGGGCTGGAAGGAGTTCAGGTTACCACCTATGCTTTTCAGAACGGTCTGCCGATTCCGGCGCAGGCAGCCTCTTTTATCCTAATGCTCTGTCTGGTGTTTTTTGCCTTTACTACGATTCTGGGCTGGGATTACTATTCGGAGAGATGCCTTGAATATCTGTCGGGAAGCCGGAAAGTAGTAAAAGTATACCGCTGGCTGTATATTGCCGCTGTGTTTATAGGGCCATATATGACAGTGGCTGCGGTGTGGACCATAGCGGATATTTTTAACAGTTTGATGGCGATACCGAATATGATCGCGCTGTTTGCCCTGGGCGGCGTGGTTGTGAAGGAAACCAGGGGATTTTTTGAAAAATACAGGAGTGGAAGAAATGTCGCACAATAAGCAGAAAAAAATAGCTGTCATCAATGACATATCGGGCTTTGGGAGATGCTCTGCCTCGGTTTCCCTTCCAGTGATCTCCCATATGAGGGTACAGGCCTGTCTGCTGCCTACTTCCATTTTTTCCAACCATACGGGTTTTGCCTCGTATTACTATGAAGATTTCACAGATAAAATGCTGCGGTATATGGAAGAGTGGAAAAAGCTGGATCTTCGTTTTGAGGGCATTGCCAGCGGGTTTCTGGGGTCGGCGGAACAGATTGAGATCCTGCGGGAATTTATTCACCAGTTCCGGGATGAGAGAACCCAGGTGATCATCGATCCGGTGATGGGGGAAAACGGAAAATCCTATCCTACTTATACAGAGGAAATGTGTGACAAGATGAAGCATCTGGTAGAGTACGCCGATATTCTCACGCCCAATGTAACAGAAGCCTGTATGCTTACCGGAATGCCTTTTAAGGAAAAAGACTGGCAGCGGAAAGAACTGCTGGAGATGATGGCGCGTCTGCGGGAGCTGGGAGCGAAGAAGATCGTAGTATCCGGACTGGATTCCGGGCAGTTTATCTCCAATGCGGTGAGTGAGGTTCCCGGAGAGTGTAAGCTGTTACGGCAGAAGAGGGTGGGGAAGGTGCGCTCCGGCACCGGCGACATTTTCTCATCCATTATTGCCGCTGACTGTGTTAATGGAGTGGATTTTGAGACCTCTGTCCGCAAGGCGGCGGCTTTTGTGCAGGAGTGTATCCGGGTGACGGAGAGATTTGATATACCAGAGACAGATGGAGTGTGTTTTGAGGAGGTACTTCATAAATTACGATAGCGAGGTGATCATATGGCGGCCTATCATAAGCTCAGTAAAGAGCTTCAGGAACGTATCAGAGAAGACCGAAAGCGTCACTGGGTAAATCCCTGTGCCTTTGCAGATGAAAATGCCATCCGGCGGCGGAGAGACCACGAGGAGGCGAATCTGTGGCGTCCTGCCTTTGTGAGAGACACAGAACGGATCCTGCACAACCCCTATTACAACCGCTATTCGGATAAGACCCAGGTACTTTCCGCTTACCGGAATGATGATATTTCCCGGCGTGCCCTGCATGTACAGCTGGTGTCGCGGATCGCGAGAAATATCGGCAGGGGGCTTGGGCTCAATACCGATCTGATCGAGGCGGTTTCCCTGGGACATGATATCGGACACACCCCTTTTGGCCATGCGGGAGAGCGTTTTCTCAATGAGATATATCACCGCCACACGGGGCGCTATTTTAATCACAACGTGCAGAGTGTCCGGGTTCTGGACCAGCTGGTGCGCTGGAATATCAGCCTTCAGGTACTGGACGGTATCCTCTGCCACAACGGAGAGATGGAGATGCAGGAATACCGGCCGGTGTCTCTGACATCCTTTGAGGAGTTTGACCAGAGGATGGAGGCCTGCTATACGGATCCGGAAGCGAACAAAAAGCAGATTCCCTCTACGCTGGAGGGCTGCGTCATGCGGATCAGCGACATCATCGCCTACCTGGGAAAGGACAGGCAGGACGCCCAGAAAGTGGGAGTGATCCCTGGGGGAGAAATATTTTCCACAGACCGCATCGGGAGAAACAACGCTGAGATCATCAATAATATGACGGTAAACATCATCGAAAGAAGCTATGGCAAAGATTATATCTGCATGGATCCGGAGTATTATGAAGCATTCTCCAAAGCAAAAAGCGAGAATTATCAGCAGATATATAAAAATCCCCAGGTGGATTCCCTGTATGAGGAAAATGTCAGACCGATGTTTGAAGCAGTATATGAGGAGCTTCTGGATCAGGCGCAGAGGCAGGATCAGGATTCGGTCCTCTACCGCCACCATATGGACTACCCGCCGGGAAATAAACGGTCTTTGGATGAATATAGGCACGAAGAACCGAATCAGATCGTGGTAGATTTTATTTCCAGCATGACAGACGACTATTTTATCGCCCTCTACCATGAAATGTTTCCCGATGGGAAATATGACGTCCAGTATAAGGGCTATTTTGACCAGGAATAAGTAATAAATCTGCGGAATTGGTTCAAATGGCAAGCAGCAAAAAAATACATAAGGGCACCAAAAAAATCTATTTTCTTTGGCAGTTTGGTTATGTATGATAATACAAGGGGCAAAATGTCCAGACATTGTATGAAAATAATAAGATCAGGAGGATATTACCATGAAAAAGGTTACAGGAACAATCAATGCAAAGCGTAAAATGGGAAAGATCAACAAGGAGATTTACGGCCATTTTTCAGAGCACCTTGGAAGATGTATCTATGAGGGGATCTTTGTGGGAGAGGATTCAGAGATCCCTAACACAAAGGGAATGAGAAATGATGTGATAGAGGCTTTAAAGGAATTAGAGATTCCAGTGCTTCGCTGGCCGGGCGGCTGCTTTGCCGATGAGTACCACTGGATGGATGGCATCGGTGAGAAAGAGAACAGAAAGCGCATGATCAATACCCACTGGGGCGGTGTGGTAGAGGATAACAGCTTTGGAACCCATGAATTTTTTGAACTCTGTGACCAGCTGGGGTGTGAGCCATACATAAATGGAAATGTGGGCAGCGGATCTGTGCGGGAGATGTCAGAATGGATCGAGTACATGACCTTTGACGGCGAGTCGCCGATGTCGAAACTGCGCCAGAAAAATGGCAGAAAAGAGCCCTGGAAATTAAAATACTTTGGCGTGGGAAATGAAAACTGGGGCTGTGGCGGCAATATGACGCCGGACTACTATGCGAATATCTACCGCAGATACCAGACATACTGCCGGAATTACGGCGACAATAAGCTGTATAAGATTGCCTGTGGACCGGACGGGGCCAATTATGAGTGGACAGATAAGCTCATGAGTATTATCGGTGACCGTTTTGCCGATGCTATCAGCCTGCACTATTACACTGTGCCCTGTGGCTGGGAGCCCAAGAGCAAGGCGACGCAGTTTGATGCGGAGGTGTATTATGAAACTATTGATCTGACACTGCGCATGGAGGAAATGATCGACCGCCATCTGGAGATCATGAGCAAATACGATCCGGAGCACAAGGTTAAATTGATCGTGGACGAGTGGGGCACCTGGTTCCAGGTAGAAGAGGGGACGAATCCGGGATTTTTGTATCAGCAGAATACGATGCGGGATGCCATGGTAGCGGCACTGAACCTGAATATCTTCAACCGTCACTGTGACCGCATCGCTATGGCGAATATTGCCCAGGTAGTAAATGTACTTCAGGCAGTGATCCTGACCGAGGGAGCTAAAATTGTAAAGACTCCCACCTATCACGTGTTTGAGATGTACAAAGGCCATCAGAATGCTACGCTTGTAGACTGCTTTGTGGATACTCCGGTAGAAGAGTGCGAAGGGCACAGTATTCCGCTGGTTTCTTCTTCTGCATCCATCAATGAAAAAGGCGAGCTGACCATTACCCTGGCCAATGCTTCCCTCTCCGAAGAGATTGAGATTTCTACAGATGTAGTAGGAGAGTTTTCCTCTGTGAGCGGCAGGATCCTCACCGGAAAGGTGGATGATTTCAATTCCTTTGAGAAGGAAGATGTGGTGAAGCCGGTAGAATTTGACGGCGCTTCTCTGGCAGAGGGCTGCCTGTCGGTAAAAATGCCGCCCTGCAGTGTGGTGACACTGATCCTGAAATAAATAATGTCTGTGGGGCGGCGGTCTGTGCCGCCCCTAAATGATCTGGGTGGAGAGTGATATTCGTGGATTGGAGAAATGAGGGGGATATGGGAAAACAGATACCATTTTGCCGCAAATGTATGTGGACAAAGGAGATGCTGGAAAAGGAACGGGTCAAGCTGGAGGAATACATCGCCAACATTCCAGAGGAGGACAAGGTATCTCCCCAGGAGCATGAGAGAAGGCTTTTGATCTGTGACACCTGCCCGGAGCTTCGCGGCGGGCTCTGCGGACAGTGCGGCTGTTACGTGGCAGTGCGGGCGGTGAGGAAGAAGGGGTATTGTCCCCATGTGAGGAGGAAGTGGTGATGGGTTATCTGGAATGCGAATCTGGAATGCGAACTAAAAAATTATTGACATTTTGGCCTATAATGTGATACCATTAATCCAAATTGATAAAGACGAAGATGGTGCAGGAGGTATTTCTCCAGATATGATCCATTTCCATCAGAGAGACAGAATCATCGGCTGAAAGTTCTGTCAGGTTCCCTGGGTCATTGACATTCACACCGGAGTTCCGTTTCTGAAATTCAGTAGGGAGCGGCGTGGCTGCGCGTTAAGCGATAATGAGTGCCTGCTGTGATCAGGGAAGAGAAAAAGAGCTTTTCTGTGAGTGGTGGGAATCAGGGTGGTACCGCGGAAATGTAAGTCCGTCCCTTGTAAGCATGGAGAACATGCCTGTGGGGGACGGACTTTTTTATTTTAGTAGGAAAGTTCACCCTGCGGAGCCAAAGAATGGCCGAAGGCAATTCTTTAGAGGTGCGCGTTTCTCAGCCGCACCTTTTTTGGGGCATGTCATATCCGATACAGACTATAAAACGAAGCAGCAGGATAAAATGTGTATCCTGCGGAAATGAGGAGATCATGAAAGAAAAACTTGAAAAGATCATGAAGGATGCCCTGTCTCAGATCGAGACATCCGAAGGACTGGATAAGCTGAATGATATCCGGGTGGCATTTCTTGGAAAAAAAGGAGAACTTACCAGCGTACTGAAATCCATGAAGGATGTGGCACCGGAGGACAGGCCGAAGGTGGGGCAGCTGGTGAACGAGGCGAGAAAAGATATCGAGGCAAAGCTGGAGGCAAAAAAGACAGCATTTGCCAAAGCTCTCCGTGAAGAGAAGATGAAAGCCGAAGTGATCGATGTGACTCTTCCGGGGAAGAAACCGAAACTGGGACATAGACACCCGAATACCATTGCACTGCAGGAAGTGGAAAAAATATTTGTGGGACTTGGTTATGAGGTTGTGGAAGGCCCCGAAGTAGAATATGATTATTATAACTTTGAAGCATTGAATATCCCGGCAAACCATCCGGCGAAGGATGAGCAGGATACCTTTTATATCAATGATAAATTTTTGCTGCGTACCCAGACCTCTTCGGTACAGGTCCGGGTGATGGAGGAAGGAAAACTTCCCATCCGCATGATCGCACCGGGAAGAGTGTTCCGTTCCGATGAGGTGGATGCCACCCATTCTCCTTCCTTCCATCAGATCGAGGGACTTGTGATCGATAAAAATATCACCTTTGCAGATCTGAAGGGAACCCTGGCAGAGTTTGCGAAAGAGCTGTTTGGAGAGGGAACAAAGGTAAAATTCCGTCCCCATCATTTCCCATTTACAGAGCCGAGCGCGGAGATGGACGTGACCTGTTTTAAGTGCGGTGGAAAGGGCTGCCGCTTCTGTAAGGGCGAGGGCTGGATCGAGATCCTGGGCTGCGGAATGGTCCATCCCCATGTATTGGAGATGAGCCATATCGACCCGGAAGAATACACAGGTTTTGCCTTTGGAGTCGGTCTGGAGCGGATCGCACTGCTGAAATACGAAATTGACGATATGCGCCTGCTCTATGAAAATGACAAGCGGTTCCTGGAGCAGTTTTAGGATAGGATGCGGCGCAGTGCCGACGGACATCCGTAAATAAAAGAAAAGAGGTTAGTAGAATGAATACACCATTATCGTGGATAAAAGCATATGTTCCGGAACTGGAATGTACCGAAAAGGAGTACATGGACGCCATGACCCTGTCTGGTACCAAGGTGGAGGGATATGAAAAATTTGACGAGGATCTGGATCAGATCATCGTGGGAAGAATTGACAAGATCGAAAAGCACCCGGATGCGGATAAGCTGGTGGTCTGCCAGGTGTCGGTGGATGAGCAGGGAACCCAGGTACAGATCGTGACGGGAGCGCCCAATGTGAAAGAGGGGCAGAAAGTTCCTGTGGTATTGGACGGAGGCCGTGTGGCAGGCGGCCATGATGGATCTAAGACGCCAGGGGGCATCAAGATCAAAAAGGGAAAGCTCCGCGGAGTGGAGTCCTGTGGCATGATGTGTTCCATCGAGGAACTGGGGTCTTCCAGGGATTTTTATCCCGATGCCCCGGAAAATGGAATTTATATCCTCAGCGACAATCCAGAATACAAAGATGCGCCGGTAGGCAGCGACGCTATCGCGCTTCTGGGACTGCGGGATGCCAATTTTGAGTACGAGGTCACTTCTAACCGGGTGGACTGCTTTGGCGTGATCGGCATCGCCAGAGAGGCAGCGGCGACCTTCCGCAAACCCTTCTGTCCGCCGGAGGTAAAAGTGGTGGGCAATGACGAGAAGGCAGAAGATTATATTTCTGTCGAGATAGAAAATAAGGAGCTCTGTTCCCGGTATGTGGTCCGGGTGGTAAAAGATATCAAACTTGCGCCGTCACCGGAGTGGATGCAGAGAAGGCTGGCGGCGTGCGGAATCCGCCCCATCAATAACATCGTGGATATCACCAACTATGTGATGGAGGAATATTCCCAGCCGATGCATGCCTATGACCTGGATACCATTGCCGGCAGAAAGATTGTTGTGAGAAATGCCAAACAGGGCGAGACCTTTATGACCCTGGACGGACAGGAGCGGCAGCTGGATGATTCCATCCTGATGATCTGTGATGGTGAGAAAGCGGTGGGTATTGCGGGTATCATGGGTGGAGAAAATTCCAAGATTACCGATGACGTGAAAACGATGCTGTTTGAGGCGGCGTGCTTTGACGGAACCAATATCCGTCTGTCCGGGAAAAAGCTGGGTATGCGTACTGACGCCCAGGCAAAGTTTGAAAAAGGACTGGATCCTAATACCACCATGGAGGCGATGAACCGCGCCTGCCAGCTGATTGAGGAGCTGGGCGCCGGCACCGTCGTAGGCGGTTGTGTGGATATTTATCCGGTAAAACGGGAAGAAGAGACTGTGGCGTACGATCCGGATAAGATCAATGCCCTTCTGGGAACCGATATCAGTGAAGAGGAAATGATCCGTTATTTTGAGATGGTATGTCTTCCGGTAGACCGGGAAAAGCGTCTGGTACATGTGCCGACCTGGAGGCAGGATGTTCACCGTCTGGCGGATCTGGCAGAGGAAGTGGCGAGATTTTACGGCTATGACAAAATCCCTGCCACCCTTCCCAGCGGCGAGGCGACAGCCGGAAAGTTATCTTATCAGACAGAGATCAGTAACATTGCGAGAAATGTAGTGGAGCAGGCGGGCTTCTGTGAGGGAATGAGTTATTCTTTTGAGAGTCCGAAAGTTTTTGATAAACTATTGATCCCGGAGCAGAGCGACGTGAGAAAGGCGATCGTGATCTCTAACCCTCTGGGAGAGGATTACAGTATCATGAGAACCCTGTCGCTGAATGGAATGCTGACTTCCCTTTCCACCAACTACAACCGCAGAAATAAGGATGTAAGGCTGTATGAACTGGCGAACATTTATCTGCCCAAAAGCCTCCCCCTGGAGGAGCTTCCGGAGGAGCGGCTGCAGCTGACACTGGGAATGTACGGGGAGGGCGATTTCTTCGACATGAAAGGTGTGGTAGAGGGGATCTTTGATAAGCTGGGAATTCATCAGTCCATTTCCTACACACCGGAGGATGGCCGTCCCTATCTGCATCCGGGGCGCCGGGCGGATATCGTACTGGATGGCAGGGCCCTGGGATTTCTCGGTGAGGTTCATCCGGAGGTGCTGGATCAGTACAGCATTGGAACCAAGGCCTATGTGGCGGTTCTGGATGTGGAGCTGCTGGCGGAGCTGGCAGATTTTGATATCAAATATAAAGGTGTCGCTAAATTCCCTGCGGTCACGAGAGATATCTCCCTTGTGATGAAAAAGAATGTCCTCGCCGGACAGGTGGAGGAGATCATACGCAAAAATGGCGGAAAGATCCTGGAGAGCTTTAAGCTGTTCGACGTGTATGAGGGAGAACAGCTGGCGGCAGATGAGAAGTCACTGGCTTACTCTATTCAATTCCGCGCTTCAGACCGCACATTGGAGGATAAGGACGTGACAGCAGTGATGGATAAAATACTGAAGAAAATGGAAAGCTTAGGAGTAAAAATACGTCAATAATATTCCTTGGAGGGATTGTTTTGAAAAAATTGATTCGTAACTTACTGGCACTTGCCTTTATCGGTTACATGGTACTTCTGATTTATTTTCTGTTTTTCAGTGAAGAATATGGGCGCACTACCCATTATACCGATTATCAGTACAATCTCGTGTTGTTCCGGGAGATCACCCGGTACATCCGCCACCGGGATATCCTGGGATTTGATTTCGTCATGATCAATCTGGTGGGAAATGTGGTAGTGTTCATGCCCTTTGGTTTTTTTGTGCCAAGCCTGGAGAAAAGGCGCCGCGGATATTTTCTGGATTTTTTGAAAATAACCCTTCTTGGCTTTTTGTTCAGTCTTGCGGTGGAGACCGTACAGCTGGTGACGAAGGTTGGATGTTTTGATGTGGATGACCTGTTTTTAAATACGATAGGCGTCGTACTGGGGTATCTGTGTTATGGTATCTGCCGGTTTATCTGGAACTTCGTACGCAGGAAAAATAGCGCTTCGTAATGGAGGAAATATATGCAGATTCGTATCGGGAAGAGAAGAAAGATTCAGTTTACAGATAAAAAGCATCCGCTGCAGGGGATTTTGTCTGCCTTGCTGGCGGTGTTGTCTTTTGCCATGATGATCATATTGTTTGTCTGTTCCGGCATGGAAAAAGGTAATGGCGGGATCATGTACGGATACCTGGGCATTTTGAATTTGCTGTTCTCCGTGACGGGTTTCGTGCTCTCGCTGAGATGTCTGAAAAGAGAGGACATCTATGTCACTACCCCTACCATTGGATCAGTCTTTAACGGGGTTATTATTATTATCTATTTGATCCTGTATTTCATGGGGGCTCTGGTGTGACCAGCTATCAGATCAGATCTTTCAGATCTATGATCGTCTTTGAGATCTTCAGCCTTCCCAGACGGTTTTTATACTCATCCGGGGAGAGCTCTTCTACATAGTTGACGGGATATTTTTTATCGTATCCCTTTCGGATCAGCACCGATGCTGCTTTGTTGTAGGCAATGGCGGCATCGGTTTCTGATTCATAGCGTCCTACAATAAAGTCACCTTTCCAGTGAATGCGCGTTTCATACAGGGTCTTTCCCTGGTGTGTTTTACGGAAGACACCATGGTAGCGGTTGATGATCTCGATATTTTCATAGCGGAAATCCCGCTTATTTCCATTGACAAAGAGAAAATCCCTTCCTGCAACTCCATAATTTTTTATGCCGTACCGGGACAGAATATTTACCTGCATGCCGTAATCGCTGACAAAGAGATGCCCTCCCCTCCTCGTAATAGTATGGGTGGAATAGTAAAAAAGATCGTCAATGTCGAAAATATAATAGTCTTCCGGCGAAAAATAATAGTGAAAATATTTCTGGTACAGATAGACCGGCGTCTTTATATAGATCCCATTGTCCCGAAAATTGATAAGAGTTACCCATTTGCGAAAAGAAAGAGACCGGGGGCATGAGGAAAAGTCCTCCAGACCGTATTTGGTATCCTGGAGAATGGAATCCGCCAGATGGTAGGCTAGACTGGCAGTATTTTCTGTGGAAAAACTGCCGAGGCTGATATGTTTATTTTTATATGTGATGGAACTGCGGTAATATAAAGTTCCGTCTTTTTTTGTTGCCGTGTATACCCCTGGTTTCATAGTGTTCTCCTGGATCTGTAAGTTGTGGCAAAATGCGTGTTTTCTATAAGTTTAGCAGATATCTGGCGGAGAGGCAAGGGGGAGAGTGACATGTCGTTCATCGCAAATTCATGTCGTTGGCGACAAAATATGGAAATTAAGGAAAAAAGGTGGTATAATATGTTTGAGAAGACTGATGGGTTATGTTACAAAAAGTAGGAGGAAGGACTATGAAAAAAGGATACAAAAAATTTAAAAGAGTTTTG
Source organism: uncultured Eubacterium sp. (assembly GCA_910584645.1). Lineage (GTDB taxonomy): Bacteria > Bacillota > Clostridia > Lachnospirales > Lachnospiraceae > Eubacterium_F. Next base: position 19,596 of record CAJUAU010000001.1, read on the forward strand.
GGGATTTTATTAATGGTTGCTGTATTAAACGGCAGTCTTGGATTGGATTCGCTGGCTGTCAGAGCTGCCGAGGTCACATCGGATGCTGCGCAGACAGAAAGGGGAGGTGATTCAGCTGCTTCTCAAAAGCAGGCAGAGGATATGACAGTTTCTTCTCAATATGTATTAGAGAAGGACATGATCGTACAGAATCTGACCGTAAAAAGCAATTTGGACTTAAATGGTTATCGGCTGACTGTGCAGGGAAATATAAAACATGAATCTGGCAGGATTCTATTTAATAAAGGGGAACTTCTGTGCCAGGGTGATTATACAGTAACGGGAAACGGATATCTGCAAATGGGCAATGATAATGATTATATGCTGACAGAGGGGAACTTTGTTTGTGAAACATTATATGGAAATAATAGTTTCAAGGCGGGAATAATCGAGATTAAAGGGGATTTTTCCCAAAAGAGTATAAAAAATTATTTCTCCAGTGAGGAAAACTTTGTCTGTTCCGGAACGCATAAAATGATATTTTCAGGGAAAAAGAGGCAGGAAATTCAATTTGATTCCCCAGCATCATATTTTAATAAAGTCATTTTCCGAAATGGAAGCGAAGAGGGGATATACAGCAATGGTCTTTTTCATTCTTTATCCATGGAGAGAAATAGTACCAGGCTTCATGCAGGGTGTTCTGGAACTTATGGATGGAAGCTGGCAGAGGATGAAGAGATAGAAGGGGATCTTGTTCTGCTTGGTGATACTCTTGATCTGGCAGGACACACTCTGACTGTGAGAGGAAATCTGATTCAACAGAATGGAACAATCTCAGTAAATGGCGGAAAATTGGATATCAAAGGCGGTTACCGAATTCAGCAGGAAGAGGATAAGGAGCCGAAGGTGGGTGCTGCTTCTGCACAGCTGATAATGAAAAAATCGGAAGACAGGATCTGCGTCGGAGGGGATTTTATCACCTGGTCAGCGATCAGCCACAAAGACCTTCTTCAAGAAGGAATAATCGAGGTCAAAGGAAATATAGAACAGATAAAATACCGTAAGGAAGATAATCTGGTGATGACTTCAGAAAGTATGCTTCGGTTGTCTGGAGAACAGAAGCAAACTGTGACGATGAATAGTGCGGGGAAACAGAGATCCAGACTGTCAGGAATCGATATACAGAATAGTCAGGGTGTAGAATTGAAGACAGACATTTATGTGTCGGGTAATGTATCTGATCATGGCAATCCTGTGAGTGGAAAAAACCTTGTGATTCAGAAAGAAACTACATTTACCGGGAAGAGTTTCAGTGGAAATATAAAGACGGAAGACGGTTTCACACTGAATGAACTGGAGGAGATCAAAGGGAATTATTTAAATACCGGAAATATGAGGATGGGCACAGATTTAACGGTACACGGAGACTTTGAGAGTCGATATGAGTGTTCTCTGGGAGGTCATCACTTAAACACAGAGGGAAATGTAAAAATTGTCAGAAACCTGAGTGTTGATAAAGGAAAGCTTATTTGTAGAGGAAATTTTGAACTGGCAGAAGATTCTGGATACGGATCTAATCTTATTATGAGAAATCAGGAGGATTATGTGCAGATCCAGGGAGATTTTTATGCCCACTCCAGATATCCGAGTAGCAGCATGAGTGGGGGAACGTTGGAGATTCAGGGAGATTTTGAGCATACGTCGCCTGGTAATAAAGGAAATTTTTGTGCCTCCGAAACTCATATAACAAAATTTTCCGGAGAAAAGAAGCAGACAGTGCGTTTTGCTGATGACAGCTCTTATTTTAATCATGTGGAGATTGAAAATACCAATGTAGAAGGGGTTTATGCACCGAATGGAATAAATTGTGTTACGATGAATCGGAACGGACATAAAGTTACTACAGATCAGAAGGGGGAATTTGGATGGAAACTGACAAAGGATGAGGTGTATGAGGGAGATTTATATCTCATATCGGATGAGTTGAATCTAAATGGATATACATTGCATGTAAAAGGAAATCTTATACAATCGGCGGGAACAGTAAATGTGAATAATGGAGAATTACTGGTAGATGGGGACTACCGGATTCAGTCAGAAGTCAAAAAAGATGGTGGGACGGATTATGATAAAAGTCTTGGAACTCTTCTGATGAATCATGAGGATGACCGGGTGGTGGTAAACGGTTCTTTTGCCATGGGATCGATCTATTCTCACAATGGAAAGCTGACGGCAGGTGTACTTTCCGTAAAAGGAGATTTTGGAGCAGTAAAATATAAGGCGGCAGATAATCTGGTAACTACCGGAACCCATCTTTTAGTATTGGATGGATCAGAAGAGCAAAGGGTTAATTTATCGGATCCATCCTTTTATAACATGAGGATCGCCAATGTCCGGATGGAAAATAAAAGGAATGAGGGAATTGTATTTGAAAAGAATGTTCCTGTGACGGGCAATGTGGATCAGCAGGGAGGCAGAGCAAAAGGTTATCTGCTGATAAATCCGACGACTACATTTGCAGAGGGTGAATACCGGGGTGATATCCTGGCAAACAATGGAGGAAAGATTAATGGTCTGTCATCCATTACAGGAGATATCAGGATCAGAAGTAATGTGTCTCTTTCCCGGAAACTCCAGGTAAATGGAAAACTATACATAGAAAGTGGATCTCTGAGTTTGGGAAAAATGGAGTTATCAGTAACAGAGGACATAGTTATTTTAAACGGATCGCTTCAGGCAGCAAAGGGAAGCTGTATTTGTGATGGAAATCTTACTTTGGAAAAGACAGACTCAGGAACCAGTCATTTAGTAATGGTGAATCCGGAGGATTATATACTGGTAAAGGGAAATGTATATGTCCGTTCCCGATATTGTCCGCGGCAGATAAATGCCGGGGTGCTGGAGATAAAAGGGGATTTTATTCAAGAAAAGACGTATAATGATGATGGATTTGTGGCGACAGGCGGCCATAGGGTGGTTTTTAGTGGAGAGCAGCGTCAGACAGTGAATTTTGCCACGGATAAATCCTGTTTTTCCTATGTGGAGATTCAAAATCCCAGTGAAGAGGGAGTGTACTCGGAAAAGGGAATTCATTGTCTATATCTTAATACCAATCAAAATATTTATCTCACAGGTATGGAGGGAGAGACAGGATGGACTCTGCAGAAAGATGAAGTCCGACAGGGTGATCTTGTTTTGGTGTCCGGAACTCTGGATCTGCAGGGAAAAGAATTAATTATAAATGGAGATTTCATTCAAAAAGGCGGAAGGGTAAAAATAAATAATGGCAGGCTGGTGGTAAAAGGCGATTATCTGATAGGTGACGGATCAACAGATGATAACAGCATGAAAGGAAGCTGGGGAACTCTTTCCATGCAGGAGCCCGGGGATAAGATCGTCGTAGAAGGAGATTTTACGATGGCGTCTTTTTTGGATCATGATACACTTTTGACAGACGGAGAACTGACCGTCTGTGGAAACCTGTCACAAAAGGCGGTGGGAACGAAATTGAATCTGGCTACCAGCGGAGGATTTACTTTGGTCATGGCAGGAAATGATATGCAGCAGATAAAGATGGAGACCGCCGACAGCAGGAATTCCAGGATTGCCAATCTCATTTTGCGAAATACAGGCGAAAAAGGAGTTTTTCTAAATGGTATGCCGGTCACGGGAAAGGTAGTTGTGGAAAAGGGAATTCCCAAGGGTGAGTTGTGCGCTTTTGCAACCACAGAATTTAAGGATAACATCTATGAGGGAGATGTTTTATTCAAGGAATATACTGTATATGGAAAACCGCTGCATGTTAAGGGGTTTTTAACCTGCACTGCTGGATTTGTCATGAACAGGGATATGGTAGTGGAAGGCGATCTCAGGATAACCAGCAATATGGATCTTAAGGGGAATACATTACAGGTCAATGGTTCTGTTTATATATCTGGTGCTGTTATGGATATCAGCCGGGGAAAAGTTATCTGCGGTCATAACTTGAAACTGGAATATTGTTCCGGGCGTTCCAGTGGCCTGCGGATGTTCTACGATGAAGACAGGGCGGTTGTTCAAGGAAATTTATATGTGGATACTGCGAATAACTGTCCGATGCAAAAAGGGATATTGGAGCTGAAAGGTGATTTTATCCAGAATCAGTATTCAAACAGCAATTCTTTTGTTCCGTCAGATTCCTTTGTGGTCATATTGAATGGAGATGAAATGCAGAGGGTATATTTTTCTGCCAAGGATTCTCATTTTGGCACACTGCGCATCGAGAATGAGAGCGAGGAGGGGATCTGTTTTGAGAATGAAACGGTTCGGGCGACAAAGTTAGAGCGCAATGGCTGTCGTGTTTCCTGCAGGGGCTCTGGAACTTATGGATGGAGACTGGAGGAAGATATGGTGATCCAGGACGACCTGTATATCGTAATGGACGACCTGGATCTGAATGGGCATAAATTGGAGGTAAATGGAAACCTATATATTGGGGCAGGGGATGTGAAAGTAAACGGGGGAACACTGAATGTCTCCGGAGATCTGAAAATACAGGAATGGGATGGCAAGGAGACTTTTTCTTCTGGCAATGGGATGCTGGTGATGACAGACCCAGAAGATCATGTTTTAGTTGGAAGGGATTTTGTGATTCAGACAAAAAGGGATCCAGAAGGGCAGTTTACCTCAGGAAAACTAGAATTAAAGGGAGATTTTTATCAAAAAAATGCTTCTGGAAGAAATGAAAATTTTCGGGCTTCCGGGGATCATCAGGTGATTTTTTCCGGTGAAAGAGAACAGAAAGTCTATTTTGAGACATTCTCTAATTGTGGTTTTATGAATGTAGATTTTATGGAGTCACAAAAAGGGGTGCATTTTGTATCCAGTGCCAAAACCTATGGGGATATTGAGGACAGAGAGAAGAGGACAGTATTTGATAAAGAAAAGTATATGTATATTGGAACTTGTTCCCAGCTTAAAGAGGGAAAATTTGGAGGAAATATAAAATGTGATAGACAAGATGTGCTCACTCAGGATGTTAACATTGCTGGAGATTTTGTTAGTGAGCAGAATATGGATCTGAACGGACACACACTTAGTGCCGCTTCCTTTCGGAAAGACGGGGGAAAGCTTTCGGTAAACAGGGGAAAGCTGGTGACAGAACATAATTTTGAGATCGGTGCTAATTGCTATCTGTGTATGGAGCATGACGAAGACAGGATCAGGGTAAAGGGCGATTTCAGTATGGCCTCTAACAATACAAATAACAAGCTTTGTGCAGGCCAGCTTGAGATTAGCGGGGATGTAACTGTAACAGGTTCTCGTTTTTTACCTTGTGGTTCCCACCAGACTATACTGAGTGGAAAAGTGGGAAGACTGGGACGTGAGTATGTTCAGACTGTGAATATGAATCATGCCGCCTCCAAATTCAATGAACTGGTACTTACGAAGAAAAGGGACAAGTTTTATTCTTTTTCTAAGGATGTTGAACAATTATGTGAAAAACTTACACTGTTGGAACAGGATTCAGAAGCACCGCTGAAGGTTCAGGGAATCCACTTGAAGGAGAAGGAGGCTGTTAGTATAAGTTTGGAATGGGAGGCTTCAGAGGATAATGAGAGTACGGTTTCTTATCAGATCTTCCGGGGAAGCAGGCAGGTAGGAGAGACAAAAGATACCTACTTTACAGATACTGGTTTGAAGCCGGCTCAAAGATACGATTATGTAATATACGCAGTTGATGAAAATGGAAATATATCCGAGTCTTCGGATGTCTTTGTGGCAGAGACAGAGGAAGATATAGAACCGCCCACAAAACCTGAAGGGATAAATTTGTTCACCAGGACAGGTTCTTCCCTGACTATTGGCTGGAGAAAGTCCAAAGATAACGTGGGAATTACTGGATACCGGATCTATCGGAATGGAGAATTTGTGGTTCAGGTGGATGCTGCTGCCAGAGAATATAAGGATATTAACAGAAGTACGGATGAGGTAAATCGTTATCAGGTCAGTGCCGTCGACGGGGCGGGAAATGAATCGGAACTCAGCGAGGCTGTCAGTGGCAGTGCACAAATGCCGGAAATTTTGAAAATGTCTCCGGGAGATGGTTCAGAACTTGGCGGAAAGAGCGAAGTTCTTCAGGTGTATTATAAAAATGTCGGAAACAGTATGGGAAACCGGGTAAAATTTGAGTACAGTACCGATAAAGGAGAGACATGGCGCGGCATCAATGCTGTATTACTTGGTCAAAATACCAGCAGTTATTCTACGCTTACCTCACAATATACCTGGGATATCAGCAGGATTAAAAGCAAACAATGTCTGGTAAGGGCAACGGTATTTGATGCAGATGACAATATGGCACAAAAGATTGTATCCTATAAGCTTGACGCAGATCCACCACTGGCTCCAGAATGTCTGAATGCTGAAAGTAATAATGGGCTGGTTGAATTGTCGTGGAACGCATCGGACACTGCAAACTGTGTGAAATACGAGATCTATCGTGCCAGAGAGGGAGAAGAGTTTACAAGGATCCAAACTTTGACCGGACGGGAAAATACGTATTACATAGACCGGGATGTGACACACCAGACAACATATTCCTATTTTGTAAAGGCGGTGGATGCGTATCAGCTGGTTAGTGAGGAAAGCCAGAAATTTACCATAATGGTAGATGCAGACCTGGAAAAACCAAGGGTGCTGGAATTTTCTGCAAATAAGAAAAGGCTATGCAAAAATACCGTACTAACAGTGAAAGCAGTTGATAATATTGGAGTTACCTCAGCGGTAGTTCAGTACTTCCATGATGGGAAATGGAACGATGCTGGAGATTGTGAAGTTTCGGGAAGTATTGGTAGTTGTGTATTTAATACTGAAGTACTCGAGGACGGGGAATATACCTTCCGGGTATTGGCAGAAGATAGAAATGGAAATATCAGTGAGGGATTTACGCAAAATTTTGAAGTAGATAACCATGGAATTGAGAAAGTTGAATGGGACAAAGTATCTGCATATTCAGATAAAGTACGCCTCACATGGAAAGCGGTGTCTGATAAAGATATAGACTGTTATGTTGTAGAGCAGTTGATAGATGGAAAATACAAAGAAGTTGCCAGAGAGAGAAATACGCTGGGAGTATTTATTCGTGAACTGGAGCCAGAAACAACATATACCTTCCGTGTCGCAGGATATGATGATATTGGGAACCAGGGAGAATTTTCGGAGAAAGTGGAGATCACTACGAAAAAAGACACAATTCTTCCGTATGTTGTTAAGTTTGATCCGGTCCCGTCATATTTTAGTGAAAGGATCCCGATCGAAATAACTGCCAAAGATAATAACGAACTGGACAGGATTGAATTCCATTATTCCAGGGATAAGATAACCTGGAAAAAAGCGGGATCCGTAAAGGCGCCTTCGGGAATGAGACAGTATACATATTCTTATGAAATGGATATAAAAGGATTGCAGGATGGAGAATTTTATGTTCAGGCAGTCGTATATGACAGTGAGGGTAATAAAAACACAAAAGGCCAGGCAATTCGTTCGTTTTATAAACTGACCAAAGCGCCGGAACCGATGAAGGATATCAGTGTCAGTGCAAAGGACGGTTATGTGGTTGTAAACTGGAGACGTCCCCAAGAGGAAAGCTTTGCTTCCTTTGATCTCTATCGTAAGGTGGGAAAGGATGGTACATATCAGTGTGTTGACGGGAAGAGCACTGCTCTAAATTATATAGATACAGATGTAGAAGATAATCAGCAGGTATTCTATAAACTTCGGGTTAATGATCTGGCTGGGAACCAGAGTGAATTTTCAAAGGAGGTTTCGACAAGAGTACTTCCTGACCGGGAAAAACCGAAGGTATATGGAGTTGAGCCGGTAAATAAAAAGAAAGTGGGCCGGAATCCAAAGATCCGAACACTGGTAGCAGACAACCGGCGTTTAAAAAATGTGGTGATGGAATTCCGTAAACTTGGCGCCGAGGATTTTTGGACGCAGATTTATAATGAGGAGATACAGGATGCCAGTAAAGAAATTACTGTTACATGGGAAAATGAAGAGCTGGCAAATGGTGATTATGAATTTCGCATCATAGCGGAAGATTGGAATGGAAGCGTAAGCAGCGATTATCGTTTTAGCTACAGCTACGATAGAGATTTTGTGGAAAACAAAAAGGATGATACAGTCCCTGTGACAGAAAAGCCAGAAAAGCCAGGGGAGCAGGAAAAAGAAGAGGAAGAGGAGCTCCCCCAGATACATAATTTAAGTGCAGTTCTTCCAGCTTCTTACTCTTTACGGGAGGGACAAGAAGAGATTTTTGACGGTACAGAATCCAGAGGCGATGTACCGGTTGTTGAATGGAACTGGGAGTTTGGAAACGGTGATACTGCCAAGGGGGAACGAGTAACCTATGCGTATCCAGAGGCTGGGAACTATACATTAAAGCTGACGGTAAAGGATGCAGATGGAAATATAAATTCTGTCACTTCTTCTGTTGATGTGTGTCCAAAAAGCAGTGGAGGGGTATCTCTCTGTGTTCAGGATGACAATGGCCAGATTTTGGAGAATGCCCAGATACATATTCAAAAAGCCGGAGAGAAAAAAGGCAAAGTATATTCCTGTAATGCTGGTGGAGAGTTAGAACTGGCATTAAATCCGGGGAGATATGAAATATCTGCGTATCAATCAGGACATCTTCCGGAAAACCGGGAAATAAAGATTAATCCGGGAGCTGTAAAAAAAGTAAATTTTGTATTAGAATCCCGGGAACTGATAACAGGAGTGTTATCCCATCGTAAACTGGATGTACGCGAGATGCTTGAACTGGGAATAGATCTGGAAGATCCAGACAACTGGTACACTTATAGATATTGTGTCATAACCTATCTGCGTGGGGAGCCTAAGCCGAAAACCTATGAGTTTAATGTATCAGAAAGAGAATGGACCTATGTCGACTTAAGCGGGAATAGCGGAAAGAGAAGTATTGGATATACAGTATTAAACATAGGCAGCGGTTACGGAGATCAGATCCTGGTGAGTTACGAAGTGGGAGAGTATCTGAAACAGATGTTTGAGGTAGAATTACGCATTCAAAATCAGGCGAAAGAGAATTTCGTGATCACAGATGGAAAGGCAACACTAAATCTTCCCACTGGGCTCAGTCTGGCAGGGATGAAAAATGGGGATCAGTCAGAGACTGTCCGGATGGAAGATATACCAGGACAGTCTGAGCAGTCTGTAAAATGGTATATCCGGGGGGATCAGCCAGGACAATATCATATAGATGCAAAATATCTGGGCAGATTACAGCCCTTCGATGCTCCAGTGAGTATAGCGGTACGTGACTCCGAACCGGTTGTTGTGACAGACGAGAATACCAATACCAATACAGATGATGGATTTCTCGATCCGGATAAAGAAACCAAAAACTACCAGATTCTTGTGACAAACACCTCTGGAGAGCGTGTGAAGGGCGCCTATGTGGAAATGCAGTATGGAGATTTATCCACACGGGGCATCACGGATGGGGATGGCTTGGTCTGGCTGGAGGTAAATGAGGACGAAGAGAGAAGATTCCGGCTCACCGCTAAGTGCAGCGGCCATCTGGATTATGTGAAGGAAGAATACAAGGTAGAGTGTGGAGATTATATGGATAGTATCCGTATGGTGAAGGAGAGTGATACATCCTATATGTCTGATGAAAATGAAGATTATGAGGGTGATTTTGAGCTGAAATCTGTCATACTAAACGGAATTGAACTGTCCAAGCCAATGGCTTATAATGAAAGAGTGGAGATAAATTCCTATGATAATGATAGGAATACGGTTAATCTGGCCTTTAATGAAAATGTCACAAGTGCTTCGATTGTGATTAAAGGAGATAATGATAATATCTATTCGGAAGTTGCAGTTAAAAATGGACTTTCTTCCAATCATGTGACAATGGACTTTAAGAGCAATAGGCTTGTAGAGGGTTATAGAATGTATGTTAGGGCAGTGGATGAGAAAACAGGGAGCTGGCATTTGTATAAATTGTATCAAGTACAAATTATCCATAAAAATCCATCATTTATATACGGTATGGAGCGTTATAACCAGGGTTTGGCAGAGCAATGTGCTTTGTACTCGGCATTAGCATACAAAGTGGTGGACACTGTAAATAGAAATGCTTCAGACGGCTTTTCATATGATATGGTTACCGGATGTTTAAGTGATCGGCAGGACCAGACTTATAATTCTTCAAATCAGGGCTGTCTTGATTTGAGAGGAAAGTTATTGCAAGATGGTTATATTGTAGATGACAATTATATGTATTTAAATTATTTCGAGAGTACTGATAAAAATATTAATGAGAAGGAAGCCGAAAATAATTGCAGTTATTCCATTGTTCATAATGTGCTATTTAATGGGAAGGCAACGTTGATGGTTATCATTAGAGGCACAGATTGGGTAGAATGGTATGGAAATATGCGTATTACAGGGGAAAAGTATGATCCAGAACAAAAATATCATAGTAATTTTAAACATGCGGAGGAACTGGTGTTTAATAAGGTAATAAGTTATATAACAGATAAAAAATTAAAAGATCCAGATATTGTTATAACGGGGCATAGCAGGGGGGCTGCGGTTGCCAATTTGCTCGCAAAAGACTTAATTGATGCTAAAGAAAATATGGATGATAAAGATCCCGAGTATTATAATACAGTTACTGCATATACATTTGCAACACCATATAATACCTTGCAAGAGGATTATAATGATTCTAAATATAATAACATATATAATTTCTGTTTTACAGATGATTTTGTACCACAGGTTCCGATGGAAAGCTGGGATTATTATAAGTATGGTCAGACGGTAGAAGCTAATTCAGAACAACTTTCTCTGACAAATTCAAAATTTAATAAACTACGTTTAAAAATTAGGAGCACAAATCATAATATAACTTATGCCTCAAAAGAGACGGATGATCTTATCTTACATATTTCGAGCAACTGGGAAGATGTGTCGGCGTATTATAACTTAAAACTTCCGAAGATTCCTATTACTGAGAATAAAAGAGAACAAATGACACTTTTCCAATTTATGCATAATGGGATTGCACAGGCGATTGTGGAGGTGAAACATACTATAAATAAAGTTCCTGCATATATAGATATAATTAAAAAGTATTTGTATATTGATGAATTCAGACCTGTTGCCAGATACTTTGTAAATGGTTCTGATCTTCTTGAAAATTATATATTTGATACGCATAATATTGATAATTATTATGCGGCTTTGTTAAGTGGTGGATTTAATACAGAGAAATTTAAGAAAACAGAATTGACTGGTAAGGACTCTATAAATAGTTACTTGTCTTCTAAACAAGTCAGTCAGAAAGTGGACTTAATAACTAACAAGTCTGATGACATCGAAGTATTTAGGAAATTTTTACGGGCTGAACGGGATAGAATTGATGCGGATGGTAAGATTGTTAAGACTTCTGCATGTGACTTGTTGGGATGGGACATGGATGATATTTCAACATGGGAAGGGATCACCATAATTAATGGAAAGATAACCGAAATTGATCTGCCATTAGTTGCAATAGGTGGAAAAATAGACCTGAGCGGGTTAGACATGCTGGAATCGTTAAAATGTATTTACAATGATTTTGATGAAGTCAATCTTGATGGTTGTAATGCCCTTAAAAACATTGTGTTTTGCGGAAATTTTCTTACAACACTTGATTTGAGTAGTTGTAACATGCTGGAATCTCTGGATGTAAGTGATAACAAACTGCAGAATATCCGATGGGGTGACCATTCACATCTAAAATGGCTGGATTGCGTTGGAAATTATCTTGATACAGATACGGATAAGTCGCTTTTAGCGGTGGTAAATGATCTTAAGAAGTTAGGAATTAATCCATCGTATAAAACACAAAGGTATGATCAGAATGCAGAATATAGTCATAATGATATTGAATTTGTTAGGGAAGTTTTGTTGACGGACAATAATGAAAAACTTCTGGGCTGGGACAAAGAGGATCTTTCCACCTGGACGGGCATTCAATGGAAGACAGTGGCTGGTAAGAACTATATTAACCGGATTGATATTGCCAGGAAAGAACTGACAGGTTCCCTTATAGTAACGGATTTGAAATATGTAAGGGAAATTGTCTGTGGAGGAAACCAGTTTAAGAAATTAGATATAACAGGATGTAAATCACTTGAATTTGTAAACTGTTCAGCTGGGGAGTTAGAAGAATTATTATTAGGTGATAATGACAGTCTGCTGTATCTGGATTGTCTGAACAATCAGCTGGTGGTGGATGATATTGAAAAGGAGTGCCAAAAGATTGCTTCCAGGACAGGGAGTGAGGTATATTATGAGAGACAGTATATCAATGCGGACAGGATTGCATTCTGTGAGAGCGAGTGCAGGATATTGGAACAGTTTGCAGATCTTGATTCAAATAAGGAGATATTAAACTGGAATCTTGAAAAGCCTGGAATGATACCCAATATCCAGTGGAAAGTACAGGATGGTGTGTACCGGGTAAAAGAATTAAAAATCTATGGTGATAAAGCAGAGGGAAAACTGGATCTGTCTGGTTTTGAGGCTTTAGACAAAGTATGTCTGGTAGGTACAGAAATTAACCAGGTCATTCTTCCAAGACATATGAAAGAAATAGAAGAGGGTTCCTTTGTGAACTGCCGGAAGTTAGAAAGTGTTATTTTGCCGGAAGAAATTATCAGTATTGGAAAACAGGCTTTTGCCAGCTGCGAAAAGTTACATCAGATTGATTTTCCTTCTGGGCTGCAGAAAATAGGGGAGGAGGCATTTTTAAACTGTTACAGCCTCAAAGAAATAACTCTCGGAAAGGAAATCAGTGAGATTGGGAAATATGCTTTTGCGGGATGTTCAAATCTGAAGAAAGCTGTTTTTTCGGGAGATGCTCCCCAAAATCCTGGCGATGACATTTTTTATGGAACCGCAGATGATTTTTGTATTTACTATGAAAAAGATAGCAAAGGATGGCAGGAGGCATATTGGTTAAAATACAGAAGGGCGTTGTTGGGAGAAAGTATTTCTCCGACCACACCAGAACCGCAAGAGCCAGCTTCCAGTTCAGAACCACTGCCGACACAACCTCCAGTGACAACAAGTTTTCCAGTGAATACAAGTAAACCTGCCGTGAAAGAGGAGCTGGAGAGCACTGCGAACCCGGAACATACGTGGAGACCTGAGGAAACTACGGTACCTTCCGGAGTCCAGGAGCCAGAAAACACAAAAGATCCTGGGGGAGATTCACCTTTCCAGGACACAGATCAGCCTCCGGCAGCCAGCATACCAGGGGAACAGAAACAGGAGTCCCAGTTGAATCCTGAAACGGCAGACCAGAGCTCAGATTGGGCAGAGGGGACTGTCAGTGGCAAAAAAACAGGATATAAGAATATGTCCTATAAGGTCAGGAAGGCAAAAGTACTGAAATTTAAATTGAAAAAGAGAAAATTGAAGGTGGTGGTCCGCAGAGACAAGAATGTGACTGGATATGAAGTGTACTATCGAAAAGGAAAGAAAGGTAAGTATAAAGTGGTTCGGCGAAAGGGTTGGAAGAATAATGTGATTCTTTTACGCAAGCTGAAAAAAGGTACATTTTATGTGAAAGTCAGAGTTTATAAGAAAGTAAATGGTAAGAAACACTATTCTAAATTCACAAAGAGTAAGAAGGTAACGGTGAGATAGAAATAGAAAACCTCCTGTCTCTGGTTTTAATCAGGGACAGGGGAAATTATCCTACAAGGAGTGGATTATGAAAAAGAAATTAATGATCGGACTACTGGTGGCAGCAGGTGTGATAATTCTGTATCATGCATTGTTTTACCGGGCAAAAATGAACAAATCTTATGTCAATCAACTAGAGAAAGAATACGGAGAATATATACTATTTACCGCCTATGAGTTCGACTGGGCAAAAGCGGTGCCATGGCTTTTTTCGGATGACGGAATTTTTGGTGTATTTAATGCCCTTAGCAGATCATTTATGTCTGGAGGATATGGCGAAGAGAGAAAAAATATGATCATGTTTCGGTGGGATTTTTATAAACTGCGTCAAAAGATTAGAGACGAATTTTTAGAAGAGGTACCCCAATTAGATCAATTTGCGAATATTGATTATGAATATGATAAAGAAAAATTGTTGTTAAATATTATAGTATATGAAGAAATAAATGGCGAATTCGTTCATTGGGATAAAGAACAAGAGGATATTTTTAATAATTTGAAAGATAAATTTTATCTATTAATTAGATTTTATCCAGAGGCAGAAGGTATTAATATAAAAGAGACGGAAGAAAAATTTGAAATGTTAAAAGGACAATTGGAAGCGAATTATGATAAATCGGAATTAGATTTACTAAATAAACTACTGATAAATAAGCTGCCCAAAGGAAATTCCGAGGGGAGATTTGACCTAAAGGATACCAGCCAGATCCGTTGGACAGAGACAGAAGGTACTTTGAACATCAGCTGGCTGGATCTGAGAAAATACTCCCAAATATCCGGAGTTATGGACTTGTCCAAATTTAAAAAGATGGAGTATGTAAGTTTAGAAGGGTTGAATCTTTTAATGCTGCAGCTGCCGCCAGCGCTCAGATATCTGGATGAGCATTCTGTCAGCCACTGTAAAAAGATAGTCCGTCTTGAACTGCCGGAAACACTGGAATATATAGAAAGTGCTGCATTTGAGGGGTGCAGCGGTCTGAAAGAGGTTGTTTTCAAAGGAGAAGCCCCGGAGGTGAGAGGGGATAGGCTGTTGTTTGAGGGGATTGAAAATAAAGTCAAGATCTTATACGATAGGACAAAGAAGGGCTGGACCGATAAATACTGGGAACAGTACGAACTGGTGCCAATGAAAAGCAATGATGTACATATTGAAAAAGGACAGACGGAGGAGAAAACATATAATTCAAATGATTTACATCATTTAGAGGGAATATTTTCTAGGACTAAATGCCCACAGCCCATCTCTTTTGAACATTCCGATTATGTGACATGGGAGCTGGTTGATGGTGTGTATATGGTCAGTGGACTGGATTTATCAAAATGTAATGATATAATGGGGACCTTGGATCTGTCTGTGTTTTCGCATCTGGAATGTACAAAATTAAAGCAGATGAGAATTCAAGAGGTCATTCTTCCTGATTCGTTCAAAGCTGTCGGCAAATCAACATTTGAGAGATGCCAGTTTTTAAAAAGGGTTGTATTTACTGGAGAAATAAAACATATTTTTATAGAGGGATTTTCGGGATGTGCAAATTTGGATGAAGTAATTTTTAAAGGAAAAGCTCCCCAAATAATTGGGGACAGGCCATTGTTTTGGGAGGCGAAAAATAAAGTTACTATCTATTATGAAAAGAACAAAAAGGGTTGGAACGGTAATTATTGGAAAAAGTATAATTTGCAGGGAAATGAATGATCAACTCTGATCTGATGAGTAAATTTATCCTATAAGGAGTGGCTTATGAAGAAGTTAAAGATTGTATTATTGGCAGTGGCAGGCTTAGTCATATTATATCATTTGATGTTTGTTGAGATAAAGCTAGATAACAGTAAATCTATTAATCATATAGGACCGCCTGATAAAATGAGCAGTGGATATGGAGACTATTTTCTATTCAGGGTTTCAAAGGTTGATTGGGAAAATTCGGTTTTTATTCCATATATAAGAATACCTATTGTTTCGTTTTCCAGTAAATCTGAGGAGTACTTAATGCCTCCTAATATCGTATTTGCAGAGCATGCGGTTTTGTTTCGGTGGAACTATTATAAACTGCGTCAAAAAATAAAAAGTGAATTATTAGAAGAGATGTCAAGATTAGATCAATTTGAGGACATTGAATATGAATATGATGAAGAAAAAATGCAGTTAAATATCAAAAAAAATGTTGGTTGGAGTAAGGTACGAAGTGAAATCTTTTACAATATACAGGATAAATTTGATCTTTTGTCCAGGCTGTATCCGAATGTTGGAGGCATTTGTAAAGAAAAAGCGGATGCGGAAAACGAAAAATTTGGAATGTTAAAAGGACAGCTGGAAGCAGATTATGACAAAGCGGAATTAGATTTGTTAAATAAATTACTGATAAATAAGCTGACCAAAGGAAATTCTGAGGGGAGATTTGACCTAAAGGATACCAGCCAGATCCGCTGGACAGAGACAGAAGGTACTTTGAACATCAGCTGGCTGGATCTGAGAAAATATTCCCAAATATCTGGAGTTATGGACTTGTCCAAATTTAAAAAGATGGAGTGTGTAAGTTTAGAAGGGTTGAATCTTTTAATGCTGCAGCTGCCGCCAGCGCTCAGATATCTGGATGAGCATTCTGTCAGCCACTGTAAAAAGATAGTCCGTCTTGAACTGCCGGAAACACTGGAATATATAGAAAGTGCTGCATTTGAGGGGTGCAGCGGTCTGAAAGAGGTTGTTTTCAAAGGAGAAGCCCCGGAGGTGAGAGGGGATAGGCTGTTGTTTGAGGGGATCAAAAATAAAGTCAAGATCTATTACGACAAGTCAAAGAAGGGCTGGAACGATAAATACTGGGAACAGTACGAACTGGTGCCTGTGAAAGGGAAAGCAGTTGGAAGAGACCAACAAAAGGAACAGGCGGAAGAAAAAGGTATCACATTATCTGAAGCACTGAAGGAGGAACTCACGGAATTAGGCAAAATATTGAAAAAAAGCAAAAAGAAAGCCCCAGAGAATTTGTTTCAGTGGGATGGAATAAGGCTAAATGATAACCAGACAGCTATAAAGAGGCTGGATCTCTCTGCCTATCCGGATATTTCCGGGGAGCTGGATCTGTCGGTATTTGAAAAATTGGAATATGTCTCCTTAAAGGGACTGAAGGTAAGCAATGTCATCCTGCCGGAGAGCTTGAGTTATCTGGATGCGGATTCCTTTAAAAACTGTGAGAAAATACAGCAGGTCAGAGTGCCGGAAAATGTGAAAGAAATGTACTCCCCCGCATTTGCCGGCTGCAAAAGTCTGCAAATCGTTATCTTTGAAGGAAATGCGCCGGATATAGTGGGTAATAGTAATGGACATCGTGTTGATGATGTGTTTGGTAAGGGGATGGAGAAGGTTCAGATTTACTGCAAGAAGAATTCAAAAGGCTGGGTGGAATCCTGCTGGGATAAATATGAAAAGGTGCGGTTTGAATAGAGTTATGAGTACAGCTAAGGCAGTTTCAGATGATAGTGGAATGTCTGTGCGATAATTCCGAAGAGGATGTGATAGAAAAATGTAATAGTATCCGCAGACAATTGACAGCCCTGCCAGAGCATCACGGTGTGGATGTAAGTGCTTTTCCAGAATTAAGCAGCAGCGATTTCTGGTCTGCGAAGGAGTGGGATCAGAGGAATATATAAAGCCGTTTGTGCTGTTGGTATGGCTCAGAGATCCAGCAGGCCAGCCAGTTCGGAGAAGTCGATGATCAGATCCTCATAAATACTGACTTTTACTGCGCTGGAAAAAGTATAGTCCTGGGTATCCTCTGACTCGAAATCGTATACAGTAATACGGTTTCTGTCTGGATCCACGATCCAGTATTCACGCACGCCGGCAGTGCGGTATTTAAAAAGTTTAGTAAAGTAGTCTATTCGCCTGCTGCCCGGCGATACGATCTCGATGATCCAGTCTGGGGCGCCGCTGCATCCTTTGTCGTTCAACTTGTCAGGATCACATATAACGCTGATATCCGGTTCTACATAGTTCCTATTATCTTCACTTAAAAAAACGGCAAAGGGAGCAATGTATGGTCTGCATGAACCGTTTTTTGATCTAATGTATTCCCGGATAATGCCAAAAAGTTCTCCAGACATTTCTTGATGTTTCCTGCTTGGCGGTGCTATATAATAAATCTGGCCATCGACCAGTTCCGCACGCTGCCCATCCGGCAGGGAATAAATGTCATCGACAGTATAAAGTTTTTCTTGGGCTAATGCAGGTGACATGATAACACTTCCTTTCATTTGTTGGGGGCAAAATACCCTTTGCCCCAACAACATCATAGCATAAGTCTATCATAGCACTTTATGATATGCAAGGTTGAAATGCGCCCTATACCTCCCCGGCTTCCCTACAGCCTTCTGGCTTTAAACAGACCGCACAGCCAGAACAGCGCGCCCATGGCTGTATATACCGCCGCCTGTCCGCTCATCAGGCCTCCGCCCTTCAAATCCACATAAAGATATTGGGATGCCTGCTGGACATCCTGCAGGCCGTCACGGAAAACAAGCACGTTCTCAATATCGACATTAGATAACCAGATGTAGAGGACGACAAGAAGGATCGACAGCGCGACGCTGCTTATGGCAAAGTTTAAAAAGAATACAAGGCCGCAGATCATGAAGCTGGCGACCAGCATTTCATAAAACAAATCTTCGCGGTACCCTTCTGTATCTTTCAGTATATGTAGGGAAGCCCAGATAAAGGGCAGGTTCAGGACCCAGTATATAAAACTGAACAGGGGGATCTTTCTCCCCAGTATGAGGATTTCCCGGCCCTCCCCTTCCACATACTCCTTTTGGAACATATACATCCAGATCGTCGATAAGATGGGAATAAACTGATAGCACATATGCTGCGCCGTAAAGAATCTCTGTTCCACTTCTTCCACATTTCTATTTAAGATCATGACGCAAAATGGAATAAATAACAGATAGCCAAGTATTGGCAGAAAAAACATAATTCCCATTCCTTTTGACTGCAGCCAGAATCGTTTCATCATATTCTATCGTCTCCTATATTTCCTTTATGACACACATATAACCATCCTCAAGAGCTGGTGCTGCCGGCGTCAGCGCCTCACTGGCCTCATTCGTCAGGATACGGTAATAAATTTCGCCATCTTCTTCATATTGTTTCTCTATAAAATATTTACCATGGATCTGCTGCTCTTCTCCTTTTTTACACGCATAGACTTTTCCCTCTGCGATGCGGGCAAGCTCTTTGCAGCTGAGAACACAGCAGATTTCCCCGTGGTTCATTACGATTACACGGTCACAGCTCGCTTCGATATCTTCTACGATATGGGTGGAGATAAGCACCGTTTCCTTTTTGCCCAGCTGGGATATCACCTTTTTAAAATGCATCCGTTCCTCCGGGTCCAGCCCGGCGGTGGGCTCGTCGAACAAAACCAGCTCCGGTTCATGGATCAGCGCCTGGGCGATCCCCACCCGGCGGATCATCCCGCCGGATAATTTCCTTCCGGTGACATCCTGATACTGGCTCATATTTACAGCTTCCAGGCACTTCTCAATGATTTCTTTTTCATCTGAGCCTTTTACCTTTTTCAGATTACAAAAGAGCCGCATGGAATCTTTTACCGTTAGTTCTTTATACAAACCAAAAAACTGCGGAAGATAGCCTATGCGGAGCTTACTTCCCCGTCTGGAAGAAATTCCATTGATCCGGATCTCACCGGAGGTCAATGGATACAGATTCGTCAGACACCTCATCAGCGTCGTCTTTCCAGAGCCATTCGGCCCCAGCAGTCCGTAAACCCCCTCACTGAGTTTACAATTGATATCCTTTAACACTTTTTTTCTTCCAAAATTTTTACACAAATGTTTGATTTCTATCACGATCAAAAATCTCCTTATCTGTCTACTCTGTGATACGGTTAAGAGGTTCCAGGTCCTTTAATATTTCTTCTTCCGTCAATTCCTCATAATAGGGATGCTTTCCGGTTTTAAGAAAGGTCTGGTACTGGTCTGCACAGGGAGCCATCAGCACAAGGTGATCCTCGCCAAAATATCTGTAACTATCCTCCGATCCATGTACGACCCCCAGTGCAAAAATCGTCTTTCCCTGCAGATCATTTTCAGCTATAAAAGTTCTCCATTTTTTTCTTTCATCATAATCGGGTTCTACTTTTGGGAAATATCCCGGATCTATTTTTGAATGCACCACTCTTACACCGGATATCTCTTCCTCCTCTAAAAAAGTATTTGCCATCAGGGTAACGCCATCACTGATACCGTGAAAATGGTTGGACTCTATTTCTGGCAGATTGCTGTATAGTTTTAGGCCACTGTCAACCGTAATATCGTATTCTGTTTTATAACCAGGTCCTTCTAGTGTAGGTCCGTTATACAAAACCAGGGACGTATCTTGGTCTCCGTATTTTTGTACAAAGTCCAGAAACAGATATCTTTTCCCTGAAAAGGGAAGGTAAGCCAAATAGGCAGGCAGACGGACCGCCTGGGATGTTGAATAAAATTTCTTGGAGGCCCCCTGATAATGGAAAACAAATTTAGAATGTTCCCCGGCATCCTCCGGCTGAAGGGTGATCCAGTCGCCTTCCTGGCGATAGTTTAGCTGTTCCCCACGTTCGTCCTCGACAGAGGTAACCCTGTACTCATGGCGCAGGGAAAACATATAAGTTTCCAGTTCCGGCTTATCCACATAAACCTCCACATCGGCTTTTAAGATCCGGTTCACTTGAATGTCTGCCACATACTTCGTGATCTTAAAATCTTCCTCTGATTCATGACGTTCCAAACTGCCGGCCTGCTCCGTATGTGTGGCATAATAGTTGTAGTCTTCATCATAGGCATCCGAAATGTTTTCTGCATTCATATTTATATTTATATAGCTGGCGCCATTTGGTAGCATATACAAAACAAAAAGCAACACCGTAACGGCTCCACAGCAGGAGGCAAAGAACCGTTTTTTTCTTTGTGACAAATGATAGATTAAGATGGTAAGCACCAGGAAAATCCAGAACAGGATGCGCTGCAGGTCAACACTCTCGATAGAAAAAATATAATCATAATCCGGTGCGGTATGATACATTCTGGTGGTCAGTCCAAAGAGATCCATCATATGCTGCAGATCCAGATCATCTCCTGTCAGCCTATAAAAAGACTCCAGAAAAAACTGACTAAAACAACAGCAGAGAAGGATCATAACGGCAAATGCCTTGATCTCGTTTTTGATAAGGGAAACTGCCATACCGGTTAAGGAGGCAAATATATTTACTAAAATGATGTGGATCAGATAACAGCGGATCCCAAACCAGAGCACATCCATTTGTACAGAGCCTAACGCTTTTCTGCTCTGTAGTCCCAGATAAAGAATAAATAGCAGCAGCAGGAAGGCATTGATGGCAAGGATCAGGCCAAGATCACAAAAGCAGCTTCTTACTTTACCATTTCTGCATGTCAGGATAACTTCATTTACTTTGCTTTTGCTTTCTCTGGAAAAAAGCGCATAGGAAAAAAACATAAAAAACACAAAAGATACTGGAATAAAAACCAGAGGGAAGGTCATCGCATCCGCGACGGAGCCTTCTTCGGAGATCATGCCAGGTAATAGTTTTTTTATGATCCAGGTAAAATAGAGAACAGCTGCCAGAACCAGAACTGGTGATTTGAAAAACTGTTTGCATTTAAGGAAAAACATGATTCTCCTCCTAGATTTTTTTACAGGGAAATGTCGTTATAACATTTCCCTGTAAAACTTGATTACTAAAACTCATTTGAAATAGTTCCAGTACCTGTTGCCCTGCTTGAACCGGCCGTCAGACGGAGTTTTGCCCATTTGCCAGTCTGATAGGCTGGATATTTTGATGTGATTGAATTCTTAGGGAGTTGAAAAATCATTCTGTAATTATAAGCAGAAGTCGCTGCATTCCACTCATTCAAACCAACTATTAACTTATCGCTGTTTGAATTCTGACTATGATTTGCCGTTACCTTATAGGTTCCTGTATTGGATTTTACAGTGCAGGAATATGTAGTTTCTACTGTTTTCGCATTGCTCAAAGAACATCCCCTGGATGTTGCGAATGCATTTGTCCCGCCAAAAACCAAAACAACAACTGCTAATGCTAAAAGCATTTTTCCAATTCTTTGCATTTTTGATATACCTCCTTTTTCTGTAACTTAGCTAAATTACTAATTTGTACATTTTCATTATATCATTATCAGCATGAGAAAAAAACAAGTAATAGGTAATTATTGGAAACAAAAAACATGAAAAATTGATGTAATTTTTGCCCGTCAATGTGAAAAATCCCTGGACAGATAAACATGACCAAAGGTATAATGTAATGGTATTGTCATTTATTTAACTGCTAAGATACAGTGTAGTAGAAATGAGGGGGATCATGTACGACAAATTAACCAGAAAAGATATTGAAAAAATGGAACAGGAGATCGAGCACCGCAAGCTGGTGGTGCGCAGGGAGGCGCTGGAGGACGTTAAAGAAGCAAGGGCCCATGGGGATCTGAGTGAGAACTTTGAGTATAAGGCGGCGAAAAAATATAAGAATGAGAACGAGAGCCGTATCCGCTATCTGGAGCGGATGATCAAGACCGCCCAGATCGTGGAGGACGACTCTACGGAGCAGGAAGTGGGGCTCAATGATACGGTGAGGGTCTGGTTTGAAGAAGAGGATTGTGAGGAAGAGTATAAGATCGTCACCACGGTGCGGAGTGATGCCAGAAACCATATGATCAGCATAGAATCCCCGGTGGGGAAAGCGTTGATGAAACACAGGGCCGGGGACCGGGTGAAGGTAGAAGTAAGTGCAGGAGCCGGCTATTATTTACAGATCCGGGAGATACGGAAGAGTGACGATGAGTCGGAGCAGATCCGGAAATTTTAACCATGATTTGCAAAGAATAAAAAAATCTGTTATAATGTTTTTGTGCACAGATTACGATGGTGAGATCATTGTGGTTTGTGCGCTTTTTACTACAGTATAATGACATGGATAATAAGGTGTCGGGAGCGTATACGATTGGAGGAAACGATGGATAACAAATCGATGATGCAGCTGGAAGACGAATTAAATACTCAGTTAGAAGAACTGGTGAATTACTGTATGCTGTCCGGAGCGATCAATCCGGATTATTACGCAGATTATGATGTGAAGAGGGGACTTCGTGATTCCAACGGAAAGGGTGTGCTTACGGGGCTGACGGAGATTGCCGATGTGGTTTCTTATGAGTACGTTGATGGCGCCAAAGTTCCGGCAGAGGGGAAATTGTACTATCAGGGATATAATGTGAAGGATCTGGTGAAAAATTACCAGAGCCGGCGGTTTGCTTTTGAGGAGACCACCTATCTGCTTTTATTCGGGGAGCTTCCTGGGAAAAAACAGTTTAAAAGCTTTGTGAGGATCTTAACCAGCCTTCAGGAGCTGTCCGCCCAGTTTGTGCGGGATGTTATCATGAAGGCGCCCAGCGAAAATATTATGAATGCGCTGCAGAAGAGTGTACTCACATTGTATTCCTATGATGATGATCCGGATGATATCTCGGTACCCAATGTGCTGAGACAGTCCCTGCAGCTGATCAGCAAGCTGCCAGTGATCGCGGTGTATGCCTATCATGCTTACCGGCATTTTAAATTTGATGACGATCTGGTGATCCGGACTCCGGTGAAAAAACTTTCCACTGCGGAAAATATATTACAGATGATCCGCCCCGATGGAGAATTTACTGCCCTGGAGGCAAAAGTGCTGGATATCGCGCTGGTGCTCCATGCCGAACACGGTGGGGGAAATAACTCTACGTTTACGAACCATGTGGTGACGTCCTCAGGAACGGATACATATTCTGCGATCTCTGCTGCCATTGCCTCACTGAAAGGACCGAGGCATGGAGGGGCGAATCTGAAAGTGCTTCAGATGTTTGATGATATCAAGGAGCACTGTGGGGACTGGTCCGACAGGACGCAGATCGCGGAATATCTGAAAAAAATATTGAACAAAGAAGCCTTTGACGGCAGTGGATTGATCTATGGGATGGGACATGCAGTCTACACCGAGTCCGACCCGCGGGAGGTGATCCTCAAAAAATATGCCAGAAAGCTATCTGTGGAGAAGGGGCTGGAGGATGAATTTAAGCTCTATGAAAATGTGGAAAAGATTGCTGCAAAGCTGATCATGAAGCAGCGCAGGCTGTTTAAGCCGGTGTGCGCTAATGTTGACTTTTACAGCGGTTTTGTATATACTATGCTTGGCATTCCAAGGGAGCTTTTTACACCGATCTTTGCGGTGGCACGGATCTCCGGGTGGTGTGCCCACCGGCTGGAAGAACTGGTGAATGACGGCAAGATCATCCGCCCGGCATACAAGTTTGTAGGTGTTCACAAAGACTACCGCAGCCCGGATGAACGCTGACAGGCGGTAGTGTATTGTACCACTCACATTTCACTAAATGACTTGCCTGAATTTCCATCTGCTACGTTGGCTTCATTCGACGATGTCACCGCATCGTCTCATTCAGCCGCCTTGCAGATTGAAAATTTATTCTGCGTCATTTAACTGAAAATGAATGGTACAGCACACTAGAAAGAGAGGAAGAAAAGGAAATGGATAAGCGTATTCTGTTTTTTGATATAGATGGTACCCTGATCGACGAGGAAAAGGATATTGTGCCGGAAAGTGCGGTACAGGCATTAAAAAAGGCAAAAGAAAATGGCAGCCTGTTGTTTTTGTGTTCTGGCAGATGTCTTGCCATCATACCAGAGGACATCATGGCGCTGGGATTTGACGGAATGGTGGGAGGCTGTGGGACCTATATCGAGATCGGGGGAGAAGAGGTCTATCACCATGTACTGCCGGAGGATCTTCAGAAAGAGGTGGTCCAGGATCTGATGCGGTATCACATCGACGGTGTCCTGGAGGGCAGGGACTGTTCCGCATTCCGCCACGATTACTGGATGCCGGTGGTAAAGAGTATATTTAAGGAAAATGGAATCTTTGCTGAAAAAGCGAGCTTTTCTTCCAGAACACAATGCTTTTGGGAAGAGGAATTTTCCTTTGATAAGATGGCGCTCTGGTTTGATGAGAGCTCGGATATGGAAAGTTTCCGGTGCAAATATGAAGGAGATTTTGAGTTTATTCAGAGAGACCCCACTTTTTATGAAGTAGTGCCAAGAGGGATATCCAAAGCGACGGGGATTCAGTTTGTCTGTCAGCGTCTGGGCATCGATATCGGGCAGAGCATAGCCTTTGGTGACAGTGCCAACGATATTTCCATGCTGCAGGCGGCAGGGTTCTCAGTGGCGATGGGCGGAGGAAATCCAATCCTGTTTGACCAGGTGGATTATGTGACCGATCCAGTGATGGAAGACGGCATCGCCAATGCCATGAAGCATTTTCATATCATATAAAAATTTAACAAAAGAGGTTGCAAATGAGAAGACAAAATTTATTTATATATATGTTAGCAGTTCTGGCAGTGTCTGCAGCGATCATTTCCTTTACCATGGGAGTGAGTATGGTGAGGGCAGAAAATACGATAACGGGAGGATCTGCCACGAATGGAGCAGTGAGTGGTAATGCAGTGAGTGGACAGGTAGTCAGCGGGCAGGTTGTGAGCGGGCAGGTGGTCAGTGGACAGTCTGTGACGGGAGGCGCCCTGACACCCAAAAATGAAAATCCAAGATTTGTCACCACCACTTCCGGCCAGATCGAGGGAAAGAAAACCAGCATGGCCTATATCTGGCTGGGGGTACCCTATGGGCAGACCGAGCGGTGGAAAGCGCCGAAGGCGCCGGATCCCTGGAGCCGCACCCGTTCCTGTAAAAAAGCACGCAAGGGAAAGGGCGACGACTGCTTGTTTGTGAACATTTATAAACCGGTTACAAAAAAAGAAGAAAAAATGCCAGTGATGGTATTTTTGCATGGAGGCGGCAATATTGGAGGCACAGCAAACCGGAGTTTCAGTTCCTTTGTGAAAGAAACCGGAGTGGTCGTCGTCTCTGTAGAATTCCGTCAGGGAGCCTTTGGATGGCTCCAGTCCAGGGGACTGCAGACGGGGAACCGGATGACAGACAGCGGCAATTTTGCCATGCTGGATATCAAGCTGGCACTGGAGTGGGTGCAGAATAATATCGAAGCATTTGGCGGAGATAAACAGAATGTCACCTTATCTGGTTTTTCGGCAGGTGCCAGGGATGCACTGAACTGTGTGATCTCTCCTGCGATGAAGGGGCTGTTTCACAAGGTGATCAGTTTTAGCGGGGGAATGACCACCTGCTCTGTCAAAGAGGGGAGAAGGTGGTCCAATCAGAAGCTGGCAAAGATCCTCGTCCGGAGAGGACGCTTTTCCAGTCAGAAGAGGGCACTTAAATACGTGAAAAGGATCAGCAAAAAGAAACTGAACAAATTATTGTACAGCCTTTCCGACAAAGAGATAAAGAGGATGGCAGGATCCACCTCCCTGCGTCTGACGAATTTTCCACAGAACTTCCGGGATGGTAAAGTGATTCCGAAGGGAGGTTTTGACGTGCTGGAGTATGGCGGCTATAACCGGGTGCCTATGATACTAGGCTGCAACAATTCGGAATTTGCCAATGTTTCCTATAAAACCTTACACCGGATCCTGATCAAAAATCCAAAAACTTTTAAAAACAGGGCGCAGTTTTACCGGCTGTTAAAAAAGTCAAAGGAATACGGAAGCAAACTGCAGACCTCCTTTTATCTGGAGCGTCTGGCGAATAAGCTTTCCATTGATCCCTACCACGAGGATTTTTATACCT
The DNA here is from genome assembly GCA_910584645.1 of uncultured Eubacterium sp. Classification (GTDB taxonomy): domain Bacteria; phylum Bacillota; class Clostridia; order Lachnospirales; family Lachnospiraceae; genus Eubacterium_F. The sequence goes on from CAJUAU010000001.1 coordinate 46,108, forward strand.
ATCGGTTCAGCTGGGGAGAGGACAGCAGTGTGGTGGGGGCAAATTACGCCCGCTATGTGGGAGCGATCCATGGAATGGATGTGGATTTTCTGCTGGGACGGTATAAGAAAGGTGAGGCAGGCACCAGCGACAGCATTTACACGAAGGCCAATCTTCCGGGAAGACAGGCCCTTACCAGTGTGATGCGTCAGTATGTGAGCAATTTCTGCCATACCGGTAATCCCAACGGCATTGACGGCCAGGGAAATGTGCCGGTCCAGTGGGAAAAATGGCGCCGTGTAAAGGGAAGTAAGCGGATCATGACCTTTTCAGCCACCCGCAGGGAGGCAAAGGCAGCTATGACATCCCGTACTATTGACCGGGCAAAGGTGAAACGGCAGATGAAAAGAAAGCTTTCAAAAAAAGCATATAAACTGTTCCGCAGACGTATATTAAATGACAGGTTTTTTATGTAGTTCAAGGTGGAAAAGAATGGAGGCAGGACATGAAACTGGAGCAGATTCTTACAGATGTAGAATATAAAATACTACAGGGGACGTTGGACAAGGATGTAGCTGATATCGCTTATGATTCCCGTAAAACTGTAAAGGGTGGGATGTTTGTGGCGATTCAGGGAACCGTGGTGGATGGTCATAAATTTATAGATAGCGCAGTGGAAGCAGGCGCAGAAGTGATCGTGGCGGAAAAGGAGACAGGTGTAGAAGATAAGAATATCACGGTTCTTCAGGTAGAAAATGGGCGAAAAGCGTTAAGCCTTATGTCCGCCGCCTATTTTGATCATCCGGTGAAAAAAATGATCACTGTGGGAATTACCGGAACTAAAGGTAAGTCTACTACCGAGCATATGGTACGGGATATTATTGAAAAATCAGGAAAGACTTGTGGGATCATCGGCACAGTGGGAGCTTTCATAAACGGAAAGACCGTCCCTACCAAGCATACGACGCCGGAATCTTATGAGCTTCAGAAGCTATTTGCCATGATGGTGGAAGAGGGCTGCGAGTATATGGTTATGGAGGTATCCTCCCAGGGCATCAAGATGGACCGGGTGGCGGGGATCGAATTTGATTATGGTGTCTTCACCAATATTTCGCCGGATCACATTGGACCGGGAGAGCATGAAAACTTTGAAGAATATCTTTCCTGTAAGGCAGAGCTGTTCCGGCGCTGTAAGACAGGTATCATCAACCGGGATGATGAACATTATGATGATATTGTAAGAAATGCCTCCTGCCGTATCATCACTTTTGGAACACGGGAAGAGGCTGACATGCGGGCACGGGATATCCAGCATGTCTCCAAGGGCGGTGAGCTTTCCATGGAATTTCGGGCAGAAGGGATCCTGGAAGGTAAAATTATAGTAGGCCTTCCGGGACGTTTTAATATTTTCAACGCATTGTGTGCAGCGTGTACCGGCGTGGCACTGGGAATGCCGGAAGAAGTCATTCTTCATGCCCTGGAACATGTAAATGTGCGGGGAAGAGTAGAAGTAATGCCAGTTTCTGAGGATTTTTCTGTGCTGATTGATTTTGCCCATAATGGTGTGAGTTCAGAAAGCGTTCTTTCTACATTGAGAGAATACAACCCTCATCGGATCATAAGTATTTTTGGCTGTGGAGGGAACCGGAGCAAGGTCAGACGCTACGAGATGGGAGAAGTGATCGGCAGGATGTCGGAACTTGCTGTAATTACCAGCGATAATCCCCGCCGGGAAGATGTTATGGATATCATCGAGGACATCAAGGTGGGAATGGCAAAATCCGAGGGAACATATGTGGTGATCCCCGACCGGGAGGAAGCGGTGGCTTATGCCCTGGAACATGCGGAAAAAGGGGATATGATCATTCTTCTTGGAAAGGGGCATGAAGAATATCAGGACATCAACGGAGTTAAGCATCATTACAGTGAAAGGGAAGCCGTTGTCAAAGGAATGAAAAAAGTATATGGAAAAGACTTTAGTTTTATGTTATAATTGCCGATAACAAAAGTAAAGACCTGATGGCAAGGAGGTTGTCAGGAAGTTTTTTAGAAAGGAGTCGAGGATTATGTGTGCAATGTTTAATAATTCACTTGCAAATTCTTTGTTCGGAAGCCGGAATTCCATATGGTCGGGAAGTTTTCTTTCCGCCTCTAACCTTGGGGATCTGGGACTGATGAAAAGTGGTGTTTATACCAAGATGCTGAAGTCCTATTATGAAAAAGTAGGCAATGACAAAGAGACAAAGACAGAAAGCAGTAGCAGTAGTAGTACCAGTAGCAGCAATACATCTTCAACCTGGGACGATGTCCGCAAAAGATATATTACCCCTGAGGTGACAGTGGATCCAAAGGCGGTAGAAGCGGAAAAGGCGCTGTCTAACATCAAGAGCGCTTCCCAAAACCTGAGTAAAGACGCAAGTGCACTGGCAAATATGGATTTTGACGGCAGCAGCAGGGATGAGATCTACGATGCTGTGAAAAAGATGGCTGACAGCTATAATGCCGTAGTGGACGGTGCAAAGAAGAGCAGTCTTCCCAGCAGCATAACCAAGAGTGTATCATGGATGATAGATGATACAAAGAGTAATACAAAACAGCTGGAGAGGATGGGCATTACCATCGGCGAGGACAATAAGATCAAGATTGACAAAGACAAATTCGCTCAGGCAAATTTCAGCGATATCAAGGATTTCTTTGGCGGAACCGGCAGTTTTGCAGATCGCAATGCCCAGAGGGCAAACGGATTTGTTAAATCCGCATCCAATCAGATGATGATGAATATAGGAAAATCATTTTATTCAAGTAGTGGCGTTCTGAGTTAAGGACACCAGAAGAATTATTTATAGGTTTACTTTGAGCACAGGCATTGGGGTTGCCACAGGGCACGGATGCTTGTGCTTATTGTGTTGCTGAAACCAGAGAGGAGATTCGGGCAGGTGTATCGTTTTTTTGTTCCAATGGAACAGATCTATGAAAATACAGCAGTGATCATCGGGGATGATGTGAATCACATTAAAAATGTTCTGCGTATGGAATTCGGGGGGCATATTATGATCACCGATGGACGGGGGACGGATTATCATTGTACCATAGGTGATATCGAGCCGGACAGGGTGCTGCTGGACATCGAAAAGAAAGAGCCGGTAAAGACGGAGCTCCCAGTGGAGATCGTACTGTTTCAGGCACTTCCCAAGGCGGACAAGATGGAACTGATCATACAGAAAGCGGTGGAACTGGGAGCAGCGAGGATTGTTCCAGTGCGCACCAGACGTTCTGTGGTCCGCCTGGATGATAAAAAGGCAGAAAAAAAGAGACAGCGCTGGCAGAGCATTGCCGAGGCTGCCGCCAAACAAAGCGGGCGGGGAATTGTGCCGGAGGTGGGAGAAGTGGTTTCTTTTGGCGGGGCATGTGTACAGGCCCAGGAACTGGAACACAATATCATTCCCTACGAGCTTTATGATGATATGCTGGAGACGGCAAAGACGATGAGCCGGATCGTAAAGGGGACTTCCATCGGTATATTTATCGGCCCGGAGGGGGGATTTGAGCGGGGTGAGGTGGAACAGGCGATGGAAGCCGGAGCCCAGCCGGTGTCTCTGGGCAGGCGGATCTTACGGACGGAGACGGCGGGCCTGGCCATCCTGTCAGTACTGATGTTTCAGATAGAAAAAGACTATACAGGAGAGGTTTGACATACATGGAGGCATATTTGGACAATGCAGCCACCACAAAAGCTTTCGATGAGGTGGGAGATCTGGTCCGCCAGATCATGTGCGTGGACTATGGAAATCCCTCTTCCCTTCATAGGAAGGGAGTAGAGGCAGAACGTTATATCAGAGAGGCGGGAGATAAGATCGCAGCCACGCTGAAATGCAGCCGGAAAAATATCATATTCACTTCCGGGGGAACAGAGAGCAACAATATGGCGATCATTGGGGGAGTGATGGCAAACAGGCGGCGGGGAAGACATGTGGTCACCACCTGCTTTGAGCACGCGGCGGTGCACCAGCCCTGTCTGTATCTGGAGGAAAATTATGGATGTGAGGCCACCTATCTTCCGGTGGATCCTATGGGACACATAGATCCTGGAAAGCTCAGAGAGGCGCTCCGGGAGGATACGGTGCTGGTGTCTGTGATGATGGTAAATAATGAAGTGGGCGCTGTACTGGATGTGGGGAGTATTGGGAAGACCATCAAAGAATATAATAAAGATATACTGTTTCACGTAGATGCCATACAGGCCTATGGAAAAATGACCATACATCCCAAGAAGATGAATATTGACCTGCTCTCTGCCAGCGGCCATAAGATCCATGGACCGAAGGGGACAGGATTTTTATATATGGCAGAGGGAGTCCGGCTCCATCCGCTGATCCATGGAGGCGGACAGCAGCAGGGAAGGCGTTCTGGTACAGAAAATGTACCGGGAGCCGCAGGACTGGCCCTGGCTGCGGAGATGATGTATCAGGATCATCAGGACAAGGTTCAGCAGATGTATCATAAAAAACGGCTCCTCATCGGGCTTTTGGAGCAGATTGAAGGAGTGTACATCCATGCCTGTCAGAAGGAAGAACTGGAAAACACGGCGCCGCATATTGTGAGCGCAGGCATAGAAGGGATCCGCAGTGAGGTTCTTTTACATGCGCTGGAGGAGCGAGGGGTTTACGTATCATCTGGTTCCGCCTGCTCTTCCAATCATCCAGGGATCAGTTCCACCCTGCAGGCCATTGGAGTCAAAAGGGAACTGCTGGACGCTACGATCCGGTTCAGTCTTTCCGTGAATACGACGGAGGAAGAACTGCGGTATGCAGTAGAACAGCTAAAGGAACTTCTGCCGGTGCTGAGGCGTTATGTCAGGAGATAGAAGAAAAAGGAAATGAGGATAATATAAAATGGTAAAAGCTTTTTTGATCAAATATTCAGAGATCGGGATCAAGGGAAAAAACAGATATATGTTTGAGGACGCTCTCCGGGACAGGGTAAAGGAGAAACTGGAGAAGTGTGAGGGAGAATTTCTTGTAGAGCGGGAAAACGGCCGGATCTATGTAGAAGCAAAGAGTGAGTATGATTTTGACGAGGTGATCAGCCAGCTCAGTAAATGTTTTGGCATTGCCCATATCTGCCCGGTGGTGCTGGTAGAGGACAAGACCTTTGGGACAGTATGCAAAGAACTGGTGGATCATATGAAAGAGGAACTGGGAGAGAAGGAATTTACCTTCAAAGTATTTGCCAAGAGAAGTGATAAGAATTATGTGATGACCAGCCCTGAGATCTGCCGGGAAGCCGGAGCGTATATCCTTGACCATATGCCTGGCGCAAAAGTGGACGTGCATCAGCCGGAGGTTTCTGTAAATATAGAGATCCGCCACCGCGCTTATGTGTATGTGAGCAGCATCAAAGGACCGGGGGGAATGCCTGTGGGAACCAGTGGGAAGGCAATGCTTCTGTTGTCCGGGGGCATAGACAGTCCAGTGGCTGGATACATGATGGCAAAAAGGGGTGTGCGTATTGAGGCCGTTTATTTTCATGCGCCGCCATATACCAGTGAGCGGGCGAAGCAGAAGGTGGTGGATCTGGCGGAGCTGGTCAGTGATTATGCGGGAGAGATCCGTCTTCATGTGGTGAATTTTACAGATATTCAGATGTATATATACGACAAATGTCCTCATGACGAGCTCACGATCATTATGAGACGTTATATGATGAAGATCGCAGAGCGTATCGCGGGTGAGACGGATTGTATGTCCCTGATCACCGGTGAAAGTGTGGGGCAGGTGGCGAGCCAGACCATGCAGAGCCTGGTGGCAACCAATGCGGTGTGCAGGATGCCGGTATTCCGCCCGGTGATCGCTTTTGACAAACAGGATATCATTGACATTGCGGAGAAGATCAATACCTTTGAGACTTCGATCCTGCCATATGAGGACTGCTGCACCACGTTTGTGGCGAAACATCCTGTGACAAAACCGGATCTGTGCAAGATCGAAAAATCTGAAAGAAACCTGGAAGAAAAGATTGATGAAATGTTAGAAAAAGCGGTGTCAGAGAGGGAGATCCTGACTGTGAAAATGTAAAAAGGACTGCCTCCTGAAACCCAGGTTTCACAGTCCCCACATTGTACTTTTTGTACCCCATATGTGATGTAACAAATCCCGATCAGACGATAAATGGTTTCAGTTTTGAAAGAATTTCGTCTACATCGCTTTCGCTATGGATATTCAGGTCGATGGGTTTGGAAAGATCAAGGCTGAATATACCCATGATGGATTTGGCGTCGATCACATATCTTCCTGAAACAAGATCAAATTCTGCATCGAATTTGGTAACCTCATTGACAAATGCTTTAACTTTATCAATGGAATTTAAAGATATTTTTACTGTTTTCATAATAATTCCTCCTTTTCTATTATTTTGAAAGCTGCTTCAAACATCTTCCAGTTATTATACTATTATGTAACCTAATTTATGTCAATAGAAAAAAGTGACCACTTGCAAAAAAAATAGAGATTATTTTTGTGCAAAATGTAGAAAGGAAAATGCACTCTTTGGTATATTACAGAAAAAAATACCAAAAGTGCAGTATAAATATATGAAAGCTGCATTTTTAACCCTTGGCTGTAAAGTGAATTTTTATGAAACAGAAAAAATGATGACAGATTTTCAAAAGCATGGGTTCGATATCGTAGAATTTGGACAAGGAGCAGATATCTGTATCATCAATACCTGTACGGTTACGAATATCGCTGACCGCAAATCCAGGCAGATGCTGCACCGGGCGAAGAAAAAGAATCCCCGGAGTATCGTGGCGGCTGTGGGGTGCTACGCGGAGAGCGGTGGGGAAGAACTTCTCAAAGATCCTTCTGTGGATATGGTATTTTCTAATCGTGACAAGGAAAGTATCGCAGAAAAAGTGCTGGAGTATATGGGAAGCCGGGAAGTGACGGAGGGGGATTCCCTCCAGGAAGCAGCCTGTGGCGGACAGAGTGATCCGGTGCGGGACCGCACAAGAAAATATATCAAGATCCAGGATGGCTGCAACCAGTTCTGCAGTTATTGCATGATTCCTTATGTAAGGGGCGGCGGTATACTCTCCAGCCGGGAAGAGGAGGACATACTGAAAGAAATCCGCATGGTGGCGCAGGAGGGATATAAAGAGGTAGTACTCACAGGGATCCATCTGTCCTCCTATGGTGTGGACCGTTCCAGTGAAAAGCAGTTTGTCGCCCTGAAAGGGAGACCTCTGGTGGCGCTTCTGCAGAAGATTAATGAGATTCAGGGAATTGAGAGGATCCGGCTGGGCTCGCTGGAACCACGCATCATCAGCACTGAATTTATGGAGGGGCTGATGGAGGTGACAAAGCTGTGCCCTCATTTTCACCTTTCCCTGCAGAGTGGCTGTGACGCCACGCTGAAACGGATGAACCGGCATTATACAGCGGCGGAATACAGGGAAAAATGTGACATGCTGAGAAAATATTTTGAACATCCTGCCATTACTACAGATGTGATCGTCGGTTTTCCGGGAGAGACAGAAGAGGAGTTCGAGAGGACAAGAGAGTTTGTCATAGACATCGGATTTGCGGATGTTCATGTCTTTTCTTACAGTGTACGCAGCGGCACGAAGGCGGCGGGTATGAAGGATCAGGTGCCTCCGGAGGTCAAACACCGGCGCAGCGAGATGCTGATGGCAGCTGCCAGGCAGGGGAAAATTGGATTTGAGGAATGGTTTATTGGAAGAGAGGAGAAAATACTCTTTGAGGAGGTCCATATCATTGACGGAAAAGAATATCTGACCGGGCATAATGAGCGTTATGTGATGGTAAAGATCCCAAGGGATGAGGCAGGAACTGCGGGATTTACGGAGAACGGCATGGGCAGCATACGGATCCAAAAGACAAATTTAATATAAAAAACTATTGCGAATTTAAGATACTTATATTAAAATGATACCAGGGTAAAAAGCGTAGAGACGAAAAAGCAGTTCCAACGGGGGACGGCTGGGGCAGAATACTTTTTGCTCCCATGAGTATTTTATTTAATTTTTGATTTAGCAGGAAAATGTTTAGAATGGGGGACAATATGCAGGAAATGAATAATACCCAGCTTTTTAAAGTAGATGTAGAAAAAGATTTTGATGTAAGGGATGTGATCGCATCTGTATATGCGGCACTTACAGAAAAGGGGTATAACCCGGTCAATCAGATCGTGGGCTATCTGATGTCAGGAGACCCCACTTATATAACCAGCCACAAAGGCGCAAGAAGCCTGATCATGCGGGCAGAGCGGGATGAGATCATCGAACTGTTTTTAGAGGATTATATAAAGAACAACTTGAAATAAGCGAGCCGCGCTGACCTTCGGTTTTGCAATTTGTGTGGGAACTGGACCATCTGCAGGCAGCAAATACACATTACTTTTGGAACAGGTGCGGGAGCACCTGTCCCCCAGCCGTTGACAATCGCATGCCTGCATGCAGATTGCCAGCGGCTGGGGAACAGAATCTGGCGAAGCTGGATTGTTCCCAAAAAAGTGTAGCTTGTTAAGCTGAGTAAGCAGTTTTCCCAGCCTGCACAAATTGCAGAACTGGAGGGAAATGTGGCGAGCGCCCCACAGGAGCGCAGGGCGGAGCCCGGAGCGAGCGAAAGATGGAAAACGGACTGTATACATGTAGGCTGACATGGGCAAAAGAAGACAGAGCCCAAGGAAATATAAATATATATGAGAATATTAGGACTTGACTACGGATCTGTGACGGTGGGTGTGGCAGTCAGCGATGCACTGCTTATCACAGCACAGCCCGTAGAAGTAATAAAAAGAAAAAGTGAAACCAAACTGCGTCAGACACTTGCAAGATTAGAAGAGATCATTGCGGAGTATGAGGTGGATAAGATCGTGTTGGGATATCCCAGGAATATGAATAATACATTGGGAGAACGCGCTGAACGGACGGAAGAGTTTAAGGAAAAACTTGAGAAAAGAACGGGATTAGAGGTGGTCCTGTGGGATGAAAGACTGACTACCATATCTGCGATGGAGGTTCTGAAGGAGGGTGGAGTACGCCGTGAGAATCGAAAAGCATACGTGGATAAGATAGCAGCGGTGTTTATTCTGCAGGGATATCTGGATTCGCTGAGATAAGTGTGAATAGAACTTCTAAGCTTTTAAAAAACAAAATCAAGCTTTTAAAAAACAAAAGCTAAGAGGTTCTACGGCAGCAGAGCTGCCTATTCACACGGGAAGAACGCAAAAACAGCGTTCTTCGTGAATTGTAAGTTTGTGCACGAATGGAGGAAACAATGAAAGATAATAATCAGATTATGCTTACTGCTGAGGATGGCAGCGAGGAGGCTTTTTTTGTGTGGGAAAAAGCAGAGATCGCAGGAAGAGAGTATCTTCTTGTCTCGGAGGCAGCACCGGAGGAGGACACCGAAGAGGAAGCAGATGCTTTTATTCTGCGTGTAAGCGGCGAGGAAGAGGATGGAGAAGTATTGTATGATGTGGTGGAAGATGAAAAGGAATTGCTGATCATATCGAAATATTTTGAAGAACTGTTAGAAGATATAGATATTGAAATGTAAAAATGATTGAGGGAAATCATACTAAGAATGAATAGAGAGGTGTAATTTTGAGAAAGAAAACGAAAACAGGAAATGAGAAGGTACGTATCATACCACTGGGTGGATTAGAGCAGATTGGTATGAATATAACCGCATTTGAGACGGATGACAGTATTATTGTGGTGGACTGCGGGCTCGCATTTCCAGAAGACGATATGCTGGGAGTAGATCTGGTGATCCCGGATGTGACTTATCTGAAGGATCACAGGGAGAAAGTAAAAGGATTTGTGATCACCCATGGACATGAGGATCATATCGGTGCCCTGCCGTATATACTGAAGGAACTGAACGTGCCGGTATATGCGACGAAGCTGACGATGGCGATCATTGAAAATAAATTGAAGGAGCATAATCTCCTCGGCGTGGTGAGGAGAAAGGTAGTAACCTACGGACAGTATATCAATCTGGGAGATTTCCGCATCGAGTTTATCCGGACAAACCACAGTATTGCAGATTCGGCGGCTCTTGCCATCTATACGCCGGCAGGCGTTATTGTCCATACCGGTGACTTCAAAGTGGATTATACGCCGGTTTATGGTGACAGCATCGACCTTGCCCGTTTTGGGGAACTGGGAAAAAAGGGTGTGCTGGCACTGATGGCAGACAGTACCAATGTATTGAAACCGGGATTTACAATGTCGGAAAAGTCGGTGGGAAAAACCTTTGACTCCATATTTGATGAAAATGAAAAGAGCCGGATCATCGTGGCTACCTTTGCCTCCAATGTTGACCGTGTGCAGCAGATCATTAATTCCGCCCATAAACATAAGCGGAAAGTGATCGTCGAGGGACGAAGCATGGTTAATATCATTAATGTGGCAGTGGAGCTCGGCTATATCCAGGCGCCGGATAATATTATCATCAGCATTGAAGAGATGAAAAATTATACGGATGAGCAGATCGTTCTGATCACTACGGGAAGCCAGGGAGAGTCCATGGCGGCATTATCCCGTATCGCGGCATCCATTCACAGAAAAATAGCGATCAAACCGGGGGATCTGGTTATATTTAGTTCCAATCCGATCCCTGGAAACGAAAAAAGTGTGTCCAAGGTGATCAATGAGTTATCCATGAAAGGGGCGAAAGTGATCTTTCAGGATGCTCATGTGTCTGGACATGCGTGCCAGGAAGAATTAAAGCTGATCTATTCTCTGGTACGTCCTAAGTTTGCCATTCCGGTTCACGGCGAGTACCGTCATCTGCTCCGCCACAGCGAGCTGGCGCAGGAGATGGGGATCCCGAAAGAGAATGTAGTGATCATGAGTTCCGGCAAGGTGCTGGAGCTGAAAGAAGAAGGGGCGAGGTTCGCTGGAGAAGTACAGGCACAGGGCATCATGGTGGATGGTCTCGGAGTTGGAGACGTGGGAAATATCGTGCTTCGTGACAGACAGCATCTTTCAGAAAATGGACTGATGGTGGTGGTTCTCACACTGGAGAAGGGATCGAATCAGGTTATTTCCGGACCGGATATCGTATCCAGAGGGTTCGTTTATGTAAGAGAGGCAGAGAATCTTATGGATGAGTGCCTGGAGATCGTGAATATTGCCCTTGACCGGATCTATGACAGAGGTGTGACAGACTGGGGCAGGATCAAGGCGGAGATCAAGGATTCCCTGAATGATTTCCTCTGGAAGAAAACAAAACGAAATCCAATGATACTTCCGATCATCATGGAGGTCTAAACAGCGAAACGGAGTGGTTGTCATGACTGGACAAACAGAAAAGGGAAACGCCACAGTGCTCCTGGTGATCCGGGGGATACTGATCCTTGTATTAAATATGATCTTCTATGTCGTTATTGTCTTTGCGACGGTAGAGGTTTGCAAGTTTACCTATTCTTTTGCCAATGAGGTATTTGGCGAGGTCATGGCAGAAGCGCCGCCGGGACAGGATAAAGTATTTGTTATACAAAAGGCTGAGGATTCCCTTACGATTGCAAAAAATCTGGAGAGGGAGGGCATCGTACCAAATGCCTATTCTTTTTATATCCGGCTGAAACTGTCACTGAGCGATACGAATATCGTGGCGGCAGGCAGTTATAATCTGAATACAAGCATGACGTATAAAGAGATACTGGGGGAAATTGTAAAAAAGGTGTCGACAGATGGAAAAAGAAAGAATTGAAGTGTTTTTTGACACACTCCGCCCGGAACTTCCGGACTATATAATTAATTTGGAAAAAGAGGCACTTCGGGATGAAGTGCCTGTTATTCGGAGAGGGACAAGAGATCTTCTGCGATATCTTCTGCGGACTGCAAAACCTGCCCGTGTCCTCGAGGTGGGGACTGCCATCGGATATTCGGCACTATTTATGAAAGAGTGCCTTCCTGCAGAATCCCGGATCACCACTATTGAGAAGGTGGAGATGCGGCTGGCAGAGGCGAGGAAAAATCTCAGTAAGTACGATCCAGAAGGGCGGATCCGGCTGGTGGAGGGAGATGCCGCACAGGTTCTTGAGCAGCTTGTGGCAGAAGGAGAACGATACGATTTTATATTTATGGATGCGGCAAAAGGGCAGTATATGAATTTTCTGCCTTTTTTGCTTCGGATGCTGGAACCGGGCGGAGTGCTGGTGTCCGACAATATACTGCATGACTGTGATGTTTTGGAATCCCGTTATGCTGTGGCGAGACGTGACCGGACGATCCACAGCAGGATGCGGGAATATTTATATACCATCACCCATATGGAAGAGCTGGAGACGATATGCCTGTCTGTGGGGGATGGCATTACAGTGAGTACAAAGCGGTGTGAACCGATGGAAAGGAGAAAGCGATGACAGGAAAAAAACCGGAGATACTGGCGCCGGCAAACAGTCTGGAGGTATTGAAGACAGCGGTGGAATACGGGGCAGACGCTGTATATATCGGAGGAGAAATGTATGGGCTCCGGGCAAAAGCGAAAAACTTTTCCGCTGAGGATATGAAAAAAGGGATCGAATATGCCCACTGCCGGGGAAAGAAAGTCTATGTGACCGCAAACATTACCGCACATAACCGGGATTTAGAGGGTGTGCGGACGTATTTTCATGAGCTGAAAGACATCGGGCCGGATGCGCTGATCATATCGGATCCTGGCGTTTTTTCCATTGCCAGGGAGGTGTGCCCGGAGATTGACATTCATATCAGTACCCAGAGCAACAATGTAAATTATATGACCTTTCGCTTTTGGAAAGACCAGGGGGCAGTGAGGGTTGTGACTGCCAGGGAACTCTCCTTAGAAGAGATCGGGGATATACGGGACAACATACCGGAGGACCTGGAGATTGAGACCTTTGTCCATGGGGCTATGTGCATTTCCTATTCGGGACGCTGCCTGCTGAGCAATTATTTTACCGGAAGAGACGCCAATCTTGGCGCCTGCACCCATCCCTGCCGATGGAAATATTATATTATGGAAGAGAAGCGTCCCGGGGAATATCTTCCCGTGGAGGAAAATGAGAGGGGAACCTATATATTCAATTCCAAAGACCTGTGTATGATCGAGCACATTCCGGAGCTGGTAAAGGCGGGCATCGACAGCTTTAAGATTGAGGGAAGGATGAAAACCGCATTGTATGTGGCAGTGGTTTCCCGGACTTACCGCAAGGCGCTGGATGATTATTTTGAAGATCCGGAAAAGTATGAGAAAAATATTCCGTATTACAAAGAAGAGATCGCAAAATGCACCTACCGGCAGTTTACCACCGGATTTTTCTTTGGTCCCACCTCCCATGAGAGTCAGATCTATGATCATAATACCTATGTCAAAGGGTATGTCTATCTCGGAATGATCAGCCGCGCCGGTTCGGATGGTTCCGGCGTGTTTGAACAGAAAAATAAATTTTCAGTGGGGGATGAGGTGGAGATCATGAAGCCCTCCGGGGAAAATATAAGGACGAAAGTTCTTGCTCTGCGGGACGAGGATGGAAATGAGATGGAAAGCTGCCCCCATCCGGGTCAGAGTATCACCTTATGTACGGAATGTACTCTGGAACCCTTTGATATCATACGAAAAGAGGGGGAAGAATGAGTGTAAAGACGGATCTGCTCTCGATCCTGGAAGCAAACAGGGAACAGGACCTGTCGGGAGAGGAGCTCGCCAGAGAGCTGGGAGTCTCCCGGACCTCCATTTGGAAAGCGATCAAGGCATTAAAGAGTGAAGGATATCAGATCGAGGCGGTGAATAACCGGGGGTACCGGCTGCTGGAGATGACGGATGTACTCAGTGAGGAGGGAATCCGTCTGGAATTGGACGACAGGTGTCGAAATTTCCCGATCAAAGTCTATAAAACTGTTGATTCTACAAATGTCGAAGCAAAACGTATTGCCTTGGAAAACGGCATCCATGGGATGGTTCTGCTGGCGGAAGAGCAGACAAAGGGAAAGGGACGGCTGGGGAGAAGTTTTTTTTCTCCGGCGAATACCGGTATTTACATGAGCATACTGCTGAAACCGGAACTGGCTGGTTCCGATGCTATCCTGATCACCACGGCGGCTTCTGTAGCGGTGTGCCGCGGCATCCGGAGGGTGCTTGGAATCTGTCCTCAGATCAAATGGGTGAATGATGTTTATTGGGAGAACCGAAAGATCTGTGGGATCCTGACGGAAGCAGTATCGGATTTTGAGGTGGGAAAGATCGATACCGTTGTAGTGGGCATCGGCATTAATTACAAGACCGAGGACTTTCCCCAGGATCTGGAAAAACGGGCTGGCAGCGTGGCGAAGGATACCAGTGTGCCCAGAAACCGTCTGGCTGCAGCAGTCATCAATGAATTCTGGGAGATTTATTCCCATCTCACAGACCGCAGCTTTATGAAGGAATACCGGGAGTATTCCAATGTCATTGGAAAAGAAATAAGCTTTCTGGAACAGGATGTGTGGAGAGAAGGAAGAGCACTGGATATCGACGATGACGGCGGTCTTGTGGTGGAGTGCCTGGATAAAGAGGGCAGGAACCAGGTCAGGGTACTTCACACAGGAGAAATCACACTGAGAGTCAGAGAATAAATCATTTCAGAACCTTTTCCCTCTTGCTGAATATAATAAAATGAGAATCGTTTCATTGGGTGATATGGTGAAAAGGGTATTTTACATATTTGGCGTCTGCATTTTGAGTGTAATGATCTTCCATGAATTTCAGAAAAATACGCCGGAAGAGACGGCAGAAAATGTGGCAGTTTTCAAGGAATCTTCCAGTGATCCGGAGGAAAAATCAGAAAAGACCGCGTATCTGACCTTTGATGACGGTCCCAGTGAGATCACGCCGGACATACTGGATACTTTGAAGAACAAAAAGGCCAAGGCGACGTTTTTCCTTGTGGGAAATGAGATCACTGCGGAGAGGGAACAGATCGTAAAGAGGGAATTAGAGGAAGGCCACAGCATCGGGGTTCATACCTTTTCTCATAAAAAGGATGAGATGTATTGTAATGAAGTGACATTTTTTGATGACTTTAACCAGTGCCGGGAGCGGATCCGGCAGGTGACAGGAATTCTGCCCAAGCTGCACCGTTTTCCATGGGGCAGCAACAATGGTTATGTATGCCCTATCGTGGATGATCTTCTGGAAAAGCTGAAAAAAGAAAATGTAGTCAGTTATGACTGGAACGTCTCTGGGGAAGATTCGGTGGGGCAGAACGTACCGAAAGCGGTCATTTATAAAAATGTGGCGAAGGATCTGGAGAAGTATGACCAGCCCATCATTCTTCTTCACGACTCCAACTCTACGAAGAACACCTCCGAGGTTCTGGGTGAGATCATAGACCTCATCATAGAAAAAGGCTACTCTTTTGGAACGCTGGATGAACGGGAAGAGTATACCTTTCCCCAAAGCTGGCGGAAGTAGCTCGACGGCGGGTTCAAATTCGCGCCGTCGAGCTAGGATGTCTGCCCGGGTACAAAAAAAGAATATGTATTTTCCAGAGAGGAAAGTACATATTCTTTTTTGATGCCCATAAAATATCTTTTATCTCTGTACCCGGCCGGAAGCGTCTCCACCAGCCAGTTTCATAACCTCATCTACGGAAACCTGATTGAAGTCGCCCTCTATGCTGTGCTTGAGGCAGCTTGCAGCCACGGCAAATTCAATGATGTCCTGTGGCGCCATATCCTGAAGACAGGAGTAGATCAGTCCGCCGCCAAAGGAATCTCCACCGCCCACACGGTCTACGATGTGCATCAGGTACTGCTTTGAGAAATAGTAGTCATTTCCATCATAGAGCATGGCTGCCCATTTATTGTCGTTGGCGGAGATGGAGGTACGCAGGGTGATGGCTACCTTTTTAAAACCAAAGCGGTCTGCCAGCTGTTTTGCCACATCCTTGTAACCCTCGTGGTTTACCTGTCCAGCAGTTACGTCGGTGCCGGCAGCTTTGATGCCAAATACATCATTGGCGTCTTCTTCGTTGGAAATGCAGACGTCTACATACTGGCACAGCTCGCCCATTACCTTTCCCGCTTTTTCTTTACTCCACAATTTATTTCGATAGTTCAGGTCACAGCTGACGGTGATCCCTTTTGTCTTTGCTGCCTTGCAGGCTTCCAGGCAGATAGCAGCGACATTGTCACCGAGAGCAGGAGTGATGCCAGTAAAATGGAACCAGTCAGCCCCTTCAAAAATCTTATCCCAGTTAAAATCTTCGGTGGTGGCAGTGGCGATCGAGGAGCCAGCGCGGTCGTAGATGACCTTGGAAGGTCTCTGGCTGGCGCCTTTTTCCAGATAATAAATGCCGACGCGGTCACCGCCTCTTGTGATATCCTTCGTGTCCACCCCAAAACGGCGAAGAGAATTGACACCGGCCTGCCCGATCTCATGAGCCGGCAGCTTAGTGACAAAGCTGGCGTCCATTCCGTAATTTGCGAGGGAAACGGCTACATTTGCCTCACCGCCGCCGTAAGTGGCGCCATAAGACTCAGCCTGTACGAAACGGGTATAGCCCTCCGGTGCAAGACGCAGCATGATTTCCCCAAAAGTTACAACTTTTTTAGACATGATTTATTCCTCCATATATAGAATGCTTAATTATGATTATAATTATCCCTTTATTTTATGTCAAGAATGATTTGTTTCTTTCGCAGTAGGCAGCGGAATTCCGTCGAGTACCGCGGAGACCAGGGTATCCTCCTGATAGGTGAGTTTCAGGGAGAACATTTCCCGTTTTTCCTCCAGAAGCCGGAAAAATATTTTATCCCCCTCCCACAGATTCAGATCCTGGATCCCGGATTTAGGAACCCAGACCAGCTCTCCTTCACTGCACTGGGCGACAGAGCGGGTATCCGCCCTGGCTGTGTATAGAAACATGTATTCGGTGGGCCAGTTGGTAGTAGTAAAGGTAATGATACCCCGCAGCCGGTAGTCAGTCAGTGTCAGTCCGGTTTCTTCCAGAACTTCCCGCCGGAGACAGTCATCCGGGGATTCTCCCGGTTCAAAATGACCGCCTACGCCGATCCATTTATCTTTGTTGATATCATTTTCCTTTTTTATGCGGTGCATCATCAGGAAACTCTCATCGTTTTCAATATAGCATAGGGTAGTAAGGGGTAATTTATTCATAGGTGCGTGCTCCTTATCTTAGTATCATGAAACCATTATAGCACAGATTCACAGAAAAAAATGGGAGTCTCATAACAAAAGTGGAATTTCGGTTACAAAATTTGAATGACGCTTTCAAAATGTGAAAGTCGATTACAAAACGGGAAGGTCGGTTTGCATTTGAGCTTTTTAAAAAGCGCACAGGAGGATTTAGGCAATTGATACCTCAAAAAGTGCAAATCATACCTAATGGGTTGATATCTTCTGAGCAATATGATATTTTCAGCACATTAGTAAGTTTTGTGATATTAATAAAGTCTAAAAAACAGACATGTGCTATTTATACAAAGTTTAACAGCAGTTTTACTGTAAGCATGATGAGGAGGTAAGACAAATGGAACAGAGAAAAGATAAGAAAATTAAAAAATGGACGGAAAGATCTGCAGGATATAGGAAGAGCCGCGGTAAGCTGGCGGTTCCAGTGATTACGGTACTGGCGCTGTGCCTGATTGCGGCGGCCGCGGCAGGAATCGTGCTGGCGGCTGATGGCTCCAGTCCCACAGCTGTCCAGGCAGATGCCGACACTCTGGCAAAAACACTGGTCAGTGATGGAATTGCCTATGAGGACGCTGTGATACTGAATGGAGGCAATGGATATCAGTACGCTACGTTTACTGGTCTGCCGGAAGACTATTATGATTTCAGCGACGGTATTATCCTTTCTAACGGAAATGCTGTCAAGGCCTTTACTTCTTCGCCGTCGTACTGGGCAGGTACGAGCTGCACAGGATATAAGGATGCTTCGGATATCGCAGGAAAAGCATATTACCGGCTCTATGAGACTTACGCCAGCTACTGTGAGACGGCAGGAGTCAACGCAAATGTCATCAACGATGCAGCGGTGTTTGCCATCAAGGTGACCCCTGCTACAAATGCTCTGTCCTTCCGATATTTCTTTGCCTCCGGCGAATATAATCAGTCCCCTCAATTCAACGACACTTTTGCATTATGGGTGGTACAGGATTTCGATGGGGCACAGGAGAAATGGAACCATATTGCGAAAATCCCAGCGGACAGGATGCCAGATGGTGCGGTCAGCAATGATGTAAACATCCAGAACACCTGCCCCGGCCAGGACTACAAGAAGGATATTCCCGGCCTCTACAAGTATAACGATTACAAGAACATTGGCTATCTGGGCTGCACCGAGGCACTGGATGCGGAAATTGACACCCTGACACCAGGTGAGCCTGTATGGGTGGTTATGGCAATTGGCGATGCCGGCGACCGCAGCGTGGATTCGGCAGTGTTTATCAAGGCAAAAAGCATCAAGTATACCAAGGCCAGCGAAAAGAGTATCACTTATGACGCCGAGGGCGGCGCATTCAGCAGTGGAGAAACGAAGACCGTCAGAAATGTACCGTCGGGCAGCAGCTATATGGTGGGCGAGGGGATCGACACCCCTGTCCGGACAGGATATAGTTTTGATGGCTGGTATACTGCCGCCGGGGACGGAGAGAAGGTCCAGGGCAGTGTCACGGCGGAAACGGATACCACCTACTACGCACATTGGAAGCCAGTTACAGGCACCGTCACTGTGCCTGTGGAAAAGGACGGCGGGGATATGCCGGCCGGAACGACGGTGGAGCTGCGGCAGAATGGTGTGACAGCATACACTCTTACCCAGAGCGGGACATCCTGGACTGCTGACGGCATTCTAAATGGTACATACAAGGTGTTTGTAAACGGCGAGGACGCGGAGCGCAGCGTAATAGTGAACGCCGCCGCACCGGGCAGCACATTCTCTGCTGAAGCAGTAAACTATTATACCATCACTGTAAAGGTGACACTGGACGGCAGTGCGTGGTCCGGCCAGACGGTGGAACTATCAGACGGTACGCGGCTTACCGGGAGTGGAACTTACACCACAGTCCTGCGGGAGAAGAATTCTGGGAACAGCTATACCGTCCGGGTGCGTGGCGAAGACAAGGGAGCTGTTCATGTGACAGCATCGGGAAACAGATCTGTCACCGCTGCCTACCACACCATCCAGGTCGCGGTAAAGGACACCACAGCCTGGACTGACGCCTCTGTTACCTTGCGAAGGGATGGGGTGGATGTCCACAGGCTGGCCTATAACAGCCAGGCAAAGAAGTATGAAAGCATTCTTCCGGCAAATGACGCGGCGGTATACAACATTTTTGTAGACGGCAGGGACGCGGGCAAAACGGTAAGTGTTAGCAGTAAAACAGCGGTGGTTACCTTTTACACCGCCACGGTGAAGATTACCGGGGGCTTTTCCAATATGCCCGTGGCTATTACAAGCGGAACGGACAGCTACACCCTGACCGGCGGGGACACAAAGGGAACTGCCTACACCTGCAAACATGTCCTTGACCGGGGCAGTGGTGGTTACACTATTACCGTAGGCGGCACGGTCGGGACGGTGACAAATAAGGTTACCAGTGCCACCACAGTAAATCTGACCTATCATACTGTCACCTTCAAAAACGCCAGCGGCGGAACCCACGTCACACAGTATGTCCTGAGCGGAAAGCAGGCACAGAATGTCTCCGCTCCCATCAAAGAGGGCGGTGTATTTATGGGCTGGGCTGCTACTTCCGGGGCGGCAAGCGCAAACTTTAGTTTCAATACGGCGATTACGGCTGCCAAAACCCTGTACCCGGTTTACGAGGCGGCGGGCATCAAGCTGGGAGAACATATTCAGACAGGCAGCACCAGTGCCTACACCTATCAGCTTCCCAATCTGAGGATCAGAGGATACGCATCTGTTTCTTCGGTTGTTCTGACGGTGACGAACTGCTCTGATGTTACAGTGGGAAGCGGTATTACAAAAAAGACGGCTCTGGACACGGGCGGAAACGGCACAGTCATCCTGACTTTTGGCAGCGGGACTACAAGTGCGGCTGCAGAGACCAAGCTGCGGAGCATGACCGTGAAGGTGAAGGATGCCACAAAAAATCATACCATTCAGGCTGTTGTTTACGGCGGTCAATATTAAGAAAGGGGGCAAGAGCATGAATCATTCTAAGAATAAGAGAAATCACAAAAGCATGAAGAATTATTGGAGACAGCTGCTGTCCCTGGTTCTGTGCGCTGCGCTGATACTGGGTATGCAGCCAGTCCAGAACTCTGCGCTGGCGGCGAGTACATATTCCGGTGCAGCCATTACGGTGGACATTTCGGCGGCGAGGTATTATTACTCTGACGGCAATTCAGACAACCCAGGCGATTTCGGCAGTACCGGGGAAAAACAAAGCCTGTCTGCAACTTCCACCAAACTCACCTTTTCAACGCCAAATAAGCCGGCTACACAGAGATGCATGATGGCATATGTCCCCTTTTCGGTGTCTGTGACGGTTCCGGCGTATACTACCAGAACCTGTAATATGAGTTTTTCCCTTGATTTATCGGCAAGCACAGGTTCTCAGGCAGGCATTTTTGCAGAGCTTCTAAAAGGTGGCGTTCCAAGCAGATTTAATAACGGTCAAAATGCAGATTACGGAGAAAATACGGTGCTGCGTATTTATAGTGGCTCATCCGATCCATCAGCCAACGGGTCTGCAGTGCATACCGTTACCTACGAAAACCATACGGCGTCGGAAGTGACAAAGACGGAAAATTTTGTGTTTTTCTGCGGGAACCGAAAGGTGGGTTTGTATCAACCCAAACCCACTTACAACTGTGAACTGACCGGCATTACCTACGATGATGCACATGATACTAAAACGGTTTCTTTCGATGCCAACGGTGGCTCAGTTGATACGGCAAACAAAACCGTGACCTACTATGACAAGTATGGCGATCTGCCGACACCGGCCCGGACAGGCTATACCTTTGCGGGCTGGTACACAGCGGCCAGCGGAGGAACCCAGGTGACGAGTGCCACTACGGTGGCTGTGAATGCGGGGAGTACCCTCTATGCCCACTGGACAGCGGATGACTATACTGTTACTTTTGATAAGAATGGCGGAGATACACCATCCCAGGCAAGCAAGACTGTGACCTACGACAGCACCTATGGAACCCTGGCAACTGTCAGCCGGACAGGATATACCTTTGCGGGCTGGTACACAGCGGCCAGCGGAGGAACCCAGGTGACGAATACTACCACGGTGGGTACAGCCAAGAACCATACTATCTATGCTCACTGGACGGCAAACAGTTACACTGTCTCCTTTGACAAGAATGGCGGAGATACGCCATCCCAGGCAAGCAAGACTGTGACTTACGACAGCACTTATGGAACCCTGGCAACTGTCAGCCGGACAGGATATACCTTTGCAGGCTGGTACACGGAGAAGGAAGGCGGTACACGGGTAACGGACGCCACCAAGGTAACTACCGCAGGCAGCCATACTATTTATGCCCACTGGACGCCGAATACCTACACTATCACCTTTTCTGGCGCAGTCAGCGGAAGTGGAAGCACAGATTATACCTATGTGCAGAGTGGTACCATCCCTTTTCCGCAGGCAGTGGATCAGACGGGCAGCGGCAAATATTTTACTGGCTGGAAGCTGACAACCTCTCCTGCCACCAAGCCCACCGTGAACGGTACGGCGGTGAATACGTCTGCTCTCTATCAGCCCGGCCAGGCACTGGCATTTAATGGCGGTGCTTTGGGCAATATGACTTTTACCGCTCAATATACTTCCTTGACAGGAACATCCTCCACTTCGGAGATGCTGACAATCTCAGGGAAAAGTTCTATACCTGCGCCGCCTGCGAAAGTTACCTATACTGTGAAAGTGACGGGAAATGACAGTTTGAAGGCGCTCACCATCGGCGGTGTCACCGTTACCCGAAATGGGACGGAGGATTTTGTGCTGACTACCACCGGGAACGGCAGTAAATCTGTGGTCATTGAGGGGGAGGACGCAGGGAGCGTCACCGCTAATGGGACCCTTACGGTAACTTATAAAACCCTGACCGTTACTGTCAATGCCAACAAAGCGGTAACTCTCCAGGGCGGTCCTGCACTTACCCGCTCGGGTCCTGTGGGCGGTGTCTATACTTATAGCTATACCGCCCGTGATCCTGGCAGCAGTTCTTTCCCTGTCTTAGTGGATGGTGCGGAAACTGGAAAAACAGTTAGCTATGGAAATAAAACGGCACTGACTTATTATACTGCCACTGCTGCAATTACTACACAATCCGGTGCGTCAGTCAGCTCGGTGGAACTGGTCTGCGGAAGTAAAACCCTGGTCATGAGTACGTCAGATTCCAATCAGTATACCTGCACAGGCCTGAATGATGGCACGACTTATACCCTCCGGGTAAACGGCACCAGTGTCAGCGGTCAGACCACGAATTTTTCTGCCAATAAGACGCTTAGTGCTACTATATATACCAGAACAGTCACCACAAAGCTGGACGGTGAATCTGCAGATATTCCCGGCGTAGGCGATGTCAAAATCGGCGGTCTGAGTGCAGCACAAACCGGCGTTGGAACTTATCTGGCAACAAAGGTGGGGACGTCCATCGGGAGTACGGTTTCCATCAACGGCTCATCTGTAACTGCTGCCAGCGGCGTGGTGGATTACTACACCGTTACCTATGACACAAACGGCGGGAGCAGTGCGCCTGTGGACAGCAATATTTATCTCAAAGGCACCAAAGCTGCCGTTCTGGGCCAGGGCGGGATGGTAAAAGCGGGATGTTCTTTCCTGGGCTGGAAAAATGGCAGCACGAATATAGGCGTGGGAGAGATGGTTGCTGTAAACGACAAAACTACCCTTACTGCCTGGTGGCAGGAAAATGCCTCCTGCGAGGTGAGATGGCAGACCCCCGGCGGGGAGCCGCAGTATGGCACGCTGGTGGAGGCTCTGGATGCCGCCGGGACTGCTCCCGATGTGACGATCACTGTGCAGGAGGGCAGGACTGCCAGTCTTCCTGTGGATCATATCCTTCCAGAGAGTGCAAAGCTCATCGTGCCAGCAGGGACAAAGGTAGTTTCCGATGCGGGCGGAGCAGTTCTGACTGCAGAAGGCAGGATTGAGAATGCCGGTAGCTTTGATGCGTCCATCGGAACATTACATATCACGGAAAGTGGGAAACTCATTAACACTGGGACAGTTCTCTGGAATATTATGCCCAATGCTGGCAAGATAGACAACACAGGCGGCACCCTCGGCGGAAAGGTGGAGAATACTGACGACGGTACTGTGGAGGGCGGTACGATTACCGGAACGGTCACAGGCGGTACGGTTGCAGGACCTCTCACCGATGAGGGGACGATCAAGGATGCAACCATAACCGGGCCGATCGACCTCCCCACTGGCGGGGAAATTATAGATTCTGTTGTCAACGGAACCGTATTAGACAAAGGCGGGGATCTGTCCTATACCGAAGAACATGACGGAACTGGTGTGGTCACACCTCCCGGCGGCAGCGGCACAGGCAGTACCCTGGTGCAGAAGCTGTTGGATGCCCTGGGCGGCGCGGCAGTGGAATCTCCTGCCGGAACCGTGAAACTTGTGACGGATGTGAACCTTAGCATTGATTCGCTTATTATCGACGACGATGTGGTTATCGATCTGAACGGTCACACTATTATCGGGCCGGAAGGCAAGCCTGCTATCCAGGTCGGGGGTGGAAATGTGACCATCAAGGACTCCTCTGACCCTGGCAAAGGCTTAATCATCGGTGGAAACGGCGGTGAAGGGGAGCCCGGCGCGCCCGGCATTGAGAACAAAGGCAATGGTACGGTTACCATTGAGGGCGGCAAAGTGGAAGGCGGCAGCGGTGGCAAGGACGGTGACGGCGGAGCCGGCATCAAAAATACTGGCGATGGTGATGTGGTTGTCATAGGCGGCGAAGTCAGTGGCGGCGACGGAGGTTTTGGAGAACCTGGCGGAAAAGGTGGCAGCGGTATCGAGAACATCGGTGATGGTGAAGTAAATATCGACGGCGGCAAAGTAGAAGGCGGCAGCGGCAATGACGGCGGCGACGGTGGCAATGGTGTGACCAATACCGGTGATGGTACCGTGGAGGTTACAGGTGGAGGAGTTACCGGAGGCACAGGCGGCAGAACCGGCGAGGGAGAAGGAGGCCAGGGCGGCAAAGGCATCGACAGCGACCCGGACAAGGCTGCTGTTGACCCTGATATTTCTGTAAGTGCAGGCGAAGGTGGTGTCGGCGGAGATGGGAAAGTTACCCTCCGAAGCGTGACCCCCACCATTGACACAATTCCTGACCAGGACTATACTGGCGCGGAGATCAAACCTGCTGTAGTGGTCCGGGACGGTGCGGATGTTATCCCTGCTGACGAGTATGTTGTAGAATACAAGGATAATATCCATGAAGGAACTGCAACTGTTACCGTAAAGGATAAACCGAATAAAGAAAATGCGCTGTATAAGCTTACGGTTATAACCACAACGTTTGTGATCAGGGGAGAGCCGAAGCCAACCCCAACCCCGGAACCAGGAGAAACAGCAGCGCCGTCAGCAAAGCCATCACCACAGCCGGGGACCCCAACCCCGGAACCAGGAGGAACGGCAGCGCCGTCGGCGAAGCCATCACCACAGCCGGGGACCCCAACCCCGGAACCAGGAGGAACGGCAGCGCCGTCGGTGAAGCCATCACCACAGCCGGGGACCCCAACCCCGGAACCAGGAGGAATGGCAGCGCCGTCGGCAGAGCCGGGAGCAGCAGATTCCCCGTATGAATCTGGACAGACAGGAAACCAGATCGAGAAAAGAAAGGACTTATCCATTTTTCTGGTGACCGGTAAGCAAAAAGACAAAAACAGCATGAGGCTGACATGGCAAAAGTATAAGGGTGCGTCTGGCTATGAAATTTACTGGTCATATTGCGATGGCAAGAGAAGCTTCAAAAAGGCGGGGACTGTAAAAGCATCGGGAAAACGGACGTTTATTCATAGGAAATGTAAGAAAGACAAAGCTTATAAATACTATATCGCTGCTTATGAAATGAGGGGAGGAAAAAAGGAATACATCGCAAAATCCCCAATCATCCATGTGGCGATGAAATATGAGAAGCGCACTAATGTGAAAAGGATTTCCGTAAATAAAGCCCAGGTAACATTGAAACGGAGAAAATCGTTCCAGATCAAGGCAGAACTTGTCTTGTGGGACAGAAAGAAAAAGGCTCTGAGCCATGCGCCGGCCCTGCGGTATTACAGCAGTAACAGGAAAGTGGCGGCAGTAAACGAAAAAGGAAAGATCACTGCAAAGGGCAGGGGGAGCTGTACAGTCTGCCTCGTTGCCAACAATGGATTGATAAAGAAAATAAAGGTAAAGGTGAAATAGAAAATAGAGATACTACCTGAATCTTGGAATGGATGTTGGGCATGCAGGACACAGATGCAGCTCGACGGTGCCAATTTGAACTTTGTTTCAAATTGGCACCGTCGAGCTGGCTTTATATCAAATGGTTTCCAAAAAGAGATTGCATATCTGCCATATAACAAGCTATAATGATAGTAAAAAAAATGGTATCAGCTGCAATATTTTAGGAGGACAAACCATATGACAGATTTTTATGATACAGCAGAGCGGAGGGAGAGGGTGATCCTCGTAGCGGTCTCTCTCGGAGAAAAACAGGAGGGTGGTGAAGCAGCGGCGGATATTTCCCTGGATGAGCTGGAAGAACTGGCAGAGACCGCAGGCGCCGAGACCGTGGGGCGGCTGATCCAGAACAGGGAGGGCATTCACCCTGGAACCTATATCGGCAAGGGTAAACTGGAAGAGCTTCGGGAGATGATCCACAGCCTGCAGGCGGATACGGTAGTCTGCGATGATGAACTGTCTCCGGCGCAGATCGGAAATCTTCAGGAAGAGCTGCAGTGTAAGGTCATTGACCGGACAGTGATGATCCTGGATATTTTTGCCGCCCATGCGGGGACCAGTGAGGGCAAGCTTCAGGTGGAACTGGCACAGCTCAAATACCGGGCTTCCCGGCTCACTGGTCTGGGCAAATCGCTGTCCCGGATCGGCGGCGGTGCGGCGGGAAGCGCCGGGGGCATCGGTACCAGAGGACCAGGAGAGAAGAAGCTGGAGATGGACCGGCGTCTGATCAGAGACCGTATTTCCATGCTGAACCGGCAGCTCAAAAATGTGGTCAGCTCCAGGGAGACCATGCGTAAGCAGCGGAGAAACAATGCGGTAAAGGTAGCAGCCATCGTAGGGTATACCAATGCGGGAAAATCCACGCTGCTCAATGCACTGACTGCGGCGGAAGTTCTGGAGGAAGATATGCTCTTTGCCACGCTGGATCCTACCACAAGAAGCTATGAATTTGAGAGCGGGCAAAAGATTTTATTTACCGATACGGTGGGGTTTATCAACAAGCTTCCCCATCATCTGATCCAGGCATTCCGGAGTACGCTGGAAGAGGCAAAATATGCCGATATCATCCTGCATGTGGTGGATTGCTCTGATGAACATTATGAGATTCATATGGATGTGGTGTATGATACGCTGAAACAGCTGGGAGTGCAGGACAAACCGGTGCTAACGGTGTTCAATAAGATTGACCTTCTGCCGGAGGGAGCCGGGCAGGTGTTCAGGGATACTGTCAGTGAGGCAGTGGTGAAGATTTCTGCTAAAAAAAGAAAGGGCTTTGACGAATTGCTGGAAAAGCTGGAGAATATATTGAATGCGGGATTTGTCCGCATCGAGAAGACATTTTCCTATGATGAGGCATCGAAGATCCAGTTGATCCGAAAATATGGAAATCTGGAAGTTGAGGAATATACAGAAGAGGGGATCTTTGTGAAAGCGGCGGTTCCATCGGAGTATGTGGGACAGGTGATGTAATCTATGGGAAAAAAAATGGAGATCATCGCGGCAGTGGACCGGAACTGGGGGATCGGGTATAAGAACCATCTTTTGTTCTACAGTAAAAAAGATATGTCCTGTTTTCGTCAGCACACCTTGGGAAATATTGTTATCATGGGAAGAAAGACACTGGAAAGTTTTCCCGGAGGTGAGCCCCTTTCCGGACGGACCAATATTGTATTGACGAAAAATGGAAGGACTGAACAGATAAAAGAAATTGGCAGCGTGTATGCTTCCCAGGATACTGGAACCCGGCTGATCCCGGCCGGATCCGTGGAAGAGGCGCGAAATCTGGCAGAAAGTTTTCCGGGAAAGATTTATATTATCGGGGGCGGGGAGATTTACCGGGAGTTTCTGCCCCTGGTTTCCACTGCCTATATCACACAGTTTAATGCAGAGAGGGGGGCGGATACTTTTTTTCCGGATCTGGAGGCAGATCCAGAGTGGGAGCAGGTTTCTGCCAGTGAGGAATTCCGGGAAGGGGAGCTTTCTTTCCGGTTTTGCTGCTATGAAAGATTTCCGTGGAATAAATCCTGTAAAATGTAAAAAAGGTATGGAAAATATTGCAAGAAAGAGTTAAAATAGAAGTAGCCTGACAGTGGGCTACTTCTATTTTTTGCAAGCGGGGGAGCGTACGGATGAAAAATATTATATTGGTGGTAGATGATGATAAAACCAACTTAATACTTGCGCAAAAGATTCTTTCTCCGGAGTATCGCATCGCAGCGTGTAATTCGGGCATGGCAGCGCTGAAATATCTGGAAAAAAATAAGCCGCATCTCATTCTGCTGGACATCAGCATGCCTGAGATGGATGGTTTTGAAGTGTTGGAAAAACTTCGTCAGGATCAAAGGACGGAGGCGATCCCCATTATTTTTCTGACCGCGGACGGACAGTCTGATACGGAAGTGAAGTGCTTTCAGATGGGCGCCCTGGATTTTGTAAAAAAACCTTTTGTACCAGATATTCTGCTGAGCCGCGTGGCGAAGACGATAGAACTGGATCAGTACCGTCACAATCTTGAGGATATGGTGAGTGAGCAGGCGGAAAAACTGATGGAGAGTACCCAGAGGATCAACAGGATTCAGGAAACTGTTATCGTGGGTATGGCAAACCTTATTGAGAGCCGGGATGGAAGTACAGGGAAGCATGTAAAAAATACACAGATGTACGTGCGGATGATCTCCGAGGAGCTGCAGAAGAGACAGCTGTTTGCCGGACAGCTCACAGATTCTTATATCGATGATGTCTGTAAGGCGGCGCCGCTTCATGATGTGGGAAAGATCAAGATCCCCGATGCAGTGCTGCAAAAACCGGGTAAGCTGACACCGGAAGAATATGATGTCATTAAGTTACATACTACTTACAGCCGTAAGATCATTCAGAATATTATTGGTGATGTGGAGGATGAGCACTATGTAAAAATTGTAGAAGATATCGCCATGTATCATCATGAGCGCTGGGACGGAACGGGTTATCCGACCGGACTGGCGGGAGACCGGATCCCGCTGGCGGCACGTATTATGGCGGTGGCAGATGTATTTGATGCCCTGTATGAAGAGCGCTGTTATAAACCGCCCATACGACCCATTGAGCGGATCATGCAGATTATGTCAGAGGGCAGGGGGACGCAGTTTGATCCTGTTATTATCGATGTATTTGTGGAAATGCTGCCTATGTTAAAAGAAGTGCTGAATATCTTGTAGGAAGGGACGGTAGATGGGTTTGGAAGAAACACAGTATAAGAATATTAGAGATAATAAAAAAATTGAGCGCATTGTACTGGGAATTTATACCCTTCATGTCTCTGCTCTGTTTGTTGCAGCGGTGATGGCGGGATGGAATGTTTTTGCTGTAGAAATACTTTTCGTCTGTATCGTCTCCGGATGGTTCGTCCATATTCGGGGGTACAGGGATACAATTTTCCGTGCCAAATTTATCTCAGTCATTGCCTGGGCCGCTTTTTCAATCTATTCCTTTTATTCTGCTAATTTTATCTCTATGGTATCTACGATGACAGCGGTGATCGTTCTGCTTGGTATTTTTTGTATTCCGGAGATTATTTATATGGGAGCAGCGTTTTCAACCGCGATCCTGTTATATCATGGGCTGATCGCCCAGACAGTCTTTGCTGACACTTTCAACGATGGCATACGGGTATTTTTACATATCTTTTCTATGTACGTCGTTACTTTTGTGATATGGATTTCGGTACGTACCCAGCAGGAGACAGGGGAGCGGCTGCTGGAAAACATCCATGAGCTGGAGATTGCCGAGCAGAGTAAAGACGATTTTATGGTAAATGTATCCCATGAGATCCGCACTCCCATCAATGCCGTGTGCGGAATGAGTGAGGCGATCCTTCAGGAAGATATTCCGGAGAGTGTCCGGAAGGACGTGATTGATATTCAGACAGCGGGGCGGATCCTCCTCTCCACGGTCAGCAATATTCTGGATTTTTCTGAGCTGGAGAGCGGAAAAATGGAACTGGCGGAGGAAAATTACAATATTACTTCCACCATCACCGATATTATCAATATGGCTCTGACCCTGGAAAATGGCAGGAGAATTGAAATGATCGTGGATTGTGACGCGAACCTGCCCAGCAGTCTTCTGGGAGATGAACAGAAGCTGCGGCGCATTATCATGAACCTGCTGGACAATGCCATTAAATTCACAAAGGAGGGAGGCATCATTCTCCGGGTAAGGGGAAGAAGAGAAGAGTATGGCATGAATCTGGTGGTGAGCGTACAAGATTCAGGTATTGGCATGGAGCGGCAGGATATGGAGAAGATCTTTACCAGTTTCAGCCAGGTGAATTCCAAGAGAAACCGGGAGAAGGGGGGAGTTGGTCTGGGACTTGCCATCACTCAGGCGCTGGTTCGCAGGATGGGTGGTTTCCTTACCTTAAAAAGCACACCGGGAGTGGGGAGTGAGTTTATGTTCACCATACCCCAGAAGGTGCTGGATGAGACTCCCATCGTATCCATCAGGAATAAAAGCCAGCTCTATGCGGTCTGCTATATCAATCTTGATAAATATGATTATTCCCTGGTGCGGGAGGGTTATGAGACGCTGATCCAGCATATTATGGAGCAGCTTGGCATCGCGATACGAAACTGCCGGAATCTCTCAGAGATGAAAAGACGGATGGAATACGAAAAGTTTACCCATTACTTTATCGGATGGAGTGAATATTGTGAGGACAGGGAATTTTTTGAAGATCTTGCCAAAGAAGTTACGGTGGTACTGATCCTTGATTATGGGCAGGAGATCCAGCCAGGCAGCAGTATGTTCCGCATCTATAAGCCTTTTACCGTACTCTCCATTGCTGCCATTTTCAATGGACAGAAGATCATCCAGAACGAAGACCAGCATCTTGCCCTGCATCACCGCTTCGTGGCGCCAGAGGCCAAAGTACTTGTGGTAGATGATAACGTTATGAACCTGAAAGTAATGGCGCGGATCCTGCTTCCGTATCAGATCAAGGTGACCATGGCAGGCAGCGGCCAGGAGGCATTGGAAAAACTGGATACGATGGAGTTTGACTGTGTATTCCTGGATCACATGATGCCGGAGATGGACGGTGTGGAAACACTGCACAAGATCCGTAAAAAACCAGGTTCTTATTTTCGCTCACTGAACGTGATCGCATTTACTGCCAATGCCATCGGCGGCGCCAGAGAGATGTTTCTCTCAGAGGGATTTAATGACTTTATAGCAAAGCCAATAGAATTAAGCGTTCTGGAGAGGATGCTGCGCCGGTACATTCCGGAAAGTAAGCAGATCATAGTGGAAGATAGGGAGGAGGCGGCACCTTCATCTGCTGTTTCAACGGATCCTTCCCACAATACGGCAGAAAGTCCGGCGGATACCTCCAGAGAGACAGAGAAAGCTGACAGAACAGGAGATATGACCAGCCGGGGACCGGTGTATAAGGAGTCAGAGGCGCTGGCTGACCTGACCAGGGCAGGCATCGATATCCAGCAGGGAATGACTTATTGTGGAGACAAAGAAGGTTTTCGCGATATCGTGTTGATCTATCATTCCGAGGGACCCAAGCGAAAAGCCAGCCTGGAGCAGTTTTTCAGGGAAAAGGACTGGAAGAACTATGTGATCACAGTACATGCCTTGAAAAGCAATTCCAGGGGGATTGGCGCCAATGAACTGGCGGAACTGGCACTGAATCTGGAGATGGCGGGAAAAGAGAACCGTATCGATTATATTTTTGAACATCACGAAGAGCTGCTGGACAAACATGATAAGCTTCTCCGCTGTTTTCAAGAGAATCTTTTTCTGTTTCCTGAGGGATATGAGGAGACCGGCGGCACAGAATTACAGACAGAAGAGGCACCAGAGCTGGAGACAGGGACAGAGAAAAAAGAAGGGGAACAGGAGCCGTCAGATGGGGAAAACCCATCCCCTGAGCAGCTGCTCACATTGCTGGGGGAACAATTAGAGAGTTTCGAGAGTGAGGGTGTGGAGGATACGTTAGACCAGCTGGAAAAATGTACGTTTCAGGGAAAAGCACTGAAGGAATTATCTGGAAGGATCAGAGAAAAAGTGAAGGACTTTGATTTCCTGGGTGCTGCTGAATTATTAAATGAGTTATGGAGGAGACCATGATAAAGAAAATACATAAATTTGCACATTCTGTATTTGAGGGCAGGGATTTTCATGAACGGCTTGTCCTGATGATCCTGGCGCTGGCTTTTGCCGCCTCACTCATCGGTATGGGGCGGATTCTGCTTGGGGCGGGGATTTATGTACTGTTGGCGCTGGTGCCGATGTGCGCCGTGTCTGGTATAGCGCTCTGGATCGTTTACAAACATCATAAGACCAGTCTCGCCTCATGGCTTCAGGTTCTCGTATCCAACGTTATCCTGTTTCCTATGATATTTATTATGAGCAGCGGAATGGAGAGCGGTACTCCGGTGTGGATCGTACTGGAACTGACCTATATTTTTGTCCTTTTCCGGGGAAAAGAATGCATCGCAGCCCTTGGTATTTCTCTTCTGGCACTGATCGTCACCTATAGTATCGTTTACCGCCATCCGGAGATCATTCCCATGGTAGCCAACCGCTATTACAGTTATGTGGACTCTTTGGTAACTACAGTTGTAGTGATCTGTTTCATTGGATTCCTCCTGAAGATCCAGTCCCTGTCCTACGAGAAAGAGAAGGAAAAAGCCAGAAAACAAAAAGAGGAAATGGAACAGATAGCGCATTCCAAAGATGTTTTTTTTGCTAATATGAGCCATGAGATCCGGACCCCTATCAACACGATCATCGGTCTTAATGAAATGACACTGCGGGAAAATATTTCGGATGATATAGCAGAGAATGCCATCAATATCCAGAATGCCAGCAAGATGCTTCTAACCACCATCAACGATATCCTGGATCTTTCCAAACTGGAGTCTGGAAAGATGGAGATCGTGCCGGTACAGTATGAGGTCAGCACCATGTTCAGCGATCTGGTAAATCTGATCTGGCTGCGGGCACACCAGAAAGAGCTGGAATTCAAGGTGGATATTTCCCAGAATATACCATCCATGCTCTATGGTGATGAGGTGAGGATCAAACAGGTGCTCACCAATATGCTTACCAATGCCGTGAAGTATACCAAAGCGGGTTCAGTCACGCTGTCCGCCAAAGGGGAGCGCATCTCCGGCGACACATTCCGTCTGAGGATCTCCGTGGCGGATACCGGGATGGGGATCCGGAAAGAGAGTCTGAACGACCTGTTCCATTCCTTCAAGCGTGTTGACGAGGAGATGAACCGGAATATTGAAGGTACTGGTCTTGGGCTTACAATCTCCAAACAGCTTATGGAGATGATGGGTGGAAAGATTTCAGTGGACAGCGTGTATCACAAGGGATCTGTCTTCACAATAGAATTAGAACAGGGCATTGTTAATGCACAGCCCATCGGTGTGATCGATTTTGCCGCCCAGAAAAAACTCAGTAACCGAAAAAGTTACCAGGAGAGCTTTGTGGCACCAGATGCCAGGGTGCTGGTGGTGGATGACAATGACATGAACCGCATGGTGATCCGGAAACTGCTGCGGGATACCGAAGTGAAAGTTGAGATGGCAGCAAGCGGTAGAGAATGTCTGAGAAAGACGTCGGAGAACTTCTATCACGTTATTTTCATGGATCATATGATGCCGGATATGGATGGAGAGGAAACCATGCATGCCCTGCGCAGACAGACAAAAGGTTTCTGCCAGAATGTCCCTGTGATCGCTCTGACAGCGAATGTCATGACCAATGCCGAGCAGGTCTACCAGGATAAGGGATTTGACGGATATCTGGCGAAACCGGTCAATGCACCTTTGTTGGAAGCTACTTTGCTTAAATTTCTGCCACAGGATGTAGTAGAATATGTTTCGGAGGAAAACAGCGACAATTCAGAGGAGATGGAGGGAATCAATCAGATCACCAGCGTGCGGAAAAGAAAGGTCGCCATTACGGCGGACTGTATCTGTGACCTGCCTGAAGAATGGCTTCAGAAGCTGGGGATCAGCCTTATGTATTGTTATGTTCATACAAAAGAGGGACGTTTTTGTGATATCTCGGAAATTTATTCGGACAGTCTGCTGGATTATCTTAAAATAGAAGGAAATTATGCCCATTCTTCCACGGCACCAGTGGAAGAGTATGAGTATTTCTTTGCGGATGCCCTGGAGAAGGCAGAGCATGTCATACATATCACAGCCTCCATCGATCTCAGCGGGGCATATCCCAACGCCCTTCAGGCAAGCAAAAGTTTTGACAATGTCACAGTGTTGGATTCCAATCACATCAGCAGCGGCCACGGATTAATGGTACTGGCTGCCGCAGCAATGGCGGAGGATGGAAAAAGTGTGGAGCAGATCCTGTCCAATCTGAAAGAACTGCAGCCACACGTGTGTTCTAATTTTCTTGTGCCGAGCACAGAAACTCTCTGCCGGAATGGCAAAGTAAGCTCCTTTATCCACCGGGTCTGCCGCGGTCTGAACCTGCATCCGGTTCTCTATATGTCGCAGAATAAATTGAAATTGTGGAAGATTGAAGTGGGGAACCGGCAGAGAATGAACCGCAGCTATGTAAGGAAACTTCTCCGCCACAGCAAGGATATTGACAGACGGGTATTATTCCTCACCTATGCGGGCTGCAGCGTCCGGCAGCTGGATGATATCATGGCAGAAGTAGACCGGTACATCCGGTTTGACCATGTCATATTACAAAAGGCCTCGGCCACCGTTTCCAGCAATTGTGGAGTGGGGACCTTCGGCCTGATGTTTATCCGCAGGGGTGAGGAGAATTCCAGAGGGTAACAAAAAGCTGCTGCCAGGTACAACGGATATATGAGTTATTCTATATTCGTTGTATCTTCTGTATTCTCAGCATTTTCTGTATTCCCGGTATTTTCTATATTTTCTGTATCATCCGGATTTTCTGCAACTTCTGTAACTTCCTCTGTAGAGTATTTCTTTTTACTCCTTTTCTGCAGGAAAAGAACCAGAAGAAGGATCAGCAGGGCAATAACAGCATAGGGTGAGATACGGATGATAAAGAAAAGCAGTGTCTCCATGAATAACAGGAAGGTTTTAAAAGTGTCCTTTATCGTTGTACCCAGCCGCTGCATGAAAGTGTCAGTTTTTTCCGGTGTCTCTTCGTATCTGCCCACTTCACGGATCGTCAGGTTGATGGTGGAGTAGCTGACATCGGTTTTGATCTCGTTCATGCGGGTTTTGATCTGGGCGATCTTAATCTGGAGTTCCGTAAGTTCCTTTTCAATACTTATGGCATGGTTGTCATCGGTGATATCAGCGAGCATTTTAAGATAGCGTTTCTCTTTTGCCTCGTAGATACCCAGCGATGTGCCAAGGTCGCTATATTCCTGATTTACGTTTTCAACGTTGGACTCTTTGGAACGGACATCACCGAGCTGTCCGGCACCGGAGAGAAAAGTCTCGTATTGATTCTGCGGCACCCGGACAGTAGCTTTATAGGATTTTGTTTTTTCCGAATCCTCTATATAATACTCCTGGCTGGATAATCCGTCGGTATATTTTTCTTTTTCTACAAAGCCGCCGGCATTGTGCAGCATCTGGCGGAATGTATTGACAGAAGTTTCGTAGTCCAGAGTGTCAATCTTGAGAGTGCAGGTGTAGATCAGCATCTCCGTATTGATCTCTGGTTCCGGTTTCGCAGCAGTTTCTTCCGTTTTTTCTGTCTTCTCCCCAGGATCTTCTCCAGAAGCTTCATCTGCCCCGGCGCCTTCTGCCTCATTGGATTCCATGGAATCATTTTCTGTGGCAGTCTCAGACTGACTATATGACCCAGCATCGAGCAACTGGGAGCCAGAGTTGTCCTTTCCGCTTCCACAGCCGCAGGTCAACAGCAGGGGGCACAAGATCAGCAGGATCCAGGAACAGATTCTTTTTCTTGATCGTAGATTCATAAGCAGTATCCTCCTTTTCCTTTATTTTAACACAACAGGGAAAAAAAGTATATAAAAAACCTGTTACGGATGATTTACATTCATCGTAACAGGCTTTAAGATCCGAATAAGATCAGCCATAGACTTTTTCTACCAGGCTGGAATTGTCCATCCCCTGGAAGGGGAGAGTGCCGTGGGCATCGTAATATGCCTGCCATTCTTTCAGGTGCCGGCGTCTTGAGGCAATCTCATCCTCGACGTTGTCCGCATTTAACAGAACGCCAAAACCTGCATATTTACAGGGCTTTCCTGCCATGGTATCGATCATGAGGTCCCCGATTTCATAGTAGTAATGAGCGATATCATAATAGTTATATACATTCATTGCCACGTCGTTGAAAGTGTTGAAACACCATACGTCTCCGCAGGTCTGTACCACCTGCCGCAGAAAATGATAAAAGCTGTCGCCCTCATAGCCCATCATCTGGCCGGCAAATACGGAACCAAAAAAGACCTGGAATTCTACATTATGTTTATCACATAGCTTTTTCATACGCTTCAGGGAAGCGATACACTGGCTGGTGACTTCAGATTTATCCTTTGTACCATTTTTCAGAGTTTTATAAAAGGAATCTACCTTCTTTTTCATCAGGAAGTTGAAATATTCCTCTGTTCCCTTCTTTTCATTAAAATAATTGTAGTATTTGGTAAGGTTCCGCTCTCCGGTCTCCAGACATGGGTACCGCTCGGAATCATCGGTGATCTCCTCGAAGGAAAGTTTTAGGTTCTTAAACAGAAATGTCATGTATTCTGAGATCTTCGAGTCACCGCTGAGCATCGCCGGCGTTTCGTAGATGGCGCCCCTGGATTCCCGGTCAAACTGCTTGATCTCGGAAGTTGAGATCTGGAGCAGGATCTTCTTTGCTTTTGTATTCTTCACGATATATTCGGTATAGGCTTCGTAATCCTGAAAGTTTCCGGACATTACCCAGCAGTTGTAGTAATTATAGCCATCCAGTTCCTTCAGCTTGTCCGTGCGCAGGGCGCCGGCCTTGGAGCCGCCGATGAGATATGCTTCGTACCGGTCAGAAAAATGTTTGATGTGTTCTGCTTTCAGTTCCCGGAGATAGTCATTTTCATCCAGCTCATAGCAGTCTCCGCCCTGGCTTCGGAAATATCCATAGGGATCTACAAAATAGTTGATTCCCATGATCGTAACCAGGGCAGCCAGGATGAGACAAAGAAAACTTATACACCATTTTTTTGTCGTCATATTTTCCTCCAATCATACGCGCCGGACTTTACTTTAAGTTTGCCGCATCCTTCGGGATATTGCTGGGGTCATCAAAATCAGCGAGAGGGATCGTGCCGGTCTCTTTATAATATTCCCGGATCTTATCGGTTTCTTTTTTGCGCAGCGCGATCTCAGAAGCTATGTTTTCCGGTGTCAGATAGACGCCGAAATTTTTATATTCTGTTTCTTTGCCGCTCATTCGCTCG
The DNA here is from genome assembly GCA_910584645.1 of uncultured Eubacterium sp. Lineage (GTDB taxonomy): Bacteria > Bacillota > Clostridia > Lachnospirales > Lachnospiraceae > Eubacterium_F. The sequence goes on from CAJUAU010000001.1 coordinate 82,974, forward strand.
ATCATCAGATCGCCCATTTCAAAGTAGTAGTGACGTGCATTGTAATAGTTAAACGGATTGTATACCAGATCGTTATAATTGTTAAAGCACCACAGCCCGTCAGTGATCTCCACCATCTGGGTGAGCCAGTTGTAGAAGCTGTTCCCCTCATAGCCTACCATTTCACCAATAAAGAGAGTACCTAAAAATACCTGGAGCTCCACATTGTTTTTGTCGCAGAGTTTTTTGATATCTTTGAGATAATTCAGATTATTGTTGACCAGATCTGCCTTATCCTTTGTTCCTTTTATCAGGCGGGGCAGGTAGGGATCTACCTGGGCTTTCATCAGGTAATTATAATAATCCGCTGTGTCATGGTGCTCTTTATAATAATTGTAATATTTGGTAAGATTCCGCTCGCCGGTCTGAAGCACCGGGTATACGGTCTCTTTGTTTGTGATAGTGTCATAGCTTACCGAGAGGTTTTTAAATAAAAATTTAAATACTTCTGCGGTCTTGCTCCCGCCGCTCATAACTGCCGGAATTTCATAAATGTCTCCCTTTGCCTCCCGGTCAAACTGGGCAATCTCCGAGGTGGAGATGTGGAGAAGGAGTTTTCTGGGATGCGCGTTCTCAATAATATATTTGGAATAATTATAGTAGTCTTCAAAATTTCCCGACAGCAGCCAGCAGTTGTAATACCGGTAGCCGTCGATCTCAGAGAGCTTGTCGCTGTGGATCGCGCCGGCTTTGGAACCGCCTACCAGGTAAGCGTCATAGTCCCCGGCGTGATATTTGATATGCTCCGCTTTCTGCTCTCTGAGGTAGTCCTCTTCGTCCATGGAGTAATTTTCTCCCTTCTGGGCTGAAAAATATCCATAGGGATCGATGCAGTAATTGGCGCCTGCGATAAAAAGAAGACTGAGTATTATGAGAAATACAAACCCAATGGTCCATTTTTTAGTTGTCATTTTCGTCATACCTTTCCATACTTATATAAACGTAACTTAGAACTGGAAGTAAAGGAACTGAACGACCTTATCCATATTCAGGATACAGATGATCAGCAGTGCCGCCGCATACAAAAGATATTTCCAGTTTGGCTTGAATTTCTCGGAAATCTTTGAGGTGGTTGGGCAGAACCAGCAGATGGCAAGTCCCACCACAGTGAGAAGACACATGTCCCAGTTGTCAACAAAAAGAGCTTTCAAAGTTGACAGGTGAAGGGTGGAAAAGTTTACCAGTCCTTTCAGTACATGCTTCGCGTTGGTAAAGGTATCGGATACAAACAGGATCCTGGTCAGCACTGCCAGAAGGAATGTCAGCGGTACACCGAGCCAGAGGGGGGTGTTCTTTTTGCGCTTGTTCCGCCAGGAGGCGATACATACGAGGAATCCATTGACGATTCCCCAGACTACGAAAGTCCAGCCTGCGCCATGCCAGAAACCAGATACGAAAAAGGTTACCATGGTAGCCACATAATAGTTTCTGTATTTGACGCCTTTACGGTATACATTACGGAATACATAAGCGCCGAGGAAACGGGAGAGAGTCATGTGCCATCTCTGCCAGTATTCCTGAAAATCCTTCGCTTTGTAAGGAGAATTGAAGTTCTGGGGGATCCGGATGTTGAACATCCAGCCCAGCCCGATGGCCATATCCGCATAGCCGGACAGGTCAAAATAATAGGAAACGGTATATTCAACGGAGTGGAACCAGGACTTGATAATGGGAAGGTTAGCTGTCACATTGTCAAAAAAGCCCTGGGCATCCGTAGTGAGCGGATCAGCGATCAGCATTTTTTTTGCGCAGCCGATGGAAAAAATAAAAAGTCCCATCGCCACATTATCAAAGATCAGTTTGTGGTTTTTCTTGTTCTCAAACTGCGGAACTACTTCTGCGTGATGAATGATCGGTCCCACGATCAGCTGTGGGAAAAAGGTGATGAACAGCAGATAATCCAGGACGTCATAGCTCTCGGTCTCTCCCCGGAAGGAGTCCACGAGAAAGGCGATGAGCTGGAAGGTAAAGAAGGAAATACCGATGGGCAGTATGATGTGCTGCAGCGGTATGTGGGTTCCGGCAACAAAATTCACATTTTCAATAAAAAAGTCAGTATATTTGTAATAACCCAGAAGCCCTACATTTGCCAGGACGCCGGCGGTGAGAAGGAGACCTCTCTCGATGCGGTGTTCTGCTCCCTGCAGTTTGCCCAGTGTGTTTCCAACGACATAGTTTCCGATGACGCTTCCCAGGAAGAATGGGAAGAAGTCCGGGCTTCCCGCTGCATAAAAGTAGAAGGAAGCCAGTACGAGCCAGATCTTCGCCAGATTGTGGTACTGAAAGTGCTGCAGGAGAAAATAACCGCAGAAGGTGATCGGCAGGAAGATCAGTATAAATTCGTATGTTGAAAAAATCATGATTATCTCCTTAAAGTTCTTTTACAATGGAATATTTCCGTGTTTTTTATGAATGCAGTTGATGGAGCGCTTGTCAGAGAGCATCATAATGTCGCCATAGATGCGCTCTCTGGTCGCCTGGGGCTTGATGATCTCATCCACATAGCCGTGCATGGAAGCAATTCCCGGATTCATGAATTTTTCGTTGTATTCATCGATCTTTTCCTGGCGGAAGGCTGCTTTTTCAGCAGGACTCATATTTTTCATCTGTTTTCCATACAGGATATCAGCGGCTCCGTCGGCGCCCATAACGGCAATCTCTGCGGTAGGCCATGCGTAGACAAAATCGGAGCGCAGGTGTTTGCTGCTCATGGCGATATAAGCGCCACCATAGGCTTTCCTCAGAATAATATTTATTTTTATCGTTGTCGCCTCAGAATATGCATAGAGAAGTTTTGCCCCGTGGCGTATGATGCCCTTGTATTCCTGATCCTTACCAGGCAGGAAGCCAGGCACGTCAGTCAGGGTGATGATCGGAATATTGTAGGCATCGCAGTAGCGGATAAAACGGGCTGCTTTGTCACTGGAATCGCAGTCCAGTACTCCTGCCATGAAATTCGGCTGATTGGAGACAATACCAATGCTGACGCCTTTGACCCTGCCGAAGCCCACAACTACATTTTTCGCAAATTCTTCCTGAACTTCCACGAAGGAGCCCTCATCCACGATGCCGTAAATGACGTCATGGATGTCATAACCCTGGTTGCTGTGCTCTGGGATCACATGTTCCAGAGCTTCATTGAACTGTAAGCTTTCATTATATTTGGGAAGTCTTGTCCCTTTCTTTATATGAATGCAGCCGTCCTCGTAGCAGGGCGGGATCACAGCGATGAGATCCCTGACTTTTTGGAAACAGTCTTTCTCAGAAGGGGCGTGGAAGTGAGCCACACCGCTGCGCTGTGCGTGAACGCCGGCCCCGCCCAGGCTGTCTGCGGTAATGTCTTCGTTGGTGACGCTTTTGATCACTTTTGGTCCGGTCACGAACATCTGGCTGATGTTGTCGATCACAAAAATAAAATCAGTGATCCCCGGGCTATATACGGCTCCGCCGGCACAGTTTCCAGCAATGATAGATATCTGTGGAATGTATCCGGATGCCATTGTATTATAATAGAAGATCTCACCATAGCCGGCAAGGGCGTTGACGCCTTCCTGGATCCTGGCTCCGCCGGAATCGTTGATCCCGATGATAGGGCAGCGGTTTTCAATCGCCATCTTGATAGCATTTGCGATCTTTAAACCGTGCTGTTTACCGAGGGTACCGCCGATCACGGTAAAGTCTTCAGAATAGATCACTACTTTCTGCCCGCCGATCGTACCATAGCCGGTGATGACACCGTCGTATGGAAACTGTCCTTTTTTGATATTGAAAGCATCTTCCAGATTGGTGATATTTGAACCAATTTCACGGAAGGAATCCTCATCCAGCAAAAAGCAGATTCGTTCGAGGGCATGCAATTTACCTAATTTGTGTTGCTTTTCCATGTTATACATGTTCATTTCTCCATTCTTTCTTGAAATTGCCTATGTTTAATAATGGGCAATTTGCCATAATTACACAAATATAATCATATCACAAGAGCGGAATATGTCAATAGCTACCTTATTAAAGAGTTTTGAATGGAGGCTTTTTTTTGAGTCAGTTTAAGTTTTTGGTTGTTTTGTCGAATTTTGTCGAACAAAAGTTCCAGAAATTAGGAGATTTATCTAGAATAAGAGAGATATCTGTATTATAATGCTAAACAGGGATAGAAAACCGGAAGAACGGGTAAATGAACCCCAAAACACGAGAGGAGAAAAGGGATGAGAATCTATGAAAAAAAAGGAATCCGTCTGCTGGTATCGATACTGCTCGTCATCTGCCTGATCACAGACGAAAAACCGGCAGGGGCAGGAACCAACAGCGCTGACCCGTGGCAGACGGACCGGGAAGCAGCTGTCACATGGCTGAAAGAGCAGGCAGGGGAAGGAAACGAATGGAAAGACCACGGACTGATCAACCTGACCTGCGATGTGCTGGCTGTGCTGCGGATGGAAAAAGAAACCATGCAGAGCCGGTACCTGGAGCAGTGGGAAGAAAAAAACAAAGAAAAAAATCTGGACGAAATGGCACATTGTAGCTGGGCAGTGGGAGACGGCCGCTATCTGGAAGAGATGTGGAAAGAACAGAATCCCGACGGAGGGTTTGGATTAACCGGGGAATATATGAGTGAAGGGTATGACACTCTTCTTGTACTCATGGCTGCGGTTGCATCTAGAGGGGATGAGGCCGGTCCCCCGGGGGAGGCAGCGGCGTACCTGCTGGGAACCCAGAACAAAGACGGCGGGTTCGGGGCCGTCGGGGGGGAAGGATCAGAGCCCGGATACTCAGCGGAGGCAGGAATGGCACTCTGCAGCATGGGAACAGTTCCGGAAGAAAGCCTGGCCAGGCTGGATGCTTACTGTCTTGATCAGTTCCGGAAGGATTTTGGGGAAGAAAATTTTCAGGAACAGGCAGAGCTTGCCAGATATTTATACAGGAGGGGCTGTATTCCTGACCCGGAGGAAACAGAAAAACGGCTCTACTCCCTTCAGGAAGAGGACGGAAGCATACATGGAAGCGTGAGGGACACGCTGCAGTATATCCTTCTGCTGCGCGAGATGGAAGAATACCATAGACTGAAATTCCAGGTCACCGGCCTGGAAACGGAAGCAGACACCTATGTATTGGAAACTGGCATGGAGCAGGAAATAACCCTGGACAGCACCATAACCTATGCGGTGAACCAGGAGATGGAAGGAACTATCCGGTATATTTTACTGGAGGATGGGGAAGAAATCCACCGCAAAGAAGAGAAACTATATTTTCAGCCGGAAAAGACCCAGGAAAGGAGCCATGCTGTCCTCAGGGTAAAACCATCAGCTGGAAAGAACTACAAGTTTCGGACAGAACTCATCTCCGAAAACGGAGAGGGCGGGGAAATCTGCTGGGAGAAACAGGAATACAGTTTTTCCCTTCATGAAACCAGGGAGAAAAGACTGGAGCTGGAGATTGAAGGACCGCAGGAAGACTCCCATAAGGCGGACCTTAAATGGAATGATATTTCCGATGGTGATGCCCGTTACAGATACCGGGTATACCGCCGTAAAGAGGAAGAAGAGTGGCAGAACCAGTCGGTATGGGACGGGGCAGAAAAAGTAAAAGTACTGAATATCTATCCCAACATATTCTCAAAGGATTATCTGGACCAATGGCTGAATGAGACCGTAAGCAGTTCAGAAGAACCGGCAGGGAAGGGGCTCTTTGAGATCGACAAAGTATTAATTGATGAATATAACAGAGATCCGGAAAAATATCTTCTGAATGGAGACAAAGAATACCAGTATGATGTACTGGTGTTCGGGACCTATGATAACAATGCCTATAAAGATATCAGTACCAGGGCATATGCTGCCACAGAAAGCTTTATCAAAGCTGGGGGAGGAGTACTGTTTGGACACGATACCGTGGGAGACAATTTTGCCCACAGAGGTCCCACATTCCGAGGGTTTTCCAAATACCTCGGGATTCGTCTGATACCAGACTACGATTACGCGGCATGCCAGAAGGTCCGGGTGGTAAACAACGGATTCCTGACCAGTTATCCCTGGAAGCTGTCAGGAGTACTGGACATCCCGGCGACACACAGCACCAGCCAGTACAGTGGTGGGGAACTGGATTCAGTGGTGTGGATGGAATTTGAAAAAGAAGGACTGGCCGATCCGGAAACCGGAGCAAAAAATACGGCATACCTGTGTACCAATAACAACACCGCACTGATCCAGACCGGGCACAGCAGCGGGAAGGCAACGGATGACGAGAGAAAGGTGCTCGCCAACACCTTATTCTACCTCAAACAGCTGACAGAAAAAACAGAAATGACGGATCCTTCATTTTATGATGAGGAACCGCCTGAAAAAGCATCCGTTTCGGATCTTCTTCAGGATTCATCTGGAGAAACCTTTGTTGAAATAAAGGCCGGGGATAAAGGGACCAGCTACCAGTATTATGTGGAGGAGGCATGCATGAATGAGGACCAGGAGGAGGACATCCGGTCCAATATCCCTGCAGCAGAAGCGGTCTCCGGGGTCCGCGGGTTTATCGTGGGGATCAGCGACAGCACAGAGCGAATGAAGGAGCTGGTTACCTATGATGAGGAGGGAAACCTGACCTCAGAGGTGACCAGGGCAGAAGACGGGCAAATAAAATATATGGTGGACCATAAGAAAGCAGGAACATATTATCTGCATGTATATACAGTAGATTATGCAGGAAATATCAGCGGGGAAAGCACCAAAGAAATAAAGGCAGATCCTGTGGATTTCCCGGAACAGGCAGAGTATATAAAGTGCCCATACCGTCTGTTCGCCCAGTCGGGAGAGGCAGAGATAAACTGTTGTGAAGCAGAGATAGAGGGAGACGTATATGGAAGTGAGGCAGTGAAGTTCCAGGGATCTGTTCTGAATCTTGCCGGCAGGGCAGTTTCGGCGGGCAAGATCTGTACGGCGGGCTGGAAGATAAACCTGGGGGGCAGGGAAGAACAGGCAGAGCCCAGGTATCTCCCGGACTATGTGGCAGACCTGCGGAAGGAAATAGAAATGTCAGGGGAGAAAGTAAAAGAGTTCCAGGCATATAACAGCATAGATATCATGACACCGGTATTATGCAGGACATCCACTGGCGCCTACTGTCCCAGTGTCCATATAGAGGCCCATCTAATATGTGATGGCAGCGTGGTATTAAATGCAAACACGGTCCAGAGCGGGGAGCAGATCCTGTCAGCCCTCTGTTCACAGAATGGAGACATCACGATCCAGGCGACGAAACTGACGGGACAGGGTATGATTTATGCACCAAAGGGAACGGTCACTATAAATGTATCCGAGCTGGACTATACGGGAAGCATCATTGCAGAAAGAATAAAGATACAGGCGGGATATATCCATCTGAGAAAATAAACCGGGGAGGGCCATATGAAAAATTTCTTTAATAAAGCCAAAAAAGAATGCAGGATCACAGCCCTGGTCCTTGTGTTCACGCTCATCATCATGAGTGTGGAAGGGTGTGGGAAAAAAGCGGGGCAGACAGAGGCCGTGGATGCAGTAAAGACGATCCAGGCAGACCTTACAAAAGACAGGATCCAGGAAGAGCCGCTGGAGCAGAGCGCCCATAAACTGAACCAGGCTTTTAAGACGCTGGAACAGTCTTATGAAAAAGGGGAAGACCATTCCAGGGAGCTGGCACAGTTCCGTGAAGCATTATCGGAATATAAATCTGCCTACGAAAAGGCAGGAGGAAAACAGGGGGATGCCTACGGAAAGAAGCTGGAAAAGGCCATCCGCACCGCAGAGAATCTGGAGAAGCCGGAAAGCGGCGGAGGGAAGGAGCAGATGGCGCTGCTGCAGGAAATGATGGGGGAGCCGGAGCAGGTACGCACCTATGGAGATGAACTGACCGAAGCGGAAGCACCGGAGCCAGGGACGGAAACCATCCAGTCCCTGGAAGCATATACCAGCGGGATGGAAAAAGCCCCGTCCCTGCCGGAGGATGTAGAAGCAGGGAAGGAAACCCTGGCAACGGAAGGCGTCACCGCGCTTTCGGACAGCATGAAGAAAAAGGCGGAGGAATTAAAGACCCCCCTTGCTGTCTACAACTATCTGAAAAACAGCCTGCAGTATGAAAACTATTATGGCAGCCGGAAAGGGGCAGCCGCAGCCTACGATGCCCTGGGAGGGAACGACGTGGACCAGGCAGGCGTGCTCATCGCCATGCTGCGTTACCTGGGATATGAAGCAGTTTATGCCGAGGGGGATATCGTTCTGGAGGCAGACCAGGCGGTAGCACTGACAAAGGCAGAGGATGCTGTGGCGGCAGCAGGTGTCCTTTCCCTGGCGGGCACAAAAGCAACGGTCCTCATGGAAGGGGAAAAAGCAGCCGGGGTAAAGATCCACCATACTTGGGCAAGGGCCCGCGTACCCTACGGCGATTACCGGGGAGCCGGGAGGAATGCCGGGGAGAGACGCTGGATCGATCTGGACGTGAGCCTGAAAAAATACCAGGATACAGAAAAGAATATCTACCAGGAAGGGGCATGCCCGGGGATCGATACGGAAAAGATATTAGAAGAATGCCGGGAGGGAAAGACCGGGGCCCTGGATGAGCTTCTGGAGAGCGGGAGATTGGAAGAAGAGGCCCAGGGAATGTATGCCGTACGCAAAAAGATCCGGGAGGAGAACCTCTCCTATCTGCCCCTGTCCCTGCCCTATCCGGCAGAACATGTCCGGACCTTTGAAAAGCCGGCAGAAGAGATCTGTGACCGGATCACCATCAGGTTGGGGGACCGTTCCCTCGGCACCTATACCTCCAGTGAACTGTACGGGAAACGCATGGTCCTGGAATACCGACCTGCTGCCAAAGAGGACCAGGGGAAGATCGATGAGGCAGGAGGGATCTTCCAGGTGGCAGCCTGGCAGGTAAAGATGGTCCCGGTCCTTAAAGTGGACGGGGAAGCCGTGGCGGAAGGAGAGGAGGTCTCCCTGGGAACAGCGGAGGACCTGACGCTGGAGGTGCACTCCGGGAACACCGGATACGCCAGCCATGACCGGGTGACCGCCGGCTCCCTTTACCAGTTCTCCCTGGACACCCAGAGCATAACCCCGGCAGAACTGGAACAGGCAAGGGAAGAGGCAGAGGCAGTCCGTGACCGGGTGACGGAAGAAAACGTATACGCCGATGCTTACATGGGAGTCCTGCTGAAATACGCAGGAACAATGTATTTTGCCCAGACAGATATCGTAAACGGACTGCTGGCAGAAGCAGGGGAGACCGTCTCCGTAAGGAACCTGAGTGTGGCAGTAACAGAGTATGAAGTAAGCAGTGTAAGCGCCCTGGGACGGGTGGTGGGGATCCAGGAGGGCTCCCTCTGCATCGATGTGGACATGGATGTGCACAGCCGGACCTCCCTCCGGCGGGGGGAGGACAGGCGTGTCTCTTCCGGCCTGCTCTATGGGATGGCGGCATCCAGATATGAAGGCGAGATCTGGAAAGAGTTTACCGGGCAGGATTGTGTCTCCACCATGAGCATCTTTGAGCAGGCAGAAAAGGAAGGCACGGCGCTTGTCACGCTGACCAAAAAGAATTATAATGAAACCATATCCGGAGTGAGCGCAGACAGGGATACCCTGGCCGAGGTGGAACAGGCGGTGGAACAGGGATATACGGTCATCCTGCCGGAGAAGGAGACGGTGCTGAATGACTGGAAGGGGACGGGATACCTGGTCCTGAACCCGGAGACCGGGGCGGGGGCCTACCGGATCAGCGGGGGCCTGTCCGGCGGCTCGACAAGCACGGCGGTGACCATAGCGGGTGTGTGCGCTGTGATCGTGCTCATCTGTCTGCTGGTGCTGCTGGCAGTGGGAATCGTAAACCTGCTGGCCTTTATGTATGCCGCCGCCCTGGGTCTGGCAGCCCAGGCAGTGTGCGCGCTCATGCTCCTGCTGATGCTGGAATCCTATGGAGGTCTTGCCATCCGCATCTCGAATCTTAAGGAAGCAGTCCGAAAGCAGGCGGCGGGAGATGCCTCCCAGGAAGAATATATACTGTGGGAGTTTCTGATGTCGGCGGCAGAGATTGCCGTGGCGGTGGGCCTGATGGCAGTCTTTGCCTATATCGAGGGAAGGCCGTCTAAGGGAGAAACCGAATCCGGAGGAGGAAAGGACCTGGGAAATGGAAGCGGAAGCGGAGATTCTGGCGGATCCGGAAATGGAAGTGGTGATTCGGGAGGATCCGGGACTGGCTCTGGAAGCGGTTCTGAAGGAAACGGGAGCGGAAATGGGGATTCGGGTGGATCTGGAAGTGGTTCTGGAAGCGGTTCTGCAGGAAAGGATACTGGAAGTGGAGATTCGGGTGGATCCGGGACTGGAGGAAACGGGAGCGTAAGCGGAGATTCTGGTGGATCTGGAGGAAGTGGTTCTAAGTATTTAGAACAATTAGATAATTTGTCAGAAAATAAAATTAATCACATAATTAATGGAAGTAAAAATTCAAATCATGGATGGGAAAGATTAGTCTCTGACAAAAATTGGAGTGATATAAAAGGGATTATTGCAGAGGTTATGGATACTGGAATGGAAGGACCATATAAATCTGTATTCTCTAAAAAGGCAATTATAAATGGATTTGAAGTAGAAGTTACATATGTTAAATTAAGTGATGGGACAATTAGAATTTCAGATGCATGGGTAAATCATTAGCTTGCAAATTAGGTTATTATTTTTATGTTTAATGTAACTAATGATCAGCTTAGAACAGCTTTGTAGACGTAACATTTATTTTATGCAGGTTGAATTTCCATAAGGTATGTTTGTGTCATATTCTGGAGGATAATGGGTAATGAGTTAACCTGATATTGTTAATGAGATGTTTCTAAAAAACGCAAATTAATGTATGTAGAAGGTCTTAGGGTTTTAAAGGTTGGAAAAAAATCACATAAAAACACAAACAAAAAACTTAATAGAGGAGAGAAACAATGAAGGAAAGTTTTAGAATGAATTTGTTACAAGGAAAATACAAAGAAGCAGAGGAACAATGTAAAAGTATGGATGATAATAGTATAAGAGATATGATAATGACTATTGCTTATGATACAGAGAGTATAGGTGTATATAGTTTTATACGATATATGATAGAAAAGACCAAAAAAAGAAGTATGGTGGAATTAGCAGTAGACATTATGATAAATCCATTATGTTTTGTGGAAGGAGCGTATTCTGTAGCATTATTTCATGCCAGACAGCTATTATTAATTGAAAAGAATGTTGCAAACCTAGAGAAAATATTATTTTTTTATCATATTCCCGAGAAATTAATAGATAAAGAAGAAGCACAATGCATAGCAAAAGAAATTTTAAAAATGGAGAAAAAGAATAAAGTAGCACTTGATGTAATAAAAAAGTAGAATATAACGAAGTCGGTTATGAAAATCACACGAAACATTTGAAACCGAGCCCTCTAGATGTCACTTGTTTTCTTAACTGGTATGATAATCAGAGAAAGACAGATAAGAAATCTTAAACTTTATTCAACAGGTATAATGTGGTTTTATAAAGTTAAGAATCTATTGATATTAGAAATAAGGATGTATTTGATAATCCTAAATATTATAATCAAAAAACGGGTTCCATAAATTGGCCACAAAACGATGGTTTTGCGAGTACGCCTACGGATAAAGTTTTACAACCTGGAACGAGAATAGACAGATATGGAAGTGATTTTGATTCATTTGCTTCGCCAGAAGGGATTTCGTATGAGATGAGAGCTGTAGCACCAGGAACTGATTTGAAACCATATAGAGTATTTGAAGTTGTTGAACCAACCAATGTGAAGGCTGGTGAAATAGCACCATGGTTTGATGAGCCAGGTGGTGGGATGCAATATTTATTACCTAATGCGGTAGATGAATTACTGGATGCAGGTGTATTAAGGAGGATTAGGTAATGACAATAATAGAATTGGAGAATGCATTAGTACAAATGGGAATATCGGATGATTTGTATTCTATAATGATAGGTGGATTGCCTAATGAAAAGTTATGTATCGTAAAGGCGGATAAATGGCAGGTTTATTATAGTGAACGAGGAAATAAGAGTGGTTTAAAAATATTTGAAACAGAAACAGAAGCTTGTGAATATTTCTTACGTAAGATAAAAAGATATGCAACTAAATAGTTCGAATTAGGGTTATACTTTCGGACTTCCAACAACCTATAACTCTTGTATGTCTATTAATTGAAAACGCTAACCCCCCAGCTATGCTGGGGAGAATGGTGCAGGCAAGAGCGATAAGGACGGCAAGAAAAAGCCTCCTATGATACAATGAGAATGGTGTCGCAAGCCAAACTCAATGAATAGGAGGCGGTCCAATATGGACAGTAAAAGTTTATCACACAGTGTGTCCTGAATGCTAGAGGATACTTGAAGAAATATTAGTAACCGAGAGATAATGCTTTTCATGAGATGGAAGTAGGTCTTCCGCAATCGGTGTGTAGGCGTAGATTGCAAAACACTCATAGGTGCTATAGTCAAAAGCTATGGTATTGAGCGTATGGGAAAAGGCAGAGCAAGAGCTGTCAGTTGTGTGCCATGAAGCTGAACGGAAGTGAAGAGCTGATGAAGCATCGTTAATGCTAACAGGTGCAGTCGAAACCGGAGAATTGTGTGGTCGTCGGGATATAAGTTCATAAGAAACCTGCTTACTGTGTAGACGGCTGAATTAATTATCCGCCCAATAATGATGCAGTGCCAGGAACAGAAGTTAGTATGACATTAAAACCAGGGGATACACTTGGCAGATATGGCAACATCGGAGAAAAGAGTAATTTTGTTACTCAAACAGGAGCAGACGCAAGTAAGTTAGCATTGCCACCGAATACAGACCCTGCTATTTATCAAGAATTCGAAGTAATAAAAGAGATACCAGGAACAATACAAGCAAAGATTGCACCATGGGGAGGTTCAACAGGTGGTGGTTTACAATATGAACTCCCGATGCCAATATTACAATTGATTAAAGAGGGTTATATCGTACCTAAGTAAGGAAGAGGTGTAAAATGCTATCGACAGAGGAATTAAAAAATTATGTATATAGTGAAATTTGGACTAAATTAGGAGATGTTTCTTGTGGCAATTTATTTTTTTGTGAAGGAACAGATAATAGTGTAGAAGGAACGTATATATTTGCTAAAAACAATGAATATCACATTCTTTTTACAGAGAAAGGGAAAGTAAGGAGTGACATTGTGACAAATGAGAAAAGAGAAGTTTTATGGAATGTGATAGAGATATTTTCTACTAATATTATAATGAACTTTGCGATATGTAATCGAGAAAAGGGAAAGGATTTTCGCCGAGCTTTTTTTGCTAAAGAAAAAGAAATTTTTTCTCTGTTTGGAAAAGATTTTGAAAAAAGAAAAGATGAAGAAATACAAGAAATCCTTAAAAGAAATCCTTATAATGATATCTAATTAGGGTAACAGTTTATAGATATCATGGAGGCGATTCCAAAGGGATTAGTTATTGGTATACGACAAATCAAACATCAAATCCGGCTGCAGATCTGGCTTTACCAAAAGGGAATAATTATCAATATATGGATACATATATTATTCCAAAAGGAACACACATATTGGAAGGTACAGTAGCTCCTAATTTTGGATAACCAGGCGGTAGATACCAGTATTATGTTCCTGATCTTTCTTTAGTAATAGGATAATAAGGATATAATATGAATAGGTTTAAAGAAAAATTATTGAAAACAATTAATATATGTGAAATAGAAACCTATGGAGGTCTTGCCATCTGCATCTCGAATCTTATGGAAGCAGTCCGAAAGCAGGCGGCGGGAGATGCCTCCCAGGAAGAGTATATACTGTGGGAGTTTCTGATGTCGGCGGAGAACTTACCGTGTTGATGGGCCTGATGGCAGTCTTTGCCTATATCGAGGGAAGGCCGTCTAAGGGAGAAACCGAATCTGGGGGAGGAAAGGACTAGGGAAATGGAAGCGGAAGCGAAGATTCAGGAGGATCCGGAAGCGGTTCTGGAAGCGGAAATGGAAGTGGTGATTCGGGAGGATCTGGAAGTGGCTCTGGAAGCGGTTTTGAAGGAAACGGGAGCGGAAATGGGGATTCGGGTGGATCCGGAAGTGGAGGAGGAAAGGATACTGGAAGTGGGAGTAATAAAACAAATAAAATACCTGATAATAATTCTACTATAAAACATATTTTTAGGGAGGAAGAAGGGCATATTTCAGATACACCAGAAAATCGAGCTTTATTAGAAGATGTGGCCAATAACCTAGAAAATTTCCTTGGAACCGATAAATATGGTAATGAATGGTATACAAAAATATTGGAAGATGGAAGACAAGTATGGGTAGAATCAAGAAATGGGAGTATTTTTGAAGGAGGAATTAATGAAACACCCAAACCATGGAATCCAAATACAGGATTAAAAAAGCAATAGGAGACAAAATAATGAAGACAATGCAATCATTTTTAATTTTTTTTTATATTTTAGATCAAAGTTATAATCAGTGTAAAAAAGATGATATAGGAGGATTTTTAGGAGTAATCTCCCCAGAATTATGGGAGGATGGGCAGCCTGTTGATAAAGCTATATTTAACGATTGGCAGAAATTTAATAACCCTAAAACAGTAGATAAAACAAATATAATGGAAAGAATCTATAATTTTTTAGTGTATTATGAAAAAGAATTTGGATTTAATTTTTCTGAAACTAAGCAATGGTTAATAAGTATAGAAAATGAAGCAGTAGTAGAAGAAGCTTATAATAACACTCAATTAATGTATCAAAAGTTTCGGTATGATAACTAATAAAAATACAATAGATGTGTCTTTTTTGGTGGATGGCGGCATCCAGATATGAAGGTGAGATCTGGAAAGAGTTTACCGGGCAGGATTGTGTCTCCACCATGAGCATCTTTGAGCAGGCAGAAAAGGAAGGCACGGCGCTTGTCACGCTGACCAAAAAGAATTATAATGAAACCATATCCGGAGTGAGCGCAGACAGGGATACCCTGGCTGAGGTGGAACAGGGATATACGGTCATCCTGCCGGAAAAGGAGACGGTGCTGAATGACTGGAAGGGGACGGGATACCTGGTCCTGAACCCGGAGACCGGGGCGGGGGCCTACCGGATCAGCGGGGGCCTGTCCGGCGGCTCGACAAGCACGGCGGTGACCATAGCGGGTGTGTGCGCTGTGATCGTGCTCATCTGTCTGCTGGTGCTGCTGGCAGTGGGAATCGTAAACCTGCTGGCCTTTATGTATGCCGCCGCCCTGGGTCTGGCAGCCCAGGCAGTGTGCGCGCTCATGCTCCTGCTGATGCTGGAATCCTATGGAGGTCTTGCCATCCGCATCTCGAATCTTAAGGAAGCAGTCCGAAAGCAGGCGGCGGGAGATGCCTCCCAGGAAGAATATATACTGTGGGAGTTTCTGATGTCGGCGGCAGAGATTGCCGTGGCGGTGGGCCTGATGGCAGTCTTTGCCTATATCGAGGGAAGGCCGTCTAAGGGAGAAACCGAATCCGGAGGAGGAAAGGACCTGGGAAATGGAAGCGGAAGCGGAGATTCTGGCGGATCCGGAAATGGAAGTGGTGATTCGGGAGGATCCGGGACTGGCTCTGGAAGCGGTTCTGAAGGAAACGGGAGCGGAAATGGGGATTCGGGTGGATCTGGAAGTGGCTCTGGAGGAAAGGATTCCGGAAGTGGTGATTCGGGAGGATCCGGCTCCGGAGGAGGAAAGGACCAGGGAAATGGAAGCGAAGATTCGGGTGGATCTGGGACTGGTTCAAGTGGAAGTGATACTGCATCAGCATTAGGAAAAAAGGCGTTAAAACATCCATTAAATCGTCATATGCCGTCTAAAGTTGCACAACAATTTGAGTATATGAGTGAGATAGATATAAATAATTATTTAAAAGATGTGAGTTTCTTTAATAAATCATGGACGGAAGGACAAGTAGTAGAAGCACTTAATTATGGATATCAAGAGGCAATTAATAAAGGAGTAAGTACTGGAAAATATAGTTTTATTTATGGTGGAGAAAAGGTAACAGTATATTTGAATGAGGGCGCGTTTAGCACTGGATATGGGCATAATGTATGTACATATGAAGATATAGTAGGTTCGAAAGGAAGGTAATGATGATATCAATAAAATGGATAATTACAGATGATTTATCAAGCGTTAGTGTAGAAGAGTTTGAAAATGAATGGAATGGAATCATTGAAGGATACTTTGAATTAATTGTTAATGAACAAAGAGTAGGTTTCTGTCCTAATAGAGAAATAAAAAAAGGGGAAGATGGGTTGGAAGATATTATGTTTTGGTTAATTGAATTTAATAGAGGATTAAAAGAGGTAAAAAAGGGTGAAGTATATGAGATGAGATTACTTACGAGAAATTTGTATAAGTTAATATTGAAAAAGGGTGAAAAAGTAGAATTACAATATGCTAAAGAAGATACAAATCAAATAGATTGGAAAGAAGAAGTAGAAATGCAAGAATTTGAACAAGAAATTTTTCGAAACATAGAAAAATTCAAGAACGAAATACAGTGTATTAATCCGAATTTGTTAAATTCAAAATGGATTAAAAAATTAGAATATTAATTTTACCGGGGCCCTGGATGAGCTTCTGGAGAGCGGGAGATTGGAAGAAGAGGCCCAGGGAATGTATGCCGTACGCAAAAAGATCCGGGAGGAGAACCTCTCCTATCTGCCCCTGTCCCTGCCCTATCCGGCAGAACATGTCCGGACCTTTGAAAAGCCGGCAGAAGAGAACTGTGACCGAATCACCATCAGGCTGGGGACCGTTCCCTCGGCACCTATATTTTTTCAGGAGGTAACTAATATGCTATTAGATATTACAGCTCCAATTATACCCTTTAAGGGATTTGGAGAAATAAAATTATATAGTACAAGAATGCTGATGTATTTTATCAGCTAAAACAACAGAAATTAATTGGGTAATTCCGGCAAGGATTAAATCAGAATGAAAAGTTTTGTCGCAGACTCATTGATTTTCGGGCATGAGAATTTATAACAGGTCACATCGCTTCTGAGTTTTGATGTGCCTTCTGCCCTCATTTGCAGCGAGGGGTCATTGGGGCAACGGGGAATTCTGTTTTGATCTGTGTAGGCCATTTTCATCGGTGCCAAAGGGATTTCCATCAAGAAGTTCTTTATAAAGAACTACGGAGTCAAAAGTTGCATCGCCAAGAAAGATTTTTGGTTAATCAAAGGATGTGCTTTGAAAAAATCGTAGAGTGTCGGGAAGAGCAGTTTTGTATCGTGAACAGGTTTGTCTTCTTTAGGAGAATCCGTTCTCTTATTGGGGATAATTTCCGGATGGGCATCCAAGAAAGATTTATTATAAAGATTGAGATGACGGACAATGCCAAGCCCATTAGTTACAATACCAATCTTGTAAACATAGCAGAAATGTCCATCCACGTAGAGCTGCTTAATATCCTTATTTGCAGAAGCGTGTGAAGGCATGGAAGCATAGGCGGCTTTATAGGGGTTATAGTCCGAATCGAAGTTCATAACTTTTGCATATGCTTTTAACTGTCTGATGATGCGGTTTGCATACTTGGGGTTATTTTCAATAACGAATGCCTCAATACCGGAAGAATCGAAAATGGTCATATCTGCTTTTGCAGAATCAATGGCCTGACAGATTGGTTCCGTGAGATCAACAAGATTTTCAAAAACTGATTGCAAGTCCGGCGGAAAGTCCTACTTAAAACGGGCGATTTTAGAAGCATTATGAACTTTGGAAAAAACGCCGAACAAACCATCTAAAATGGGTGGTTTTGAGGCCTTGCTACATACCTCCACGTGTTCTGTAATGTGTCAGTTTTAAAAGATTATTATTAGGGGGAAATTGGAAAATAAAACGAGCGAGACGAGAGATACCAGTATTTTCATAATCTCATTTAGAGGCTTTTTTGTAAAGTAGAAAGGTGATTTAATAATTATGCAAGTATTAAATATGTGTGGAGAAGAATATTATAGAGTCGATAAAGTGTATGAGTTTATTGCATTATGCAATGTAAGAAAAAATGTATCATTTGTATGGAATTCTTTGAAATTTCAGGTAAACAAGTTGTCCCATCTGAATATTTACAAAGCATAGATAGCGCAGAATTATATGATAAAAACAATCAAAAAAAAATGAATGTAGAATTATGCAATAATTTTGTGAGGAGTTGTGTTGATAAATGCTATGATAAAATAAAAGGAATGTATTTCAGTGTTATTTTGGAATGAATAAAATATATTATGGTTATGCTTTAAGGTATTTAATGATGATAAAAAGGATATTTCATATCATTTTGAAGAGTGATATAAAGTGAAAATTTTGCATGCATTCGAGTATTCTAAAGATAGAGATTCTAAAGAACTTACTTTTACACAGATTCCATATTTTATGCAGGATATTATTAGACGCTGTAAATAATAACTATTTATGGCGGAAATGGAAGAGGCAGTCTGTGACCAGGTGACGGAAGAAAACGTATACACCAATACTGTTATTAAGATGTTTCTAAAAAAACACAAATTAATGTATGTAGAAAGTCTTAGGGTTTTAAAGGTTGGAAAAAAACACACAAAAGCATTTTATCTAAAATCAGCAAATAAATAAACTGTAGTAGAGGAGGCAATAAATGTTTAAAATAAATTACAGAATTGTACATAGTAGATATGATGATTTTATAGGTCAACATGGTTTCTTTCAAATAATATGTAATGGTAACAAATATGGTGAAATGTATTCTGAAGAGATAGAAGCAATAATGGATAAAGTTTCGTTATATGATTGGTTTGAAAGGTTGGCTAGAGTTATTAATATTCTGAATATAAAAGAGTATGTTGTACTTAGTGATGTAGAATCATATAATACTTGGATTGAGTTTTTAAAAAAGAACGAGGAGGTATTAGTAAGTATTGTAAAAGCAAAAAAGGATCAGGGATCTCATGACATAGAATATATTTTAAAAGCTCCCCAAGTTGGAGAATGGGGAAATCAAGTAGTTAGTTTCGAACAATTTAGAAAAGAAGTTTTGGAAAAGGGAACAGAGTATATCGGGAAAATTTTGGGGGATAATCCAAAAAATGTTTTAATAAATGATTTAGTACAAAAGTTTAAAGAAATTAAGTGACAATCAGTATATCTATGTTAGTTTTGATCCTGGAATCCTACGGAGATTGATTTATACATTGCCATACACGCCATAACTTTCTATACTGATAATAACGGCGGAGATCGTTTCACTTCTGGGCCTGCAGTCGGTCTTCTTCAGCATGGCCTTCTCCGGGTAAGTTATATCCCTGACAGAGACCAGCGTGAATTGCGGGAGTCAGTATGCTATCGTAAGAGCATTACTAGCGAACGGAGCAGGGAGCTGAACCGTCTCCAAAAGATGCTGGAAGGAGCAAATATAAAGCTTTCCGGTACAGTGCGGGACATAAATGGCAAGAGTGCCCGCCATCTTTTGGAATATCTTATCACACGAGAGGCTTTTATGAATCAAAATATGTCGAGATGTACGAGCAGAAAGTCACTGCCACAATTTCAAAAGCCGGCAATGAGCAGATTATAGACGACTTTAGTCGTGTTTCCTACTAATATACTTCGGGGTTGGGAGAGTTTGATATGATTTTCATAGTCTTTTGTTTTTTTTGTTTGCCATTGGGATAGAATTTAATTTTTCGTGTAATATATCAGTAAAAGTTCTTTTATAAATATTATCTATACGGAAGTTTGAAGAATAGTACTTTTTTTGTATTGCCTCTAATTGTTTTACTTGCTCTTTAAGTTCACAAATAAAATTATTAAATTCTTCATCAGTATAAATCTTATTTGCATTAATAATAAGATCTTTTCGAAATGACATATCTAAAACATTTTTATTATTATTTCTTTTTTTACTATAATTTTTCTTTTTCATAATATCACCATTGCCTTATTTGGGTTTAACAATCAATGCTTTTTCTAGTTTGTGTAACAGTAACATAAGATATGAATACGGAACAAAATATTTTGAAGCTAATTCTAAAGCTTCTTTTTCAGTTTTAGCTAGCATCGTATCATTTAAACAAACTATTTCCAATAAACCTATCATTTTTTCATCATCACATATTACTGGTATTGCTATATATTGATTATACTTTTTTCTATTCTTTTCTCTACTTTGTTTAGATGAATATGAAAAAACATCATTAATTTTATCTCGTCCAATAATAATATCGATATCAGATTTGCCAGTCCTAAATAAATCTACATCATGATAGTTTCTATAATCATCATTATCAATACGTCTTTTTTTGTTATATATTGATGGTTTATGCATATTTTGATTAGCAAAACCATTCATACATATCTCTATTTCTGGCTTCTTGTCTTCTATTAATCTAACATATGCAACAGCAAAATTTTTGTTTCCTCCGCTTAATTCTCCTAATAAATTATATAATTGAGAACAAGTTAGCATACATGCTTTATCAAAATTCCATATTTTTAATTCTAAAACACCATTTTCATGTATATTGTGAATAGCAGAATTAACATCATTGGATGTTTGCTTGCAAATATTATCTATCCCCATTATTATTTCTTCATAAGCATTAATTCTATCTTCTAAAATTCCTTTAACTTTTCTTTCATTAACTTCATTGGAACTATAAAATATTAAAAGTAAAATGTAAATAAATATAAATAATAATGCTAAACTTATTTTTATCCAAAAAAAAGTAGTGATATCTTCCCAACTTCCTAGTGAAGAAAATAATGCTCCTATTACCAAACTAGGAAGCGCTAATAATATATTTTTCACTTGTGGTTTGTTAAAAAAGTTTTTCATGTTCTTAATTCTCCTAAGTAGTATAACTTAATTGTTGACTATATATTGCTAATATCTCCTGTTTCACCTTTTCAAAAGTTCCCAGACATACAATACCAGTTTTATATACTGTTCCCTAACTGCTTCTGGATTAAACTTTTCATTGTGGCTGCATCGGTACCGTTCTATATACTTTACAATGCTCTGATATGAGTAATTTTGTTTTGAAAATACCTCTTTATGAAGATGTTCCTTTACATCCGAATCCTCATCCATTTTAAGAAGCTCCCCAAGTTCCTTTGATGACAGGGGGAATATGATCGAACTATCAAACTGTTTTTCAAAACTGGTTCCCAGGCTGCCGATGAGTCTGGCCACCCGGATCTCTATATATTCCTCGATCCCGGGAAGGATCAGGCGGCTGCTTTTATCAACGTTAAGACGCTGCAGAATATACTTTTTCAGGCTGTCCTCAGATATTTTTACTGGCATTTCTGATCGGCTGTTTGTTTTGTACAGGATCAGTCTGTCGTTATATAATTGTTCCAGTACCTTGATCTCACATACCGCCAGATTTTGAAATCCATGTAGGATATCTTCTGCAATGCAGTATACATCCTCATCCGCCGTTTTTAATCGGAGGTCTGTAAAAAACCTGTGGCGCATGTCCATCAGCCAGACATGATCGGTCAGGAGGCGACCGATGTCGGCTTCCACCTCTTCCCCATTTAAATAATCCATATCCATTTTTGTAATATGGCGGAGAAGTGTATTTTCCCGGATATAACACTTTGTACCAATATTAGCTGGTGCAAATCTTTGTTTTAGAAGCAGGAAACGGTAATATTTTTTTACGTTTTGATAAAATGCATCACACCAGATTATTTTTTTGTATTCTTCCTCTAAAGAATCCTGGAGAAGAAGAGCCATACATGCTACATGGGTATCACAGATTTTCCTTGATATAAGCGGGAGCTTTTCATGCAGGAACCGTTCCCGGTTAATTTCAATCAGGTCATCTACATGGTCGCTGAAAATGTAGATCTCTGTTTCCCAAAAATCAATGGAAAACATCTTGGTAAGAGGATGTGCATCTACAAGGATCTCATTTATATAGACCTTAAATTTTGGTTTTTTATTCCTTTCTGAAAGGGAGTTGTATCTTATAAGTATTTTATTTTTTGAATCCCAGCAGGAAAATCCATCTTCATCTTTATCCTTATTTGTCTGTTCCTTTACCTGGCTTATGCAATTATTCCTGATGTCAATAAAACACTTCCCAAAAACCTGCCTAAGGGACTGTCCTGGGAAATACTCCTGATCAAAGAAAATTGGTATCCCAAAACGGCCGCGGATTTCTCTAAGGGCACTCTTGATCTGGGTTCGATATATTTCTTTTTTATCACTAAAAAAATCAACCTTTTTATTCCAAAAACCCTTTTCCTGGACTGCCTCCATCATTTGGCCTGAAATATGTATCTCAATTTCCGTCCCGTATCCAAATTTCTCATCCTCGGCATCTCTCACAAAATATGTGTCTATCTTTCCACCCATTTGTGTAGAGTGAAATTTCATTTTTCGTAAGAGTTTTTCATCCATTGTCCGTGTCTTTAATTTGAATTCTTTTGCAAAATAGAAAATCGTCTGCATCCCTATGCCAAAAGAACCTGTGGGTTTCCAGCATCCGGGCATTTCAGCAGCCTGGATATTACCTTTGTTATCGAGCATATTTCCTATATGCTGCATGCCCTGAAGATGGTCATAGGATATCCCGATTCCCCGGTCCCGTATCTTCAATATGATACCACCATCCTGATTGTCGGGATCGTCTTCACAGTAGATCTTTATTGGAGTCTGATTCATTTCCCGGGAGATATATTCGTATAAGTAGAGGGGATTTTCAAATTTCTCCATGTCTTCCCCGCTATTTAAAATATTTTTATACACTGCCCTTTTAACAGCGTCCATGGAGTTCTGAAGGATTTCACGGATAAAAGCTGTAAAAATATTACTGTAAAGCCCGGAGCCTTCGATGATCTCTGAAGCCCTTTTTGCTGTTATGTGGTAGCGCAGGTTCAACAATGCTGCATCGATGGATTCTCCATCGATGAGCAGCTTCTCATCATCAAATATGGCGCAGCTCCCACCGAGCCCCTCCGGGATGATCATAAACCAATTAACGCTGAGAAACTCCAGTTCTTTCCGAAGCATATCCAGCCAGGAACTCATTTCCTTAAAGGCCCGGACGGTAAGTTCCACACCTTTTTCTGCAATTTGTTTTTTTTCTGCTTCATCTATCTGATCGCAGAATATTTTCCATATATTATCTTCTGACAATAGTTTTTCTGCATCTTTCGTGTTAAAGTTTGCGTGCACCACGATTTTCTCTGGTGTCACGAGAAAATCCCGCAATGCCCTGTGTTTCAGCTGGTGGGCAAAGGAGTTGTAGCTCGGATTTCCGGACACGGCCAGTTGGTACTGGTTAAACCGGTTGTTGTCGATATCCAGAAGATCTCCGATCCTCAGCAGTTCTGCGACAAAACGGGGATGTGCGCGATCGACAAAGATTCCCTGTACGGTTTTTTCAAGTTTTCTGGTTACCTCTCCCAGCTCTTCCGTGTGCATACCAGCAATCTCTGCCACCAGGTACCGCAGGCGGAGGGGAACGATACCTTCGTATTCCTTTTCTTCTGCTTCCCCAATAATTTTATCGTAAGACATCTGAGCATGGCTTGACCTGGAATACTCCTGTGTGATCAGCATAAAAGCCTGGGTAAAATATAAGGGCCACTCGTACCACTCGGAATGAAATATTTTTTTCAGGCTTTGGATGTTTTTATATTTTTCAATATTGCTGTCTTCTTTTTCACTCCATTCTTCCGCATTTTTGTCATCCTTTATCTCTCCGGCATAGAGGAACAGCGGTTTCAGATAGCTCCAGGCAAGTCTGGTGTCATCATTTTCGCTGTTATACATGATCTCTGACTGGTTTTCAAATTCAATATCATCCAATGCTGCAAATTTACTAAGTAGTTCCTTTGCCGATACAACCATGCCAATGTCATGGCAGTAAGCACATTCCAATAACAGCCATGCATCGGTGGGAGAGAGCTGGTGGATGCGCTCCTCTCCCAGAAAGCAGGCAATCTGCTGTAATATCGCCTCCGAATGGCTGGCATCGTGCTGGCTGTAGGTCTGGTACCGGATCCCCACTGCTTTCAGCCTGTTTTCGTATTGCTTTTTTTCCAATTCCCAGCAGTCATACAACACCTTATAATTGGCGTCATCCCTAAATTGTTTTAGGTGTTCTTCGATGGTATAATCTACTTCTCTTTTTCCTTTAATTCCGCATGAGCAAATCTGATAATTTATCATATTCATTATCTATCATCCTCTTAGTTTGATTCTAAAAAATTTTGCAGTAATTTGACCAAATCATTGTCGTTTTTCGATATTATTTCTATTTTCTCCCGCATGATTTCAGGAATAGGATACTTTTTCACCTGTAGATCAAAGGCAGTCAAAACGGCAATTTTATTGCCTGGCTTGTCCAGTACCAGCCGCTGAATGCATGATATCATATAATCAATACCATTCAATGCCCCGTTAAAGGTTTCTTCCTTACCACCTATATGTGTAACTGTAGCCGCCGGAACTGATGCATCAAAGATAAATTTATTACACTGAATATTTTCTCCCTCGTATTCTAGATAATAGGTGGCATCTTCTATATTTTTAGCATGCACAACATCAAAACGACACTCTATCCACTCAATGATGGGATCACAGCTTACTTCGTCTTCTAAAATAAATACTTTCATTTTCTTGTCCTTTCTATTCCGCGTATGGAATCCAAAATGTAAATATAAATTGTGCAGTCTTTCGCCGGATATTCTGATGAACGTACATCGGCGTAAATGCTGTACGTGGAATTTCACGAACGATGTTTTTCCGGATGTCATCCTTCTTCGATTCCCATTCTATTTTGAGTTCCTCGTACAACTCTTTATCTTTGCATAGATTTCGTATCTTATTATCTTCATAAAAATCGATGTAGAGCTGCATTAGGGACCAGTTGTATTTGCTTAACCTTTCTACTTTACACTCTGCATTGCCCCCATGGCCCAGTGCGATCTGACGTGTCAGGAAAAGCCCCAGTCCACTGCCTTCTTTTTCATTGTTGGATCCCCGCACTCCGTACTCAAAGATCTCATCAACCTCATCTTGGGATTTAAAAGGCATGCCTATATTTTTTACTACGATTTCATACTTGGTTTTATCTTCATTTAACCTGCAGTCTAAGGACACCTTTGTCCCCTGCATGGCATATTTTATTGCATTATTTGTCAGATTGTAGACGGCCTGTTCGATCATCATTGGATCGCCATACATTCTTGGTCGGGACAGATCATTAAAAAATACATGAGGAAACTGAAACTGCAAATTATTTTCTGTTACAGCTTTATTATATATTTGCTGCCATTTAAATAAGAATTCCTCATAGGGATAAAAAAGCTGTTTTACCTTTGGCTTAAACTCCGTCAAATATTTGGTGGAATTCATACGTATTCTGGTGGTATACAAATATTCTTCTGAATTTTGGATCATGTTTTCACAATATTCCATAAAAATTTGAAAACTCTCTTCTGCCTTAGGTGAGTGATCAAATTGAAAACTATTTTTTGAATAACGCTCCACGTTTGTCCGAAATTGTTCCAGCAGCATTTGATATCCCGCGTTGCTCTGTCCCAGTTCATGACGCATGATGGACATTGAACTGTCAAGAAAAGCCCGGAAGTACTCTGATTTTGCCTCGATGCCAGCCATTTGGGCGAAGGAAAAAGTCTTTTTGAAAATGCAATGAATACTTTCTGTCAGCAACGATTTTTCCTCTTCGCTGCTTATGTCCTTTAAACATTCATCTAGGCAAAGTAGCAGGGCGATGGGATATCCTTCCATTTTAGATACAAGCATATAATCATATTCCTGTCCAATATTACTTTCTAAATATTGGAGGATATTATCCTTGCCACATAAGGGGTTTGAAGTACTATTGTTTAGGAAGTGATCTAGATTTAATATCATACGATTACATCTGAGCTGATGGTATTTATTATCAGTCAGATTTTTCATGTCTGGTAAGAATAGTGCATACGTTTCTATTCCTATTTTTTTACAAATATCTTTAACGCAATTACGAATACAAGTTCCAACACTCTCATAAACCTTTATACATACCGTGGCGGGGTATACATTTGCTTTATCTGTTGAAGACGCAATTTTTCCTTTTTCAACATCTAAATCTGTTTTAAATTTTTCAATGTAGATATTGCTCTGTTCCAGACTATATTGTTCCTGCCTGTTTTTATAGACATCCTTTAATTCTTTTTCTATTGCTTGAACGGCATGGAAGACTTTTGAAATTATGGACTGTACTTCTTTTTCGGATTTTGCTCTTTTACGTTCATTTAAGAGTTCTTCCGTTTTTTCATCAGAATACCTGGATTTTCTGCAGAGCTCTGTAATTGTGTTTTCCCAGCTTTCCAGATTGTTTTCCTCAATGATCTGCCCTACGATCAGTGCCCCCATAGTCCTGTCATACAGCTTGATGGGACAGGCGATCTCAGTATATCCGGTCTTTCTGCATATATAGCGAATGCCTTTTCTCTGGACTGTACTTTCGCTATCTGTCTGGGGAAGATCAATTACCTTGATATTGCTAATATAATCATTATCTGGTACATTTTCTTCATGGAGTCCTTCAAGTTTTTCTACTACAATTTCAGCGGCATAGGCATCATTTCTTTCACAATCCACTCTTTTGCAAAGGTCTGTTTGGCAGCAAATTTTTGCATAGGCTTTGAAAAATACTTTATCCTGAATTTTTTTATATTTGTCAGGAGCTTTTCCTTTATCTGACACTTTAACCAAAAGTGCATTTGAAAACTCAATATCGTTATCGCTGCATGAGCGCATAACAATACCTTCCAGAAACAGTTCCTCTGCCAGAGATCCCTGTGTATCCTGGGATGCGCTATCTTCCTTTGGTACCAGTGTGGATGGTCTGAATTCGCGGCTTGTCATAGTGTTTAGCCCTCCTTTTTCATTCCTATTAAAAATATTTGACAAAGTTTACTTATATGAATCATTATTTAATATGATCTAACCCCATTCCAATATTCGACAAATTATCCTCTTTTATTCTATCAAATGGATTTTTTTACTTCAATAGAGCTATTGTTCCTACTGGTATTTCCGTTCCGTTAAGCGCGCTGGCGGTTTTATATGGCAGATGTACATACTGATAAGCTGTTTTATACTTATCATTCCGGTTTACATGGAAAGAATGTGAAGTACCATTATGAAAAGTGTGACATTATATTGTAAAGATAGTTACACTGGATATACTATATGTTTGGGAAAGAAGATCCCAGCATTTACAAAAAAGTTGACGAATCCGCTGTAGTAATGATATAATCAAATGATTGTAAAATAAGTTTGACACAGAGATGGCATGGAGCAGATGGGAAAACAGGCTCCGGCACAGATGGAGGACTATGATATTATGTCACAGGTGATCAAGAATTTTAACAAATACCGGTATCTGCTGGGAGAACTGGCGAAGAAAAACATCAAGCTGAAATACCGCAGAAGTTATCTGGGTATCTTGTGGACACTGATCGAGCCTTTGCTGGTGATGATCGTGCTGAGTGTGGTATTTGGGCCAATGCTGGGGAGAAAGGGACAGGATCCCGCTTTTAAAGGGGTTCCCTTTCCCGTATATGTACTGACAGGACGTCTTTTGTATTCCTTTTTTTCCTCTTCTACCAACAGCGCCATGCGCTCGATCCGGGCCAATGGCGGAATGATAAAAAAAGTGTATGTACCAAAGTATATGTATCCGCTGTCGGGGATCTTATCGAATTTTGTGATCTTTGTGATCTCCCTGGTGGTGCTCGTATGTGTGATGGTATTTTTCCTTGCCACTGGAACTTATAAAGCGCCGATGAATGGCTATATGCTTTTGTCCATTGTGCCGCTGGTGAACCTGCTTATGCTGGCGGTGGGGACGGGGCTGGTCCTCGCTACGTTATGTGTATTTTTCCGGGATATTGAATATTTATGGAGCGTTATGCTGATGCTTATAATGTACTGCAGTGCGATCTTCTATTTTGCCAGCAGTCTTGGGGATACGACGAGAAAGGTAGTGAAGCTGAATCCATTATTTGGGATCATTGATAATTTCAGGCGGAGCTTATTTGGACAACCCTTTGATATGACGATGCTTGCTTATACTTTTGGGGTAAGTGCAGTGCTGATCGGCATCGGGATGTTTTTATTCTACCGCAAACAGGATACTTTTATTTTGAATATTTAAGAAGTGATCAACGAACGGAAGGAAGAAGAGCAATGGCGAAGAAGAATCTGGCTCTGAGGGTAAACCATGTCAGCATGAAATTCAATCTCAGCTCCCAGAAAGTAGATAACATTAAAGAATACATTATAAAAATGCTGAAGAAGGAGCTTATGTACCAGGAGTTCTGGGCGCTCAAAGATGTAGATTTTGAGATAAAACGGGGAGACCGGGTGGGGATCCTCGGATTAAACGGCGCTGGTAAGAGTACATTATTAAAAGTGATCGCGGGAGTGCTCAAGCCCACGGAGGGAAATGTGGACTGCTATGGAAAGATCGCGCCGCTCCTGGAGCTGGGAGCTGGTTTTGATAAACAGTATACCGGGGCGGAAAATATTTACCTGTACGGCGCGGTGCTGGGCTACAGCAAAGAATTTATTCAGGAAAAATATGACGAGATCGTAAAGTTTTCAGAATTGGGCAAATTCATCGATGTTCCGGTGAAAAATTATTCGTCGGGCATGAAGTCGAGACTGGGCTTTTCCATTGCTACTGTGGTGGAGCCGGAGATCCTCATATTGGATGAGGTGCTCAGTGTGGGCGACAAGCGTTTCCGGAAAAAATGTGAAGCGCGTATCCAGAGCATGTTTGACAAAGGTGTGACAGTACTTTTTGTATCCCACTCCACGGATCAGGTATTGCGGATGTGCAATAAGGGAATCCTGTTAGAGCAGGGCAGGCTGATCGCCCAGGGCGATGTGGAGGATATCGTGGATCTGTATGACGAAAAACTCGGCATGGAACGGGACGATTAAGTACTTTGGATGATGGTTAGTTAGATACGGAATATGCGGGCAGCCGCAGAATGGAATGGAGGATAAAATGAAAAAGGTAATTACTTATGGTACCTATGATCTGCTTCATGTGGGGCATATCAATCTGCTCCGCCGCGCCAAAGCGCTGGGGGATTATTTGATCGTAGTGGTTTCCAGTGATGAATTCAATGCGGGAAAAGGAAAAAAGGCATATCATTCCTTTGAGGACCGTAAGATCATACTCGAGGCGATCAAGTACGTGGATGAGGTGCTGCCGGAATATACCTGGGAGCAGAAAATTGATGATGTCAAGAACAATGACGTGGACGTATTTGTGATGGGAGATGACTGGGAAGGAAAATTTGATTTTCTGAAAGATTACTGTGAAGTGGTCTACCTTCCGAGAACAGAAGGAATCTCTACATCAAAGATAAAGGAAGATCTGGGATTTAGTAAAGAAAATGATTAAAAAAGCAGGTTATTTATTATTTGCGGTGTTCTACTATCTGTCCCGCCTGTTTCCCAGAGACCGGAAAAAGATATTTCTTGTGGCGACCCATGATGACAGTCCGGAAGGGAATATAGGCATCGTGGCGGAGGCGGTCCGGCAGAGAGGGGAAGGGTACCGGCTGGTCTGGTTTACGAGAAAAGACCGGATATCGGATCCGGTAAACTTTTTTATCCGAAAAGCATATCATCTTGCCACGGCCTCCTATGTATTTCTGGATAATGAGTTTCTGCCCATGGCCTATCTTCATTTTCCAGGATCGGTAAAAGTAGTGCAGCTCTGGCATGGGACAGGAACCATAAAAAAATTTGGACAGGATGTGAATACAGGCACACTGGGGAAGCTGGAGTACCGCGCCAACCAGAACATTACCCATCTGATCGTGAATTCTGAAGAAGTGAAAGCAGAGTATGCCAGCGCCTTTGGGGTGAGGGAGGACAGGATCTATCCCATCGGACTGCCGCGGACAGATCTTCTTCTGGATCCGGATTTTCTGGAAGAAAAGAGAGGGCAGTTTTTAAACCAGTATCCACAGGTTCAAAAGAGACGCTGCATTTTATATGCCCCCACCTTCCGTGACAGCGAGGTGGATTCTCCGGAGATCCATCTGGACCTGCAGAAAATGTCAGATAAAATGAGTTCGGAAGATGTACTTTTGATCCGCCTGCACCCTCATGTGGCGCAGAAGATTTCCTGGGAAGAGAAAAGATGGAAAAATATCATCAATGTGTCAGAATATCCGGGAGTAACGACGCTGCTGGCAGTGGCTGACGTACTTATCACAGACTATTCCTCTATTGTATTTGAGTATTGTCTCAGGAATAAACCGATGATCTTCTATGCCTATGACCTGGAACAGTTTAAAAAAAATGGAAGAAGTTTTTATAGGGATTACCGCAGTTTTGTGCCGGGAAGGGTTGTGCAGAGTACAGAAGAGGTGCTGGACTGCCTGAAAGCGGCAGAGGAGAATAAGGCGGCTGCCTTTACAGAGCTGATGTTCGACAAATTGGATGGAAAAGCCACATTACGACTTTTGGAATTGATTTTTTGATCTTTTTGGTATATAATAAAAATGTTCTGGGTCCTAGTGGAAGGAACTGGAAAAAATACAGACAGCCTGGCGGTGCCGATTAAAAGCTGCCGGGTGAAGAAAAAAATGTGGAGGGATGTTTCTTGAAAACTTTGTTGAGCAGAAAGATAAGTATTGTTTTTCTTGTGATTCAGCTGCTGGTGAGTGCAGCGCTGATCGGGATTGCTTTTTATGTCGATCTTTTTTCGACAAAATATATAGTGGCATTGATCGGGATCTGTGTTTTTTTCCTTGCCTATGCGGTCATCAGCCAGATGACAGACAAGAGCCGCATCATCGGGCGGATCCTGTGTATTGTGATCTGTTTGTTTTATGCTGGAGGCGGTTACTACTGTATTAATACCTACTCAGCCATCGATGAGATGGCAGACCACCAGGTAAAGGTGGACCAGATTTCCTGTATTGTGCTGAAAGATGATCCTGCACAGAGTATTTACGACACAAAGGAGTATAAATTCGGCATTTTGGATGTGAATGACCGTGCCAACACGGACAAAATGCTGGCAAAGGTGAAAAAAGCCATCGGGCAGGAGCCGTTGAAGGCAGAGTACCAGGACAACGATACACTGATCGATGCCCTTTATGCCAAAGATGTCAATGCCATTGTGATCAATGAGGTGAACCGGAGTCTGATCGAGGATTATTATAAAACTTTTTCTGAAGACACCAGGGTTCTCAATACCCATCAAGTGGAGACAATCATTGAAGAAAAGGAACAGCTGGATGATATCACAACGACGCCATTCAACATCTACCTGAGTGGTAACGATGTATATGGCGATATCAAGACTACCAGCCGGAGTGACGTCAATGTTATCATGACAGTGAATCCGAATACGAAAGAGATCCTTCTTACTTCGACACCGAGAGATTATTATGTACCGACCTCCGTATCAAACGGCATTCCGGATAAGCTGACCCATGCCGGGAACCACGGTGTGGATTGTTCTGTGAAGACACTGGAGATGCTATATGATATCGATATTGATTATTATATAAGGGTTAATTTTACCAGCATCAAAAAGATCGTGGATCTTCTGGGAGGTGTGAAAGTTTATTCAGATTTTGATTTTACTTCTGACTGGGGACCGAGCTTTAAGAAGGGTTATAACCATGTAAATGGCAAACAGGCTTTGGCGTTCTGCCGTGAGAGACATCACTTTGCCACTGGCGATGCCCAGAGAGGCCGGAACCACCAGCATATGATCGAGGCAATATTAAATAAGGCCATGTCGCCAAATATCCTGCCGAAATATACTAAGCTATTGAAGACTGCCTCTAAGAATTTCCAGACTAATATGTCTACGAAGGAAATCACATCTCTTGTGAAGATGCAGCTGGACGACATGTCTCAGTGGAGGATCAAATATGCAAATGCCACTGGTACGGGGGCGAAAAAAACGACCTTTAGTATCAGGTATAGACCGCAATACGTATGCATACCAGATTATAATTCTGTAGAAAAGATTACCAAGAAGATTAAACATCTTTTGAAGGCTGCACCAGACTCCCAAGAAGAGGAGAAGGATAATAAAGATGATAAAGATAACACAAAGGATAATACTTCGTCCCAAAGCCTTCCGGAATTTAATTAACTGACAAATTGAGAAACTGATCAGCTGTCCGTGATCGGGGCTTTGACAGGAAAAGATATCACAGGGGATTCCGCTGCTGTCAGCAGGAGTCTCCTGTTTTCAATACAAGCCAGGGAAAGGAGACAGGATATGAAGATTTCATTCTCACCACCGGATATCACGGAAGAAGAGATAGAAGAAGTAGCAGATACCCTCCGTTCCGGATGGATCACCACGGGACCCAGGACGAAAGAATTTGAACGGCAGATCGCGTCGTGGTGCCGGACGGCGAAGGCGGTATGCCTGAATTCTGCCACTGCATGTATGGAGATGACGTTGCGGCTGTTTGGCATTGGCCCGGGGGATGAGGTGATCACCAGTGCTTATACCTATACGGCTACAGCCAGTGCCGTGTGCCACACCGGAGCCACTCTGGTTCTGGTGGATACGGCAGAGGATTCCTTTGAGATGGACTATGACCAGCTGGAGGAGCGGATCACCTCTGCCACAAAGGCGGTGATGCCGGTGGATATCGCCGGGGTGCCCTGCGATTACAAGAGGATCTATGAGATCATAGAGAGAAAGAAAGAGATGTTCTGTTCCGGAGATAATAAGTATCAGAAAGCGCTGGGAAGGATACTGGTGCTGGCAGACTGTGCCCACGGCTTTGGCGCCAGGGTGGGAGAGCAGCCAGCAGGACAGTTTGCCGATTTTACTTCCTTTTCTTTTCACGCGGTAAAAAATCTCACTACCGCCGAGGGAGGGGCTGTGGTGTGGAAGGATATTGACGGAGTTGATCCAGAAGAGATCTACCGGGAATACATGCTGTTTTCCCTGCATGGCCAGTCCAAAGACGCGTTGGCAAAGACAAAGGCGGGCGCCTGGGAATATGATATCCTGTCGACGGCATATAAATGCAATATGACAGATATCCAGGCGGCGATCGGACTAGTCCAGCTCAGGAGATATCCGGAGCTTCTGGCGAGACGCCAGCAGCTGGTGGGACTCTATGACCAGGGGATAAGTAAAATCAATGAAAAGCTGAAAGCATGGGAATGCAGGAGCCTTGTCCACTACGATGGGGAGATCTGTTCCAGCGGCCATCTGTACCTGCTGCGGATCCTGGGATGTACACAGGATGCGCGGAATGTGCTGATCGAGAGGATGGCAGAACAGGGGGTGGCGGCAAATGTTCACTATAAACCGCTTCCGATGCTGACGGCATATAAAAATATGGGGTTTGACATCAAAGACTTTCCCTGTGCCTTTCACATATTTGAGAATGAGATCAGCCTGCCGCTGCACACTCTGTTAAAAGAAGAAGAAGTGGAATATGTGCTGGGCGTGTTAGAACAGGAGCTTCTGTCACTGGAACACTGAATATTTTCTGAAGCAGTGCATGAAACGGAGAATGGGAGAAGGCTATGAGAAAATGGGAGCAGCTTCCTGAAGAGATGCGAAATCAGGAAGTCAGGTTTTATTATGAAGAACTGAAAAAAAAGCAGGGAGCGCTGGCGGCAAAGCGCTGTTTCGATGTGGTCATGTCCCTGCTGCTGCTAATTGTATTATTTCCCCTTATGATTCTGATCGGTATCGCGGTAAAGGCGACATCACCAGGTGAGGTTATTTTCCGCCAGGTCCGGGTGACTACATATGGAAAGCGGTTTCGGATCTACAAGTTCCGGACGATGGTGGCAGGGGCACCCGGCCAGGGATCCCAGGTGACGGTCAGCGGGGATGCCAGAGTGACGGGGATTGGGAAATTTCTGAGAAAAGTACGTCTGGATGAGCTGCCCCAGCTGCTAAATATTTTAAAGGGTGAGATGTCTTTTGTGGGGACGCGGCCGGAGGTGGAGAAATATGTGAAGTGTTACAGCGATGCCATGTATGCAACGCTGCTGCTTCCTGCGGGGGTTACTTCCACTGCCAGTATCCAGTATAAGGATGAGGAGCGGCTTTTGTCCCAGGGAAAGGACGTCGATGAGGTTTACACAAAGGAGATTCTCCCGGCGAAAATGGAGTATAATCTGGAATATCTGGGCCATTACTCCTTTTTCCGGGACATCAGCATAATATTTCAGACAGTGGCTGCTGTGTTGAGATAGAAGGTTTTGGAGGAGAAGGACTATGATCGATAAGCTTCAGGACTTATTTATCAGTTTGTTATCTCCATGGATTCCAATTATGGGGAAAATAAGTTCAAAGGTTAAATACAGACTGTTGACCGGGTGCTTTATTGCAGACCTTGTACTGTTCTGCATCGTGCGGTATGTACTGCAAAAGGAAAGCTATTTTTACAATACGGCTTGCGGTATTTTTCTTATGCTTTTAATTGCATTGTTGTCGCTGGACCGCTCCCTGCTGAGAAAGCCCTGGCGCAGATCCATGTGCATCGCCTGGTTCGGCATGTGTATCGTGTTTACACTGTCGGATCTGTTTGTGAGCAAAAAAGCATGCGGGCTGGGGATCATACTTGCTCTTGTGTTTACCGGGGTGTTTTTTGTATGGCAGAACCACAGCCGGAAAGATTTGCTGTGGAAAGCCTTTAAAGATGCGGTGAAGTATTCCTTTCTTCTGATGGCGGGGATCTCTTTTTTGTTCCGCCCCTATTTTGAGGGCGGCAGGTATGCGGGGATCTTTACCAATCCCAATACCTTTGGCCTGTATCTCTATGTGATCTTTGCGGTATATATGTCAGATCTGGACTGGAATGTGGAAACAGGAAAAAAATTCAGAAAAAGCCTTCCTACGTATCTCCAGCTGGCCCTCGTCCTGTTTTATCTGCTGGTATCCCAGGCGAGGACGGCGATGCTGGCCATTGGAGCAATCTTCTTATTGTGGATCGGCGTCCGGATCTATATGGGAAAAAAGCAGGGACGTTATGCCGCTTTTCTCAAGGGACTGGCAGCGCTGGTGCTGGTCACAGCGGTGTGCTATCCTGTGTACTTTGCAGGCATCAGGAATCTGCCGAAGCTGGTGGGAAATCCCATTGTGTTTGATGAAGACGTGCTCTATCTCTCCAATGGGGAAAAAATAGAAGATATCGGAGATAAAGTGCTGGCTGAGTTTGATGAGATCGAGAGTGTCCAGGTTACAGATCATAAAACCAGCAATAATGGGATCTGGGGGCGGATCGTCAGGAGCCTGGACAGCAATGCTACCCTGAATAAAATATCCTCCGGCCGCATCACTATCTATAAAGCTTATCTGCAGAAGCTGAATATCAAGGGGCATAAAAGGGTAACAATGAAGATAAATAACAAACGAGTGTCCCATGCCCACAACAACTGGCTCCAGTTTGCCTATACCTACGGCGTGCCCAGCATGCTGTTTTACAGTGTCATCACTGTTCTGAGCCTGGTTCGTTCTATTTTGTTTTATATGACAAACCGGAGAAGGAATGCCACCTATGCTTTTTTGATCCCGGCGATCTGTGTGGGATTTCTCGTGGCGACCCTGACGGAATGCCTGTTTCTTCCCTTTGAGGTATTTCCGGCATTTGCCTACTGGTTTGCTTTCGGAGACCTGTTTGAAAAAACATTAGAGGAAAAGGAGGTGGCAGCGTGAGTGAGAAACTGATCAGCGTCATCGTGCCAGCATACAATGTGGAAAATTATATCCGGAGGTGTCTGGATTCCCTTGTGAGCCAGACCTATGGGAATCTGGAGATCATTGTGGTGAACGACGGCAGTACAGACCGTACGGGGGAGATCATTGAAGAATATACGGAGCGCTACCCGGACAAGGTGATGTTGTACACCAGGGAAAACCAGGGGCAGGCGGAGGCCAGAAACTTTGGAATATCCAAGGCTTCCGGTGAATATATTGGATTTGTGGACAGTGATGATTTTGTAAGTACGAAAATGTACGAGCTGATGTACCGGGAAGCAGAGGAACAGAACTGTGATATGGTCACCTGCGGATACTATGGCTGCGACGAAGTGACAGGGGAGATCACGGTGTATCAGACCGGATATAAAGGGGAATTTAACCAGAGTATTTATGAGAATCCCATGCTCTTACGTATCAATTCCCCCTATCCCTGGAATAAGCTATATACCAGGGAACTGCTGGAGCGGAGCGGTTTTTCCTTTCGCAAGGGGATCATCTTTGAAGACCTGTGTGCCATTTTCCCGCTCTTTATGGATGCCAGGAAGGTGGGGCGGGTACATGAAAAGCTGTATTATTACATTAAGGGAAGAAAGGGAGGCACCATCAGCACTTTCAATGAAAAACACGGGCAGATCATCGATGCCCTGCAGATCATGAACGATGCCTATCAGCATCGGGGGATGTTTGAACGGTTTTATGATACCCTGCTTTTTTTCAACCTCCGTCATATTTATGCCCGCTTTGACGAGATGCATAATTATGATGATATCATTTTTAAGCGGGAATTTAAAAAACGTGCCTTTGCGCTTCTGGATCAGTATTTCCCGGGGTGGAGGGATACAGAAGAGTATGCAGCCCTGGAGAAAGCAGAAGAAAGAGAGGGAAAAGAGGGGAAGAGCCCAGAAAAGACAGTTGAAAAAGGAGAAGGAAAGAATGCTGGCAGGAAAGCAGGTAAGAAAGAAAAAAAGAAAAGGGATGTGTCTCCTGGGACACCGCCCCGGGAAGAGCCGAAGAACTTAAAGAAAAAAAAGCGGTCGGAACTCTATGAGGAGCTGACAGCAGAGCGGGAGATCGAAAAAAACACTGTGTTAGTAGAATGCTATCACGGAAACGATCTGCGGGGAATAGGGTATTATATCGCCATGGATGTGTCAGACTACATGGATTTTAAGGTATATGTGGCGGCAGCTGACCTGGGAAAGGTATGTGCTTTTTCCCAAATGTTCCCTTCTTATGTCAGATACGTGGATATGAATTCGGAACGTTATCTGGAGCTGCTGGCGACAGCAAAATATCTGGTCAATAATCGGTCATTTCCAGGATTTTTCAGGAAGAGAAAGGAACAACTACTGATCTTTACAGACTTTCTGCCCTCGCTGGCGGCACAGGGGACAGAGCTGGTCTGTGATGCCAGGAACATCCAGGGTATACAGCTCAGCCTGGCACAGTCAGATAAGATCCTGTTTCCAGAGGAACTGAGGGAGCAGTTCATCCCTCTCCTGGAAAAGTATAATATGGCGGAGATCTGCCGGGATAAGGGCTGTTTTATTATGACGAGGGCGCTGCTGCATTCGGCGGACAGGGAGGAGGACGGTACAGTACGGGTGGCATACATGCCTTCTGTCAGGGAATTTCCGGGATTGAAAGACAGCAGGAATTATCTGTTCCTGAGCAGCCTCAAAAAGAAACTGACAGAGCTGGATGAGAGGCTGGAGGAGGGAAGGAAGATCCTGTTCTGCTTTCCGAGGATCATCCGCCGCAGGTTCCGGGAAAATACCTGGAAGCATATCGAATTTTTCCCGGAAAACCGGGAACCCCTGGAGGTTCTTGCGGGCTGTCATGCCCTGGTGGGCGAGTATGGAGAAGAGATGTTTGTGATGAAAGCTCTGGGAAGGCCGGTATGCCAGTTTGTGGATGATGAGGCTGATATGGCATGGCGCTATGGACTGGGCGGCCAGGGGGAGGAATATGGTTTTCCTGTCTTTGAAACTCCGGAGAAGGTGGCGGAGTGGATCAACGGGCTGGAGAGAAAAGCAGTCCATATTGGAAGCCCGAGAGTAGGCTGGCGGCAGACGCTGGAAGATTTTAAGAGGGGTAAAAACCGCAGGCTGGGGCGGACGGTGGTGTATATGCCGGTCATTAAAAGCCGCAGGGAGTTTCTGCAGTACATGCAGGGACAGGATACGAAACGCAGTGTGTTCTTTATCCCCAAAGATGCATTTAGTGATGAGCTGGCGGCATGGATCCGGGAATATGGCGGCATACGTTATATGGTCATCATCCAGAGCATCGTTGTGAGCAAAAATGAGAGCAGGCTGATCAAATACCATATTACTACGAAAGACAAGCTCCGGGAAAAAAGAGACCGCCAGAGGTATCTGGGCTAGCGTACCAGCCGGTGATGAAAGGATGGTTAAGTATATCGTATGAGCAGAAGAAAATGTTTTTTGAAATATACTCTGTTGTTCCTCGTAGTTTTTGCGGGAGCTTTCCTTGCATTTTTTATACAGGGTAAGAGTTTTGTCTGGAAAAGTGACGGTTTCCGGCAGTACTATCCCGCCCTGCGCTACTTGATCTCTTATTACCGGGAACTGGTCTCTGGTCTGTTCAGCGGGGAATTTGCGGTTCCGATGATGGACTATACCATCGGCCAGGGAGAGGATATCATCACCACCTTTGCCAATTATGGACTGGGAGATCCCCTGGTATTTCTGGCGTCTCTGCTGCCCTTCCGGGGACAGTGGACCGAATATGTCTATGGTATTCTGACCGGGCTCCGGCTGTATCTGTCGGGAGCCGCCTTTCTCTTTTACTGTGAGGGGATGAAGCTGCAGCGCCGTTACAGTGTGTACGGGGCATTGGCCTACTGCTTTTGCGGCTTTGCCCTGTGGTC
Source organism: uncultured Eubacterium sp. (assembly GCA_910584645.1). Taxonomy (GTDB): domain Bacteria; phylum Bacillota; class Clostridia; order Lachnospirales; family Lachnospiraceae; genus Eubacterium_F. The sequence goes on from CAJUAU010000001.1 coordinate 121,698, forward strand.
AGTGAAGGATCCCTTTTTTTTGAATGCCATGATCTATCTGCCTCTGGTGTTTCTTGGCCTGGAGAAGGTGCTGCGGCGGAGATCACCTCTTCTGCTTATTTTCAGCGTGTTTTTTAGTATCGTCAGCGGGTATTATTTCTTTTACATGACCGTGATCGCCGGCGTGTGTTATTTTGCTGCCCGGAGCTTTATGCGCCACGGCAGGGACATAAAAGAGGTCTGGAAGGATGGGCTGCGCTGCCTTATGGTATCAGCCGGCGGTGTTCTTCTGTCAGGCGTGCTGTTTGTGCCCTGTATCTTTGGTTATCTGGAGAGCAGCCGGGGAGAGGTGAATGTACCGTTTTCTTCGTTACTTTTCTATCCACTGGATTACTACAAAAACATGTTTTTACATTTTATCAGCGTAACAGAAAATGATGACGCTGGGGCAGTGGGATACTTTTCTATGGCGGTGATCCTTCTTCTTGCCTGTGGGCTGCTCCTGCTGCGGAGAGAAAAGAAGTACCGGACGCTGAAAGTCTGTGTGATTCTTAGTATCCTGGCAGTGGCATCGCCTTTTGTGGGATATGTATTCAATGGCTTTGGCTATATCACCAACCGTTTTATGTTTATCCCGGCCTTTTTGCTTTCTCTGGTGCTTGTCCTGATGATGCCTTCTCTATTGTGTCTGGAGCGTAGGGATAAGAAAAAAATTATTCTAGTGTGTGGCTGCTATGTCATCCTGTGCTGCCTGTTGACCAGCAGGGAGGGGATCTGGCATACCGGCAGTATGATCCTGTTTTTGGGACTGACTCTGGCTGCCCTTTGCCTGATCCGCCAGAAGAGGTGGAGGGAGCGGGCGCTGTGGGGGCTGCTCCTGCTGAATCTGATGGTGAATGGAAATCTGATGTATGGGACAATGGGGACAGGGATGTTGGATGCCTATATGGATGCCGGAAGTGTGAAAAAGGCCTATGAGAGCGAGGGGGTAAAGGCGGTCTCGGAGGATCTGGATTCCCTGGAGCGTATCGATGTGATGACGGATCAGGGAGAGAACCCAAATCGTTCTGTGGCGGGGGTTCCCCAGGCATACAACGGCATTTCCGTCTATTACAGCGTGATCAGCTCCGGATATTCCGCTTATATGAAGTCCATGGAGAATGCAGCAGATCTTATGTATACCCACCGGATGCTTGGAAATGACGGAAGAAGCATATTGGAAAACCTGGCAAACGTACATTATGTAGTGAGCCGGAATGCTTCATCTGTCCCTTATGGCTTTTCTCTGTACCGGGATTGCGGAAAAGGGGAAAAGGTATATAAAAATGACAACAGGACCTCTATTGGCTATACCTATGATACTTATGTGCCTGAAAACGAATTTGACAGCGCCGGGGTGTTCGACCGCCAGAACATCCTTCTCACTGCTGCCGTTCTGGAAGGGGGTTCCAGGCTTGAGAGAGAGACGTCGGAGTCGGAGACTGTGAAAAAAGGGCAGATCTATAAGGAATGGGCTTCCCTTCCTTTTGAAATGTCTGGTGTGAAACATATGAAATGGCAGAGTGGGAAGCTGAAGGTGAAGAAAAAGAACGGAACATTTTCCATCAGCTTCCAGCGGAAAAAGGATTGTGAATACTATCTTCGCCTGTCGGGGCTGGAGCTGCAGGATCCCCGCCGGAATACTGCCTGGGCAAATATCAGTCTGGGTGATATGTCAAAGAGTTTTCTGATCTCCGACCGGACCTATGACTTTTATTTCGGACGGAAGGATTATGTTGTGAATCTGGGAAATCCATCGGAAGAGCAGGCAGGCCGGACTGAGACAGTATCTTTCCGTATCAATGGCCCTGCTGCCTACCGTCTGGAGAATATCGAGCTGGTGGAGGTTCCCATGGAGGGGCTGGCGTGGAAGGTGGCGGAGAGAAACCAGGAGAGTCTGCGGGGTGTGGAGGTTACAACTAACGGTCTGACCGGGAGCCTGAAACTTTACCGGGAAAAGATTCTCTGTCTGGCGGTGCCTTACAAAACGGGATATACCCTCCTGGTGGACGGCAGGAAAACAGAGACAGGCAGGATAAACAAGATGTATCTTGGAGCGCTGATCCCGGAAGGAACACATGACATAGTGCTCAGATATGCCACCCCCGGCATCCGGGCAGGTGCAATATTGACGATTATGGGTTTGATCTATACAATCTTTTTGTGTATTTTGTATAAAAAATATTGTACAAAATAGCTTCTCATGGTATAATTTTATCATTAACGTATGATATGAAACAGAAAGGAGAAATACATTGACACATCAGGAAATTGCAAAGCTGGATGAGATTCTGCAGGCGCATGATTATAACAGCACGCTTCTGATCGCTATCATGCAGGAGATCCAGAAGGAATATCATTATCTTCCGGAGGAAGCGCTGGAGTACATATCAAAGAAGCTCAAGCTCAGTGAAGCAAAAATTTATGGGGTTGCCACATTCTATGAAAATTTTTCATTAGAACCAAAGGGAAAATATGTGATTAAGATCTGTGATGGGACGGCGTGCCATGTCCGTAAATCCGTTCCGATCCTGGAAGAGTTTCGTAAAATTCTGAAAGTCAGCGAAGCGAAACCTACGACAGATGACATGATGTTTACAGTAGAGACCGTATCCTGTCTGGGAGCCTGCGGGCTGGCACCGGTATGTACGGTGAACGACCATGTTCATCCGGCGATGACACCGGAAAAAGCAAGGGAATTGATTCAGACACTAAAGGAGCAGGAGAAGGAGGGGGAGGCAGATGAAGATTAATACAAGAGAAGAGTTGATTGCAAAGCAGGAAGAGTACAAAGCCTCCCTGAACAGCCAGAAAAAACAGATTCTGATCTGTGCCGGTACGGGCTGTGTGGCTGGAGGATCTCTTAATATTTATGATAAGATGAAAGAGATCATTGAGGCGAAGGGACTGCGCTGCGCCCTGATCCTGGAGAAAGAGCCACATGATGAGAGCATTGGTCTGAAGAAGAGTGGATGCCATGGGTTCTGTGAGATGGGACCGCTTCTCAGGATTGAACCGATGGGCTGGCTCTACCTGAAAGTCAAGGTAGAGGATTGCGAGGAGATCATTGAAAAGAGTATTATCAATGATGAAGTGGTTGACCGTCTTGTATACAAAGACAAGACATTAAAATCCTATGTAAAACAGGAAGATATACCTTTTTATAAACAGCAGACCCGTATAGCCCTGGAGTACTGCGGAAGGATTAATGCGGAGAGCATCGCGGAATACATAGCGCTGGGAGGATACAGTGCAGTGGCAAAAGCACTGTTTGATATGACGCCTCAGCAAATTGTTGATGAAGTGAGTGAAGCAGCCCTGAGAGGACGAGGCGGCGGCGGATTTCCGGCAGGAAGGAAGTGGCAGCAGGTTCTGGACCAGGATGTGGAAGAAAAATACATCGTATGTAACGGAGATGAAGGAGACCCGGGAGCATTTATGGACCGTTCCATGATGGAGGGTGAGCCCCACAGAGTGATCGAGGGAATGCTGATCGCTGCCATCGCTACCAATGCCCATCATGGTTACATATACGTCCGCGCCGAGTATCCCCTCGCAGTGGAGCGTCTGCAGACAGCTATCGACAAGGCGATGGATAAAGGTCTTCTCGGAAAAGATATTCTTGGATCGGGATTTGATTTTGACCTGCATATCAGCCAGGGTGCTGGAGCCTTTGTCTGCGGTGAGGGCAGTGCCTTGACGACTTCCATCGAGGGTAACCGTGGTATGCCCCGCGTGAAGCCGCCTCGTACGGTAGAACACGGATTGTTTGACAAGCCTACGGTGCTGAACAATGTAGAGACATTCTGCAATGTGCCTCCTATCATTCTCAACGGTGCGGAGTGGTATAAGGGATATGGTCCTGAGAACAACCATGGTACGAAGGCTTTTGCCCTGACGGGAAATGTAAATAATACGGGGCTGATCGAGGTGCCAATGGGAACAACGCTGCGGGAAGTTATTTTTGATATTGGCGGCGGCGTTAAAGGCGGTGACTTCAAGGCAGTACAGATCGGGGGACCCTCCGGAGGCTGCCTTTGCATCAGTGCAACCGAAGACCATCTGGATATGAAGCTGGATTTCGATTCACTGAAAAAAGTGGGTGCCATGATCGGATCCGGCGGGCTTGTTGTTATGAATGATAAGAGCTGTATGGTTGAGGTGGCTAGATTCTTTATGAATTTTACCCAGAATGAATCCTGTGGAAAATGTGTTCCCTGCCGTGAGGGAACCAAGAGAATGCTGGAGCTTCTGACAGATATCACAGAGGGAAGAGGAACCATGGCTCATATAGAGCTTTTGGAGAAGCTTTCAGACACGGTGTCTGCAACGGCGCTGTGTGGTCTTGGAAAGACGGCGGCTTCGCCGGTTGTCAGCACACTGAAATATTTCAGGGACGAGTACATGGCCCACGTAGTTGACAGAAAATGTCCGGCCGGCCAGTGTAAAGCGCTTACCACACTTCAGATCGATCCGGAACTGTGTAAGGGCTGTACCAAATGCGCCAGAATGTGTCCTGTGGGAGCGATCAGCGGAAAAGTCAAGGAACCGCATGTCATTGATACGGCGAAATGTATCAAATGTGGTGCATGTAAGGACGGCTGCAACTTTGGGGCAGTGAAGGAAGCGTAGCTTCCTCGGAGGTATAGCCTCCTCCGAAGTATAAACTTCTTTGGAAGTGCAGCTTCTAGTCTCGATTTTTGGGGATGACCTTATAAGGATTCATGAAAGGAGAATTTATGTCTAAAAAATACATGGTTATAGATGGAATCCGTACGGAATTTACGGATGAAAAGAATATATTACAGGTAATCCGCAAGGCTGGCGTTCATGTACCTACCTTCTGTTATTATACAGATATGTCCATTTATGGAGCCTGCCGTATGTGCGTGGTGGAGGATGAAAGAGGGGGGATCATCGCCTCCTGTTCCACTCCTCCCAAAGATAAAATGGTGATAAAAACAAATACATCCAAGCTTCATCAGCACCGGAAGATGATCCTGGAGCTTCTTCTGGCGTCCCACTGCCGTGACTGTACGGTGTGTGAGAAGAACGGCAACTGCCGTCTTCAGATGCTGGCAGCCAGGTTCCGTCTGACCAATGTCAGATTTCCCAATACTCATCCGGACCGTTGCATCGATGACTCATCTCTTTCCATCGTGAGGGATCCGAGCAAATGTATCCTGTGTGGTGACTGTGTGAGGATGTGTAATGAGGTACAGCATGTGGGAGCCATAGATTTTGCCCACCGCGGTGCCAACATGGTAGTAAGTCCTGCTTTTGGCAGGGATATTGTAGAGACAGATTGTGTTAACTGTGGTCAGTGTGCCGCTGTCTGCCCCACTGCAGCAATCACGATCAAAAATGATCTGAGAGAGGTGTGGCAGGCACTGTATGCGCCGGACAAACGGGTGGTAGCCCAGATCGCACCGGCGGTCAGGGTAGCCATTGGTGAGGAATTTGGCCTTCCGGCAGGAAAGAACTCTGTGGGCAAGATATTTACCGCCCTGCGGATGCTGGGCTTTGACACGGTATTTGATACCAGTTTCAGTGCGGACCTAACGGTGGTGGAAGAAGCTGGCGAACTGGTCTATAAGCTGGAAAATGGGGAAAAGAAATATCCTCTCGGTAATTCCATGCCCCTCTTTACCTCCTGCTGCCCGGCGTGGGTACGTTTTGTAGAGACCAAATATCCAGAGCTCCTTCCTTATGTATCTACCTGCAAGTCTCCGATGGAGATGTTTGGTGCGGTACTCAAAGAGCATTACAAGCCGGCGGATCAGGAAGCCGGGGTGGAGACGATCTCGGTAGCTGTTATGCCTTGTGTGGCGAAAAAGTACGAGGCGGCGAGAGAAGAATTCAAGAGGGATAACGTACCGGATGTGGACTATGTCATAACCACTAAGGAACTTATACTGATGATCAAAGAACTGGGGATCCAGTTTAATGAGATCGAGCCAAGTGCTCCGGATATGCCCTTTTCCATCAGTTCCGGTGCCGGTGTGATCTTCGGTGTGACCGGTGGTGTTATGGAGGCTGCCCTGCGCCATGTGGCGGAGCAGAACAACGAGGCCCTGCGGGAGATCGAGTATTCTGGAATAAGAGGGCTGGAGGGCACGAAGGTGGCCGAGGTAGAGATTGGCGGCAAGACCCTTCGAGTCGGTGTGGTAAATGGTCTTGGAAATGCAGAAAACCTGATCCAGAAACTACAGCGTGGCGAAGAAAAACTGGATTTTGTCGAGGTTATGGCCTGCCCTTATGGATGTATCGGCGGAGCCGGACAGCCATTCGGCTATCAGAGCGTAAAGCAGGAACGCGCTACTGGAATGTATAAAGCTGATAAATCTGCTATTATCAAGCGTTCCATAGAAAATCCTACGCTTTTAAATATGTATGAGAATGGTATGCTGAAAGACCGTGCCCATGAGTTGCTTCATGTGCACTATGGCAAATAAATATTACAGACAGACCTCAGAATGTGGAATGAAAGGCTGCTTTTATTCCACATTCTGAGGCCTTGTTTTGGAAGCCAGGGTTATTCGCATTTGGACTTGGGATCAACCGTGGCAATCGTTGGAGGCAAAATGTTTTATGGCTCCAACATAATAGAACGTTACATTTCAAAAAACTACCGTGTTATGTCATCTACCGCATCTTCTACACCATCTACGGTATCTTTCACACCTTTTCCTACACCATCCACAGTATCATCGACTGCATCTCCTGCTTTGTCAAGGGCATTGTCGTCTTTGCTGCCTTTGTTATCGTTGCTGCCATTGTTGTCGTTGTTGTCATTGACAGTTCCGTCCTTGTTTCCGTCATTGTTGTCATTGTTTGTGCCGCCGTCCATGCCTGTGGTGTCTGTGTCGTCTGTGCCATTGTCAGAAGCGGCTGCCGGAGAGGCGGAAGGTTCCGGGCTCTCTGTTGTTGTGGCTGGAGAAGGGGATGCCGTTGCATCGTCATTTTTATTGTTTCCGCATCCAGCCATAAGAAAGGCAGACAGACACATTGTAGCTGTTACCAGTAATATTTTTCGTTTCATAGAGAAATTCCTCCTGTTTGAAATTCGACATCTTAGCACAATGGTTTCGTCGTGTCAGCTTGTGCTTCTGTCATAGATAGTATGTTCAGAAGGAATTACTTTTATTCACCATCCGCCGTCAAAACCGATCACCTGGCCGGTAAGATAGTTTGGTGCTTTTAGGAGCAAAGCGATGAAATCAGCGGTTTCTTCCGGCGAAGCCATGCGTCCGGCAGGGATTTCTTCGCAGATGGCATGGATTTCTTCCGGGGTAAAGCAGGCATTCATAGCCGTATCGATCATGCCGCAGGCAATGGCATTTACAGAGATCCCGCTGGGTGCCAGCTCCTTGGCAAGGGATTTTGTCAGTGAATTAAGTCCGCCTTTTGTGGCAGAGTAGGCGGCTTCGCAGGAGGCTCCGGCGTTTCCCCAGATGGAGGATATATTTAAGATCCTGCCCTTTTTTTCATGAATCATATGGGGAAGAACCTGGCGGCACAGAAAAAAGGCAGAGGACAGATTGGTATTTAAGATCTGAAACCACTCTTCATCGGACAGGTCCGGAAGAAGCCCGATTTTTGAGATTCCGGCATTGTTGATGAGAACATCGATTTTTTTAAAATGCTTCAGCGCCGTCTCCACGATCTGAACAGAGGTGTCACTTTCACAGATATCGCCACAAAATGTAATACACTTTGAAGTATATTTCAGGCAGTCGGTTTTAAGTTTTTCAAGTTTTTCCGGGGAGGAGCTGCCACAGAGCAGCAGCTGGCAGCCTTCCTTTGCCAGTTTCCTGGAAACAGCACTTCCGATGCCGCCGGAAGCGCCTGTGATGATCACGGTATACGTCATTTTTTTGTCTCCTATTTACAAAATAAAGTATGGTTTCAGTTTACCACGATCATTCAAATTTTGCAAAAATTCTTGTATATTTAAGCATTTTCTGGTACAATAGGGCTATTGTTTGGTCACATATCAGAGTTCAGTGAGGATAGGAGAGGGAAGATATGTTCAAAATTGTTTTAAAAACTTTTTTAAAAACAATGGGAATTATTATTTTGCTGCTTGCAGTAGGGGTTGCAAGTTATTTTCTTACAATGTTGTATTTTAATACCACCGAAAGGGAGGAGCGGAGCACTAAATATGATCATGTGATCGATGTCAATGCGGGCTCTGAGTCCAGTAATCTGATCTACAGCGTAGAGAAAGATACCAAGCTGGTCCGGGCAGTGGTGTTGGAACTATTTGATAAAGAGACTGGGAATCTTGATTATATTACTATCCCAAATAAAACTCATATCTCATTGTCAGCTGCTAAATACAATGAATATATGGAGGTGAGTTCCCAGATTCCGCAGATCGTAACGCTGCGTGATATCAATGAATATTTTACCGGGGATGTTGCCTATGAATATGGAATACTTCTTCTCCAGGAGGTACTGGATGTAGAGATTGGGTATTTTACTGCCATGGATTCGGAGGATTTTAACAAACGTTTTGAGAAGAAAGAAGGAGCCTTTACCCCACGGCAGGAATATTTGGATAAAGTCCAGCAGAATAAAGACGAGGCTGCCATGGAGGCCTTTATCGAAAAAGAATGGGAGAGCATAATCTCAGATATTACGTTGTCCCAGAAAAAACAGTATGTTCCTGCATTTGTCAAAGTAGACCGTGATCTCATCTATGCCCACCGTGCCTATGCGGAGGAGATCAAGGGGAAAGCTACCCTGGACGGGGCAAAGACGAAAAAGATGATTGATGAGATATGGGAGAGTGGAAAACGGAAGGCCAAGCAGAAACATGTAGACGGAACGGCAGCGCCGACGGATCTGGAAAAATTGAAGTCCCGCAGCATACAGATCACAAATGGAAGTAAGGTTAATGGTCTGGCTGCCTCTTTTAAGGAAAAACTGGAGGCAGAGGGTCTTTATGTAATGGGTGTGGGGGACTTCAGCGGAGAAGTACAGAAAAAAACCATTATTTATGCCAGAAAACGAAGATGGGGAAAATATCTGAAGTCGTTTTTCAAAGCACCGGTGATCCAGGAGGCGAAGGATCTTACTAATAGTGCGGATATAGAAATCGTTCTTGGCACAGATGATAAACCGTGATATTATTATAGCTCATTGGCAAAGAAAGGAAAGGTTATGGGAACAAGGATTAAGATCATGGATCTGGAAGTGGATATTCTGAGCGAAGAAACTCTTCGGGAAGAAGTAGCCAGATATCTCTCCCTGGATGCGCTGAATATGATACATCTGATCTCTCTGGATTATATCGATGCCTATGAAGCAAATGAACTTGTTCAGGACACGCTCAGGGAGGCAGATATGGTTCTCCCTGGGGAGAAAGCGATACTTAGTACGTATCATGTGGATGTGCTGGAAACCGGAGGTATGGTGGTGGATTACCGTTCTGCGGGAAAAGCTGCCGACCGCGGGCTGTTAGAAGGGAAAAAATGCTACCTGGTATTGAAAGACCAGAAAGAAGCGAGAGTGGTTTACCGTTATCTGATCACCCATTATCCTTTTATGGAGATTGTCGGTCTGTATGTGGCTGGTAAAGAGGTGAGCCAGGAGGCCCTGATCAACGATATCAATACAAAGCTGCCGGATATTGTCCTGATCTCCATGGAGGACATTAAAGCAGAAGAATGGGTGCACAGCAATAAGCTCAAGATCAACGCCAAACTCTGTGTGGTATTGAGCAGTGTTATGAATCTGATCATCCGGGAAAATATTCATGTTCCCCCAATCTTAAAAACGCTCCATCTGGGCGGAATCTATGCCTGTATTGCAAGAATTCCATATTCCAGTTCCTGGAGACGTCGAATATTTAGAAAAAAAATGGACAACTATAATAGCAAAAAGCTTTTGGAAAAAGCAGATGTGAATGAGGAGTTGTCAGATGAAAAGGAAAGACAGTGAACTGTTATCGTACCTGCTTGTGACAGCAGGTACTTTTTTTATGGCGGCGGGGATCAATATCATTTATGAGCCTCTATCCATGGTGACGGGAGGATTTTCTGGCATAGGTATCATATTAAAAAAGGTGCTGGAGGCAAAGGGGGGATTTAGCCTTCCTGTGGGCGTTACAAACCTTTTTTTGAATCTCCCTCTGTTTATTCTGGCGGTAAGATTAAAAGGCGGCAGATTCCTGAAAAGGACGTTGTATGCTGCTCTCTGTTTCTCTGTGGCACTGCTGGTAGTGCCGTCCTTTGAAAATCTGCACAAGGATTATCTTATGGCGGCGATCTATGGAGGCGTGCTCAATGGTGTAGGACTGGGGCTAGTGTTTTCCAGGAATACGTCCACAGGGGGAAGCGATCTGCTGAGTACGCTGCTGAATCACTGGTTTCCGGGACTTAGTATATCTGAGCTTTTGATCATCATTGATGGCGCCATTGTGCTGGGGGGAATGTTTTTCTTTGGTATGCAGACGGGGATGTACTCCATTGTCGCTGTGTTTATCACGGGAAAGGTGTCGGATGCCCTGCTGGATGGTCTCAAGTTTGCAAAGATGGCATATATCATATCTGATTCCCCCAACAAAATCTCCGAGGAGGTCATGCGTCGTCTGGACCGGGGTGTTACCGGTCTGAATGGAAAAGGAATGTATTCAGGAAAAGACAAAAACGTGCTTTTGTGTGTTGTGTCCAAAAAGGAAGTTGTCCGCCTGATTGAAATTGTGAAAAATGCTGACGAAAATGCTTTTGTCATTCTTATGGATGCCAAGGAAGTCCAGGGGGAGGGGTTTATTGAAAAAAGTGCAGGTGGTTAGTTATGCAAATTAGACAAAGATTTGCGAATTATTTATGAAATTTGGATATAGAGTTTTTGGACAAAATAGTGTATAGTGTTAATAGAAGATGTTATGCAAATATTAATTTCCAGGGAGGAACATGTAATGGCAAGTTTATCATTAAAAAACATCAACAAAGTATATCCAAATGGATTTCATGCGGTAAAGGATTTCAACCTTGAGATCGAAGACAAAGAATTTATTATCTTCGTAGGTCCTTCAGGTTGTGGTAAATCAACGACGCTTCGTATGATTGCTGGTTTGGAAGAAATTTCAAACGGAGAGTTGTGGATTGGCGATAAGCTGGTAAATGACGTAGAACCGAAAGACAGAGATATCGCGATGGTTTTCCAGAACTATGCGTTGTATCCACATATGTCAGTATATGACAACATGGCATTTGGTCTGAAGCTGAGAAAAGTTCCGAAAGATCAGATCGAGCGCCTGGTACATGAGGCAGCTAAAATTCTTGATATTGAACATCTGCTTGATCGTAAGCCGAAGGCTTTGTCTGGTGGACAGAGACAGCGTGTGGCGATGGGACGTGCGATTGTGCGTGATCCAAAAGTATTCCTTATGGATGAGCCCCTTTCTAACCTGGATGCAAAGCTTCGTGTTCAGATGCGTATTGAGATTTCCAAGCTTCATCAGAGACTGGAGACAACGATTATCTACGTAACCCATGACCAGACAGAGGCGCTGACCCTTGGTACACGTATCGTCGTTATGAAAGACGGAGTAGTACAGCAGGTTGACAGTCCACTGGATCTTTACATGAGACCGAATAACCTGTTTGTAGCAGGATTCATTGGTTCACCTCAGATGAACTTCATCAAGGCGAGAGTGAATGTATCTGGTTCCGATGTACTTCTTACCTTTGGTGCTAACACCATAAAGCTTCCTGAAAGCAAAGCGAAGAAATTGATCGAAGGAGGCTATGAGAATAAGGATGTGATCTTTGGTATTCGTCCGGAAGATATTAAAGATGAAGAGATGTTCATCAGCAATTCACCGGAGACTACTCTTGAGGCTACTGTTAAAGTATATGAGATGCTTGGTGCAGAAGTATTCCTTTACTTCACTATTGAAAACCATGATATTACCGTTCGTGTGAATCCTCGTACGACAGCCCGCCCGGGTGACACGATCAAGATTGCACTCGATGCGGAGAAGATTCATCTGTTTGACAAAGAGACAGAGAACACCATTACAAACTAAGCCTGGAATAATATTTTCTATGTAGATCAATGAAAAACATCTGTGCCAGCGGTCTTAAAGACCGCTGGCACAGATGTTTATAACGACAAAAAAAGAAGGGTGCCCTCGTACACAGTTTGTTTTACGAGGGCACCTTTCTTTTACAAGTTCTCATCCGCGGAACAAAAGAATGGCCGAAGCCATTCTTTTGAGGTGATCGTTTCTTCAGCCGCAGTTTTTTACGAAAACTTATTGAGGATATCATGAATGAAAAAGGCATTTTTTTCATTGTTCTTAACCACGCTGGACAATATTTCTGTTGCAGAAGTGGTCCGAGAAATCTTTTCAATGATATCATCAACTCCGATGGCATTCTCACCGGAAGCATTCTGTACGGTTTCAATCTGGTCTTTAATATTTGTCACTGCCTCAACAAACAAGGTAGAGACTTCATTAATTTCTTCTATGATCGTTTTGATCGTTGTGATCGAGGAATTGTATTCATTTGCAATATCTACAAATTCCCGGAACTGTTCTGCCACATCTGATTTAAGGAACGTTATCATCTTGTTGAAACAGCTCTGAACATGTTCTATGTTGGAGGTAGTATCGCCGCAGATCGACTGGATCTGAGTGGCTGTTTCGGAAGAACTGTTTGCCAGCTTGCCGATCTCACTTGCCACAACGGCAAACCCTTTTCCTGCTTCTCCTGCCCTGGCTGCTTCAATGGAAGCGTTCAGTGACAAAAGATTGGTCTGGCTTGTGATATCGAGGATCTGTGTTGCCATATCGTTGATCCGCATAAGTGACTGTAATTTGACCATGGCCTCTTCAATATTTTGCTGATTTTCCTCAATACCGAATTCTGTGGACTGCAGCGAATTGTTTGCGTTATGTTTCATCTCGCTGACTATCTTCATCAGATTCTCACTTTTCTGGCTGCCCATCAGTACTTTTTCTTCAATCTGCTGAACCATATCGGCGATACGGGAAATTTCATTTCCCACACGGTTGATTGCTTCATTGGTAGTATCGGTGGCCGCAAGGAGTTCCTCTGTTGTCGCAGAGTTATCTTCCGAACATTCCAGAAGCACATGGGAAGATTCTGTCATCTTCTTTGCTGAATCCGATAAGAAGTCCGAGCACTGGGTCAGTGTTGCTACAATCTTGCTAAATGTAAAAAACAAGGAATCCATCGCAGAAGCAATCTGTCCGATCTCGCTTTTCCGGTCGGTGTATTTTTTCAGTTTTGCATCCGGTGTAAGGTGAAGATTTTTTAATTCAACAATAGAATTTTCGATCACCTTCAATGGTTTGATGCTGAAACGGATCATAAACCAGGAAAGCAGTGCGATCAAGATAAAAGCTGCGATACAGATCACACCAAGCGTTCTCATACTCTGGTTGGCCTGTGCGTAGATCTCTGCCTGGCTGTCACTCAATGCCACAGCCCAGCCACGATCCGGCAGAGCACGGTAGGCAGCGATGGAATCAGATTTATCATTGGCGACATATTCAAGAGTTCCGCTCGTCTTTTTGGCATCCTTATGTATTACATCAATAACGGACAGGAGCATCTTGTCTTCTATGGGCTGAGCCATAAGAGCTTCATCCTCGTTGAAAATATGGACACCAGTCTCAGTGTTGATCATATAATATTTTGCGTTCTTTAATCCCTCTACAGTCAGAGAATCAAGCAGCTCTTTCAGACCTGCTGCAAAAGGGCCTCCCCCCACATAACCAAGGATCGTTGTGCCATCCGAATCAAAAACCGGACAATACATGGATAAAATTAATTTTTTCGATGCGGGAGATACAATGATTCCTGTGTTGTAAAGCCCATTTGCCTTAGTCATGGCATCCTGTAAAGCTTTCAGACCATCTCCTTCCCTGGTTGTGATCCCTACAACTTCCGGATTGGAATGGGCGATAACGTGGGTATCCCACTCGCCGATATAAATTCCCTCCCAGTTATCCAGACCTTCAAAATATTTCACGGTAAAGTCCTGGGCCGTCTTCTGCAGATCTTTATCGGATGGGTTTTTCAGGAGAGCTGCTACTACCGGAGCTTTACTGTAGGCGATCAACAAATTTTCCGAGTCGGTTACATACTGTTCAATGATTTTCGTCTTGGCTTCCAGAGAGGTATTCATGTTGTCAATGGAAGTCGTCTTCATAGCGGTTGTCATACTGTTATTCGCAAAAAGAAACAGCAATAAAATACAGATTGCGGATACAATTGCAATAGCGGCAGTTATGACGGTACTTAATTTTCGGTTTTTGATCATTTTTATCCGTCTCCTTTATTAGAATATAGGTAAATCATATTAGTTAATATTATAAAGGATAAACTTGTCTGGCACAATGATATACAAGGAGAAAAACTTGATCTATTTAGCACAAATTTTACATATTTGGAAATACTGGCATATGTCTAAAGATGCTTTACTTTTAATGTAAAAAATGATACAATGATTCATAATGCGACAAGAGTAGACTTGCATTCGGAGGTGTGGCGATGATATCAAATCAGATACTGCAGAATACCGTAGATGGTATCAAGGGGATTACAAAAAATGATATTTGCGTAATGGATACAGAGGGAAATGTACTGGCTTCGACTTCAGATGAAGTATCTCGTTTTGTGGAAGAAGGTAAGAATTTTGTTCAGTCACCGGCAGACAGCCAGGCGATGAATGGATTTCAGTTTTTTAAGATCTATGATGAGACCCAGCTGGAGTATGTTGTGGTCATACAGGGGGATTCGGAGGAGGTCTACACCATAGGAAAGATCCTGGTGTTCCAGATCCAGAGCCTTCTTGTGGCATACAAGGAAAGATATGATAAGGATAATTTTATTAAAAATCTTCTTCTTGATAATCTGCTCATGGTGGATATCTTTAACCGCGCCAAGAAACTTCATATTGAAATGAATGCCAGAAGAGTTGCTTTTATTATTGAAACCAATAAGGAGAAGGACAGCGGCGCGCTGGAAACGGTGCGGAGTATGTTTGCATCCCATACCAAAGATTTTATCACTGCAGTAGATGAAAAAAATATCATTCTTGTCAAGGAGATCGGTCAGAAAGAAAAGATTGAGGATCTGGAGAAAACAGCAGAAGTGATCGTGGATATGCTGAACACGGAGGCGATGTCCAGGGTTCATGTGGCATTTGGCACCATTGTAAAAGATCTGAAAGAGGTTTCCAGATCTTATAAAGAGGCAAAGATGGCTCTGGATGTAGGTAAGATCTTCTATAGTGATAAAAAAGTTATCGCTTATAGCAATCTCGGCATCGGCCGTCTGATCTACCAGCTTCCCATGCCTCTGTGTAAAATGTTTATCAAAGAAATATTTTCTGATAAGACGCCAGATGAGTTCGATGAGGAGACGCTGAGTACCATCAACAAATTTTTTGAGAATAACCTAAATGTCTCAGAAACATCAAGACAGCTCTACATACACCGGAATACACTGGTATACCGGCTGGATAAGCTGCAGAAGAGCACCGGGCTTGATCTTCGGGTATTTGATGATGCGATCACCTTTAAGATTGCTCTTATGGTAGTAAAATATATGAATTATCTGGAAACGATAGATTATTAACCGGGGAGGCTTAGGATGGATACGAATAAACCATTACCGATCATAGCACTGGATGCCGTGAGCAAACAGTACCAGACCGGTGTCGATGCGCTGAAGGATGTCTCACTCCGCATTGAACAAGGGGAGTTTGTTTTTGTGGTGGGGAAGAGTGGTTCCGGCAAATCTACATTTATCAAGCTGCTTTTAAAAGAGCTGGACCCCACATCCGGGAAATTGTATATTGCAGGACGTCTTGTAAATAAACTGAGACGCAAGCAGGTGCCCCTGTACCGCAGGAATATAGGTGTGGTATTTCAGGATTTCCGCCTTTTAAAGGATCGTACCGTTTTTGAAAATGTGGCATTTGCCCAGAGGATCCTTGGAAGAAATAAACGGGAAATCATCCGGAATGTGTCCACTATGCTCACTATTGTCGGACTGACAGAGAAAGCTGACGCTTACCCTCATGAGCTCTCCGGGGGAGAACAGCAGCGGGTGGCGATCGCCAGGGCGCTGGTAAACCAGCCTACCATACTTCTTGCTGACGAGCCCACGGGAAATCTGGATCCACAGAATGCCTGGGAGATCATGATGCTTCTGCAGGAAGTAAACAAAATGGGTACTACAGTTGTAGTTGTGACACATAATAATGATGTTGTGGATATCATGCAGAAACGGGTAGTGACACTGGAAGAGGGCCATGTGATCCGGGATGATAAAAAAGGTGGATATGAATATGAGAGGGATTAGTGTATTTTTTTACAGCGTAAAACAGGGAATTAAGAGCATGAGAAAAAACCGTATGTTTACGCTGGCATCCATTGGTACGATGGCGGCCTGCCTGTTTTTGTTTGGAATGTTCTATTTCATTGTCAGTAATTTTAATCATATGGTCAAAGAGGTGGAGACCTCTGTGGGTGTAACAGTCTTTTTTGAAGAGGACATTTCCCAGGAGCAGATCGATTCCATCGGAGAGGCAATTAAAGCCCGGGATGAAGTGGATCATATGGAGTTTATCTCTGCTGAGAAAGCCTGGGATCAGTTTGTAAAAGAGAATTTTAAAGACAACCCGGAGCTGGTGAAGAGTTTTGGGACCGATAATCCTCTCAAGGATTCAGCTTCCTGGCAGGTGTTTATCAAAGATATTTCCGCACAGGAAGAGGTGGCGGCTTATATTGAGACCATTGAAGGCGTCAGACTGGTTAAGCGTTCCGACGATACGGCAAAAGGGCTGGAAAATGCAAATAAACTGATCAGTTATGTGTCGATCGCCATTATTTTGATCCTTTTGGCAGTGTCGATTTTTCTGATCAATTCCACGATATCCACTGGGATCACCGTGAGGCGGGCAGAAATCGGTATTATGCGGCTTATGGGGGCCTCGGATTTTTTTATTCGTGCACCATTTATCGTGGAAGGTGTGGTGATCGGCATCATTGGTGCCAGTATCCCGCTGGCGATACTGATCGTCAGCTATGATTCCATTATCAATTATATTAATAATAAGTTTAACCTGCTCTCTGGCTGGCTGACTTTTCTGGAGGCGGCACAGATCTTCCGCATATTGATTCCGGTATGTCTGCTGATCGGCATAGGGGTAGGATTTCTGGGAAGTTTCTTTACGGTCCGTAAACATTTAAATATTTGAGAGGGGTATAAAGGATGCGCAGGAAAAAAATATTGTCGTTGATACTTATGGCTGGGATCGTGTTTGGTCTGTGCCTGTCCTACAGGGAACCGGGTGTTATGGCGGAGACTACAGATTTTGATGCCCAGATCAAGAAAGCAGAGGAAACGAAAAAGGAAGCCCAGGAACGGGTGAATGAACTGAAAAAAGATATCGCCTCATTGGAGAAGGATAAGGGGAACATTCTCAATTATGTAAAAAAGGTGGATAAAAAGATTGAAAATGTCTCAAAGACGATGAAAAAACTGGACAGTCAGATTGAGGAGGCCAGGAAAGAGCTTGTTAAGCTGGAAGAACAGCTGGAGATTGCTGAAAATCTTGAAAAAGAACAGTATGAAACGATGAAAAAGCGAATAAAATATATGTATGAGAGCGGTGGAGACGATTATGTAGCTATGATCTTTAGCGCCGAAAGTCTTGGGGATTTCCTGAACCGCTCCGAATATATAGAAAAGATTTCCAAATATGACAAGGATCTTTTCGGCAGATTTGTAGAGACAAAGAACAGTACAGAGATCCGCCGCGGTGTGATGGAATCCAAGGTAGAAGAAATTGCAGAATTAAAGGATCAGGCAGCGACGGAAAAAGCGGCCCTGAAAAGTCTGAAATCCAGTAAAAAAACAGAGATAGAGAAATTGAATTCTGCCATTACTGCCACAGATTCCAAGGCAAAGACATTCCGTGAAAAGGTGGCGAAGGCGGAGCGTGAAGTGGAAAACCTTCTGCTTGAAAAGCAGAAGGAGATAGAAAAACGGGAGGCGGCCCGAAAGGCAGCAGAGGCAAAGAATGGAACAACCGGGGCTGCTGCCGACCCTGCGGCAGATACTTATGCGGTAAATCATGGCGGGCTCCGCTGGCCGCTGCGTGTACCGGGGCGTATCTCCTCAGAATTTGGCAGCAGGACCAGCCCGACGGCAGGTGCCAGCACCAATCATCAGGGGATCGATATCGCCGTTTCTGCCGGCACGCCGATCGTGGCAGCAGGCGACGGAACGGTAGTGACCGCAGCATATAGCGCCAGCGCCGGTAATTATATCATGCTGTATCATGGAAACAGCTTGTATACCGTATATATGCATGCCTCCAAGCTGGCAGTGAGTGAAGGGGCACAGGTGAAACAGGGAGATGTGATCGCCTATGTGGGATCTACGGGAATCTCCACCGGAGCACATCTTCATTTTGGAGTATCCGTCAATGGAGCTTACGTCAACCCCCGCAACTACGTGAGCCAATAGAGAGTACAACGGATATTAAGTTTGTTTACGTTAAACTTGTCTTGAATTCCATCTGCTTCGTCGTGAAAGCTAGCTGTAGCCACCGCTACACCGTTGCTTTCGCTCCTGGCAGATGAAATCCAATCCTGCGTTTAACATCAAACAACTTAATATCCATTGTACTAGCCAGGCACTCCGGGCACAGCCCGTCCATATGTCCAGTACAACCAATATTAAGTTTTTGATATATTCACGCAGGATAATTGGTTCAGATACAAGGAAGAAAATCGACGGTGTAGCGGTGGTTACAGCTAGATTTTCTGACGCAGTAGCTGGACAATTAGACAAGTGAAGAGGTCAGTTACTTAATATTGGTTGTGCTAAGGTGCGAAGCACCCAGAGATACAAGATAGCCCAAAGGCAAGCTTGCTTGCCAGGTTGGGCTATCTTGTATCTCTGATACGAAGTACTGGACATGTGAGCGGGCTGTGCCCGGAAGTATCTGGCGAGCATCCTTCATGAGCACGAAGTGCGAATGAGCCCCCATAGAGAGTGTGGAGTGAGAGGAGCACGAAGTGCGAATGAGTTTAATGAGTTTCATTTATGCGTTTCAGAAGGGGAAGGAGGTCATTTTTTGAAAATCAATAAAAAAAGTTTTATCTTTGGCGCAGTTTTTGGAATTGCCCTTGCTCTTGGCCTGGTTTCTGCGGCGAGGGTTTTTGGGATACATCTGTTTGTTCCGGGTTCTGCTTCCCAGCAGATGTATGATAAAGCCAAAGTAGTGGAAAAATGCATTGACAGTTATTATCAGGGGGATATCGAGGATGAAAAACTGATCGATGGCGGAGTGAAAGGAATGGTAGAGGCGCTGGGGGATAAATATTCCCAGTATTTCACAGAACAGGAGTACAAAGAACTTATGAGCGGCATCAATGGCTCCTATGTTGGGATCGGGGTAACACTCAGGCAGCGGGAGGAGGACCAGGCGCTTATTGTCCAGCAGGTAATGGAAGATGGTCCGGCTGCAAAAGCGGGGATAAAAGCAGAAGACCGCTTTATCAGTGTGGATGAAACCGATGTCCAGGGGAAGAACCTGGAAGAAGTTATCGCCATGATCAAATCTGAGGACAATAAAGAGCGGACAATTACTATAGGGATTGAGAGAACAGGGGAGAACGGACAGAAAGAACAGCTGGAGAAGAAAGTAGTTTGTAAAGAGGTCAAAATCGTTTCTGTCCATACAAAACAATTCGATGATGTGGGGTATATTCAAATCACTGAATTTGACAAGGAGACAGCCGGGCAGTTTAAGGTTGCCCTGGAAAATGCCCGCAATGAGTCTGTGAAAGGTCTGGTCATTGATGTGAGAGATAATGGGGGTGGTTCCCTGGAAGCCACGATTCAAATGCTGGATGAACTGCTGCCGGAGGGAGAACTTATTTCAGAAAAGAGCAAGAAGGATGGCAATAAAGTTTATCATTCAACCAATGAGACCAGTTATGACAAACCGATCATTGTGCTGATCAATGAACACAGCGCCAGCGCGTCCGAGGTTTTTGCCGGGACACTGCAGGCTAGGGGAGCCGCTAAGCTGGTAGGAACAAAAAGTTTTGGCAAGGGAATCGTTCAGACGGTGTTATCCCTGGAGAGATCCTGTGGCGGCGGCATTAAACTGACCACGGCGGAGTATTTTCTTCCAGGCGGTAAGAGCATACACAAAAAAGGATTAGATCCAGATGTCCGCGTTGAGTATAAAAACTCTGAGGGAGATTACGATGCCGCATTGGATGAACCGCTTCAGATGGCGTTAAAACTGATACGGCAGGACTAGTACAAGTACAAGTGTCAATAATTTAGCTCGATGGCGCCAGTTTTCGTTGTACTAAATACAAAGACTATAGGAAGATATAGAAAAAGAGATAACATAACTATTTGACAGTGCAAAGTAGTTGTGTTATTCTTTTCTTATACTACTTGACAATGCAAAGTAGAGTGGGTAAAAGAATACCTTCCTAAGCAGGGGTGATTGATTTTTATGGATGATACTCAGTTGATAAAGGGAATTTTAGAGGGATGTGTAATGGAATTGATCTCCCGTGGGGAAACTTACGGGTATGAGATATTGTCCCAGCTGGAGCAATATGGATTTGACGGACTGGGTGAAGGAACTCTGTATCCGGTGCTGTCCCGGCTGGATAAGAACGGGTTTATCTGCTGCCGGAGAGCGAAATCCCCGCTGGGACCAGTGCGCAAGTATTATTCCATTACAGAGAAAGGAAGAAAAAGGCAGCAGGTATTTTTGCAGAACTACAGGAAAGTAACAGCAGCGGCGGAAGCAATATTGTTTGGAGAGGAGGAATAGAAGATGGCGATGGATTATGTCTGGCTGAGCGATAAACTGCAGGGCGATTATAAGGAAGTTTTTGAGAAGGCAGAGATTTTTATTGGTGTAAAAAATATAACAGGGGATGAGGCCGATGAAATGATGATGGATCTTCTGGACCTGCTGCTATCGGCGCAGAATGCGGGAAAACCTGTGCAGAAGATAGTTGGAACAGATACCGGAACATTTTGTGCAGATTTTTTTAGCGGATACACAATGCAGAAACAGATAAGGAATATTCCGAGGCAGATTTACCGGTGTATGACGTTTGTATTTATATTTGAACTGGCAAGCCTTCTGATCCTGTGGACGGAGAAGGATATCAATCTATTGACAGCGAGGACGGATGTGACAGGTTATTTGATAGGGATTATGACCGCATGGTTTATACAAATTATCTCCAGTGCGCTGATACGTCCCTTTATGTTTCGATGGAAATGGCTTACTTCTGGTGTGTATTATGGAATCGTGCTGTTTTTAAGCCTGGGGGTGATTGCAGGGGGAATCATGCTGTCTGATTTCTGGATGAAGAGTTTTGAGCTGCCGGCATTTCCGGTTGTTTTGATATCCGGAGGATATGCAGCGGTTTATCGTATTGTTGGCGCAGGTATAAATTACCGGAGGTATGGGAAGATCCGTAAGCCGAAAGATCCGTGTTCCAAACTGAATTTTATGAATGTAATGGAAGATGAAATACCAGACGATCTGGTGAAGCGGTTTTATAAAATAAATGAAAAGCGGTTGAAACAGGGGAGTTCCCCAATGACAGAGAAAGAGTACATGGAATTTCTGCATAAGAAAGGAAGACAGGAACATCTGGGGAACTGGATTGGAGTAGTGGCGGTAGCTGCAGTTGTCCTTGGTCTGATCTTCCACACTGCCCTGACAAGTACATGGATCGACACTTTCATATTTGTAGTGGTTGTAATGGTGGCAGAAATTCCGGCATTTCTGTTGTTCCGGGTGGGGATGCGGAGTGCAGCGGTCCGCCAAAAACTGCTGGATGAATGTGATAGAAGAGGATTGACGATACTGGAATATGTGAAAGGAGAAAAGAAGGATGAAACAGTACATGATAGCCTTAGACCAGGGGACAACTAGTTCCCGCTGCATTTTATTTGACCGCTCAGGGCAGATATGCAGTATGGCACAAAAAGAATTTGAGCAGATCTATCCCAGACCCGGCTGGGTGGAGCACGATGCTATGGAAATCTGGTCCAGTCAGTTCAGTGTAATGACAGAGGCGATGAGTAAGATTGGTGTATCCGGGGAAAACATAGCAGGAATCGGCATCACCAATCAGAGAGAAACTACGATTCTCTGGAACCGGAATACCGGGGAACCGGTGAGTCATGCTATTGTCTGGCAGTGCAGACGTACCTCTGAACAGATTGAAAAGATCAAAGCCGATGGATTTGATTCCGTGATCAGGCAGCGTACTGGCCTGGTTCCGGATGCCTATTTTTCTGCGACCAAGATAGCCTGGATACTGGAACATATACCAGGAGTCAGGGAACAGGCGGAGCGGGGAGAGATCCTGTTCGGCACTGTGGACACATGGCTTGTCTGGAAACTCACTGGGGGAAAAGTCCATGTCACAGATTATACCAATGCTTCCCGCACCATGTTATTTGATATTCATAAGCTGGATTGGGATCCGGAGATTCTGGATTATTTTCATATACCGGCTTCCCTGCTGCCGGAAGTCCGGCCTTCCAGTGAGATATATGGTTACAGCGATAAAGGTCTGACGGGAACTGAGATTCCAGTGGCAGGTATCGCCGGAGACCAGCAGGCAGCGCTGTTCGGGCAATGTTGTTTCGAGGCGGGCGAGATGAAAAATACTTATGGGACAGGTTGTTTTCTTCTAATGAATACGGGGGACACACCAGTAAATTCCCCTAATGGCCTTCTGACGACGCTGGCCGCCGGTACAGGAAAAAGGCCGCAGTATGCCCTGGAGGGCAGTGTATTTGTGGCGGGTGCCGGAATACAGTGGCTGAGGGATGAGATGAGACTGATCCGGACGGCGGCAGAATCGCTGGAGTGCTGCAAGGCTGTCAGTAATACTGCAGGAGTTTATGTAGTGCCTGCGTTTACGGGCCTTGGCGCACCTTACTGGGATGCAGAAGCCAGAGGGATCATCACCGGCCTGACACGAGGCGCCGGCAGGGATCATATTGTCCGCGCTGCTGTGGAGGCGATGGCTTACCAGGTCTATGATCTGGTCCAGGTTATGAAACAGGATTCCGGACTTCCGCTCATTGCCCTGAAGACGGATGGGGGAGCCAGTGCCAATGATTTCCTTATGCAGTTTCAGGCTGATCTTCTCGGTGTCCCTGTTCACCGGCCCTCCTGTATCGAAACCACGGCATTGGGGGCTGCGTATCTGGCGGGGCTTGCTGTGGGGTTC
Organism: uncultured Eubacterium sp.; assembly: GCA_910584645.1. Lineage (GTDB taxonomy): Bacteria > Bacillota > Clostridia > Lachnospirales > Lachnospiraceae > Eubacterium_F. Next base: position 145,018 of record CAJUAU010000001.1, read on the forward strand.
TGGAAAGACAGGGAGGACATCTGCAGGAACTGGTCTCTGGAAAGTTGTTTTGAGCCAATGATGGAAGAGAGAGCAAAAGCAGAACTTCTCGGCGGGTGGAAAAAAGCGGTGAAGAAATGCCTCGGAAAGATGGAGTAAATGCAAACTGGCGGGCAGAACGAACAAATGTTCAAAAAGTCATTGCATTGGGAGAACAGGTGTGCTATAATCAGACTGACAGCAGGGAGGTGTTGATATAGCTCAATTTGATCAATACCGAGAGTTAATTGAAGAAGGAAAAATAACTTCAAGTGGTGAAACAAAAAATAAAAGATATTTTTTGCCATGATAGATAGAACATAAAAGGATTCATAAGGAGGATATAACATGGATCATTTTGAATTAGTATCACAATATCAGCCTACAGGCGACCAGCCCCAGGCAATCGAAGAACTGGTGAGGGGATTTCAGGAGGGCAACCAGTTCCAGACTCTTCTTGGTGTCACTGGATCCGGCAAGACATTTACCATGGCAAATGTCATCCAGCAGCTGAATAAGCCAACACTGGTCATTGCCCATAATAAGACGCTGGCGGCACAGCTCTACAGTGAGTTTAAGGAATTCTTCCCTTCCAATGCAGTAGAGTTTTTCATTTCATACTATGACTATTACCAGCCGGAAGCTTATGTGCCTTCGACGGATACTTATATCGAGAAGGATTCTTCCATCAATGACGAGATTGATAAGCTGCGTCACTCGGCGACGGCGGCACTGACAGAGCGGAAAGATGTGATCATCATAGCCAGCGTGTCCTGTATCTATGGACTGGGAAGTCCCATTGATTATCAGAATATGACTGTTTCTTTGCGGCCGGGGATGGAGAAGGACCGGGACGAAGTGATCCGTCGCCTTGTTGATATTCAGTATACAAGGAACGATATGGACTTTCACCGTGGGACATTCCGGGTTCGGGGAGATGTAGTAGAGGTCTTTCCGGCATCGGCGACAGACCGGGCCATCCGGGTAGAATTTTTTGGTGACGAGGTGGACAGGATCCAGGAGATTGACGTTTTGACAGGGGCTCCCTTGAATAATCTGGAACATATGGTAGTTTTTCCAGCATCCCACTATGTGGTGGCACCGGACAAGATGGAGAGGGCGATCCTTGGGATCGAAGAAGAATTAAAGGACCGGGTAAAATTTTTTAAAAGTGAAGACAAGCTTATTGAGGCTCAGAGAATCTCTGAGAGGACACATTTTGATATTGAGATGATGCGGGAGACTGGTTTTTGTTCAGGAATTGAAAATTATTCCATGCATCTGGCAGGGATGAAAGAAGGGGAAACACCCCATACGCTGCTGGATTATTTTCCGGATGATTTTCTGATCATTGTGGATGAGTCCCATATTACAATACCTCAGGTCCGGGGGATGTATGCCGGTGACCAGTCCAGAAAGAGTACCCTGGTAGACTATGGATTCCGCCTGCCTTCTGCAAAGAGCAACCGCCCCCTGAATTTTGAGGAATTTGAGGGGCATATCAATCAGATGATGTTTGTGTCAGCGACCCCCTCTGATTATGAAAGCGCCCATGAGCTGCTGAGGACGGAACAGATCATACGCCCCACAGGCCTGCTGGACCCGGAAGTGGTGGTAAGGCCGGTGAAAGGACAGGTTGACGATCTTCTGGCTGAGATCCGTAAAGTTACGAAGGAACCTGAGGACAAGGACCATATGCGGGGCAAGGTTCTGGTAACGACGCTGACGAAAAGAATGGCAGAGGATCTTACGGATTATTATAAAGAAGTAGGAGTCCGGGTAAAATATTTACATTCCGATATTGATGCTATGGAGCGGTCGGAGATTATCCGTGATATGCGTCTGGATGTCTTTGATGTGCTGGTGGGGATCAATCTGCTTCGGGAAGGGCTGGATATCCCAGAGGTTTCTCTGGTAGCGATATTAGATGCAGACAAAGAAGGATTTCTGCGTTCCGAGACTTCTCTTATACAGACCATTGGCCGGGCAGCAAGAAATGCCGAGGGAAGGGTGATCATGTATGCGGATCAGGAGACGGATTCCATGAAGAAGGCGATCGGTGAGACCGAGAGAAGACGGGGGATCCAGGATGCCTATAATAAAGAACATGGAATCACGCCTCAGACGATCAAAAAAGCAGTGAGGGATCTGATCAAGATTTCTACCAAGGCGGAATCTGGAATGGAAGACCTGGGGAAAGATCCAGAATATATGACGAAAGAAGAACTGGAGAAACAGATCCAGAAGATCATGAAGCGGATGAATCAGGCATCTGCTGAATTGAACTTTGAAGCGGCTGCTGCCCTGCGCGATCAGATGATCGAGTTGAAAAAAATCCTTGAAAAGATAGATGACTAATATGGCATGGAGGAAACTACGATGGAAAAGAAAAGAATGATAAAGATCAAAGGAGCCAGTGAGCACAACCTAAAGGGAATTGACATTGATATTCCCAGAGATGAGTTTGTGGTACTCACAGGGCTCAGTGGCTCCGGCAAATCGTCTCTTGCTTTTGACACGATATATGCTGAAGGCCAGCGGCGTTACATGGAATCTCTGTCCTCTTATGCCAGGCAGTTTCTTGGACAGATGGAAAAACCGGATGTAGAAAGCATATCAGGATTACCTCCGGCGATCTCCATAGATCAGAAGACTACCAACCGCAACCCCCGATCCACCGTTGGGACGGTGACAGAGATTTACGATTATTTCCGGCTCTTATATGCCAGGGTGGGGATTCCCCACTGCCCCAAATGTGGAAAAGAGATTAAGCGACAGACCGTGGACCAGATGGTGGACGAGATCATGAAACTTCCTGAAAATACGAAGATCCAGCTGTTGGCGCCTGTAGTAAGGGGGCGCAAGGGAGAGCATGTCAAAGTTTTTGAAAAAGCCAAAAAAAGTGGTTATGTCCGGGTGGTGGCAGATGGAAATATGTATGATCTGTCTGAGGAGATCAAACTGGAAAAGAATAAAAAGCATAATATCGAGATCGTAGTAGACCGCCTGGTGGTGCGGGAAGGTGTGGAGAAAAGAATGTCAGAGTCCATTGAGAATGTACTACAATTATCCAATGGCCTTCTGATGGTGGATGTCATCGGTGCCGATGTGATCAACTTCAGCCAGAGTTTTTCCTGCCCGGACTGCGGAATCAGCATCGATGAGATTGAACCGAGAAGTTTTTCTTTTAATAATCCCTTCGGAGCCTGTCATGTATGTCATGGAATAGGCTATAAAATGGAGTTTGCGCCGGAACTGATGATACCGGACTGGTCTCTGAGCATTGCGGAGGGGGCGGTTGCCGTACTGGGGTGGCAGTCTGTGACGGATAAAGGGAGTTACACCAGGTGTATGATGGAAGCTGTGGCGAAAGAATATGGATTTGACCTCACAACGCCTTTTGAAGATTACTCGGAGGAAGTGCGGGATATCATATTAAATGGTACCAGAGGGAAAAAGGTGGAGGTTCATTATGTAGGGCAGCGGGGCGGAGGAGTATATCATGTGGAGTTTGAAGGTCTGATCAAAAATATGGAACGAAGATACCGGGAGACAGGATCGGATTCCACAAAGCAGGAATATGAAACTTTTATGAGGATCACTCCTTGCAGTGAATGTGGTGGAAAGCGGCTAAAGAAAGAATCACTGGCAGTTACGGTGGGAGATAAGAATATTGCAGAGCTGTGTGAATATTCCATTCGGGATCTCAAGAGTTTTGTGGACGAGCTCCATTTAACAGATATGCAGATGCAGATTGGGCGGCTGATCCTAAAAGAGATCAAGTCCCGTCTGGGCTTTTTAGTGGATGTGGGGCTGGATTATCTATGCCTGTCCCGCGCCACCAGTACCTTGTCCGGCGGGGAAGCTCAGAGAATCCGGCTTGCGACCCAGATCGGTTCCGGGCTGGTGGGAGTTGCCTATATTCTGGATGAACCGAGTATCGGCCTGCACCAGAGGGATAATGATAAACTGATCCGAACTTTAAAAAACCTCAAGGACCTGGGAAATACGCTGATCGTGGTAGAGCATGACGAGGATACGATGCTGGCGGCGGATTATGTGGTGGATATCGGGCCGGGTGCCGGCGATCACGGCGGAGAAGTGGTGGCTGCCGGGACGGCACAGGATATTATGAAATCGGAGCAATCCATTACCGGAGCATATCTGAGTGGCAGGATTGTTATACCGGTGCCGGAGAAACGGAGAATTCCGTCAGGGTATTTGAAAGTAACAGGAGCCAGGGAGAACAATTTAAAAAATATCAGTGTTGAGTTTCCTTTGGGGGTATTTACATGCGTGACCGGAGTATCTGGTTCCGGCAAGAGCTCCCTTGTGAATGAGATCCTGTACAAATCCCTTGCCAGGACGCTGAACCGGGCCCGGTGTATACCGGGGAAGCATAAGGAGATTCAGGGGATGGAACTACTGGATAAAGTGATCAATATTGACCAGTCTCCCATTGGAAGGACACCCAGATCCAACCCTGCTACTTATACTGGTGTATTTGACATGATACGTGATCTTTTTGCCTCTACTTCCGATGCGAAGGCCAGGGGATATAAAAAAGGCAGATTTAGTTTTAATGTCAAAGGAGGACGCTGTGAGGCATGCCGCGGCGATGGGATCATCAAGATCGAGATGAACTTTCTTCCCGATGTCTATGTGCCCTGTGAGGTGTGTGGGGGAAAACGCTACAACCGTGAAACACTGGATGTAAAGTACAAGGGAAAGAGTATATTTGATGTGCTGGATATGACAGTGGAAGAGGCATTGGATTTCTTTAAAAATGTGCCGACGATACACCGGAAGATCCAGACAATGTATGATGTGGGATTGTCTTATGTCAAATTAGGGCAGCCCTCTACCACCTTATCCGGCGGAGAGGCCCAGAGGATCAAACTGGCTACAGAACTAAGTAAACGAAGCACAGGAAAAACGATCTATATATTGGATGAGCCCACAACGGGCCTTCATTTTGCTGATGTCCATAAACTGATCGAGATCCTTCACCGCCTGGCTGAGGGAGGAAATACTGTGGTAGTAATTGAACACAATCTGGATGTGATCAAGACCGCAGACTATATTATTGATATCGGCCCGGAAGGAGGAGAGAAGGGAGGCACAGTGATCGCCTCGGGAACGCCGGAGAAGATTGCTGCCAATCCGGCCTCCTATACTGGAAAGTATATCCAAAAGATGCTGGAGGATCACTAAGGCTGTATGTAAGATGTTTTGGGGAGATAGGAGGCAAAGGTTCCCAGAATGGAACCTCACACTTATAAATTTAGGAGGTTGGGATGAAGGAGTATTCATTTTTTGCTATGATGGCGCGGATGAAATATATAGAGCGCTGGGCTCTGATGCGCAATTCAGACAGGGAAAATATCAGTGAACATTCAATGGAAGTGGCTATGCTGGCTCACGGACTGGGGATTATATCCAGGGAGTGCTGCGGCAGGAAGGTAGATCTTGATAAGCTGGTGCTTATAGGACTGTACCATGATGCCAATGAGATCATCACCGGGGATATGCCCACCCCGGTAAAATACCATGACAGGGATATTCTTGATGCCTATAAAAAAGTAGAGGAAAAAGCGAATCGAAAACTACTTTCCCTGCTGCCGGGTTACATGCGGGATTATTACGAAGAGATATTCTTTCCCCAGGAAGGCGATGAGGAGCTGTGGCGCATTGTGAAAGCAGCAGATAAGCTTTCTGCCCTCATAAAATGTATGGAAGAAAAAAAGGCGGGGAATCGGGAATTTTCCACAGCCTGTCATACTATTGAAAAGACTCTCAAAGAGATGAAAATGGATGAGGTAGACATTTTCATGAGGGATTTCCTGCCCTCATTTGACAAGACATTGGATGAGCTTCAACAGCAATAACCATTATTTTGCAAATATGCCTGTTCCAGGATGCCGACATGAATGAAAATTGTCAAAAAAAGTGTATTCTTTGCTGGCAGTTTTCATCAGAATGTGATATACTTATAATAATTTGATGTTGGGGATTTTACTATATTACAAAGGTAGGTATGGTTTATGAGAAGGATATTATGTTTTGGAGATTCTAATACATATGGGTATTCTCCTGTAGACGGGCAGAGATATGGGGATGATATCAATTGGCCCGGGGTGTTAGGCAGTTTGCTGGGGGACAGTTTTGAAGTTATCAACGAGGGAAAAAATGGGCGTACGATTGCTTTTGACGATCCTTACAAAGATGGCTGTAATGGTATGAACGATATTGAGACATGCCTCGAAGATCATGAACCTCTGGATCTGGTTATTATAATGCTTGGAACCAACGATCTTAAGGTTTATTTTGATGCTACTCCTGAGATCGTGGCAAAAAATATGCGGGAATTGTGTGACCGGGTCCAGGCGAAAACCGACGCCAGAGTTATTTTGGCGAGTCCTGCATTACTTGGAGACCAGATAGAATTTTCGCCCCTCCATCTGGAATTCGGAAGGACACAGGTAGACTATTCTTTTGAACTGGCACCCTGTTTTGAGAAGATTGCAAAAGAAATTGGTGCAGAATTCATTGACCTTGCTATGGTGGCAATGTCAAGTGACGTGGACTGTCTGCATCTGATGCCAGAAGAGCATGCCAAAGTGGCACAGGCTATGAAGGATAAGGTGCTGTGGGTCTTCCGTGAAGAGCTTGCGCGTGAGGCAAAGGAAAAAGAAGAGGCGGCACGCAGACAGCAGGAGGAAGAGGAAGCGAGACTGCGTGCTGAGGAGGAAGCAAGGCTAAAAGAGGAAAAAGAACGGGAAGAACGGGAGAGGGAAGCGAGACTGCGTGCGGAAGAGGAAATGAGACAGAGGGCCGAAGAGGAAGCAAGACGGCGTGCTGCGGAGGAAGCGAGACTGCGTGCGGAAGAGGAAATAAGGCAGCAGGCTGAGACGGAAGTGATACAGCAGAATGTGGAAGAAGTGGACCGTGACGCGGAAGAAGGAGCAAGACTCCGGCTCCAGGCGATTCTGAAAGCGGCCGAGAAGGAGGCGGCGAAGGAAAGCGTTCAGGAGACAGGAGGTTTAAATGCTGATTTTGTCCTGGGAAATGATTTGGGAGAAGCAGGGCAGGAAGCGGCAGGAACGGTAGAGACACCGGGGACAGGCATTTCTTCTTCCAGCAGTGAAAAAGAAAAAATGCTCTCTGGGAAGTTGTATATATGTGATGCTGCGCTCCGGGCTGAAGCAGCAGAAGCAAGAAAAATAACGACGGTCTATAATCAGACAACAAACGCAGAAATATCAAAGCGGACAGAACTTCTAACCCGGTTGTTTAAAAAGGTTGGAAAGACACCGTACATTGAACCGCCTTTCCGCTGCGATTATGGTTCCAATATTACAGTAGGGGACGAGTTTTATGCAAACTTTGACTGTATCATGCTGGACTGCGCAAATATTAAGATCGGGGATCATGTATTTTTTGGACCGAAGGTAAATATATATACGGCATGTCATCCGATTTATGCACCAGTGAGAAACCAGCAGCTGGAATACGCCAAGGAAGTTACCATTGGTGATGATGTATGGATCGGAGGAAATGTAACCATCAATCCGGGTGTGCATATTGGAAATAATGTCGTGATCGGGTCCGGCTCTGTCGTAACTTCGGATATCCCGGATGGCGTCGTGGCGGCAGGAAATCCGTGCCGTATTTTGAGACGGATCTCCGAAGCAGACAAAAAATATTGGGAAGAGCAGATGGCTTTGATCTGAGAAAATAAGTTCTGACGCACTTAAAATAAGTTCTAAGTTCTGGCGAACTTATTTGCGAGTTGCTAGCGCAACTTGGCTGCACAAAAGGTGTGCAGAAATTATGAAAAACAGAATATTTGTATGAAAAAACCGGTGTAGAGTTACTCTGCACCGGACTTTTTGTTTGAATCATTAATGAAAATAAAGTCTGAAATAGTATCTGGAATTGAATTCCGGTATGTGCCGGCTTCGAGGAAGGTGTTCCGGAGATCTTCTGTTTTTTCCTCACGAAGCAGGCCGCGGAAATGTTCCAGGCTTTTAATATACAATTCCAGAAAGTGGTCGATGCTGTCTTTGTTGGACAGACAGATATTTTCCCACATTTCAGGAGAAGAAGAAGCAATTCTGGTGATATCTTTAAAGCCGCCGGCGGCAAAGGCTTTCATGAAACTCTCCGGGGTGTCATTTTCCCTTACCATATTGACCAGTGTGGCAGCGATGATATGGGGAACGTGGCTGATAGCAGCTGTGATATCGTCATGCTTCTCTGGATCCACAATAACGCATTTGGAGCCGGTACATTTCAGCAGAGATAATAGAAGCTGCAGTTTAGCCTCCGATGTGTGGGGGGTGGGAGTCAGGAGATAATAGGAATTTTTTAATAATTCTGCAGAGGAATTGGCATATCCTGTTTTCTCAGATCCCGCCATAGGATGTCCACCAATAAAATTATGTTCCAGTCCAAGGTCTTTTGCCGCTTTATGAATATTTCCCTTTACACTTCCAACATCGGTAAGGATGCAGTTTTCATGAATGAGTGGTTTCAAATGGTGCAGAAACTCGATGTTTTTGAGAACCGGCGCACAGAGAAAAATGATATCACAGGAAGAAAATTCAGAATTAATATCGTATACAAGCTCTGAAAGGATACCATCTTTTACACCCTGTTCCAGATCCGGATTTCTTCTGCGGGTATAGACCTGGATCCTGGCATCTGGAAAGGCAGATTTTATTGCCCTTGCAATGGAACCGCCGATAAGTCCCAGTCCAAGAAAACCTATATTTAAACTTTTTGTCATATGATCAAATCCTTTTATATGTAAACTGATGCTGCATTCAACGGCATCATCTGAATGTATTTTAACTCAAATTAACTTTTCTGTAAATAACTATTGATAGTTTTCAGCAATAATATTATACTATATATTGTTTGGATGGTTACATAAGTGAGAAGGAGAAAGAAAATATGGCTGAGATCAAGGTGACACCTTGTGAGATCGAGGGATTATATGTTATCGAACCAAAGGTGTTTGGCGACGAGCGGGGATACTTTATAGAGACCTATAACAAAAAAGAGTTTGAGGCGAGAGGGCTTACCATGGAATTTGTCCAGGATAATGAGTCCATGTCCAAAAGAGGCGTGCTGCGAGGGCTTCATTTCCAGAAGAATTTCCCCCAGGGAAAGCTGGTCAGGGTGCTGTCGGGAGAAGTCTTTGATGTAGCTGTGGATATCCGCAAAGGTTCTCCGACATTTGGTAAATGGTTTGGGGTTGTTCTTTCAGATGAAAATAAAAAGCAGTTTTATGTATCTAAGGGATTCGCCCACGGCTATCTTGTATTGTCGGAAAAAGCAGTTTTTTCTTATAAATGTACAGATTTCTATCATCCAGAAGACGAGGGCGGGATCCGCTATGACGATCCCCAGATCGGCGTTGACTGGCCCATTAGTGAGGATATGCAGATCATCCTGTCAGAAAAGGACAAGCATCATGAGAGTCTGGCAGACCAGCCTCTTGTGTTTGATTATAATAAGTTAAAGCCGGATACGTCCGGTCTGAATCACTAAAAACCAGCGCTTTGAGCTGATAAAAGAAAGGAAGGATATAGTGAATACAACAGTGACAGATTCAATAATTTATGTAGGAGCAGATGATACGACACTTGATTTATTTGAGAGCCAGTATGTGATACCGGAAGGAGTTTCCTATAACTCCTATGTGATCCTCGACGACGAGATAACGATCATGGATACGGTTGACAAACGTGCCACAGAGGAATGGTTTGCCAATGTAGAAAAAGCACTTGGCGATAAAAAACCATCTTATCTGGTGGTTTCCCATCTTGAACCGGATCATGCTGCAAATATCCAGAAGGCGGCAGAAAAATATCCCGATATGAAGATCATCGGAAATGCGAAGACATTTTCCATGATGCCGCAGTTCTTTGAAATGGATCTGACAGACCGCAGTGTAGTGGTAAAAGAAGGGGATACGATCTCGATCGGTACCCATACCCTTCAGTTCTTTATGGCGCCAATGGTGCACTGGCCGGAAGTTATGGTGACTTACGAGCAGTCTGAGAAAATTTTGTTTTCAGCTGACGGATTTGGCAAGTTTGGTGCTCTTTCCCTGACTGAAAACGAGGACTGGGCATGTGAGGCAAGACGCTATTATTTTAATATCGTAGGCAAATATGGCGCTCAGGTTCAGGCACTGCTTAAAAAGGCGGCAACGTTGGACATCGCAATGATCTGTCCACTGCATGGGCCGATCCTAAAAGAAGATCTGGGTTATTATATCGGTAAATATAATACATGGAGCAGCTACGAGCCAGAGGATAAAGGTGTTCTGGTAGCCTATGCTTCCATTCATGGAAATACAGCTGAGGCGGCGAAAAAACTCGGTACGATCCTGGAGCAGAAAGGTGCTGAAAAAGTGATTGTCAGCGATCTTTCCAGAGAAGATATGGCAGAGATCATAGAGGATGCTTTCAGATATGATAAGATCATAGTTGCAGCGGCTACATACGATGGCGGTTTATTCCCGGTTATGGAGGACTTCCTGAGCCATCTCAAAAGCAAGAATTTCCAAAAACGTGTGGTGGGTATTATGGAAAATGGTTCCTGGGCACCGATGGCTGGAAAACAGATGCGGGCCGTTTTTGAAGGAATGAAAGAGATCACGATCTGTGACCAGGTGGTTACCATCAAATCTACAATGAAAGATTCCACGATAGCGGACATGGAAAAACTGGCAGATGAGATCCTGGCAAAATAATCTGTGGGTATAAGGTGAGAAGATGAATAAAACGCAGAGTGAGCGGTATTCCAGACAGATATTGCTGAATAAGGTAGGGGAAGAGGGGCAGGAAAAGCTTCTCAATTCCCATGTACTTATTGTAGGAGCCGGTGGACTTGGTTCACCGGCTGCTCTGTATCTGGCATCAGCAGGGGTCGGACATATCGGCATTCTGGATGATGATGATGTGGATCTGACAAATCTTCAAAGGCAGGTCATACATTCTTCTGGATCCATCGGGAGCCCCAAAGTATTATCAGCAAAAAAACGGATCGAGAAGTTAAATCCGGATGTCCAGGTATCAGCTCTGCGGGAACGGCTGCAGGAAGACAACGCAAAAGAGATATTTGACAATTATGATTTTATTCTTGACGCCACAGATAATTTTGAAGCCAAGTTTCTGATCAATGATACCTGTGTTGCTCTGAAAAAACCATTTTCCTACGGAGGTATTCAGGAATTTGGGGGACAGCTTATGACTTATGTTCCAGGAGAGGGACCCTGTTACCGCTGTATCTTTGAGCAGCCTCCGGAGGATGGTTTGATTCCCACTTGCCGGGAGGTCGGGGTGATCGGCTGTATGGCAGGCATTATCGGTACACTGCAGAGTATGGAGGCGGTAAAGTTTCTGTTGGGGATTGGGGAGCTGCTTACCAGCAGGATGCTCACGGTGGATGCTTTGACGATGGAATTCCGTCAGGTCAGATTCACGAAAAAAAATCCTGAATGTCCTGTATGCGGAAAAGCATAGAATAAAACAGGGTTCATCAAGAGGAAAGTTTGTATTCGCGGAGCGAAAACACGAAGTGTTTTTATAGAGCTGCGGTTTTCAGCCAGCCCTTTTTTATTATATCATCGGCGCCAGTTTGAAACAGATATCAGACTGGCGCCGTTTAACGGACTCTTAGAATTTGGAATACCCATAGCTGTTTACAATGGCATCGATTTTATGTCCTGCTTCACAGAAAGGACAATGATGCTGGGAGAAGGATTGGTAGTCAGGCAGATCATCCGTGTGGAAGATCGATTTAACCGTATGTCCTTCGATCTGGTCAGTGGCGCTGAATATTGCCGAGATACCCTGTATGATCCCGCCATAATATTCGATACACTCCAGACTTTGGGCAATGGTCTTTCCGGTGGTGGCAGAGGCGAGAAGAAGAAGGGTATTTTTCCCATTTACCATCGGCTGAATGTTGTCCCGGAAGATCATTTGTCCGCTGGGGTTAAACTCCGGCTCGATGACATAGATACTCTGGTGCATATTCATGGAGATCACACCAGCCTCTGTGAGTTTGCTGGCAAGAAAAGCGCCGATCATGTAACAGCCATCCATACAGATAATCGTATCAATAGGTGTGCTGTACTGATATTCCTTAGCCATGGTAGAGGCTGCCTGGTAGGCTTCCCTCTGTCCCACTTTCAGACGTGTCATATCCAGATAGTAATTGATGTGTGAATGGTTTGTGGCAAAATGCCCTGGGACCACCTTAAGAACAAGTTTATTGTTGATCCTGGATGGAATTTTAATTACGTTTTCTAGTTTATCCAGCATATTTGGATACCTCCTTACAAAAATCATTGACGTTTATATTCCCTTTAACGTCCATTATACCATGTTCCCTGTTGTTTGACAATTAAAGTATTTCCTCTGTCTCAGCAGTATCTGCGATGGAATCCTCCTCCAGATCCTCCGCAGCGTCCTGTTCCTTTGGAGGCTGGGACAGGAAAACCAGAGTGCATAACAGTACAGCCAGGACGATCGGAGCAGAGTAGATGAAAGTCCGAAAGTCTGGATTTACATTTGTTCCGGGAGTGTTAAAATAGACAAACAGGGCGATATAAACAGAAAATAAAATTATTCCTAAAACCGTTCCCAGGATTCTCCCTATTTTTTTCCCTTTGAACCTGGCTTTCAAAAGACAGAATACAATGGCAAAGGCAAGGCTTCCGTCAAAAAGGCCAAAAATAAGCATACCAACACTAATACCCATAACAATCTCCGTTCCTGCGAATTCACGCATATATTAATAGTATTTAAACACTTTAAATCTAGTATACTATAAAATTATTTAAATTTCTATCAAATTTTTGTTGACATTTGAAAAAAAATATGATAATTTAAATAAGCACGCAGGAGTGGCGGAATTGGCAGACGCGCAGGCTTCAGGTGCCTGTGGTAGCAATATCGTGTGGGTTCAAGTCCCATCTCCTGCATTGTCATGAAAAAGATATGAGTTGATCATATCTTTTTTTTGTTTTAAACGGAAATGCCTTTACAACTTCAAAAAATATGGTAAAATATATGATGTATGTTTACAAATATATAGTTTTGGAGGAAAGTGATGAATAACTCAAAGAAATTGGCAAAAAACGGTGGGATTGGATCAGAGAAGCAAAGTAAAGGTTCAGGAAGTGTAGTCATTGCTTCAAAAAACAAAATTTTACTGACACTTGGAATTGCGGCGGTCATTATTCTTTGTGCCGGTGTATTTTATATGCAGCTGAGACCGCGAGCGGTGCTGAAAGTGACGCGGAGCGATGAAAGTGGAGAAAAGACCAATACGGTTTATATGAAAGAAGCGGTTTATGATATTTATACTCTTGAGACTCAGTTTAATTCTTATGCTTCCCTGTATCAGCAGATGTATGGTACAACCTACTGGGAGATGGAAAATGCAGACGAGGACGGAAGAAATGGTGCTTCTGCTGCCAAAAAGCAGGTGATGGATGGTCTCAAACAGAAAGAGATCCTTTATATGGAGGCACAGAAGTTAGGACATGCCCTGACAGATGAGGAAAAGAAAGCAGCGGATGAAAGCGCGGCTAAGGCGATGGAATCCATGACAGACGGACAGAAAAAACTTCCGGGACTGGATGAAGAGACTTTGAAGGAAGTATTTGCGAAAAACGCACTGGCTCAAAAATACAGACAGGTTATCATATCAGAGAGCGGCATTGACAGAGAAGCACTGAAAGCCACTGTGAAAAAGGAAGATTTCCGCCAGTATACGATGCAGTACTATAAAGTAAGCAATAAAACAGGATCCGGGGATGAAGAAGTGGATGTGACTGCAGAGCAGAAACAGACCAATCTGAACAATATGAAAGCTCTTCAGGAAAAGGCGAAGACTGCTGAGGACTTTACAAAGCTTATAGAAGAAAAGGATACGACGGGAATTCAGGCAGTTCAGACCCAGGAGCTTCTGGAAAAGGATATGGACAGTTCTTCCTTCCTGACAAAGAAACTGAGAAAACGTCTGATCAAGATGAAGAATGATCAGATCTCAGACGTTATTGAGGGAGAAGACGGATACTATCTTGTAAAAATGGTGAATAACGATGATAGTGCTGCCTATGACAAAGAATGTGATTCCGTTGTGAGTGCCGAGGAGACCAAGCAGTTTAATGCCAAATATGATGAGATTAAAACTAGATATAAAACAGAAGTTCAGAGCTACTGGAAGGGACGTGTGAAACTCGGTTCCTACACAGCAGTACAGTAATGACCATAAGGATTGTGAGATTGCAGGGCAATGAAGCAGTCCGCAGGTATCATAGGGGTCAAAAGCCTTTTGCCCCCAGCATCTTATATAGTATCAACAGACGAGATAGGAGAGAAAAGCCATGGCAGAGGTTAAACGGATTTACGTAGAAAAGAAGGAAGACTATGCAGTTGCGGCAAAAGATCTGAAAAAAGAGATTAGGGAATATCTTGGTATCAAAGATCTGGAGCAGGTACGGGTTCTGAATCGCTATGATGTGGAGGGGATCGGCGAGAGTACTTACAAGAAGGCACTTGCCACTGTATTTTCAGAGCCGCCGGTAGATTATGTCTATGAGAAAGGTTTTGAGAAAAAAGAGGAAGACCGGGTATTTTCTGTGGAGTATCTTCCGGGGCAGTTTGACCAGAGGGCAGATTCCGCAGAACAGTGTGTGAAGCTCCTGAACGAAAGCGAAGAGCCGGTGATCCGCTCTGCCACTACCTATATTCTGAGCGGTGGGATCAGTGATGAGGATTTTGTCCGCATAAAAGAGTACTGCATTAATCCAGTGGATTCCAGAGAGACGGACGAGACAGTGCCGGACACGCTGGTGGCTGTTTTTGATGAACCTTCTGATGTGGCAGTATTTGATGGTTTCCAGGCTATGCCGGAGCCGGAGCTGAAAGCTCTTTATGATTCTCTTGGACTTGCCATGACTTTTAAGGATTTCCTTCATATACAGAATTATTTTAAAAATGAGGAGAAAAGGGATCCGAGCATGACGGAGATCCGTGTGCTGGATACCTATTGGTCAGATCACTGCCGCCATACTACTTTTTTGACAGAATTGAAAAATATTAGATTTGAAGACGGCGATTACAGAGAGCCAATAGAGGCTGCCTATGAAATGTATAAAAGGGACCACGACAAGATCTACGAGGGAAGAAACGATAAATTTGTGTCCCTGATGGATATTGCCCTTATGGCGATGAAGAAGCTGCGGGCGGATGGAAAATTGGAAGATATGGAAGTTTCCGATGAAATCAATGCCTGTTCCATTGTGGTTCCTGTGGAGATCGATCACGGGGACGGAAGAGGACCGGTGGAAGAGGAATGGCTCGTATTTTTCAAAAATGAGACACACAATCATCCGACGGAGATCGAGCCCTTCGGTGGTGCGGCTACCTGCCTTGGCGGAGCGATCCGCGATCCGCTGTCAGGACGCGGATATGTGTATCAGGCAATGCGTGTGACAGGGGCGGCAGATCCTACCAAATCCCTGAAAGAGACGATGGAAGGAAAGCTGGCGCAGCGTAAGATCGTGACAGGGGCAGCCAGCGGTTATAGTTCTTACGGCAATCAGATTGGCCTGGCGACAGGTCTTGTAGACGAGATCTACCATCCGAATTATGTGGCAAAACGTCTTGAGATCGGTGCGGTTATGGGCGCCGCTCCAAGAAAAAATGTGATCCGTGAAAATTCTGACCCAGAGGATATCATTATACTGCTAGGCGGACGTACCGGACGGGATGGCTGTGGTGGAGCCACAGGTTCTTCCAAGGCGCACAACACTGAGTCCATTGACACCTGCGGCGCTGAGGTACAGAAAGGAAATGCGCCGACGGAACGTAAGATCCAGAGGCTGTTCCGCCGCGAAGAAGTCAGCCGCCTGATCAAAAAATGTAATGATTTTGGCGCCGGCGGCGTATCGGTAGCTATCGGAGAGCTGGCGGATGGTCTGACGGTGGATCTGGACAAGGTGCCGAAAAAATATGCCGGCCTTGACGGTACAGAGCTTGCGATCTCTGAGTCCCAGGAGCGTATGGCGATCGTGGTAGATCCCAAGGATGTAGATAAAATGCTTGCCTTTGCGGAGGAAGAGAACCTTGAGGCAGTACCGGTGGCAGTGGTGACGAAAGAACCGAGACTGGTGCTGAAATGGAGAGGCAAAGAGATCGTAAACATTTCCAGAGCTTTTCTGGATACCAACGGAGCGCATCAGGAGACGGATGTGACAGTAGAGACTCCGAAGAAAGCAGACAGTTATCTGGATCAAGTGAAGGTTTCCGGCAGCTTTTCAGAGACATTTACAGAAAACCTGAAAGACTTAAACGTATGTTCCAAAAAGGGACTGGTGGAGATGTTTGACAGCTCCGTCGGAGCCTGCACAGTAGACATGCCTTATGGAGGTAAATACCAGCTGACACCTACCCAGACGATGATCGCCAAACTGCCTGTGCTGGATGGCACATGTGATACGGTGACCATGATGAGCTATGGAATGGATCCTTATCTGATGAGCTGGAGTCCTTACCACGGAGCGGAGTATGCGGTGCTTACTTCTGTGGCAAAGATTGTAGCGGCTGGCGGTGATTTTACAAAGATCCGTTTCACGTTCCAGGAATATTTCAAGCGCATGACAGAGGACAGCAGGCGCTGGGGTGAGCCGATGGCGGCGCTTCTCGGTGCTTATGACGCCCAGATGAAGCTGGGACTTCCATCCATCGGCGGCAAGGACAGCATGTCAGGAACCTTTAATGATATCGATGTTCCCCCGACACTTTGTTCCTTTGCAGTAGATGTGGCAAAGATCTCCGATGTGGTGACGCCGGAATTAAAGGCGGCAGGAAATGTACTTGTGAAATTCCCGATCCGTAAGGACCGTTTTGACCTTCCGGATTATGAATATATTATGGACCTCTATGGAAAAGTGACCGGACTCATCCGCCAGGGTGTGGTGAGATCCGCTTATGCCCTCACAGGAAAGGGCACCGCTGAGGCGGCAGCCAAGATGGCATTTGGAAATAAGCTGGGAGTTCAGTTTGAGGCTTCCATAGCGATTGAGGATTATTTCAAGCCTGCATATGGTGATATCCTTGTGGAGATCTCCGCAGATGATCTTAAAAAAGTACAGGCTCTTGGCGCAGATTTTGTACAGATTGGTGAAGTGGTATCCCAGCCGGCATTTACCTATGGCTCTGAGAGTGTGTCCATGGAAGCTGCCATTGACGCATGGACCGGTACTCTGGAAAAGGTATTCCCAACCCGTTCCGGCGTAGAGGATGTGAAGATTGACACTGGATTATTTGATACGAAAGACATTTATGTCTGCCGCCACAAGGTGGCAAAGCCAAAGGTATTTGTACCAGTATTTCCGGGAACAAACTGCGAGTACGATACGATCCGCGCTTTTGAGCGGGCGGGAGCAGAAACCGAGAGTATTGTATTTAAAAATATGACAGAGCAGAATATCAAGGACAGTGTGGACGCCTTTGAGCGGGCGATCAGCCAGTCCCAGATCCTTATGTTCTCCGGCGGTTTCAGCGCCGGTGATGAACCAGATGGTTCCGCCAAATTCATCACTTCCGTATTCCGAAACGAGAGGATCAAGGAAGCGGTACACCGTCTGCTGCAGGAAAGAGATGGACTTGTTCTTGGTATCTGTAATGGATTCCAGGCACTGATCAAGTTAGGCCTCGTTCCTTTCGGTGAGATCCACACCCAGAAAGAGGACTCCCCGACACTGACTACCAACAGCATTGGCAGGCATATTAGCAAATCCGTTTATCTGAAAGTGGTAACCAATAAATCTCCATGGCTTCAGAAGGCGGAGCTGGGCGGCGTGTACTCTGTACCGGCATCCCACGGAGAAGGCCGCTTTGTGGCAAACAAAGAGTGGATCGACAAACTCTTTGCCAATGGCCAGGTAGCGACCCAGTACGTGGATGTAGACGGCAATCCGACCATGGACGAAGACTTCAACCCCAACGGTTCTTATTATGCCATCGAGGGAATCACCAGCCCGGATGGACGGGTACTTGGAAAAATGGCGCACTCCGAACGCCGTGGTGATGGAGTGGCTGTGAATATATTTGGAGAGCAGAACCAGCTGATCTTCGAGAGCGGCATCGAATACTTCCGTTAAGCAACGAGCCGTGCAGAAAAGGACCGCCGGCACAGCTGTGCTTGCACAGTGCTGTGCCGGCAGGTCCTTTTCTATACGGCGACTGCCGCGATGACGAGGCCGCGGAGCGGACGAGGAATCAGGCTCGTTGCTTAACGGAAGGGAAGGAGATTAGTGAGAAAAATCACGCTGAAGCGCTGATTTTTCTCACGGCTATTTGTTTCTGAGCGAAAGCAAATAGCTTTGTTCCGACACGAGAAACTTTTCGAGCTTTCTCGTGCGGTTCTTCGCGATATATCGCTCAGAAATGAGGAATATTATGACATTATTTAAACATGAGCTTCACATCAAAGAGCGCCAGACGATGGTGGACATCACACCGCAGATTCGTCAGGATATTGAAGAAAGCGGCATAAAGGATGGTATTGTGGTGGTATATTGTCCCCATACCACAGCGGGGATCACCATCAATGAAAATGCAGATCCGGATGTGGTCCGGGACCTGATCTATGGATTTGAAAAAGTGTATCCCACCAGGGACGCGGAATACCGCCATTTTGAGGGGAATTCCCATGCCCATATGAAAGCCAGTACCATGGGGGCCTCCCAGACATTGATCCTGTCAGAAGGAAAGCCCATCCTCGGAATCTGGCAGGACGTGTATTTTTGTGAATTTGACGGACCGAGAAACCGGAGTTTTTATGTAAAGGTGATGGAAGGATAAATGACTTATGAAAAGATCGGTTATACTTGCCTCCGGATCCCCCAGGCGCCGGGAGCTTTTAGCAATGCTTTTTGATGAATTTGAGGTGATCGTCTCGGATTGTGAAGAGACTGTGGCCAGCCAGGATCCGGAAAAAGTGACAGAGGAACTTGCACTGCAGAAGGCAGAAGCGGTGGCGGGGAGTCTGTCTCTGCGCACGGATCCAGTACTTGTGATCGGGGCAGATACGGTTGTTAGTATTGAGGGGAAAATTCTTGGTAAACCAGCTGATCGGCACCAGGCAGCGGGTATGCTTCGTATGTTGAGCGGAAAAAGCCATAATGTGAGTACAGGAGTGGCATTAATCGGACTGGATGCCGGTGTACAAACCTGGAATAAAAGCTTTTCAGAGACTACGGTGGTGACAGTTGCCGAGTTGTCAGAAGAGGAGATCATGTCTTATATAAACACAAATGAGCCCTATGATAAGGCAGGGGCTTATGGCATACAGGGCATGTTCGGGAAGCATATTCAGGGGATCGGGGGAGATTATAACAACGTGGTAGGGCTTCCGGTGCACCGGCTTTATCAGGAGCTGAAAGCCTACTTGAATTAATGGACTTGTCGGTTCTTAGGTCACTCGAATAAATCTCAAACAAATTTGAAAAAAATGTTGACAAAAGAAAGGGTTCTGTGTATAATAGTTATTGTCGCTGGGAAATGAAGGTGACAATAAGCGCGAGTGGCTCAGTTGGTAGAGCACAACCTTGCCAAGGTTGGGGCCGCGGGTTCGAGTCCCGTCTCGCGCTTTTTTTATTTGATAGGAAAGTTCTCGATTTGCGGAGCAAAAGAATGGCCGAAGGCAATTCTTTAGAGGTGCGCGGTTTTCAGTCGCACCTTTTTTATTTGATAGGAAAGTTCTCGATTTGCGGAGCAAAAGAATGGCCGAAGGCAATTCTTTAGAGGTGCGCGGTTTTCAGTCGCACCTTTTTTACTTTTTTGCGCGGAAAGCATAAGCCATGGCACCGTCCGCCAACGCGAGAAATTAGCAAAACGTGTTTCTCATCGTTTGCTGGAAAACTTCTCCGATTGCGAAGTAAGTTTTCCAGCGAGTTCTCAGTAAGCGATATTTAGCTTTTTCAATAAAGTTTTATTTATCCTGCCGTTTATGGTCATTCCTTTTTTCTTCTGAAACTTACGGATTGCAGATTTTGTCTTAGAACCATAGGATCCATCTGCTTTTCCACATTTGTAACCGAGACGGTTCAATTTGTTTTGCACTTTTTTTACCGTAGAAGTTTTATAAAACCTGGATTGTTTTTGGGCTGCTGGTTTTGCAGCGGCACTTGAATAGGGACAGATTCCACTCTTATGAAGATGGGCTGGGTGGCCGCCACAATGATAATGGTAGCTGCCTAAACCACTTGCATTCTTATTGTCATGGTGTCCGCCGGATCCATCGGTTCTTCCTGAGTGTGCAGATAGATTACTACAGGGGAAGAGCAGGCAGATACACAGGATTCCCAATACTATTTTTTTCATTGTCTTCATTTTCAGTTCCTCCTTATGTGTGAATGTAGTTGGCATTTGCGATGCAGCATATGCCGTTTTTTACGATTCTGGTACTTTAGCATGCAGGGAATAGATGTACAAATTTTACCTGCATACTGTAATTTATTGTAAATATTATAACATAAATGAATGGGAGCGGCAATAAGGAGGCAAAAATTTATCGGAATATTACTTTCTATCATTAAATTACGTCTGCATTTATACAGTTTCTATCTGTTATTTCCATCTTCCTGTGAACACAACTGTAACTACATCACCAGTAACCAATGATGTTCTATCTTTTTCGAGTGTCCAAGCTAATATTCTCCAAAATTTTTCTGAATCAACCACGTCTACACTTATTTGAACAAATGGATTGTTCGCTTCAATTCTGGTTATTCCGGCATTTATACATGGTATATTTACAAATTTTTGTGGAAAATAAGTGTAACTTGATTCATTATGTATTCCTTTATATGCAAAACTGCCGCTTACATTTGAAAGGGAAATGGAGCTGGTGATTTTGCGTCTCCATTCAATTACTAATTTTCCTTCTGTGTATTTATATACATCGAATTTTCCAGAAACATTCGTTATGTCACCAGAAGTTGTATACGTATAATCATTTAGCTGACGACCGCAGGATACAGGGTTTCCATCTGAAAAATAGACGGGGGTAGTTGTGGAACCGGCAGATGTAGTTAGTTTTGTAGCAGACGAAGCATTACCGGATAAATTGGCGACGACAGTGGCGGTTGTCCCTGACTGTGTTAAAAAATAGTACCGACCGTTAGAGCCCATAGCAAGAGTGCCCGCATTTGTATTGCTCCAATGGAATCCAATGGAGGGGGCATATGGGAGGCTATTTTGTGCATTAGCTACAAGATTATTTTCCCTTATCTGGAGCGCAGAAGTCGAAAATCTGCCTGTCGTTGAAGAATTGTAACTCCCATATACAAGAGCTTGTCCCGCTACATTTGCTGAACCATCAAAGGATTTTCCGAAAATAGTGCGCGGTGTGGATAGCTTGGTGCTTTCCCCTGCGTCTCTCCATCCGGGGGTTCCGCTGGCATCGGTTTTCCATACCTTGTCAGCCTGACCATTACCAGACATTATATTTTGGGTTGAATTTGTCAGTGCAGTGATCAGATCATTTAATATTTTACCCTGTTTTGCTGATAATGGTTTGTTTGTCGCAGTGGAAGTGAGGGAGTCAATGATATCCGCCACATTCACTTTACTTGTGGTAATATTGTCTATCAATTCCCTGTTTGATTTTATATAAGCAACAATCTCGCTCAATTGATCGAGGGTCGTATCATCGCTGTCTGCCAGTGCATTTAACCTTGTTGTAAGCGCAGAGACCAAATTTCTAATATCATCATGGGAATCGTCAGCAGAGTTGTGGATCTGCAAATTGCTATCTGCAGATACCGCCCTATCATAAGCGTTTTTTACGGAGTTAGCAGTGGCGGCGGTAGAAACGGAATCACTCATTACACTGTCAGTAAGCTGGGTAACACCTTTTGAGGTTGTTGTTGCCTCATGCAATAATCTGCTGGGTATTTTTGTGTTTTCATCAAGACCGGGGACACCGCCTGCGGCATCTTTGTCTTCTGTCAGGACAAAATGATGGGAGTCCAGTTTATTCTGTAGATCATTGGCTTTTTCTTCTGCGTGGCTGGCTGCGTTATTTGCGTTATCTACTGCTTCTTTCGTATCGCTCTGTCGTTTTGCCTCATTTGCAATACGGACTTCTTCTGCACTTTTTCGTTTTTCTTCCTCACTATTCCTATACGATTCAGCAGAAGAGCGGTTTTTTTCCATAACCTCTCTCGTATTTTCATTACCTCTCCGGATAGTTTCATTGTTTGATCTATTTGTTTCGTTAAACTGCCTTTGATCTTCGTGTAATCTTACTTGTTCTTCCAGTGTATTCATCTCATCAATTTCATCTCTGGCAGTATTTATAAGCTGGGAAAGGGTACCTCCCTCGTCGGATTCTACCACGTTTACCTCATTAAATACTTCCTCTGGAATATATAGTATAAAGGAATCTGTGGATGCAATTTCATCTTCCTTATTTTCAGTTTCACCTTGAGCCCGGTTATAAATGCCGATATCAAGTCTGCATCTGCCAGGGCAGGATAATACATAGTTGTGTATATCTACATGTACCTGTCCCTTTTTACTATTTATGATCTCTGCTGAATAGAAGATAGGTTTCCCGTCTGTCCGTTTTCCACGGAGATATACAAATTCCGTTTCCTGCAGTTCGCGTTCCTGTCCATTATTGGTAATTGTTATGTATAAATCCCTTGTCAGTCTGTCATTTTGTCTGGCATTTATGACATTATGGGAAAGCTCCACCAGGTCAAGGGATAATTGCTGTGTTATTTTATTCATATAAGCCTCCTGTATTAATATGCAATTTTATGTTATGGTCTGACATTGCCGACTGCCCACCATTTTGTTAAATAGTTTACATCTGGATTTTTTGTCCTTACCCAGTATTTAAAACCAATGTAGCCGCCATTTGAATTTTTATCATAGCTGTCAAAAACAATATTTTCGTGATCCGGAACTGGATTTGCACCATAGAACATAACGTTTACAAAGGGTTCAGATTCATACACAACATCAAAAGACGCTGTCTTTTGAATCCATGGGATGGTTTCAGCTTCCTTATTAACTAGATCATTTACTCCTGTTTTTACTACTGCGTAGAGTTCATT
Source organism: uncultured Eubacterium sp. (assembly GCA_910584645.1). Classification (GTDB taxonomy): domain Bacteria; phylum Bacillota; class Clostridia; order Lachnospirales; family Lachnospiraceae; genus Eubacterium_F. The sequence continues at coordinate 168,203 of CAJUAU010000001.1, forward strand.
TAGATATTTTCCCTGTATCATAAGTCCATTAAAACAAGTAAGAGAAGTATCATTATGTAAATATAACCCTGTGCTGGTAATATTACATTGATATATAGGTTCAGTGCCCGGACTACCGCTAAACTGTTTAATGTTTAAATTATCATCTTCAACAGAAAACATTGATGATAATAGTATTTTTTCACCATCAAGATCTCTTACTTGTTGATATAAGTATTGTAGTTTTCCAGGCAAGATGGACAAAGTATAGTCGGAAATTAAGGTATGTTCAGGAATACGATCTGAACCTTCAACAAATATTTTTTTGATTTCTCTGGAAGTGATCTTGCTATCTTTTGAACTTATTGTAAGATAATTATCTATCCATCCGTTGTTCTTCTTATTTGAATGGGAAATACCATGTTCACTGATCGTCCAGCCTCCAATACTTCCTTCTGTGGTTTTGATCTTTCCTTCAAATAACGCATTGCCGGCTGTGTCAATGCCAACCATAGTTGTATCCTGGTTTTTTACCTGGAATATATATCCGGTATCGGATTTGTTACAAGGGTCAATGACTACCTGGCTCTGGCTGTTCTCATCGGTAATGTTAAGATACCCTCCGCCTATATAGGGGGAGATCATATAATTTTCACCAATGGATGTGGATGTTCCTCCGTTAAGGTATTGTGCAACTTTTTGATCCAGTTGTGTTATATTAGTTGCTATGGAATCTTTTGCTTCATCTGCTGTTGTTTTAATGGATGATAACTCCTTTGCAAGTCCGTTAATTTCATTAATTTCTGGAGTATTTACATGTTCCCATGAGATAAATCCTTTTTTTATGGTAATGCCGTTTTTGTCGAGGGTAACAGAAGAATCTCCATTTTTTATAACAAGTTCTTTTCCAACGATTAAATCGCCGACCAGAAGATCCGCCCAGATGCCATATATCAGCTCTCCATTATATCTTCCAAGACCAATTGCCATACTTGCATCTTTCCAATTGTTTTTGGTCATGACGATATTCCGGTTGATCAGCTTCATCTGGTATTGGTCATAGTCGTCCTGTTCAAAATCATACTTTCTTAGTGTGATACCATGCTCGTCAATCTGGACATCGATATCCCTGGCATTTAAGACATTGGAAAGCGCCGACTGCAGCCCTTCGTCTTTAATTTTTTGGAAGGTATGATTTGCTTCCACGCCCTGTTCGGCCTGTTTTTTGACCGAATTAAAAGAGGCAGCCAGACTGTCCATGTTCTGTATTAGGGACGCAAGATCGCTGATACCGCCATTGGAATACTCTATGACATCCGTGAATTCAACGTTGAGTTCTGCACCGGAATCGGTCCATGAAAATTCTTCGGAAGAAAGACGTAATTTATAAGTTTTTCCATCGTCGGCAAAATATCTCATGAAATTGCCTAACTTAAACCCATCATAGACGCCGCTTATTGGAAAATCCGCTTTAGATAAATGGCTGTATGCCGCAAAGGAATAAATATTGCCGGATAAGGTGTGCTGGGATATGCAGGCTTTCGCAAGCTCCTGCTCCGCTTTCTGGATCAATTCCCTGGCTTTCTGGATCATTTCTGAATTACTGAGACCATCTGAGATAAAGTTGCTGTTGGTATAGACATCTTCCCGGATAAAAGAACATAATTCTTTATAGAGATCTTCTTTGGTTTCTGGATCATTTAAAAAGTTTCTTAGATCGTTATTTTCCCGTATTTGTTTTCTCTGTGTTTCCAGGGGCGTAGGATCCAGTATGAAATTTTCATATACTGTCTTAGCAAGTTCGCTATAAGTGGATATATTTTCTGATTTACATTGTTTACAACCGGTTAAGGTGACGTTTTTGGAACCGCAGTTTTTACAATAGATTGGGTGATCAGTAATTTGATTTTCGTTTTTGCCTGCCCATGTTCCGTAGCGGATATAGTGAAACATATTTATAAAAGCAGAATCCCCTGTTGTAAATATAGTTGGTTCAGATTTGATGGAAGAGGGGACAATATCATAATTTCCAAAATAAGAACACAAGTGGAATATAATATCTTCCAGTCTTGTCATGTATTCAGAAATCTCCATTTTTCTATTGTAGTATTTCTCTTTGATTGATCTGGCTTCGGACTTAAGGGCTGGCATGTCTGACTTGCATATGATCTCTTCAAGGGTCTCTATGCAGGCCTGATAGCCAGATTGGTAGGAATATAATCTATTCAGGCTGTATTTTTGCCACTCTTTTGGTTGATTCAGTCTCTGATCTTCAATGAATTCATAATTTTTAGTGGTGATCGCTGCCATCTGATTTAAATATGTGTTGTAGTCCTGAGAGAATTTGACACAGAAAGAACTTGTATCTTTTTCCTTTCTGTCGGAATATTCGATGGTACTTGAATTGTGGGATACGTGTATGATCGCCTGAGAACTGTTATCTCTGATTTGATAGACCACAATATCACCAGTCCAACGAAGTTTTTCTTTGTCATAATTTCCATTTTCCTGCCGGATCATATATCCATCATGGACAAACAGGGACAGTACCTGCCGCACGATGCCGTTTCGCGAAATAGTGTCCGAATTATCGGTATGTCCGAGACCATTTGGGAAAAGAGTGCTGTATTTATTGATTATGTGATCTATTTCCCGTTTAAGCCCGCTGTCCGTGTCATCAGTATCGTCTGGAGTATCCAGTGTTTCCGGGGTTGGCATACGCCCCGACTGCAGATACAGGATCAGATCAAGAATACCATATTCAATCTGGAGTAATTTTTCATAGGGCTCTCTGCTGTTATTAAATTGTGTCAGGTAGTTATCATATTTTTTCTGGAGCTTAGGGGAGAAGAGTTGTTTTGTGTCAGTAGAAAACATATATAGCTTTTTGTTTCCTGAAGGCAGAATCCCCTCTACAGTATCTGTGATGATATCATCCCCGCCCTCAATAATAAAGCAGTTTTTCATATTCCCATCGGGTGAGAGAGTGATCTCATCGGAAAGGTTGTCTGTTCCGACAGCAATGTTGGTGTCTTCACCGATACCGCCAATATCCGTACTTCCACAGTCCTGACAGACACCGTTGATGACGTTGCGGCTTCTGCAGTTTTTACAGTATTGGGCATCGTATATATTGACGATCCGTTCAATCGTTCCATCTTCATTTCTTCTTACGACAGCATCAAAAATACATCCAACCTCCTGTGCGATTTCTGAAAAACAGGAGATAATGTCCTTTCTGGAAAAGCTAAAGGTTCTCTGGATATTTTTGATAGTATCATCCACTGTCCCCACGGTATAATTGGGGGCATAGGATAATATTCTGTGTATCAGGCTGTGTTCTTCGCTGTCTGAATACAAAACGGTAGAAATATAAGGTTCTGTCGGATGCAATTTTCCGAAGTTTTCCATATCGCTGCTTGTGTTGCATTCCAGGGTGCAGGATAATTGAGATAATTCAGACTCTCCCAGAGAATTTCCATTCATTGTTTTGATGGAAGTGTAAGTGTCGTTTACTGTTGGCGATACTTCAAAGTATCCAAAACCTTGGACAAATACGACGGAATAGTCTTTTATTTTGTGGTATAAAGGGTTCTCATGGCTGGATACACTTTTAGGTGTGCTGAAGGAGATTTCATCCGCACCATTCAGCACGCACTTTATCCGCAGATCTCCTACAGGATAAATCTCGCCTATTGTGTTCAGCTGCCTGTCACAGAGGAAGACCTGGGGCTGGATGATCTCTCCTGTGATCTCGTCAACTTTGAAAGCTAGTTTATTTGGATTGAAACTCATTTATACAGGAACCCCCTTTCTGATCTCTCTGACGTATATGGTCACATTGCATGGTTTATTGGACGTGAATACATTTTCATATTGATTAAGATCCGAAAAGAGTTCAAGGAATACATGATTAAAATCATTCATCAATCCCTCGTGGACCATAGAGGAGCGGATATTTTTATGCCGGTCCAGTTCTATGATCTCGCCCTGTTCACAGTTATTAATTTTGACATTTATAGTCTTGGTCCTGTTTTTATCCTGATCGATAGTAAATGTATTTGTAATACTCAAATCACCGGGTTCTCCCAGCATTTTGATCTGAACTAAGTCTGGCAGTATGCCGCCGTCTTCGTCGGAATAGTTAAATATGCTGCAGGCATCTACCCCATTAAGAATTAAAGTATGTTTTTTACGTTCTGAATAACCCCAGGGCGCATCGCAGGTGGCCGTGATCTCCAGTCCCCGTATGATACCGCCGATCTCGTATTTTTGCACTTTTAGCGTGCAGTTATAGAACACATTGTCCCAGCCGGTCTGGTCGAACCGGAGATAGCGGTAATCTTTACGGACCAGCCACCTCATGATCTTAGCGAGCTCTCGGGGGGGTATTTCCATATCCTCTCCCCGGCAGTTGTATTTGACCACCTGAAAAGAAAAGGAGAGGGGAGTTTCATAGGTCGCACCGGTTCGGATAAAACGATTTTTCTTAGGTGCTTTTACTGTATTGATCGTTATTTCATTCCCCACCGGTTTAGCTCCGGTGTTGTTTCCATTAAAACTACATAGATATAGTCCGAAGACAGAGCTTTTTATTCCGTCAAATTCAAACTGTGTGATCATCTGGTCATCACCAACTTTCTTATGTTATATTTTCTCATGCATTTCTTTTCTGAAGCTCGGAGAGTTCCTTTTTTAATCCGTTTATGATCTTATCCACGGCTTTCTCAGAAGATTTCTGCTTTTGAATTAGTTTCTTTGAATCCTGGATCAGTCTTTCATATTCTTTCTTGTAGGTATTGAGAAGCTCTGCGGAGCGTTTCATATCTTTTACAGCCTGGTCTCTCTCTTTTTCCAGCTGGGAGATTCTTTTTACCAGCCGGTCATTTTCTTCTTTGAGAAGTTTCTTATATTTTTTTGAGTCTGTTAATATCATAAAGCAAAGTCCTTTCTGTTGTAGGAATAAGATAAGAAAGGACAGCAAAAGCTGCCCCTTTCTTACATTTATTGGTAAAATAAATATTAAAATGTTGTTACATTTTTGTATTATATTTGGATAAGCTTCCTTTGTTCCAGATCATGGATTTAAACATGCTTTCAATCTTGGGATCAGACTGCAGTTTCTGCCGGAATTCTTCGTAATTTGTTACGCCAGGGAAGCTCATATCGATGTTGATATCTCCTGTAGACTGGCTTATCATACGCTCTGGTGCTGACCTTGCATTTTTTATCTGCAGGTTTTTATACAGATCGACTGCCGGATTTAACATATCAAGGTTTTTCAGGAGTTTCTGAAAAGCTGCTGTCTGTTCCGGGGTCAGGACGGCTTCGCCTCGTTTAACAGTTATCCATCCTTCGTCTCCGTTCATAGAAGGAACCTTCTGTAATGTTTTAGCTATACCACCATTGGAAAATCCGATACTATTCATATAATTTAAGAGTGTTCCGGCACTCCATGCTGGTCTGGGATATCCCAGCCTAAAACATGCTTCTTTGATCCATTCTGCGTTCACATAGGGTTTATCATCGCGCTTGAGACCATGGTTATAAATGCGTTGCTGTACTTGTCCATAGTCTGTAGTACCATTCCCGTTCAGGGTAGAAGTAGACCATGAAGTTTTTCCTCCATGTAAATGTGCGTCCTGCCAATAAGTTTCTTTTATCATGCGTTCAAAGGAGTTTCTTGCATCTGTTTTCCTCTGCTCTTCCTGTTGTGCGGCTTGTGCTGCTTCCTGTGCTGCCACCTCTTCTTGTTGTCTTGCTTCTTCCTGTTTTTTTATTTCAACGAGCCCATTATATTCAGACTGTTTTTGCTGCAAGGTACTCAATCCATTAACTGCTGCAGAATCAACAAGCCTTCTTGCCTCTGGGGAGAGCGCTGTATACGCCTGCTCTGCGGCTACCAGCCTTTTTCGTCCTTCACCGTCAATATCAACCTGGCCAATTTCAGATATAAGTTTGATTACTTTTTCAGCATCTTCTTCATTTTTTATTTGTTGGTTAAAATGATCAGATATTAATTTATATATGCTGTTTACTGCAGTTGAGATAGAGCCTTTTTCACCTAGCGAATCATTGATCTTATTAAAATCTTCCGTTGGCTTATAATTATATTTTGCTGCATATTCTTCTAATGTCTCAGCTACATCTTCACTGATATTGATGTCACCCAAATAATTGACTGCTTCCTGCAGGAGTGCATCGGTATCATTTAATTTTGAATCGATAAAGTCAGAATATTCATTGTAAAGATTGTCAAGCATGGTCTGCTGGTCTGAGATCCACTGCTGGTATTCCGTGTCCTGTAGATCCTTATTTGCTTCGTCCAGACTTACCTGAAGCTGCTGAAGTCTTGATTTTGCTGCTTCTGAATCATCCCCATTTAATGCTGTGATCTGTTTCTGTATTGTCGTGATATTCTTTGTTTTTTCTTCAATACTTCTCTGATATTCATAAGCATCCTTTTCAGCCTGCAAAAGTTCGTTCCTCTTGTTGATAACATCCTGGAGATAATCAAGTTCTGCCTGATACTTCTCTTTCATCAGATCAATAAGGCTTTTACGGAGATCATACTCATTTCCGATCATTTTCGCGTACTCATCGTATTTTTCATAATATCCATCAAGCGCAGCCTGATCCGTATATCCTTCTTCTCCGCGCTGAATCTTGTCCCACATGTTATCCAGGGAACTCTTAAAAGCTTCTGTTGACTGTTGGGCAAGAATAAGCTGGGAGTAGTAGGCGCCCAGAGTGGCAGTGCCCTCTTTAGTGAAGTTTCCAGTTTTATCGTCTGTCAGCTTTTTGTCTGACATAAGTTTTATCAACAGGTCATATTCGCTTGAGATCTGCCCAAGCCGCGATGTTATTTTTTCACTTAACTGCCAGTTGACATTCCGTATAGCTTCTGCCAGTGCGTAAGAATCTTTTGTACATTGGGCAATGCCGTTTTCACATGACTGGATAGCATCCTGGGCAGCGTACCACTCATCTGTTTCTTCTTCAATGGAATGAAGCTGCATGTTCAGGGCAAGAAGTTCTTCTTCGTAGTTCTTCTTTTTTTCATTGTTGATGGCAATCTGTGAAGAATATAATTCACTGCTTACGATCAGCCCCCGCGCCTCCAGTTCATCAACTGCATTGCTTAGATCTGTGTAGGAATTACTTTTCAGTTTCATCAGATTCTCGTATTGATGAGCAATATTATCAAATTTTTCTTTTTCTAGAACGGCCATCTTGCGTGTGAGTTCTGCCTGTAACTGCTGTTCCTCATTGATCCTGCCTTCAATATGTGCAATCGCAATCTTTTCTGCATAGAGTTTCTCGGTAAGAGCTTTTTCGTTATCTACAATGGCATTTTTTTTGCCAGCTGTTTGTAAATTCTCCTTTTCAGCAGAAAACTTGTCCAGTTCTGCCTGTATCTCATCTGCAAGATTCTGATGTCTTTCTACATCAAAATCCCGGAGCTGTTTATTGAGTTCAGCTTCTAATTGTTTTTGCTCACTGATATTACCTTCTAAGTCTGCAATGGTAATTTTTTCAGCATAGAGTTCTCTTGTTTTTGCTTCTTCCTGTGAGATGATAGCATTTTTTTCAGAAGCTTTTGCTGCCAGTTCTTTTTCTGCATTGTATTGGTCAAGGGTACCCTGGTATTCATCTGCAAGGTTCTGGTGCTGCTCAATCTCAAGGTCAAGGAGTTCTTTTGTTTTTTCAACTCTCAGCTGATCAGCTTTTAATGAATCCCGCTTCAGATTTGCTATTTTGATCTGATTATTATAAGAAGTTTCAACACTTTCTTTTTCTTTTTTTATAAAATTATTTTTATCAGCTGCTGTAGTGGCGTTTTCTTTTTGTGACTGCGCAAGAGACTTTTTTTCATCGGCATTGTCTGCTATGCCCTGATACTTTTGAATGCGGTTCTCACGTCTCGCTGTATTGGCGCTGATCTTATTTTTTTCCGCTTCCCTGGCTTTGTCATACCAGTTCTGGTATTTTTGGATCTTTTCGGCTTTCTTTTCACCATAAGAAGCGATCAAATCTTTTTTATTTCCTTTTATGCGGCCTTGCCTGACTGCCTTTTTTAGTGACTCGTCTTCCTTTTTGTCTTTAGATATGTGGACTTTATCTGCTTTTTTTGAATACTTTTTTTGGGCTTTTTTCTGGTATTCTGCAGTTTTTTTCAAAATTTTATACTGATCATCCAGATTTTTATTCTGTAATTGCAATAATGAATCAGAATCTTTTGCTTTTTTGTTGTTGAAAAGATTGTCATACTTCGCCTTTACAAGGTCAAGACGGGCAGATAAACGGTCTAACGCACGGCTGATCCAGTCGAATTGCTGCCTGGAGTCTTTTTTATTGCCTTTGTCTTTAGGGTTGCTAGGTGCTGTGGGAGTTTTGGAGGTTATTTTAGGTGAATTCTTATTAGTGCCTTTATTTACTAATTTTTTCAGACGCTTTTTGTCACTGGAAATTTCTCCTTTAAGATTTGCTTCTGATTCTCCCCAATGTGCTTGATCAACATTTTTTTTAAAGTCTTCGTTCTTGAGAGCGTTCATATTAGTTATAAGTGAAGACATAATGCTGATTGCTTCACCTGTAACCCCGCATTTCTTGGCAAGTTTTTGGAGATTTGAGATGCTGTCAGATGTATCAAGAGCATTGTTATTTGCAATCTGCTGTTGTAACGTATAATAAGCCAGGGAATTTCCTGAATCATCAAGGGATGTTATATAGCTGCCTAGTGAACTTATGTCTTGTTGAGTTGCTGTCTGTAGATTAAAAGTTGCCATTTGGGCATTGATTTTTTCCCTGTTTAGTTTGTTCATAACAACTTCTTCAGCATTTTCTACTCCTATCTGCTTCAGCACAGATGTATAATAATCTTTGTTTTTATCTGTCAGGTTGGAAAGAAAATTATTGCTGTTTATATAAGCCGTTGCAAGTTTATTGGCGGCCTCAGAGCACTCATCCATTTTGGATGAACCATTTGATAATACTTCTATAAAATGTTCATACTCTTTTTTCTGTGCTCTGACATCTTCAGGCATAGAAGAAAGCTGACCGATGTCAATTCCTTTGAGATGTGTATCTTTACCGGACCAATTTTCTTCTTTTTGGCTTAGGATCGTGGAAATAGAAGAGATACCGGTTTCCATGGATGCAAGCTGATCGGCAGAGGATTTCATGGCATTGATTTTTTTTGTTGCTTCTTCTATAGAAATACCAGCATCAGTAAATATATTTGCGATAGAAGATTCACTCAATTCTTTCTCTGTCAATTTTCCGGCTTTGGCGAGTTCAAGGAGACGTTCTTTCGTTTCCAGGGCTTTTGCATCTATTTCCTCGCTGCCTGATGTACCGATTGAGTTCCATGCTTCGTCGAAGGTGAGGGAGGTGGTGGCGGAGTTTTTAGGAACATTTTGATACGCATTAACTGCTTCATCAAGAGAGTTAGTAGTATCAAGAAATTCTTTAAACTTATCAATTTCCTCATCTGTGTTGATGCTGTTTTTAGCCATAGCATCAATTACATCTTTCTGATTGTATCCTTTTGAATTTTCAATATTTTTGGCAGATTTATAATTTCCGCCGGAGGCATAGGCGATCGTCTCATCATACTTGGAGGCTGTTTGGAAGAAATCCTCAAACCCTAAAAGTTTTTGGACCTCTGGGAGGGATTTGCCAAGAATTTTTGCAATGGAAGAGCAGTAAAATTGGATATTAGTTCTTGCCTCGTCCACATTCATATCTTCAAGATTTAAATTGAAAAGTTCTTGAAAATTAGCTGTCAGTAATTTTTTGTCAGTATTTTCAAGTTTGGCCATGGGCATGATGATTTTGTCTTTAACATATTCGTAAGGATCAGGATTATATTGTTTTATCGCTTCTTCAAAGCTTGAATCCAGACCTTCAACAATTCCTATAGCTATTTTTTGTAAGGAAGGGTCTTTTAAATTATTAAATGCTGGCTTAGATTGCATGGCGGCAGTAAGTTTTGGCAGGGATTCTGCCCATTTGCTTTCACCTAATTCAACTTGATTTTCTAATTTTGATTTTTGGCTTTCTAACTGGCTGTTTACAGAGTCATTTTTAGATTCGACATTCAAAGCTATTTTTTTGTTTAAAAGCTCTATTTCATCTTCAGATAAAGCGTATAGACTTGCAGTAAGATTAAAACTTTCTGAGTTTTCATCCATAGTGAACAAGCTGGTGCCAGATATTCCTTTGTTTTGTAATTCTGTCCGTCTGCTGTCATCTAATCCAGCCATGAAATCCTGTGCTGCAGACTGCACGGCATAGGCATAATTTGTATCTGCTTTATTGTTTATTTTTCCTTTATATAATACATAATTATCCCTTTTTAATTTGTTATTTTTTACCTCATCCGGTACAATCCCAATTTCTTTGTCTGATTTGTTTTCAAGGCTTTTTAGTTTTTCTTCTGCCTTTTTTCCAGCTTCTACATATGTATAAACGCCTTTGAAAGACTCTTTAAGGTTATCAGCGATCTTGATATTATTTAATTCCTCTTCTTTTTGTAAAAGTTCTTCTAATTGCTTTTTTGCTACGTTTCCCTTTGTACCAAGATTAAGAATTGAATTTCCATTTTCATCGATACCTTTTTTCAGTTCTGGAAACGAGTTTGCCAGATGGGTGCTGATATTTAGAAATTCTGCATATTCTTCTGCCGAAAGAGAAATATTTTGGTTTGTTGAAAGGTCAACCCCTTTGGACAGTTCATCGTATCTGTCAGCATATTGCGCGGCTGTTTTTTTGCGGTTTGCATGAGTACTATTTTGCTGGTCAAATTCACCAAAGATCTGTGAAGTGCGTTCTCTTGCTATTTCTACCCTGTTTACCCAATTCTCAAAAGCGGTAGCGCTGGCATCTAAAATCTGCTCCATAGCTATGGATATAGCTGTAGTCATCATGCTCCCCTTAAAGCTTTTAAGAAGACCTGCTTTGCTGCCTGCATTTTGTAATGAACTTGGAATACTTGCTAATTCTTTTGCTATATCTGGTATTTTTTTTTTGATCGAGTCAAACAATGAGCTGGTTTCTTTTTCCTGACTATTCTGTACTGCCTGTATTTAGAAAAGGGTCCCGATTTGCTTCTGACAAATAAATAGTATGTTTGACTGGAAAAAAGAGTTTTAAGTTAGTTAACTGGCTCGCTTTCGCGAGGTTCAGACTGTATATCACAGCTGCATACAATTACGCCTGCATGCAGCCAAACCTTGTCAGTCGTTGAGGGCGTGGCATATTATTTGAAAATAACTTAGCCATTATCCCTGCTTTCAGCATAAAATAAATTTTCATGCCTACCTATAGATCACCCATTCTTTTAATATTACATAGGAGTTATCTCATAATAGATAAAGCCAGAAGTCTATGTAAATATAAAATCTTAAATCACACGTAGGCTCTCACCTTATGCATACTATATATGTTTTTTTCTGTCTTTCGACACCATTGCCGTTTACCGTTTCCGATTCCGTTTTGGGTTATATATAGTCTTTAGGGTTTCCAGCATATTCGGTTTTTATAATTTTCATTAAAGGTATCCGCTTATTTAAAGTGGCTACGCTCCCGTCCGTTAACTGCATGGCATTATTATGCAGATTTAGAGGGGTGGGCGCGGTACAGTCACCACTGGAATATTGTACATTCACCAATACCATTTTGACTTAATAATTTTGAAATTTCTGAGGTATCTACACCTATTTTTATATTAAGATTCTTGATTTTGTCCAGCTGCCTTTGAATATTTAAAATAGATTTGGGAGTCAGCTGTGCGTCAAGTCCCAATTTGAGGTCATTCATATTATTAAAACATCTCCTTCCTGTGATAAAAAGCTTCTGGAAGCCAGCTGCGCGCCGACTTCCACTATATAGATCATCCATCTTTTTCTGCCTCCATCAGCTGTTCCAGGATGGCTGTAATATTCTTGATCGAAGCGATTACTTCTGCCGCGTTGACCATAAGTACTTTCTTTGAATCTTTGTACAATTTTCTCAATTTAAAATATTCCATAATAGCTTTAAACATAAAATCTTCCTTTCTGTGCCGCCGAAAGCGGCATATCAATTAGGTAATCCTGTGGTTATCCTTCCATAATGGGATACAGACCTATCAAGTGTTCTGCTTTCACGCCCTTGTTAAATACATCCGCTGCTTTTAACCGGTCTATGTTTATGGTTACCTGGCTGTTGATGATCTGTATCAAACTGTCGTTAAACTGTTTGACTGCGTCTTTATCCTCTTTTGGGATCTGGATGCTGCCATCCTCGGCCTCTTTGCCATATTCCATGATCTTCTCGTTTCGTATTGTCTCAAAGTTTGCCACATGGGTTTCAGCGGCTTTCATGATCCCCAGCAGTTTGAATTTGAACAGGGGATCTACCTTTGCTTTATTATCGTCGATGACCGCTTTTAAGGTCTGGTTCAGATTTAGTACTTCGCCAAGTGTCAATGTAATATCCATAAGATCATTCTCCTTATTTTGTTTTTTGGATTCCACTGGCGATGAGTTTTGCCAGTTTTCTTCGGTTTGCCAGTCCTTTTCCCTTCTTATAATCTGACTTGCTTGTACAGAAGAAAGTCTCGATCAGAATAGCAGGGGGCTTTGTCTGGTTTAGAATATAGAGATTGTCTCTCTGGAGGATGCCTCGATTCTTAAATACAGTGGAGAGCTGCTTCTGGACCGCAGCGGCATACTTTTTGCCAGCGGCTGATTTATATAGAACCTCCGTGCCCTCGGCGGCGGGGCTGGCTGCGTTCAGATGAAGCTCGATCACAAGGTCGTAGATGCCCTTGTGGATGCGGTTCAGTTTGTAATTTTTTTCTTCTGAACTGGAGATAAACTTTTTTTCCGGGCACAGGATCCTGTCCACCTTGTGACCCATTTTTGTCAGTTCCGTTTTTACCTGTTTGGAAAATGCCCTGCACCATCGATATTCGTTGCAACCGCCATATTTTTTTCCGTCTGCACTCGTGTAACAACCGTTTTTTAACCTGGAGTGGCCGACGGTTAATGCTATTTTCATTGTGTTTCACCTCGATTAAATCCGTTCTTCAATTTTTCTTTGTAAATGTCGTTGATGACTTCCATGCTCATCTGTACCTGTCCGTTGCTCATGTGATTTTCTTCTAAAATTTTTTCGTATTTCTGATAGGTTTTGAGAATGTGGTCAAAGGGCTCTTTGCTAAATTCACCTCCGCCGGAGAGGGCGGAGGCAAAATGGAGAATTTCGTACCGCATATCATCGATCTGTTTGTCGATGAACATGTCTGTCAGTTTTTTTACATCCCCTTTTAATTCATTTAATTCCCGGGTATTTTCAGTGAGCAGGTAATGATCCTTCTCATTGTTTTGTACCCATTTGACAGGACGGCCGATGAGCTTTGAAAATTTTTCTATGATTTCGCAGGCGAATATGATACTGGAGATAATGATAAAAGCAGAAAGTAAGAATAGAGAGAAATCTATGTGAGATAGGTTCGTGAATATGTCCATATATATCGCCTCGTTTTAGTTATTCAATTTTTATGCCCAGGATTTTTCCCAGTGATTTCAGGGCTTTGCCCACATATAACAGGATTGCTGAGGACATGGCGAAGGATGGGGTTATGCCGGTAGAAGACAGGTCTGCCGCCTCAAAACAGAAGGCAGAACCGATAAACGCTACAGCGACGGTTAGTGCCTTTGCGATCCCGGTGACCAGGGTGGACAGGTTAAAATGGATCTTCTTTGTACCGATGCTATAATACATGCCGGTGGCAATATTGATCCCCACGGCAACGGCAAGGACCGGAAGCATCTGTATAATCTCGCTCATGTTATCACGGCTCCTTTTTCTGAGACTCTGGAATGTCCTCATCTTCCTCTGATAAGATTTCCTGAATCACAGCTCTTATCGGCGGATTGAAATCCTCCAGACCGGACAGGTCACATTTTTCCAAGTCCCTTTTTGCAGTTGCCTTATCCTGGGACAGAGTATATCCATGGAGTGCCATATAGATCTTGTAATGTTCCACCGTATCCGTGACTACACGCCAGGACTTGAAAGATTTCTGCTGCTGGCACGTATTGCATATATGGTAACCGGCGCCGCAGATGGCGCAGTGGGCATTTGTTTTTTTATCACTCATATTTTTGTCACCTCGAAAAAAATGGCGGTTGTATTTCAAACCGCCATAATGGGATTATACATCCCCTGTTCCCTCACTTGTTCCTTCGTTTGTTCCCTCATTTTTCTTTTCTTCTTCTTCATCTACTGCTACAATGATGTCAAACAGACGTGCCTTGCTGTCGCAGTAGGATTTCTGGAGTTTGTACTCAGCGGCATGCTTGCCCTCGGAAGAGAGGCTGATCTCCACCGCTTCCGGATTGATCTGAGCCCGTGGAACAGAGATTACCCCGGCGTATACCAGGTTGGTATCGCAGGGATCGTGGAAGATGGCGTGGATCAGAAGAGATTTGACTTCCGGCACTCCATCTGTTTTCTTTGTGATCTGCACCGCATTTTCGCTTTCCCTCTCATACTGGACGAAGGCGCGCCCTGTTACACCGGCAGGAAGGGTAATGGTTTTATGTTCTGCATCCAATGTGAATTTCCCTGCTGCTGCGGTAGGGGATACTTCATATTTTTCACCAAAAGTATTGTTATCATTGATAATTCTTACGGACTTGATCTCTGCGCCCTCTGGCCCGGCTGGTTTGTATTTCAGTATGACGGTACCGTCAGGATTGATATCCGGTGTCTCGGATACAGGGACCTTAAGTTTTTCACTCGCAGTTCCGGCTGTCTTTTCTGCGCCCAGCTGTGAAGCGGCGAGGTCAAGAGAGAAGAGACTGTTGGTAAAGCTGAATGTACCGGTCTGGGAATTGTAGAAGGTTACGATCTCAGAACCCATGGCATCGGTCACCTGTGTGCCCTCTGCGGATGTTTTCAGGCTCGGCTCCTCGATCTGGGTGTAGCGGCCTGTCAGCTCCTTCGTGGTAGGATCGTACTCCTCAACGGCTCTGATTTTTTCAAGAATAAGTTCATTTGGATTAAAAGACATAATATAGTTCCTCCTTAAAGTTGTATATTTTCAGACGGACCGGGAAAACCTTATTCCAGTTCTCCCAGCCAGTCTAATTGTTTGTTTGATATTTCTTTTAGGTTGACCCCGAATCCGGAATATCCACTCTGCAGTAGTAAATTGGCATTTTTAATTTTTGAGACCCGTCTCACGGAATCCATAAATGCATTGATCTTCATATTCCAGACCTCGGAGTGGTTATATTTGAAACCTTCACAATTCACCATGGCGGAAATCATATTTTTTAATTGTGAATGGTATTCCTTGTTTTTGTTTCTTTCATAATCATCTCTTGCATCTTCAATCAGGATCATTTTTGTGGATTCGTTGGCAGGCTGTTTTTCATCTCTCTGTATCATATGGACCTGGCATAAATAATCCATCATCATAGTGTATGTGAATTCATCTATGATAACAGGCTGGTTTTCCATTTCCTGATATAAGAACACAGATTCACCATCTCTATGCTGCATGATCTGAAAACGGGTGAGGTCCAGACTGCCAAACAGGATGGAAGTCTTTTCCTGTGGGTATAATTTGTATAGGATGCTGTAAAACAGTTCAAAAGGAGATATGGTTGTATAATCAACTCCCATTTTCCACAACTGGTATTTCATGGATTGCGGCGTCGCTGTCAGCTGATAGACCATGGAATAGTAATCCTGTTCTCCGTATTCGCAGATGTCTCCCAGTGTCGCCTGATGTATCACAATATGATCTGATATGATGTAATCCTGTCCCCGGTATATTTTTAATTCATCGTTCTTCTGCATCGCAATCACCAGCCTTTCCTATTTGGTTGTACAAGAGGGGGGACCGAGAGCTCTTCGTTTCCCTTCATAGTTCACGTAACAATATTGAAAATAGAACATATTTTCGGGTGCATTCGCTATAAGCATTCGCTGAATGTACAAAAAAACTTCAAGATCAGCAATGATTAGAAAAAATCTTTAATAAGTTTGCACCGTTTACCTCATATAAAACTTTTAGCAGAAGGGATTTATTCATATCCAACTGCTTTTTTAACTGCCTGTTCCGGTTTACGTTACAGGTTATGAGAAAGGCCCGGTCGACCAGCCAGGACATGAGGCCGATGTAGGAATCCGATAAATATATTTTTCGGATGTCGGAGACCATATCTTCAAAATCTTTTCTTAATAATAAGTAGTCATCACAGCGGTCAGAGATATTTTCACTGCTTGCGTTATACTGATATAGCTGGAGAGAGTAGCTGGCGATCAGTTCCTCCACTTTTTTTGACTTGCGCCGGTCCTTTTCCAGTTCAAATTTTTTGTAAAAATAGGACATGGGAATAGTAGAGGCGGTACTGCGGAACCGGTTTAACCGGAGATCATACAGGCAGTTCATGGGGCAGTGCAGTTTTGGATTGATCTTTTCGGGGCTTATATCCTGACGGATCAGTTTCCAGAAGCTTGGATATTTATGTTTTTGTATATCCATATCCTCTTTGATCCGCTGGATCTCCTCTGTGAGCTCTATGTCAAAACATCGTTTGGCGTTGTCGATGGCGACCTGTGCCAGCACCGACAGGATACACACATAATCTGTGTATTTGGCATCGCTGAAATTACAGGCGTAGGTCTGGGCGATCTGGGCGAGATTGCTGGATTCCCCGATATCTCTCTGGCTGTCTGCCAGGCGGCTGTCAAGTGTTGCAAAATCATCCATTGAGTTCCCATATACATTTTTTTCCATTGGAATGTTGTTGACAATGGTAGGATAATTGGCGTAACATTTTCTCGCATGTTCTACGATATCCGCCTGATCGGTGCAGTAGCCGCTGTCGGAATCCTGGTCTGAGCCGTTGTTTCTGTCCTGAAAATCGGTGCCAATCATATTGACAGCGAGGATGAGCTTGCCAAAACGGAAGTATTTTTTTAGTTTTTCATGGCGGACATTGTGTAAATAGGTGAGATTGTTTTTGGAGTTGAAGGGGCTGCGGAAAAATGCCAGGTGGCAGTCCGCTTCAAACCGTTCTGTATAGCACTGGATCGTACCACTTTCTGTCTGAAAGGTATCGTCGTTATCCACACTGTCCTTCTTTCCCGTGGCGCCATACAGCAGCATGGCATAAGGGGAGCCCACGATCACAAGATTTTCCGCATTCTGGATGAGTTTTCCTGACTTCATGTTTCTGACATAAGTTCTTATGATCACTTTCCTGCGCTCCCTGAAGTATTCGCTTCTTATAAATTCCCTGTTTTGTCTGCAGAGGGCGGCCAATACTTCGTGGTCATTGGAAAAATTGCTGTTTTTCTGGAGGTATTCCAGGAAAAATTCATCGTCCTGTTTTAATCGTTCCACGTAAGCGACGCTCTCCCTAACTACATTTTCCATGATGCTCTCATCCAGGGAGTTGACCATCTGATAGCTCATTTTCTGCACGTCTCCCAGCTTGCTTTTATGCGCCGTTTTTACGATGCCAAACATGTCATTGTTTTCATCTACCTTTTTGCACCAGTAATCATAGGATTTGTTGAATTTTAACCATTTCATGGAGTGGTTGGTGGTGATGACCTGGATATCCTTTACAAAATGCTCCCTGCCAAACATATCTTTTACTTTGGCGTCATGGTAGTGCCCGCCAAAATAGTCCTGAAAGAATGTCTGGATGTTGCTGCAGAAGGCAGCCATTTTGCAGAAGTGATGTCTCAGCAGAATGTAGCCCTCTCCCCAGTCAGGGAAAATACTGCTGTCGATCAGCGCCTGCCCATCAAATAAGGTATTTTTCAATTCATAATGATCGATGTGTCTGGCATGGCAGTGCCTGTCCTGATCTGTTTCGATGCTGATCACATTTGTAATGAAAGATTTCTCGATGTCC
Organism: uncultured Eubacterium sp.; assembly: GCA_910584645.1. Lineage (GTDB taxonomy): Bacteria > Bacillota > Clostridia > Lachnospirales > Lachnospiraceae > Eubacterium_F. The sequence continues at coordinate 186,115 of CAJUAU010000001.1, forward strand.
TCCAGGATCAGGATATTTCTGGGATCGATCCTGATGCGCTCTACGATGGTGCTGGATACCAGAGGGGCATAGGCGCTGAGTTCAAGGATCTGTGCGTTGGTTTCAGGGCATTTGATCCCCATGTATAGAAAATTCTGTGCTTTTTTATGTAATCTGTCCCTTATAAACATACAGGATCCCTTTTTCGCCTTTCCCGTACTGCGGTAGAGCATTTGATAGTGGACTACTTCACGCTTTTTTATGGATCCGTCCCGTTTTCGTGAGATATATTCCACATCCACGCCGTTGTTGTAAAAAAGTCTTCTGATCTCTTCTTTGGAGAGTTTTTTATACCTGTCTTTGTGTTCTCTGGCAAAGGAGATGTATTCCATGATGTTCCTGCGCTTCTTCATTTTTTTATCTATTTCTTTTTGGTTGTTCTGGGATTTTGCCGCCTTGTACTCCAGCCGTGCCTTTTTCGCTGTTTTTTTCAGATGTTCCATCTCCTGTTCATAAGACCTTGTGCCAAAATTAAATTCAAGACAGATGATATCCCGTGTGGATTCGTCTTTTAAAAGCTTCAGTCCATTTTCTTTCAGATAATCGCAAAACAGGCTGTTGGTGAACATCGCATTGGTAACCTCGTAGTGGCTGCGTAAGCCTTTGTTGTATTCCAACAGGGTGCTGGCTTCTATATTTTTGATGCGGATGCCGTATTCACTCATGGGATGAGCCTCCTTCCTTCTGACGGTTATCTGGATCTAACCAGACTTCCCAGTATCCGTCGCAATATCTGGTTTTTAGATCATGAAAATGAAATTTAGCCAGATCCATGATCTGATAGATGTAGTAGCAGTAATCCACCTGTCCCCCGCGGATGTTATACAGGATATCGTTGATAAGGGAACAGTAGGACTGCCAGTTTGTACAGCCATCGTAGGTGTGTGGGTTGTCCTCTGATCTGTTCGTTGATTCTCTTGAAAACCTGCCTCCAAGTTTTTTTGTTTTGCTACTATAAGGTGTGATAAATAATTTACGGAGTTCAAATTCTTTCTGCCATGTCTCATCGGTGAGATGCTCCGATGGGCGGCCATCTGTATTTGATATCAACCGCATTTTCCTCAATTCTTTCAGATTCATACTTTTGTACTTTTTCTCCTTTTCAGTCTTATGTTTTCTTTTTTCCAATGTTTCTTGAAAATGGACTGCCTCCATCTGGTTGCTTATTCTCCTTTTGTTTGGAGAGGAAGTATTAAAATCTTCTATTTCAATGTTTCCTCCAAAGGCAGAGTGATTTGCGATCATATTTCATCGTCTCCTTTCGATTTTTCATTCCCAGCATATTAGTTATTTCTCCAAAAAGTTTTCCAGAGACCATTTTGTACATCAATGGAATAAAAACAAACGTTCGAGAAAAGTATTGACAATAAAGAACGTTTGTTCTATAATGGTTTTTGCAAAGAACGAACCACTTAGGAGGTGTCAGATGAAAGAAATTCTAGAACAGTATTATGAGAATAACGCAAAGAAACTTCGTGGGATCGTGGATAAAATACTTCTTCGGTTTGGAGGGCTGTCAGATAAAGATGTGGATGATTTTTATTCCCTTGCCAACGAAGTGTTTGCGGATGCGATTGGAAGATATAAGGAAGATCAGTCTTTTGATGGTTTTTTATATTCCTGTCTTTCTAATAAAATAAAGACAGAGATGACAAAAAGAAACAGGTACAAGAGGAGGGCAGACCGCATGGCTGTGCCCCTGGATATGCCTGTTGGGGATGGAGAACACTGCACACTGGCAGAAAAGATCCCCTCTGATATTAATGTTGAAGATGAAGTTCTGGGAAACAGTATGGAACTTATGGACCAAAGGATCCAGGATTATCTGGGGAGCCTTTGCGGGATTCAGAGAAGGATCATTGAGATGAAAATGCAGGACATCGGGACAGCCTGTATCAAAAAACAGCTGAATCTTACTAATAAACAGTATCAATCCTATATGAGGCAGGCAGTACAGTATGAACATATCAGGCTTTTGCATATATAGGACCAAGGTGCCAAAAGGAGGAGGTATGGAAAATGGGGCAGATAGGTTTGGAAAAGAATAAGAGGGAGTTTCATTCTACGAAATACTATGTGAATGCGGTGAAAAAAGAGACGGTGAGGACCGATCATCCCCAGCAGCGGGAATCGGGGCAGTGGCCCCCGGAATACCGGGACGGTCTCATCGGAACAATTCTGAAAAATGAGGATATCCCTTATATCGTGATCTGTGAGCAGGTGACAGAACGGGGGGTGGATAATTATCTCATCGATGGCATTCAGCGGGTGACGACGATCTACAATTATAGGTCAGGGGCCTTTAAGCTGGGCAATAAACTGGAAAATCCTCTTATAGAGTATCAGGTGAACCGTTTGGACAAGAAGGGAAAACCGATGCGGGATGAGAGCGGAAACCTGATCCATGATACCATCGTATGTGATATCCGTGGAAAAGGATACAGAGATCTGCCAGAGGAACTGCAGGAGCTTTTTGATGAATTTCAGCTGATGGAAGTGAAGCATCTGAATTGTTCCGATGATCAGATCGGTTATCATCTGAGACGCTATAATCACGCGAAGAAAATGGGGGCGAGCCAGAATGGCATCACCTACCTGGATAAAAATATTGCGATGCAGGTAAAGAATATTACGTCTACCCATACCTTTTTTAAGGATTTAGGGAATTTTAAGCCAGCGGAGAGGAACAATGATACCCTGAACAGGGTGGTATTGGAAAGTTTTATGGCTGCCTATTTTCTGGACCGCTGGAAAAGCCCATTGAAGGATATCTGTTTCTTTCTTAATCAAAATTTAAAAAAAGAGATGATCGCCACATTTCAACAGGAACTGGACTCCATCTCAGAGGTTATGCGGGAGTCTGTGGCAGAGATGTTTACCTCGAAAAATTCATTTCTGTGGTTTGTGACGTATCATAAGTTCTGCGAGACGGGAATGCCGTCAGAACGGTTTATGGACTTTATGGAGGCATTTAAAAAGAACCTTCACAGGAAAGAATGGCATGGGAAGAGCTTTGATGATATAAATCAGGTAAGCACGAAAAAAAAGAGCTGCATCATAGAAAAGCTGCAGCTTCTGGAGGATTTTATGCGGCGGTTTTTATTCACGGGAAAGAAAGAAGAGGAGAGAGCGGGTCTGTTGGATTTCATAAAGGAGAATGTTAATAAAGAGGCTGTACAGGAAGATCTTGCGCTCTACCAGGATATACTGGAGGATCTGATATTAGAGGTGAATCATGATACGAAACTGCTGGAAAAAGAAAACAGGTTTTCTTTGACCGCACTGGTAGGTTATGCCTGCGAGCAGGATATCGACGTGGACGAGTGGTTTGTGGAGTATTTTAGGACACATACTTCTTATAGAAAGGATCAAAAAAGCAATTTCAGATGTATGGCTGAGGATCTGCAGAAGTTTATGAAAAAGGGGGAAAGGAATGGCAGAAAATCTATGGTTGAATACATATAGAATGATGGATACGGGGAAAGGGCATTTGAAAAAATGTGGTTTTTAAATTCATCAAAAGGGGGAAAGGAATGGCAGAAAATCTATGGTTGAATACATATAGAATGATGGATACGGGGAAAGGGCATTTGAAAAAATGTGGTTTTTAAATTCATCAAAAGGGGGAAAGGAATGGCAGAAAATCTATGGTTGAATACATATAGAATGATGGATACGGGGAAAGGGCATTTGAAAAAATGTGGTTTTTAAATTCATCAAAAGGGGGAAAGGAATGGCAGAAAATCTATGGTTGAATACATATAGAATGATGGATACGGGGAAAGGGCATCTGAAAAAATGTGGCTTTCGCTGGCACAGTGCTGTTACAGGCCAGAATACTTCAAATTATATTTATAGGTTTCCGCTGGTGAAGTATAAAAAATATCCCTGTGTTGTTTGTGAGATTGTTGTTACGCGGAATACGGGGGAAGTTATATGCAATGTTTACGACAGCAGCCACAATCTTTATTTTCCATTTTATACTGATTTCTTTTTGTACAGGAAACGGAAAGAGAGAATGAACCAAAGGATAAAAAAAGAGTTTAAAAGGCTGGGTATCCTGCAGGTATGAGGGGGTCTGCGGAGTCTGAAAAAACCACGGGAGCCACGCTTCGCGAGACCGCTTGGGTAAAAGAAACAGGCGCCAATCGAAAAAATTTCCGATTGGCGCCCCTGGGTACAGCCTACTTATGGGCGATATTCATTTTCTTTAATAAGGTCTCGTTGATTTTTCCATTCACTGCAATACATTTTTTCTTCTGGTATTTGCAGATCGCCGATCTGGTTTTGGCATCGTAGTTTCCGGTTTTACTGCATTTGTAACCGAGCCGGTTTAATTTTTTCTGAACCTTTTTTATGGTAGAGCTTCGGTAGCAGACGGAACATTTGCTGGAAGAAGCATAGGGGCATGTGCCGTTCTCGTGCAGATGGGCAGGATACCGGTGTCCCCCGCAGTTATAGTGATATTTGCCTGAATTTGAATTGTTATGGTGTTTGTCCTGGTGGTGCCCATGGGCGGATGAAACGCTGTAAGGGGTCAAAAGGCCAACGCACAGGACTGCAGCCAGTATTTTTTTTCGATTTTCCATGAAAGATACCTCCTTAAATAGAATCCTATGTCCTTTTTGTCATTATATCACGCAATAAAGGGATTGGCAACAAGGTGACAGGATTTCCATCGTATCCTTGACAATCGTTTTTTTCTTCATTATAATTATCATATCTGGCTGTATGTATTATGTCAGAAAGAAGAGCAGACAGGAAGATTCTGGTGTTTTTTTGACACAAAATCCTGGTAATCTAACTTTCATAACAAGTCGATATATATAGTTAGAGAGAGCAAAGATTTTTTAGCCGGAAGGCATGCCTGAAGGCATTCAAGTTTATTTTAGAAAAAGGGGCATTTCACATGAAAAAAGCAAGATTTTCAAAGAAAAGGATGAAATTTGGGTATTTGACGCTGTTTGTAGTGCTCATGGTGGTGGGTATATGCAGTTATCTGGGATACCGTTCCGATGCGGCGGAAGGGTTGTATCTGACCTGTGAAGGCTATGAAATGAGTGCCCAGAATGCATATCAGATGAAGAACAGGGAGATCACGCTGGTACTTGGTGATGAAAGAAATCCCATTTATGCGGATCCCAACCTGTACGAGATCACATGGAGTATTGAGACGGGAAACGACATTGCAGAGATCAAGAGGAGCGAAACCAGTCCGATCTATGGAATCGTAAGAGCAAAATCGCCAGGTGAGGTAACGGTGCTTGCTACGGTTATCAAGGCAGGTGGCGGTGAGGGCGCCGTGATCGGTAGTGTTTCCTGTAAGATCCAGGTTGTATTTGCTGTGGATACTTCCAAGAACGACAATGTATTTAAGAAACCATACCCGGATTCTGAGGACAAGGCAATTTTCCTGCGGACAACAGATAAGCCGGTGCCGCTGACTCTGAACTATGGTGAGGCAAAATCAGACAACGTTCAGTGGACTTCAGCCAACGAAGAAGTGGCAAAGATATCCAATTCTGGAGATGATAAGGGTACTGTAACGCCGATGGGAGCCGGCAGAACGAAGATCACGGCTACCTATACTCCGAAGGACAGCCCTAATATTACATATTCTGCAACCATTGACGTATACGTCTATCCGGGGATCAGTCAGACCGATTCTGGATATGACAAGATAAAAGAAATGAAGATGAACAGTGGCGGTATCATCTACACCGACGCCAAATTTACCAGCAACATCGAGGCGATCCAGCAGAAAATGGACTGGGTCATCAAGCAGGACGATGGCAGTGGCGGAGAGCGGACCATCGCCAACTCCCTTGGAATGACCTCCGATCTGATCAAGATCAGCGCTGTTTCCAGCCGTTCTAACCAGCTGAAGGCGGAAGGAAAAGCTGGAAAATACTATGTGTATTTCTATCCGAAAGGTGCTTATGAGAGTGAAAGCCGGTATGTCGACAAGGATATCTATGCGCCTACGGTACTGACGCTGTATCTCTATGCGTCGCCGAATGATTATTCGGATACGATCCCTATCGGCGGTACTTTTGATATCGCAGATGCATTTAACTTTTCAGCAGAAGAATTTATTGAGTATTTTGAAGTGACGCCGTTGGATTTTGATCCCTATGCGACCTATGACAGGACAACGGGAATCATAACGGCTGTTTCCAAAAGAGAAAATACTACAACTACTGTAAATGCGGAGGTAAAGGTAAAAGCCGCTCACGAGAATTATATCCGTTCCCTGCTTCCTGGGGGAAGTACTATTCTGGACAAAGGGAAATTTAACATCAAGATTACGATAGCGGATGTTTTCCGGTTAAGCCAGAACTATGTGACGATGTATAATAAGAGTACGCTGAATCTTGGCGCATATTTCAACGATAAGAAGGTTCTGGAAGTAGAGTGGAGTTCCAGCGATGACAGTTATGTGGAAGTAGATAATAATGGAAATATTACGTCTAAGCGGATCACCCAGGATGATATCATTATTACCGCAAAGTATACAAGTGGTTCCAGCAGTTTTTCAGCGAACTGCCGTGTCAGTGTTGTAGAGACACCGGGAGATTTTGATATTGATCCGGCGGAGGCAAAACTGAACGTGGGAGAGAGTATCGTTGTAAAAATAAAGGGAAATCCTGCGGTTTCTGAGGTGCCCCAGACCTGGTGGGACTGGGATGAGAGATATCTGAATGTGGAGATCGAGTCCGATGGACAGACGGCTACGGTGACGGCAAAGGAAGTGCCGGGAGACGGTTCCACTACCGAGCTGATCTTTAAGAATCCGAATATAGAGAGCCCGGGTGTGAGATGTAAATTTACTGTGGTGTCGCCATATGAGGATATTAAGCTTTCAGACAGTACTTTGAAATTGAAAAAAGATGCTACTTACCAGCTGAAATACACTTATTCTCCGAAAAACGTGACAGATAAGGAACTAGAGTGGACCTCTCTGGATACCAATATCCTGACAGTAGATGAGTATGGTTATATCACGGCGAAGAATCCGGGTACGACGATGGTTATGGTATCCCCTAAATATAATCCGAACAAGATCTATGCACAGTGTATGGTGACAGTAGTGGCAAAATGTGAAGAGATCACTCTGACGCCGGAGGAGATCGTCCTGAATGTGGGAGATACTAAATATGTTGATATTGCACTGGCTCCCCTGGGCTGCGATCCGGAATTGAAATTTGAAGTTAGTAATGAAGAGATATTAGAATACGAATATAAACCGAATAACCGTATTATTGACATTACTGGTAAAAAGGCCGGGAAAACTACGATCAATGTCAGGGCGGATGATGCCACCAGAAGAGAGATTACTGTAACGGTACTGCAGCCATGCAGTCATCTGGAGTTTTCGCCAAACAATTATGAAATGATCGCAGGAGAGACCTATACCCCGACGCTGAAGAAGACACCGGAGGATACGACAGATACCATCACCTGGAGCACTTATAATGCGGAAGTGGCAGATGTGGATGAAAATGGAGTTATCACAGCTAAAAAAACAGGTGTTACCTTTATTCAGGCGGCATCTTCTTCCGGACAGGTGGCAGTTATCCAGATCTCTGTAAAAGAAGGTCTTACGGCTGTTACATTAAAACCAGAAAATGCCGAGATCGAGGTTGGGGAGAGCATTACGCTGACACCCGATTTCCTGCCAGCCGTAGCATACGATAAATCAATGGAATGGAGTATATCTGATCCTTCCGTTGCCAAGATTGAAACGGTTGGGGAATCCTCTGTCAAGGTAACCGGACTTAAAGGTGGAATGGCTCTTGTCAAAGGTGTTGCCAGGGATGGAGGATATGTGGTGAGCTGTCTCATCACTGTGACAGAGAAATCGACTTCTGTTACGGTTTCACCTACCTCAAAGTTTTTACAGAAAGGAAAATCCTTTACAGTAAAAGCTACCGTCACTTCGGAGACAGCTACAGATAAGTCAGTGAAGTGGACCAGTTCAAAGAAAAAGGTGGCTACAGTCAACTCGAAGGGGCAGGTAAAGGGAAAGAAATTTGGTACGGCATATATTACTGCGACAGCGAAAGATGGTTCCGGGGCTTCTGCTACCTGTAAAGTGCAGGTAATACGTAAAGTCACAAAGATCACGCTGAATAAGTATACAGCGAAGCTGCTGGTGGGGAATACGCTGAAACTGAAAGCTAAGATAAAGCCGAAAAATGCCTCCATTAAAGGAGTAGCATGGAGTTCCAGTGACAATAGTATTGCGACAGTAGATTCTTCCGGCCGGATTCACGGCATTGCCCCCGGACTTGTGAAGATCCGGGCAAAGGCGAAAGATGGTTCCGGTAAATCTGCAGTATGTCTTGTGACGGTGTCTGAGCCGATCCCTGCTACGGGAGTAGATGTAGAGAACAATGATATCATTGTGGCGAAAGGAAGACAGATTCAGTCTGGCATTCGGAAAGCGCCTCTGAACTCTACAGATAAGATTAAATATTACTCGGATAACAGCAAGGTGGCAAGGATCAACAAGCGGGGCAAGATTTATGCCAACCGTGTCGGTCAGGCGACCGTATATGGAGAAACTTCCAACGGCCAGGTAGGATATGCCGATGTACTTGTTGTCACCATGAATCGTAAGAAGCTTGCCTTCCGCCAATATGATACAGAGACACTCCGTGTGGATGAGATCAATAAAGGAGTGACCTGGTATTCCAGGAATCCGCTGATTGCTTCAGTAGATGATTCTGGTAAAGTGACTGGAAGACGCAGAGGTGTCACGAGAATATATGCAAAGGTACGCGGACTCAGACTGTCCTGTAAGGTAACAGTGCTGGGAATCTAACTAGGGGGAGAAGTATTGTTAACAAATCTGCATGTTAAAAATTTTGCGATCATTGACGAGATAGATGTTGATTTTGGAAGACATTTGAATATTCTTACTGGCGAGACCGGGGCGGGAAAATCCATCGTGGTGGGATCCATCGGGATTGCCCTGGGAGCCAGAGTTTCTTCCGAGATCATTGGGAACCATGGAGATTACGCAGTGGTGGAGCTTATCTTTCAGATTGACGATGAGGATACTCTCCAGGCACTGCGGGCTCTGGATATCGAGACCGAGGAAGGGCAGCTGGTGGTGTCCAGAAAGATTACTGGCAGCAGGAGTATTAACCGGATCAACGGGGAGAGTGTGTCTGTTGGTATGATCCGAAAAGTAGCGGCGCTCTGCATGGACATTCATGGTCAGCATGAGCACCAGTCTTTACTTCATAAGGAATATCATTTGTCGGTGGTGGACCGCTTTGCCGGCAGTGAAGTGGAGAAACTGAAATTACAGATGGCAGGATATTACAAAGAGTACCGGGAACTGCTTCATGAATTAGAGAACGAATATGTCTCTGACGGGGAGCGGACCCGGGAATTGTCATTCCTGGAGTTTGAAAAAAAGGAAATCGAAGAAACAAAGTTGATTCCCGGTGAAGAGGACAAGCTGGAGGAACAGGTCAGGAAACTTTCCAATGCTTCATTTATCGTGGAAACGCTGGGAAAGGTCTATGCCTGTACTGGAGATGGTCTTGGCGGCAGTGCAGAGGGGATCAGTCAGGCACTGAGGCAGTTAAGTGGTGTTTCTTCTATGGATGGGAAGCTGGCGTCCATGGAATCAGAGCTGATGGATATTGAAAATCTGCTTTCTGATCTTAATCGGGAAATCTCAGAGTATATGGATGAATTTGTTTTTGACGAGGCGGAACTTCATCAAATGGAAACTAGATTGGATCAGATACGGAACTGTCATGCAAAATATGGTAAGAGCTATGAAGATGTTATGTCTTATCTCCATGAGATCACTGAGAAGATCGAACGCCTTACTGACTATGAAGATTATCAGAAAGAATGCCAGCAGAAAAAAGAGGCTCTGGAAGATAAAATGGAGGCACTGGGCAGCAGTCTGACAAAACTTCGTAAGGCTGCCGGGAAAAAACTGGAGAAGAAGATTACTGCAGCCCTGGAGGAGCTGAATTTTGAGAAACCAAGATTTTCTGTGAACATTTCCCCCTTGGAGGGATATACTGCTGATGGTAGAGATGATGTTGAGTTTTTGATATCCACGAATCCAGGGGCAGAGTTGTATCCATTGGGGAAAGTGGCATCCGGCGGTGAACTGTCCCGTGTGATGCTGGCTGTTAAATCTGTGTTTGCTGATGTGGACCGTATCGAAACCTTGATTTTTGATGAGATTGATGTGGGGATCAGCGGTCGCACTGCCCAGAAGGTTTCAGAGAAAATGTCGATCCTGGGCAAGGAACATCAGATTATATGTATTACGCATCTGGCTCAGATCGCTGCCATGGCAGATACTCATTTTGTCATTGAAAAGCTTGTATCTGGGGAAGCGACTAGGACAAACATCCGCCCCCTTACGGAGACGGAATCAGAAGAAGAATTGGCACGGATTCTAGGTGGGGTTGAGATTACAGATGCTGTGCGCACCAATGCCAAAGAGATGAAGCAGCTTGCAAAACGCCAAAAGGACTACGCTGCTGTCTGACAAAAATTATGATAAAATAAGTTCTGACGGACTTAAAATAAGTTCTAACGAACTTATTAGCGAGTTTTTGCAAAACTCGGGATGTGCAAAAGGGCATGCACAAAAATTATGATAAAATAATCATTTATGGTAATACTTTCATTGTACAACAGAAGGAAGTTTTTGATATTATGGAGGGATTACCATGAAAAAAAAATACCGGAGACTGCTTTTCAGCGTTCTTGCTCTGGATATTCTGCTTATTGGCTGGCTGTCTATACAATCTGTGTCCAGCCAGATTCCAGATACAATGTGGACTTATATAGGAAAAGAGGAAGAACTTTTTTCCGGGCTTCCGGCGGAGGCGGAGAAAAAGGATTCTGTGGAAGCGCTTAATCTTACAGGAGGTGGCGGGGGCACTACGCTTAAATCCCAGGCCAAGGGAAATTACAGTGTGGATATTCGTTTGTTTGGTCTCTTTCAATTGAAGACAGTGGAAGTCAAGGTGATGGATCCGATGTATCTGGCACCGTCCGGAGAACCCATCGGAATCTATGTGGAGACAAATGGACTGCTGGTGTTGGCTACTACAAGTGTAGAAGGGAAGGATGGCCTTGTATATGAACCCGCGGCTAATATTATCCAAAAAGGTGATTATATCCTTAAAATGAATGGTAAACCTGTTAAAACTATCAAGGAGTTTAACGCTGCTGTTCAAAGAAATAAGGATGAGAAAATCCGGATTCGGATCCGAAGAAATGGAAGAGAGACCGATGTGGCATTGAAACCGGTACAGGTCAGGGATGGTGGCTGCAAACTGGGGATCTGGGTGAGAGAGGATACCCAGGGCATTGGCACAATGACCTATGTTACGAAGAACGGCGGCTTTGGAGCACTGGGACATGGGATCACGGATGCCGACACGGGAACGTTAATGAATCTCGGAGGCGGCGAATTATTTAATACGGAAATACTGGATATCACCCAGGGAAAAAAGGGAGAACCCGGAGAACTGGAAGGCTATATTAATATGGTGGCGGATAACTGCATTGGCCGGATAAAGAAAAATACAAATCTTGGTATTTTTGGACAATTGTCTAATGATTACAGGGACTGGGAAAAGCTGGATTTTATGCCGGTTGGCCTTAAGCAGGATGTGAAAAAGTCAAAAGCATGGATCATCAGTGATGTCGAAGGAAACCAGAAAAAATATGAGATTGAGATCGAAGAGATCAATATAAACAGCAAAGACAATAAAGGAATGGTAATCCGGGTGACAGATTCAAATTTATTGAAATTGACAGGTGGCATCGTACAGGGGATGTCTGGCTCGCCGGTGATCCAGGATGGAAAGATCATTGGAGCGGTCACACATGTTCTAGTGGATGACCCCACCCGCGGCTACGCCGCATTCATCGAAAACATGTTATCCCAATGAGCCATGCAGTAATCAGAAAAATGCCCTTGAGTGAGCTTGCTCACTGACAAGGGCACTTTTTTGATTAATATTTGGCGAAGCCAAACATGAGCGAAGCGGAGCGGAGCGAATGCTGCATGGCGTAAGGCCATGCACTGAGCCGGAGCGGAGCGAATGCTGCATGGCGTAAGGCCATGCACTGAGCCGGAGCGGAGC
>CAJUAU010000001.1:198396-298930 GCA_910584645.1 uncultured Eubacterium sp.
GAATGCTGTACGGCGTAAGGCCATGCACTGAGCCGGAGCGGAGACGAGGTGGGCATGGTGTGGCAGCGAAAGCCCTGCACCGAGATCCGGACAAGATGACAATTCCCCCAAAATCTGATATAATAATCCCCGATGCAGAGATACCGCCCGGCGGAAAAAGTTTCTGGCAGGTATTTGAGTCTTAAGAAATATGTAAGAATTCTATTTGGTATTTTAAAAGAAATGTTTTGTATAGTGAAAATTATCAAGGGCAGTTAGAAACAGTTTGGAGGAGCAAATGGAAAATCAGCAAATATTAGTGGTGGATGACGACCATGAGATCGTGGCCGCCATTGCTAAAATTCTGGAGACAGAAGGGTATAAGGTAAGGAAAGCATATGATGGAATGCAGGCGCTGGAGGTTTTGCAGCAGGAGAAGATTCATCTGGTGATCCTGGACATCATGATGCCAAATATGGATGGTATGTCCGCTACAATAAAAATCCGCGAGGAAAGAAATATTCCCATTATCCTTTTATCCGCCAAATCAGAGGATAGCGATAAGGTGCTCGGATTGACCATGGGAGCAGATGATTATATCGCCAAACCTTTTTCGCCTTCAGAGCTGATCGCGCGGGTAAAGTCCCAGTTGCGCCGTTATATGAAACTAGGGGATTATAATGCGGAGACGGGGAATACCATTGTGCTGGGCGGGCTGACTCTTCTGGAACAGGAAAAGCAGCTTTATGTGGACGGAGAGCCGGTCAAACTTACTGCCACAGAATATAAGATACTGCAGCTGTTAATGAAACATCCGGGGAGGGTATTTTCAGCAGAAGAGATTTATGAACGGGTATGGGAGGAAGAGGCATTTTCCGTAGAGAATACGGTTATGGTCCATATCCGGAGGATCCGCGAGAAAATTGAGATCAACCCCCGGGAACCGAGATATTTAAAGGTGGTATGGGGAATTGGCTACAAAATTGAAAAAAATATGTGAAAAAATATGCAGACGGAGAATCACCAGAGCCGCACTTATAGCTGTTATATTTGCTGGCTTGGCAGTTATGGCTCTGGGGACGGGAATTGCAGGCAGAGTCAGTCAGATGGATGGAACTCTCAGGGATCTAATTTTGAATGAATATACAGATTCAAAATTACACAAAAGGGATGTAGAAAGAACGATTGATGAGCTCTGGAATCAAATTTGGGACAGAATGGGGATAGATCTGGCATATGACGGTACGCGGGATACTTTTCCCGGGATGGAAGATATTGTATTTGATTTTATTTTGAATGCAGAAGAAGGGAGCGGTATTTTAAAACTCAGATCCAATATTCCTGGCCGGAAAGAGGGACCCATGAATGTGGATGCTTCGTATTTGGCAGAGAATTTCACCTGCTATTACATTTGGGATGGTGAGGAGCTTACCTTTGGAGATGATGTTGGGGATTATGTCAGAAATAGACTAGAGATGCCTTTGGGGAGCGAATCGGTCAAGATTGGGATCGGGTTTGACACGGGTCTTTTGGAATCCGGACAGGAACGTCTCGGTCAGCTTAATGAAGATCTTTTCACAGGGGTAAGTTTTATTGTGGTAGGATTGCTGGCAGCCTTTTTAGGAGCTGCTGTTCTGATCCTTGGGAAAAAACAGCGCCAGGCAATGTTTTTGTATACCGACATAGCGGTTCTCTTGTCCGCTGCCGGGGGGGTAACGGGGGTTATTTTCATAGCAGGAATATTAGAAAATTTTGTTGATCTGTCCAAAGAGACCTATGGAACGATCTCGGATCTTTCCAATGCGGCGGGCTTTAGTATAAGTATGATGCTGGCTCTTTTTGGCGTGTATGAAATAGTGAAAAACATCCGGAGACATATGGGTTTCCAGCAGTTGTTTTTTATGGATCATCTTCGGAGGATAAAACAAAAGATCATCGGTGAGGCATATTATGATCAGGGGATCCGGATATGCACGAACAACCGGGAAAGAATGATGATCTGGCTGACTGTTGTTATTTTGGCGGCAGGTGCAGTTGGAGTGTTCTATCTGTCAATGAAGATATGGTATTTTATCTGTGTGGGACTGCTGGCTGTGGTTCTGATGTGTTATCGCAGAGGCAGCAGAAAGATTGCGGAAGAATATGCGAAACTTCTGGGACAGCTGAATCAGCTTCTTAATGAGAATTATCAGGATAATGATATGCTGGATGAGAGTTCTGTGTTTGCCAGGGAGTCCTGTCAGTTATCTATGCTCGGATGCCAGATACAGGAGAGTGTGGAGCGGCAGATCCAGGCGGAGAAAATGAAGATCGATCTGATTACTAACGTTTCCCATGATCTGAAAACGCCGCTGACTTCCATTATAAGTTACATCGATCTTCTGAAAAAAGAAGATCTGGAGCAAGTGGCAAGAGATTATGTAATGATTCTGGAGAAAAAATCAGAAAGGCTCAAAAAGATGATATCAGATGTATTTGATCTGACAAAGGCAACCAGTGGAAACCTGGAGATAAAAAAATCCGAGCTGGATTTTGGCAGGCTTCTGATCCAGATACTGGCAGACATGGAGTGTATCATTGAGCCGGCTCCTGTCAAAGTAGTATCTGATATCCCGGAACAACCGCTGCAGATCTGCAGCGATGGTGAGAAACTGTACCGGGTGATCCAGAACATACTGGATAACGCTCTGAAATATGCTATGCCTGACACAAGGATTTTTGTCACACTAAAGGAAGAGGGAAGAGAGGCAGTGCTTCAGGTGAAGAATGTGTCTGCCTATGAGATGAATTTTACCAGGGAAGAAGTGCTGGGCAGATTTTTCCGGGGAGACTGCGCCAGAAGTACGGAGGGAAGCGGGCTTGGCCTTGCCATCGCCAAAGAGTTTACGGAGAGTTGTGGCGGCAGGATGGATCTTATGATCAGCGGAGATATATTTCAGGTGGAGCTTCGATTTTATCTTAGAGAGAGAAGGGATTGACAATAGCCCGGGATATGGCTATACTGAAAAAATAAAGGAGCAGTCCGCTGTGGAAAAGGAGAGGTTGGATGTCGTATTTTCCCCTGTTTATGGAGTTGAAAGACCGGGATTGTCTCGTGGTGGGAGGAGGCAGGGTTGCCTGGCGCAAAGTAAAGGTGCTAATGGATTTTGGCGCGCGGGTTTCTGTGGTGGCTCCGGAGATCATTCCGGAGATTGGGGAACTTGTCCCTGTTCAGTTGTTGGAGCGGGAATTTTTAGACACTGATGTGCAGGGACGGACTCTGGTGGTGGCAGCCACAGATAACGAGGTATTGAACCGGCGTATCAGTGGTCTCTGCCAGGAGCATGGCATTCCAGTTAACGCGGTGGATCAGACCCAGGACTGCAGCTTTATTTTTCCGGCATACGTAAAGCAGGGAGAGGTGGTGGCTGCCTTTTCCAGCGGGGGGCAGAGTCCGGTTATGACACAATATCTGAAAGCCCAGATAAAACCGGTTATGACAAAGGAATTAGGAGAGCTGGCGGCATGTCTTGGCAGCATCCGCGATGTAGTACATTCTTCTGTCAGGACAGAGGGAGCACGAAAGCATTTGTATGAGGAACTTCTTCAACTGGGGCTTCATAAGGGGGAGAATCCGGAAACCGAAGAGATTTGGAATGTGATGAAAAAATATATGGAACAGGAGTAAAAGAAAATGGACCGAATGAGAAGGCTGAGGGCCAGCGAGACGCTGCGAAGTATGGTGCGGGAAAACCATGTCCGGGTGGAAGAACTGATTTATCCTGTGTTTGTAACAGCCGGCACCGGTATCTGCCATCCTGTGGCTTCGATGCCTGGCATCTGCCAGTACTCCATTGACCGGCTGGGAGAGGAACTGGACCGTGTAGTGGCAGCAGGTGTTCCCTCTGTACTGCTGTTTGGAATCCCGGAATGCAAAGATGAGACGGGGAGCGGCGCTTATGACGAGAACGGTATTATCCAGCAGGCGGTCCGCTGGATGAAAAAGGAGGAAAAATACAGCAGGCTTCTGGTGGCAGCGGATGTATGCCTCTGTGAGTATACCTCCCACGGCCACTGTGGCCTGATCCGGGAGGGAGAGATCTTAAATGACGAGACGCTGCCGCTGCTGGCTAAAACTGCTGTTAGTTATGCCAGGGCGGGGGCAGATATCATTGCACCCAGTGACATGATGGACAAGCGTGTAGGGGTGATCCGACAGGCGCTGGATGAAAATGGGTTTTTAAACATTCCTATTATGGCATACAGCGCTAAGTTTGCATCCTCATTTTATGGTCCCTTTCGTGAAGCGGCGCATTCGGCGCCGGGATTTGGGGACCGCAAAACCTATCAGATGGATCCGGCAAATGGCAGGGAGGCATTGCGGGAGGTAGAAGAAGATATTCTGGAAGGCGCTGATCTGATCATTGCTAAGCCTGCTATGGCATACATGGATATCATCTCTGAGATCACACGGAATTATAATATTCCGGTGGTGGCTTATAATGTCAGCGGGGAATATTCCATGATAAAGGCAGCAGCGGCACAGGGGTGGATCGATGAAAAGAAGGTCGTGATGGAACTGCTGACAGGATTTAAGCGTGCCGGGGCAAAGATGATCATCACCTATCATGCGCTGGAGGCAGCTGGGTGGCTGCGAGAGTAGAATGGAGGAAATATGGAGACCAGGTCTGAACAATTATTTGAAGCGGCAAAAAAATATATTCCAGGAGGGGTGAACAGTCCTGTGAGGGCTTTTGGGGCGGTGGGGAGAACGCCCAGATTTATCCTTTCTGCCCGGGGAGACCGGATCATTGATGTGGACGGCAACGAGATGATCGATTATATCTGTTCCTGGGGACCGGGGATACTGGGGCATACTCATCCGCGGGTGATCCGGAAAGTTCAGGAGGCATGTGAAGACGGTCTGACTTATGGAGCACCTACAGAAAAAGAGGTACAGCTGGCAGAGCTGATCGCCCAGCTGATGCCGGGCATGGAGATGAGCCGGCTGGTCAGTTCCGGGACGGAGGCGGTAATGAGCGCGGTCCGTGTCGCCAGGGGGTATACAAAACGGGACAAGATCATTAAGTTTAAGGGGTGTTATCACGGGCACTCCGACGGGCTTCTTGTCAAGGCGGGATCGGCGGCATTGACCACATCTGTTCCCGACAGCGCCGGAGTGCCGGAAGATTATACAAAAAATACCCTGGTGGCACAATATAATGACAGGACGTCAGTAGAAGAATTGTTTGCGGCAAATCCGGAGCAGATTGCCGCAGTGATCGTAGAACCGGTGGCGGCCAATATGGGAGTTGTGCTGCCACAGAAAGGGTTTCTGGAATTTTTAAGGGAGATTACAGAACGCTGGGGGGCGCTGCTGATCTTCGATGAGGTGATCACAGGATTCCGCCTTGCCCTGGGAGGTGCCCAGGAGTACTATGGGATCACACCGGATCTGACTACTCTGGGTAAGATCGTCGGGGGCGGTATGCCTATTGGCGCTTACGGTGGAAGAAAAGAGATCATGGAGATGGTTTCACCGGTGGGACCGGTGTATCAGGCGGGTACTCTTTCCGGAAATCCCATTGCCACCACAGCCGGCATAGAGACATTGACGATACTAAAAGAAGATGCTGGGATTTATGAAAGACTGGAACAAAAGGCGGTGCGCATTGCAGAGACGGTAAAAGAGGCTGCCGGGGGAATGGTCTGTGTCAATCAGATTGGTTCCCTGCTGAGTATCTTTTTTAATGACAAGGCGGTGACGGATCATGAGAGCGCCACAGCTTCCCATACCGGGAAGTACGCAGAGTATTTCAGCTATCTTCTGGACGCGGGCATCTATGTGGCGCCTTCCCAGTTCGAGGCGATGTTTTTGTCAGACGCCCACACCGAAGAGGACATTTCATATACCTGTCAGAAGATGAAGGAGTATTTTCGGGAATTCAATTCATGAAAGGGAAACGATATGACATGCAGTTTGGCGTTTGCGGAATCAATTATAAAAAAGCAGATCTGGATATAAGAGACAAGACTTCTTTTACGGATCTTAAAAAGACTGAGTTTTTTCAGCTGGCGGGAAAAGAGGGGATTGGTCAGTGCATGATCCTGTCTACCTGCAATCGCAGTGAAGTCTATTTTTTATTTGAAACAGAGAATCAATTCGACATTGTCTGCGGAATATACGAGGAAATGTTTTCAGAGGCAGTACCTGGAGAATACATGATCTCTATGTGTTCCGAAGCAGCGATGGAGTACCTGTTCCGGGTGGCGGCGGGGCTGGAGTCTCTCGTGCTGGGGGAGGACCAGATTCTCGGACAGGTAAAGGAAGCACTGGATTTTTCCAGAACCATGGGGTATGATGGAAAGGAACTGAATAAGATTGTCCGGGATGCCATCACCTGTGCCAAGAAGATAAAAACGCAATTTAAGATCAGTGAAAAACCATTATCCGTCAGTTATATCGGGATCCGGATGGTGGAAGAGCACACTGGCATTGCGGGGAAGAGTGTGCTGCTGATCGGCAGTGGAAAAACCAGTCTTCTGGCATTAAAATATCTAAAAGAATATGGAGCCGGGAAGATCACAGTGTGCAGCAGGACATTTTCCCATGCGGGACGTCTGCAGGAAGAAGAAAAAAAACTGAAGGTTATTCCCTATGAGGAGAGATATCTGTGTATGGCGCAGTGTGATATCGTGGTTTCTGCCACCTCGTCTCCCCATACTGTCATCCGGCGAGAGGATTTTGAGCCGGCAGTACCGGTCACTTTTCTCGATCTTGCCACACCGCGGGATATCGATACGGCATTTATGGAACATCCAATGGTGTATCTGATCAATCTGGATACGCTGCAGAAGATCGCGGAGGAGAACCGGCAGCAGAGGGAGCAGCTGGTGGAGTATAGCCAGGCTGTGCTGGAAGAGGCACTGGAGGAGACCCGGCAGTGGATGCTGCAGAGCCGGGTGGATGATACGATCCAGTCCCTGCAGCAGAGATGCAATCATATCGTAGAGGACAGTTACAACTATCTTGACCGGAAAATGGAACTGGGCCGACGGGAGCAGAAGCTTTTGAAGAAGGTGTTGAATGCGTCACTGCAGCGGCTGCTGCGGGATCCGATCCAGGAGCTCAAACAGCTGGATTCAAAGGAGAAGCAGGATGCGTATAAAAAGATGGTGAATGAATTATTTCACATATGACCTAGTACAACGGAAATTAAGTAATTGGCAGTTTGACTTGCCTATTTTCCCGATAGCGCGACTCCCCAAGCCTCGACGTAGCCACCGCTACGCCTACGTTTGTGAAGCCGCACTCTCAGAAAAATATTCTGCGTCAAACTATCCAAAACTTAATTTTCGTTGTACTAGTGCGCGATAATTCGGTTGAAATGGAGGAAAGATCTTGAAATATAGGATTGGAACGAGAGGTTCCCGGCTTGCCCTGGCGCAGACGGAACTGGTGAAGCGCAGACTGGAACAGAGTTATCCGGAACATGAGTTTGAGATTCAGGTCATTCAGACAAAAGGTGACCGGATACAGAATGTGCCTCTGAACCAGATCGGGGACAGAGGGGTTTTCGTAAAGGAGATCGAAGAAAAACTCCTGTCGGGAGACATTCATATCGGGGTGCACAGCATGAAAGACATGCCCTCTGATCCGGCAGAAGGTCTTCTTTTTACGAAAGCATGGAAACGGGAGGATCCGAGAGACGTCCTTGTCCTCCGGGAAGCGGAGTCTCTGGAACAGCTGCCGCCGGGGGCGGTGATCGCTACAGGAAGCCGGCGCCGGGAGTTTCAAATGAAGCGTCTGCGCCCGGATATCCGGATAACCGGGATCCGGGGAAATATCGATACGAGGCTTCGGAAAATGGAAGAGCAGAAGCTGGATGGGATCCTTCTGGCGGCAGCAGGGCTTCACCGGCTGGGGCTCAGGGAGAGGATCAGCCAGTATTTCGAGCCGGAAGAAATGATCCCGGCACCGGCTCAGGGGACATTGGCGCTGGAGATCCGGAAAGAGGATACAGCACTGCGGCAGATGCTGGATTCCCTGAGCGACGGGGAGACAGAGCAGGAGGCAGGCGCAGAACGAAGTTTTCTTAAGATGGTGGGAGGGGACTGCCATCTTCCTGTGGGTGCCTGCTGTGAAAAGACAGAGAATGGTGTCTTCCGGATGAGGGTTTTATATGGAAATGAAACTGGTGAGCGGCTGGCAGCAGTATGTGTCGAGGGAGAGGATCCGGCAAAGCTGGCAGAGGACGCGGTGGCAGCAGTGGGCAGAAAGCTGGCAGGCCGGGTGTATCTTGTGGGAGCAGGACCGGGAGACCCGGGGCTGATCACGGTCCGGGGACTGGAGGTTATAAGGCAGGCTGATTGTATTCTTTATGACAGGCTTATTTCCCCCCTGCTGCTGGAGGAGGCAAAGCCAGAATGTGAGAAGATCTATGTGGGGAAGGAAAATCATCATCACAGGCTGGAGCAGGAGGAGATCAATTGTCTTTTGGTAAAAAAAGCATATGAATACCCCAGAGTGGTCCGTCTCAAAGGCGGCGATGTTTACGTCTTTGGCAGAGGCGGTGAAGAGGGGATGGCGCTGGCGGAAAAAGGGATCTGTTTTCAGGTTATTCCGGGGGTAAGTTCCTGTACGGCAGGACCCGCATATGCTGGTATTCCTGTCACCCACCGGGGGACTGCGGGAGGATTTCATGTGGTGACAGCCCATGACCGGAAAGACCAGCTGGCAGACATCGACTTTGAGGCTATGGCGAAGGGGCGGGATACCTGCATTTTTCTCATGGGACGCAGCAAGATTAAAGAGATCACCCAGGGACTTATGGAAGGGGGGATGCGCCCGGATACAAAGGCGGCGGTCATTTCCCATGCTACCACGGAAGAGCAGCGGGTTTGTGTGGCAGAGCTGGCAGGTCTGGCGGACAAGGCAGAGCGTGAGCGGATGCCGGCACCGGCACTGATCGTGGTGGGAGATGTGGTCGGTCTGAGGGAACAGCTTGATTTTCTGGATGACAGTAGAAAGCCAGATAGAAAAAGAGTACTGGTCCCGAAGCTGGAGAGCGGTATTTCAAAACTGTCCCGCCTGCTGCTGGATCATGGGATCCCGGTGAAGGAAATAAAACTGGGAGAAATTATCTATTCTAAACATTTTCTGAGTCCGGAGATCCTAATGGGAACAGACTGGTTTATCTTTACGAGCCGTCACGGTGTGGAGGCATTTTGGAAGGATCTGGAAGACTGCGGGCTGGACATCCGGTCTGCGGCGGGCGCCCGTTTTGCGGCTCTGGGAGAAAATACGGCGAAGTGTCTTAGAAAGCATGGCATAAAGGCAGATCTTGTGCCCGATTCCCCCGGCAGCGGGGCACTGGCACAGCAGTTATCAGGGCGGGTGGATAAAAGCCAGAAGGTATGTTATGTCAAGGCAAAATGTACCGGTCCAGCCCTGTGCCGGATGCTGGAGCCCTGCTGCCAGTTTGAAGAGCTGGAAGTTTATGAAAACCGGCCGGTGGAGGATCCGGTCTTCGATCCGGCATGCTGGCAGGATTTTGACGGAATATGTTTCACCTGCGCCTCTCTGGCAGAACGCTTTGCCGCCCTTTCTGGCGAGGAGTGGGACAAATGGGCCGGAGAACAGATCTTTTACAGCATCGGCCCGAAGACGACGGAGAAGTTAAAGGCTCTGGGAGCTGCAAATATCATCCAGTCAGAAGAAGCAGCTATGGAAGCGCTGGTTCAGCAAATTATAAATAACTGACATGTTTTTTGGGGATCTCATATTGAGGAGAACAGAGGATGAAAATGAATAAAAAATATAAGATGACGTTATATGCCTGTTATCTGGCATATGTGGTTCAGGGAATCATCAATAATATAAATCCCATTCTTTTTGCCAATTACCAGAGAAGCCTGGGGATCACCCTGGACAAGATCGGGATTTTGATCACCGTGAATTTTGTGACGCAGATCATTATAGACTTTGCCTCGGTAGGTTATGTGGACCGCATCGGCTACCGGAAATGCATGGTGCTGGCAAACGCATGCTCTGTCCTGGGTCTGCTGGGAGTGGGGATTTTTCCTTTCTGGTTTGGGGATCCGATGCTGGGACTGACGGCGGCGACGGTGTGCAGCGGCATTGGCGGAGGGCTGCTGGAGGTGCTGGTAAGTCCTATTGTGGAGGCAGTACCTACAGATAATAAGGAAAAATCCATGAGTATGCTTCACTCCTTTTACTGCTGGGGATGTGTGGGATTTATCGCGGTGTCCACAATGATCCTGTTTGTTCTGGGAGAGCAGGGGTGGCATTACCTTCCGTTTGTATGGGTGATAGTCCCTCTGGTGTGTGGGATCCTGTTCTGCCGTGTGCCGGTCCGCAGGCTGGTGGAGGAAGAGGAACGGATTCCTGTAAAGTCTCTGGCAGGACAAAAGATCTTCTGGTGCCTGCTGGTACTGATGATCTGCGCCGGCGCCTCTGAGATGGGCATGTCCCAGTGGACATCTTATTTTGCAGAGATGGGACTTCATGTGAATAAAGCGGTGGGGGATCTGCTTGGAGCCTGCTCCTTCTGTGTCCTTATGGGACTGGCAAGGCTGTACTATGGAAAAAGTTCCGGGGATCTGCCCATCCGGAAGTTTATGGCGGGGAGTTATATACTCTGCATGTTCAGCTATGGGCTTACTGTATTTGCCCCCCATCCGCTGCTGGGGCTTCTGGGCTGTGCCCTGTGCGGGTTGTCCGTGGGAGTGCTTTGGCCGGGTACATTCAGCATAGCGGCGCGGGAGTGCAGGGCAGGGGGGACGGCGCTGTTTGCCCTGCTGGCACTGGCGGGGGATATCGGCTGTGTCACAGGTCCGGCAGCAGTCAGCCAAGCGGCCGGTATCTTTCCCCAGTATGGGGTAAAGGCAGGGCTTTTCGCAGCAATAGTATTTCCCGCTGGGGGGCTGCTGCTGACGGTGTGCTGCCGCGAATCCCATGAATCCAGAGAAACCAAGGGCGAAAATAGGTGATAAGATGGAATATATTCAGATCGAACATACATTTAAACCAGTGTGGGATGAGGGATCCAGGATCCTTATTCTGGGGACCTTTCCCTCTGTCAAATCCAGAGAAAACCAGTTTTATTATGGTCATCCCCAGAACCGGTTCTGGAAGGTGATGGCGGCGCTGACCGGATATATGGTACCCCAGACCATAGAGGAGAAAAAGAAAATGCTTCTGGACAATGGCATCGCTGTATGGGATGTGATCCAGAAATGCAGCATCCAGGGATCCAGTGACAGCTCGATCCGGGATGTTGTGGCAAATGATATAGCTGCCCTTCTGGAAAAATCAAATATTTCCAGGATTTATGGAAATGGAGCGAAGGCGTGTGAATTATATGATAGGTTTGTCAAAAAACAGACTGGGATAGACATACAAAAGCTTCCGTCCACCAGCCCGGCCAATGCCGCGTTCCAGCTGGAACGGCTACAGGCAGAGTGGAAGAAGATATTGGATGAAGATTAGGGGAGACATTTTATGACTTTAAAAGAATTGGAAATTGGAAAAACAGCTGTGATCCTGGAAGTTGGCGGGGTGGGAGCCCTGCGGCAGCATTTTCTGGATATGGGAGTGATACCCGGTGCAGAGATCACACTGATCAAATATGCGCCTATGGGAGATCCCATGGAATTAAGAATACACGGTTATGAGTTGACGCTGAGACTGGCGGATGCCGGGCAGATCACGGTTCAGGTAAAAGAAGATGCTGAATTGAGGCAGCAGGATCACCAAAATGAGAAGAAGCGAAAGGACAGAAAAGAGCATCCAGGACTGGGCGAGGGAGGAAAATACCATGTAAAGGCGGAAGAACATCCCCTGCCGGAACATACGGTCCTTAGTTTTGCGCTGGCGGGAAATCAAAACTGCGGAAAAACCACTCTGTTTAACCAGCTGACGGGGGCCAGCCAGCATGTGGGGAATTTTCCAGGGGTTACTGTGGACCAGAAGAGCGGAGCCATAAAGGGGCATGGGGATACACTGGTGACAGATCTGCCGGGCATTTATTCACTGTCTCCCTATACCAGCGAAGAAATTGTTTCCAGAGAATTTATACTTCATGAGAAGCCGAAGGGAATCATAAATATCGTAGATGCCACCAATATCGAGCGCAATCTGTATCTCACCATGCAGCTGATGGAACTGGATGTGCCGATGGTGCTGGCGCTGAATATGATGGATGAGGTGCGGGGCAATGGCGGTTCTGTACACATCAACGAGATGGAAGGCATGCTGGGCATTCCGGTGGTGCCCATCTCAGCAGCAAAAAATGAAGGGATCCACGAGCTGGTGAGCCATGCCCTCCATGTGGCGAAATATCAGGAGAGACCGGGGCGCATGGATTTTTGTGATGAGAAGGAAAATGGCGGTGCGGTGCACCGGTGCCTTCATGGGATCATGCATTTGATCCAGGACCACGCGGCGGATGCCGGGATCCCGATACGGTTTGCCGCCACCAAACTGGTGGAGGGGGACGAGCGGATCTTAAAGGCGCTGAAACTGAGCCAGAACGAGACGGAGACACTGGAACATATTATCTGCCAGATGGAGGAAGAGCGGGGAATGGACGCTTCGGCGGCCATCGCTGACATGAGATTTTCTTTTATCCAGAAGCTGGTGGGACAGTGCGTCACCAAACCAAGGGAGAGCAGGGAGAGGGAGAGAAGCCGGAGGATGGACCGGATCCTGACGGGTAAATTTACAGCGATCCCGGCGTTTATAGGGATCATGGCGCTGGTATTCTGGCTGACTTTTAATGTTATTGGCGCGTGGCTGCAGGGGGTTTTTGAGTTTGGCATTGAAAAGCTGACCCAGGTGGTGGATGGGGCTTTTGGCAGCTGGCATGTGAACGAGGTGCTGCACTCCCTGGTTATCGATGGAATTTTCAACGGAGTGGGAAGTGTGCTGAGTTTTCTGCCCATCATTGTCACACTGTTTTTCTTCCTGTCCCTGTTGGAGGATACTGGATACATGGCGAGGGTTGCTTTTGTTATGGATAAGCTTCTTCGCAAGATCGGTCTTTCTGGAAGAAGCATCGTGCCGATGCTGATCGGCTTTGGGTGTACGGTTCCCGGCGTCATGGCGAGCCGGACCCTGCCCTCGGAACGGGACCGCAAGATGACGATCCTGATGACGCCCTTCATGAGCTGTACGGCAAAGCTTCCGATCTACGGATTTTTTGCCTCTGCCTTTTTCCCAAAACACGGAGCTCTGGTTATGATCGGCTTATATCTTGGCGGCATTGCTGCCGGGATCATCATGGCATTTATATTGAAAAACAGTCTTTTTCAGGGGGAAGCCGTACCCTTTGTGATGGAGCTGCCAAATTACCGTTTGCCCGGCATGAAAAATGTGGCACAGCTGCTGTGGGAAAAGGCAAAAGACTTTCTGCAGAAAGCATTTACGGTGATTTTTGTGGCTACTGTAGTAATCTGGTTTTTACAGACCTTTGGCATTCATTTTAATATGGTAGAGGATTCCCAGGACAGCATTCTGGCAATGATCGCCGGGGCGGTAGCGCCGGTTTTTGCGCCATTGGGTTTTGGCGACTGGAGGATTTCTACTGCGCTGATCAGCGGTTTTATGGCGAAGGAAAGTGTAGTATCCACACTGTCTGTATTATTTGGAGACACCGCTTCCTTGTTGTCTGTGATCACTCCGCTGTCCGCACTGTCCCTGCTGGTTTTCTGTCTATTGTATACACCCTGTGTGGCAGCGGTGGCTTCTATCAAGCGGGAGCTGGGAGGAAGATGGGCGGCAGCAGTAGCAGTGTTTCAGTGCGTGATCGCCTGGATCTGTGCATTCCTTGTTTATCTGACCGGAAGTATTTTTGTTCCATTGGGCTAAATATTTTTTTATGCATAAAGTAATAGTAAAAGAAAATACTATAGATAGCTTGACGGCGCGGATTTGAACCCTGTTTCTTCCTGCGTCAGTACCAAAATAGCTAGCCCGATGCGGGAGTTCACAAAATCTTCACAAAAATTGTTAGCACTCACTCTTGACGAGTGCTAACAAAAGTGGTATAACTAAGATACAGAACAAAAACATCTAACTTTTCAGAATGGAGGAATGACTTATGTTAGTACCAAGAATTTTAAATGATAGTTTTACAGACCGTTTTTTTGATGACATGTTCCGTTTCCCATTCGACACCGTTCGTAAATCACAAGTGCCGGGAATGAACGTGGATGTTCAGGAGTTCGAGGACAGATACTTGATGGATATCGAACTTCCGGGCTATACAAAAGAAGATATACAGGCGGATCTGAAAGACGGATACCTGACGATTTCGGCCAATCATACAGAGAATCAGGATGAGAAGGACGAGGAAGGGAAATATATCCGCAGAGAACGCTATTATGGCCAGTGCCAGAGAAGCTTTTTTGTCGGAAAAGAGCTTACGGAGGAAGATATCAAGGCAAGTTTTAAGGATGGCATTCTGAAACTTACCGTTCCGAAGAAAGAGAAAAATCCTGCGGTGGAGGAGAGAAAACGGATCGCCATCGAGGGATAACAATGGCTTCTTCAAATGAAAGATAAACATTGGCAGAGGGATCCTGCAGAGCAAAAGTACTCTGTGGATCCCTCTGCTTTTGCGTGTTTTATCAAAGACCCAATAAAATCTTTATTCCCAGAAGAATAAGAACAATCCCTCCTGCGATCTCAGCCTTTTTTTGAAAACGGCTTCCAAATGCGCTGCCGATGCCTACTCCGGCGACAGAGAAAAGGCAGGTGGTCAATGCGGTGATCACACAGGCGCAGAGGGTGTTGAGAAAGGGTGTCAGAGAGGAAGAGAGGGCGACAGGGATGCAGGCAAAAGTGACGCCGGCAGCCAGTGCATCGATGCTGGTGGCGATGGCCAGTAAAAACATTTCCTGGATCCCCAGTCCACCATCCTGTCTGGTATCCTTTTCTGTCAGAGCTTCCCGGACCATATTTCCGCCGATAAATACAAGGAGGACAAAGGCGATCCAGGAAGAAAAAGAAGTGATGTAGCTGGTAAACTGAATGCCCAGGAGGTAGCCGGCGAGGGGCATAAGCCCCTGAAAGCTTCCAAACCAGATCCCTACGGTCAGTGTATTTTTGATAGTTGCTTTTGGCAGAGCCAGTCCTTTGCAGATGGACACGGCAAAGGCATCCATCGAAAGACCAGCAGCAAGAATAATTACAGTAAATAGGTTCATTTTCCCCTCCATCCGCACATGATGTATTCTCATACATCCGGCTTTGCTTTTGCAGTAAAAAAACTCATATATGGCACGACTGGCGCCATATATGAGTCTCGTTCATTAAGATATGCCAGACCGGCGGTAAAAGGCGCCGGACAGTATGTTGACATATCACACAACAGGATTATGCAAACTACTCCCTCATAAGGTTGTACTAATGATACTAAAATTGATAGAAAAAGTCAATGATTTTTGTAAAAGATTTTTTCGTGACAATATACTGACTGTGTATTATAATAATATAGGATAAAAGGAAAACCAAAGAGGAAGGGATGTATAATGAGACAAAGGATCAAGATACTGGCGGTGGCAGTGGGGATGTTGTTTTTCCTTCTGGCAGCGCAGAGTAAGACAGAGGCAGCCGCGAAAGACATTCTGGTTATTACACAGTCATGGAATACCGTGGATGTTATGGCAGGTGATACTGGGATTCTCAGACCCCAGACGGAGGATCTGAAAGATTTTTGGGGACAGCCGGTTCAGATCACCAGCTGGGTATTCACCAGTAACGATCCATCGGTGGTGTCAGTGGATGGGAATGGATTCTACCAGGCTCTCCAGATGGGATCTGGAGAAGTGTTTATCCGGGGATATTCATCGTCGGGAATGTTGATGTTTTCCGCGACAATTACCATTCAGGTATCGGTGGATATGTCGGGAGTGGCTTTGGAAAAGAGCAGTCTGACAGGATATCTGTGCGGTGAAAGCCAGTTTTCAGAGAATATTCAGATCCTGTCTTCTTACGTGCTGAATGAGGAGAATTCTGAATTTACATATAGTTCCACAAATCCTGATATGTCAGTGGGCTGCAGCCTTAAGGACAATATGCTGATCATAGAGAGCGGTTCAGAGGGAAAGACGGTTCTTAGTGTGACGATCAATGGAAAAGTCTTTGAGGTTTCGGTCACAATTACAAGACTGGAGATCTCCAAGCGAAGTTATGTGGGCTCAAAGGGAAAGACGCTTCGCTTAAGGATCAAAGGAACTGGAGAAAAGGTGGTATGGAGCAGCAGCAATTCCAAGGCTGCGAAAGTGAATGGGAGCGGCACTGTCCGGCTGCGCCGGAACGGAAATGCAGTGATCACGGCAAATGTTGCGGGCCACAAACTGGGTTGTGCCATATCTGTCATTTCGCCCAAGCTTCTTAAGGTGGTAAAGCGGGCAAAGTATATCGGGGAAAATTGGACATACAGCCAGCCTAAGAGAATGAAAAAGGGATATTATGACTGCAGTTCTCTTGTATGGAGAACTTATGGCCGGATAGGGAAAAAATTTGGAATGGCAAATTATGCGCCAGTGGCAGCGGATCTCGCTAAATGGTGTAAAAAGCATGGAAAAGTTTTGACAAGATCCTATACAAGGCAGCACATTCAAAAAATGAAATTCCGTCCGGGGGACCTGATGTTTGAGACCGGGCAGGACAACGGAAGATACAAAGGGATCTATCACGTGGAAATGTTCGTAGGATATGCGGTGGCTGACTTTGATGAAACCGGTAAACCGGTGCTCAATGAACTCTGGGCGGCGAGACCGGAAGGTTATTATGGCGGCGGATATCTTATGGAGCGTCCATAGTACAACGAATGTATCATAAACTTAATTTCGATGTACTAGTACAAATTATTTTGTGCTGGAGCGGTGGAGACAGAACAGGATCACCAGTATAAGCAGGGAACCGCCAATAATTCCGGTATTTGCGATTTGTGAAAGATCGATGCTGTGTTCCACAGAGAGGACGGCGAGGATGGCGAGGAATATTCCCACCAGACCTTCTCCGGCGATCATACCAGAGCTGAACAAAATTCCATTGTTCAGCTTTCTTTTTTTATCCTCCTCGGAAAGCTTTCTCTTTTCAAGGAACAGCCGGATGAGTCCTCCCAGCATGATACAGGTGCTGAGTTCAAGTGGCAGATAGAGGCCGATGGCGACGGGGAGTACCGGGATCCGCAATATTTCCACTGCGATGGCGATAAAGATGCCGATAAAGATCAGCCCCCAGGGAAGATTTCCATTCATAACGCCTTCTACCAGCATCTTCATCAATGTCGCCTGTGGAGCGGATAATTCAGTGGAGCCAAATCCCCAGGCAGAATTCAAGAGGTATAATACTCCTCCGATGGCGATGGCGGCGGCAATGGTTCCAATCAGTTCACCGATCTGCTGTTTTTTGGGGGTGGCCCCCAGCAGATATCCGGTTTTCAGATCCTGGGAAGTATCTCCTGCCATGCAGGAGACGATGCAGATGATGGAACCGATAGCGATGGCGGCCTGCATTCCGTGAGAGCCGGCTTCTCCCGCAGCTTTCAGGATCAGGGTAGAAAAAAGGAGTGTGGCGATGGCCATACCGGAGACTGGGTTGTTGCTGCTGCCTACAAGCCCTACCATACGTGAAGATACGGTGGCAAAGAAGAATCCGAATAGAATGACCAAGGCGGCGCCCAGGAGATTAACAGGAACAACAGGTAATAGCCATATAAACAGAATCATTGCTAAAACCGCTGTAAAGATGAACTTCATGTTAAGTTCCAGAGAGGTTCTCTCAGTACTTGTATATCGGGAAGAAGAAAGTCCTCTGATAGAATCCCGGAAAGTGGACAGGATCAGGGGAAGGGACTTGATCAGGCTGATAATTCCACCTGCCGCTACGGCGCCGGCGCCAATGTAACGGATGTAGAGACTCCAGATATTGCTGGCACCTCCTTTGGCATAAAGATGCAAGATCGTGTCATTGCCAGGGTAAAGAACGGTATTGGATCCGAAGAGAAGGATGGAGGGGATCAGCACAAACCATCCCAGGATGCCGCCTGCCAGCATATAGGATGAAATCCTTGGACCACATATAAAACCAACTCCGATGAGAGCGGGGTACACCTGGGTAGATAATTCTGTTTTAAGAAGCATAATATTGACAGAGATCTTACCGGGAATAACCTTTAATCCATCCACGAGAAATTTGCACAGGGCGGCAAAGCCCATGCCGCCAAATACAGTCCTGGCGCCTTCGCCGCCTGTTTCACCGGCAAGCAGAACTTCAGCGCAGGCCGTACCTTCTGGATAGGGAAGGGTCTTATGTTCCTGAACAATAAGGGCGCGGCGAAGGGGCACCATAAACATGACGCCTAAAATGCCTCCGCAGATGGAGATGATAAAGATCTCAAATATGCCGGGAGCCTCCATGATCCCCTCTGCCGCCCACAGAAAGAGAGCTGGAAGAGTGAAGATGGCGCCGGCGGCAAGAGACTCTCCGGCGGAACCAATCGTCTGTACCATATTGCTTTCCAGGATCGAATCCCGTCGAAGGACAATGCGGATGATGCCCATGGAGATTACCGCAGCGGGAATGGAAGCTGAGACAGTCATTCCGACCCGGAGTCCAAGATAGGCATTGGCAGCTCCAAATATGATGGCGAGAAGAACTCCTATTATAATAGAAGAGACTGTGAGTTCAGAAGGGGATTTTTCAGGTGGGATGTATGGTTTGAATTCCGTATCCTTCATAATATCCAGATCCTTTCTGCTTATTTTTATATAGGAACTAAAGTGCACAAAAGAAAAGGATATTATTCAGCATCGTAGTTCATATCATAGAAGAAAAAAGCGTTTTACAAAGAGTTTGGGTGATAAATTGTAAAATCACATAGAAAATTATAAAATATGGTAAAAATTTGACGATTTTCAAAGAAATATGTGAACAATAAATGAGAGAAAATGTAAATAACATATAAAATCCTCTTGCAAAAACGAGAAAAAGCATATATAATGCAAAACAAAGCATTTGAAAAAACTCTGTATATTCAGTAATTTAGGAGATTGGAGGTTTTGTTATTATGAATAAGGTTAAAGTCTTGATCGTAGATGACAGTATGAGAACAGCTGCCATGATCCGGGAAAGTCTTCAGGATGACAGTGAAGTTGAAGTTGTGGGGCATGCAGAAGACGGGGTGGAAGCGATAGAAATGATTCGTGAGACTTCACCGGATATTGTTTTTTTAGATTTGATCATGCCAAAGATGGATGGTTTACTTGTGTTGGAAAAGATACACCGGGGATTGCCCGGAATTGATAAAAGACCGGATTTTATCGTGGTGACAGCAGTGACGCAGGAAAATGTGATGCAGTCTGCATTTCAGTATGGGGCCTCGTATTATCTGCTGAAACCTTTTGAAAAAGAGACGATTGTGGCAAAAGTACAGCAGCTGAAACCGGGAAACAGAGCCATGCTGGTTAACTACGGGGAAAAATTTCAAAATGAGAGCAGACCCGGATATAACCTGGAAATGGATGTAACGAACATTATACATGAGATCGGAGTACCTGCACATATTAAAGGATATCAGTATTTAAGGGATGCCATCATGATGTCAGTGGATGATAGTGGGATGCTCAATTCCATTACCAAGCTTCTTTATCCGTCCATTGCAAAGCAGCATCAGACGACTCCAAGCAGAGTGGAGAGGGCGATCCGTCATGCGATCGAGGTGGCATGGTCCAGAGGAAAGGTAGATACGATTGATGAACTATTCGGATATACTGTGAACAATGGAAAAGGCAAGCCTACCAATTCGGAATTTGTAGCGTTGATTGCAGATAAGATACGACTTGAGCAGAAAATGCGTGCGAATTAAAAAACCCAGACAGGAAGCCTGATAAGGCGAGGCCTGGTACTGGTAAACTGTATATACAAAACTATTTCAAAAGCTGAGGTGAAATGAGCACCATCATGAATTCGGGGCAATGGTTCATGATGGTGTTTTTTTTACGCAAAATGTGGCGCTGGCGGCTGGGTTTTAAAACCTGTAACCCTGGCGGATATACATATGTGGTGCCAGTTTGCAAGACACTGGTTGCATTTTCGGGATTTTTCTTATATAATTATAAATATGCGACAAAAAGCATCTGAAAGGATTGGTATGTATGGCAGAAGACAGACAAAGTGAATTGATCGAAAAATTTGATACAGGTGAACTGTCCCAGGATATTATTCCCCCCAATTTTACCGATCCCGATGTGTTGTTCGAGGTTTTGAAAAAGATTATTCTCACCGATCATCCAGGTGGCGATCTGATGATCATCAAAAAGGCATACGAGCTTGCCAAGGAGGCGCATAAGGACCAGCGGCGCAAATCCGGGGAACCGTATCTTATCCATCCAGTATGTGTGGCGATCATACTCGCCCAGATTGATATGGATGAGGAGACTATCGTGGGAGGGCTGCTCCATGATGTGGTTGAGGATACTAAATATACGGTAGAAGATATCACGGAAATGTTTAGCGAAGAAATTGCCTTGATGGTGGACGGCGTCACCAAACTGACCCAGTTGAATTATTCAGCGGATAAGCTGGATGTTCAGGCAGAAAATCTCAGAAAAATGTTTCTCGCCATGGCGAAAGATATCCGTGTGATCATTATAAAGCTGGCGGACCGTCTTCACAACATGCGGACGCTTCAGTTTATGAAACCGGAAAAACAGAAGGAAAAAGCCAGGGAGACGATGGATATCTACGCACCTATCGCTCACCGTCTCGGTATTTCCAAAGTAAAAGTAGAACTGGATGATCTTTCCCTGCAGTATCTGGAGCCGGAGGCATACCAGGAACTGACAGATAAATTTAACCACATGCGCGTCCGCAAAGAGACCTTTGTCAAAGATATTATGGCAGAAGTGCGGGAGCATCTGGAGGAGGCCCAGATCGTTGCCACCATTGACGGCCGTGTAAAGCATCTATTCAGTATTTACCGGAAAATGGTGAATCAGGACAAAACACTGGATCAGATCTATGATCTGTTTGCGGTGCGTATTATTGTGGATACCGAACAGCAGTGTTATACAGCTCTTGGTATCATTCACGAGATGTACAAACCAATTCCGGGAAGGTTCAAGGATTACATAGCGATGCCGAAGCCGAACCATTACCAGTCGCTGCACACGACGCTGATCAGTCCCAATGGCCAGCCCTTTGAGATCCAGATCCGGACCTATGAGATGCATCAGACGGCAGAGTATGGTATTGCCGCTCACTGGAAATATAAGGAGAGCAAGGGAAGCGAGGAGAGCGTCGAGAACGATGAGGCTAAGATGACATGGCTGCGCCAGATCCTGGAATGGCAGCGGGATATGTCGGATAACAAAGAATTTCTGAGCCTGATCAAGAGCGACCTGAACCTGTTTTCGGACAGTGTATATTGTTTTACGCCCAACGGTGATGTGAAGACACTTCCTGCCGGATCCACTACTATTGATTTCGCCTATGCGGTGCACACCGCTGTGGGAAATAAGATGGTGGGAGCCAGAGTGAACGGGAATCTTGTGAAGCTGGATTACCAGATCCAGAACGGCGACCGCATCGAGATCAATACTTCCCAGAACAGCAAGGGCCCCAGCCGTGACTGGCTGTCCATCGTGAAAAGCACCCAGGCGAAAAACAAGATCAACCAGTGGTTCCGCAGCGAGTTCAAAGAAGAAAACATTGTCCGCGGAAAAGAGCTGCTGGCACAGTATGCAAAAACCAAAAGCATCGATCTGTATAAGCTGGTGAAACCAGAGTATACGGAAGCCTGCAAACGGAAGTACGGATTCAAAGACTGGGATTCTGTCTGTGCCGCCATCGGTCATGGTGGTCTGAAAGAAGGACAGGTGATCAATAAATTACAATACGAGTACGATAAAAAGAACAAGAGAATCGTCTCGGATGAACAGGTGCTTGAGGTGATCGAGAGTGCCAAGGAGGCAAAGGCTGCCAAGGAAGCCAGCCAGAACAGCGGGAGTTCCAGGAGTAAGAGCGGCATCATCGTGGAAGGGCTGGATGACCTTGCAGTGCGGTTTTCCCGATGCTGTAATCCGGTGCCGGGAGATGAAATTGTTGGGTTTGTCACCAGAGGCCGGGGGGTATCCATTCACCGGACGGACTGTGTGAATATGATCCATCTTCCGGTGGAAGAGAGAAACCGGCTGATCGAGGCGGAGTGGAGTGCGGAGGCGAAGAAGAATCAGGAATACTATCCGGTGGAGATCGTGATCTATTCCTACAACCGCAGTGGTGTTCTCTTTGACGTGTCCAGAATCTTTACAGAAAATGAAATTGATGTGAAATCAATGAACGTCCGTACTACAAAACAAGAAAAGGCGACAATTGTAGTCGGGTTCGAGACGAAAGGTGTAGAACAGTTAAATAAACTGGTGAAAAAACTGCGTGGAGTGGAGAGTGTCATCGACATTGAGAGACGTTCCAACGGATGATCCAATGGTGGTCCGGCGAGACTGCCAGGGTGGCAGGAAAGGAGGTTTAAGATGTTAGTAAACGGAATTGATATTGATTCTATCGTTGTAGGCGGAGTTGGTACAAACTGCTATATTGTGAGACGGGAAAACAGTGGCCAGTGTGTTGTGGTGGATCCGGGATACAGCGGTAGAAAAATTGCCAGGCATATCCATAATGAGGGATGTAAACTGGAGGATGTGTTTCTGACCCATGGGCATTTTGACCATATGATGGGAGTGACATTTTTGATGGAAGAGGCAGGGGGCAGGCTCTGTGCTTTTGAGGAGGAGCGGGCGGTGTTGGAAGATCCCGGTCTGAATGTGACGGCGATGGCAGGCAGTGCCATGACGCTGCAGGCAGATGTATATTTCCGGGATGGACAGGTATATGAGACCGCCGGCATGAAATTTACTGTGATCCATACGCCGGGGCATACGAAGGGGAGCTGCTGTTATTACTTAAAAGAAGAGGGTATACTGTTCAGCGGGGATACTTTGTTTCTGGAATCCGTCGGCAGGACGGATCTGCCCACCGGCAATGACCGGCAGATCATAGAATCCCTGAAAGAAAAGGTGCTGGCTCTTCCTGAGGAGGTAAAAGTATTTCCAGGGCATGGACCGGCGACGGAGATCGGGTACGAGAGGGAAAACAACCCTTATGCCGCGATGTAAAGAGGGAACGGCATGATTCATATTACCATAAAAGACAATGAGTTTTCCTATGACCTGAAGGCACTGGCCATGGTGTTTTTTCCAGAAAGAGAGTGTAGGGTCGAAGAAGATCCGGCGCTGCTCCGGAGAAAAGGATTTACCATGGTGATCCGTATCAACGGGGAGAAAACCTGGGAGGGATTTTTGGCAGCTCCCTATACAAAAAATGAGGTCAAGCAGAAGGCATACCGGTATTTCAGCAGGGTTTCCGGCAGGACACAGCCCTGGGGCATCCTGACGGGGATCCGTCCGGCCAAGATTCCCTTCCGCAGGATCCTTGAGGGGAAGGGACGGCAGGAGATCCTCCGGGAACTGGAGGAAGAATATTTTTGCAGCAGGGAGAAAGCGCAGCTGGCTTTGGATGTGGCGGGCAAAGAAGTGCAGATGACACAGGGAATGGATCATGAAGGCAGTGTCAGCATTTATATTGGCATTCCCTTTTGTCCTAGTATCTGCGCCTACTGTTCTTTTTCCTCTTACCCGCTGAAGCAGTACGAAAACAAGACCGATGCTTATCTGGATGCCCTGGAAAAAGAGATCACTTATGTGGGAGAGCATCTGGGCGGGAGACGGCTGCAGACGGTCTATATCGGCGGAGGGACGCCTACATCCCTGACAGAAGCACAGCTGGAACGGCTGTTTTCCATGATTGAAGATCATTTTCCCCTGGATGAGGTGCGGGAGTATACTGTGGAAGCGGGGCGGCCGGACAGTATTACAGAGGGCAAGCTGCGATGCATGCGGAACCACAGGGTATCGCGGATCTCCATCAATCCCCAGAGCATGAAACAGCACACGCTGGATCTGCTGGGAAGAAAACACACTACGGAACAGATCCGGGACACATTCCAGCTGGCGAGAGATCTCGGTTTTGACAATATCAATATGGATCTGATCCTGGGGCTGCCAGAGGAGACACTGGAAGATTTTAAATACACTCTTTCAGAAGTGGATGCGATGGGACCGGACAGCATAACGATCCATACGCTGGTGATCAAACGGGCAGCCCGGATCCGGAGGGAAAAGCTGGAGCAGGGCGGACAGGTCAGCGATGAGGACACCTGTATTCCACAGATGCAGGATTATTCCGAGTGTTTCTGCCGGGATCACGGATATGAACCCTATTATATGTACCGGCAGAAAAACAAAGCGGTGACCAGCCGGAATACCAATCAGGAAAATGTGGCATATGCCAGGCCG
Source organism: uncultured Eubacterium sp. (assembly GCA_910584645.1). Lineage (GTDB taxonomy): Bacteria > Bacillota > Clostridia > Lachnospirales > Lachnospiraceae > Eubacterium_F. Next base: position 222,802 of record CAJUAU010000001.1, read on the forward strand.
GGCAGGGAGTGTATCTACAATGTGCTTATGATGGAGGAACTCCAGACGATACTGGCATTGGGCTGTGGCGGTTCATCCAAATATGTCTTCCACGGAGAAGACAGGATGGAGCGGGTGGAAAATGTAAAGAGTGTAGATGACTACATAAGTAGAATAGATGAGATGATCCGGCGGAAACTTCCATTTTCGTCAGAATAAGATCCTGTCAAAGAAAAGGAAAAGAGGTAAAGAGATGGCGTTAAAAAAGAAACCAGTCACAGGGATGAAGGATATTCTTCCCAGAGAGATGGAGATACGTGATTATGTGATCCGGCTGATTAAAGAGACCTATGGGACCTATGGATTCTCTTCCATTGAAACTCCCTGTGTGGAACACATTGGGAGCCTGTGCAGCAAGCAAGGGGGCGAAAACGAAAAGCTGATCTTCAAGATCCTGAAGCGGGGGGAGAAGCTTAAACTGGATACTGCAGAATGTGAGGCGGATCTGGTGGACAGCGGACTGCGGTATGATCTGACGGTGCCCCTTTCCCGGTACTATGCCAATAACTCCAGTGAACTGAGCGCTCCTTTTAAAGCGCTGCAGATGGGCAATGTGTGGAGGGCGGACCGTCCCCAGAGAGGCCGTTTCCGTCAGTTTATGCAGTGTGACATCGATATTCTCGGAGAGCCTTCCATCCTGGCAGAGATTGAACTGATCCTCGCCACTACCACTCTCCTTGGAAAACTTGACTTCAAAAATTTTACCATCCGTATCAACAACCGCAGGATGTTGAAGGCGATGGCGGCGTATTGTGGATTTTCTGAAGGAGAGTATGACAACGTATTTATCATACTGGATAAGATGGACAAGATCGGTATGGAAGGGGTACAGGAAGAACTTCTGGCAGCCGGTTATGAAACGGAAGCGGTGGACCGCTGTATGGAGTTGTTCCAGACTGTGACCAACGATATCGACGGCGTCCGGTATCTCAAGGAGACGCTGGGAGATCACCTGGAAGCGGGAACAGCGGAGGATATGGAGACCATCATTTCCATGGTGGAAGAGACGAAGACAGCGGATTTTAAAATGTGTTTTGATCCCACCCTGGTACGGGGCATGGGATATTACACGGGACCGATCTTTGAGATTTCCATGGATGAGTTCGGCGGTTCCGTGGGGGGCGGTGGACGTTACGATGAGATGATCGGGAAATTTATGGGAAATGACACCTGTGCCTGTGGATTTTCCATCGGTTTTGAGAGAATCGTCATGCTGCTTCTAGAGCGGGATTTTGCAGTCCCCTCGGCAGCTAAGAAAAAGGCTTATCTCATCGATAAGAAGGCATCCCCGGAAATGATGAAAGAAGTGCTTTTGAAAGCGGAGAAGGAACGGGTTGCCGGATACCGGATCAGTATCAATGTGATGAAAAAGAATAAAAAATTCCAAAAAGAACTTTTGGCAAAGGATGGCTATACAGAGATCGAGGAATTCTTTGCAGATTAATCAATATATGAGCTAAAGGAGAATGACAATGGCAGAATCAATGAAGGGCTTAAAGCGCACCTGCCGGTGTGCGGAGCTCACGACAAATCATATCGGTCAGACTGTGACAGTGATGGGCTGGGTACAGAAGAGCAGAAATAAAGGCGGTATCATTTTTGTGGATCTCCGGGACCGGTCCGGGATCATCCAGCTGATCTTCGAGGAGAGCGATGCCGGGACGGAGGCCTTTGAGAAGGCGGCCAAGCTGCGTGCTGAGTTTGTGGCAGCGGTGACCGGTGTGGTGGAAAAACGTTCCGGTGCTGTCAATGAGAATCTGGTGACTGGCGCCATCGAGGTGAGGGCAAAGGACATCCGGATCCTCTCCGAATCAGAGACGCCGCCATTCCCTGTGGAGGAGAACAGCAGGACGAAGGATGAACTTCGGCTGCGCTATCGTTTTCTGGATCTGCGCCGCCCGGATCTTCAGCGTAATCTGATCATGAGGAGCAGGATCGCCATGCTGACGAGACAGTTTCTTGTAGAGGAAGGATTTTTAGAGATTGAGACCCCGATGCTCACCAAGAGTACGCCGGAAGGAGCCAGGGATTACCTTGTTCCCAGCCGCGTGCACCCGGGGAACTTTTATGCCCTTCCCCAGTCTCCCCAGCTGTTTAAACAGCTTCTGATGTGTTCCGGTTATGACCGCTATTTCCAGATCACGAAATGTTTCCGTGATGAGGATCTGAGGGCAGACCGTCAGCCGGAATTTACCCAGATCGATATGGAGCTCTCCTTTGTGGATGAGGATGATGTGATGGATGTAAACGAAGGTCTTCTCCAGAAACTGTTTCAGGAGGTTCTCGGTGTGGAACTGTCCCTGCCATTCCCACGCATGACCTGGCAGGAAGCTATGGACCGTTACGGTTCTGACAAGCCGGATACCCGGTTTGGCATGGAGTTAAAAGATGTGACAGAGACTGTGAAGGGCTGTGGTTTCGGCGTATTTACCGGAGCCATCGAGGCGGGAGGATCTGTCCGGGGGATCAATGCCAAAGGACAGGGGGCGATGCCCAGAAAGAAGATTGACGCTCTTGTGGATTTTGCCAAAGAATACGGTGCAAAGGGACTTGCCTATCTCTGTGTGAATGAAGATGGCAGCTATAAATCATCCTTTGCCAAATTTATGACAGAGGAGGAGCTGAAAGCGCTGGTCTGTGCCATGGAGGGAGAGCCGGGAGACCTGCTTCTCTTTGCGGCGGATAAAAATAAAGTGGTATATGACGTTCTTGGGAACCTTCGTCTGGAGCTTGCCAGAAAAATGGAGCTTTTGGATAAAAATGTATATCATTTTCTCTGGGTAACAGAGTTTCCACTTCTGGAGTACAACGAGGATCTGGGACGCTATCAGGCGATGCATCATCCTTTCACGATGCCTATGGAAGAGGATCTTGACCTGATCGATACGGATCCGGGCAAAGTGAGGGCGAGAGCCTATGATATCGTACTGAACGGCACAGAGCTGGGAGGTGGTTCGGTGCGTATCCATCAGAACGATATCCAGGAAAAAATGTTTCATGCCCTTGGGTTTGCCAAGGAAACGGCATATGAGCAGTTTGGTTTCCTGTTGAATGCGTTTAAGTACGGGGTGCCGCCTCATGCCGGGCTTGCTTATGGTCTGGACCGTCTTGTGATGCTTATGGCGAAAGAAGATAACATCAGAGAAGTGATCGCCTTTCCGAAGGTGAAGGATGCGTCCTGTCTTTTGACGGAAGCACCAAATGTGGTAGATGAAAAACAATTAGAAGAACTTGGAATTGACATCCGCCCGGATGCAGCAGAGACGGCGGAATCAAATAAATAATAGCAGGAGGTAAGTAAGGTGAGTGTGACAACAAGCAATTTTGGGACGACGAAGGATGGGAAAGAGGTAACACTCTATGCCATTGAAAACAAAAATGGAATGAAAGCAGAAGTGATCGATTATGGTGCAAATATTGTCAGATTGTTTGTGCCTGACAAAGAGGGTAAACTGGATGATGTCGTACTGGGGTTTGATGATGTGGCAGGCTATGAGGTGAATGGCTGTTTCTTTGGGGCTTTTATTGGGAGACATGGTAACCGGATCGGGGACGCCAGATTTGAATTGAATGGTGTTACTTATGAGCTGGAGAAAAATGATGGAGAAAATAACCTTCACGGTGGCACACCAGGATACCATCAGGTGATGTATGAGGCGGCATCCATGGACAACAGCGTGACCTTTTACAGAGTCAGCCCGGATATGGAGCAGGGCTATCCGGGAAACCTGGAGATCAGTGTAACTTATACGGTGACGGATGACAATGAGCTCAAGATCAGCTATCTGGCAAAATCCGATAAGGATACTCTCTGCAATGTGACAAATCACTCCTATTTTAACCTTAAGGGACACAACGGCGGGGAGATCACAGACCATAAGGTGTGGATCCGGGCAAATGGATTTACCGAGACCACAGATGATCTGATCCCTAATGGAAATATTGTGGATGTCACGGGAACCCCGATGGATTTCCGTGAGAAAAAAGCCATCGGGAATGATATTGAGGCAGATTATAGGCCTCTTACGATCGCTGGCGGTTATGATCATAATTTTGCCCTGGACAAAACTCCGGGCAAGATAGAAAAGGTGGCAGAGCTTTCGGAAGAAACCACAGGGCGTACCATGGAAGTCTATACGGATCTTCCGGGCATGCAGCTCTACACTGGAAACTTTATTCAAAAAGAAAATGGAAAAAATGGCGCGGAGTATACGAAGAGAACAGGAGTATGCTTTGAGACACAGTTTTTCCCGAATTCTGTGAACGTGCCAGCTTTTGATTCCTGTGTACTGAAAGCCGGGGATGCTTTTGCCAGCACGACCATCTACCGGTTTTGTTAAAAATCATACATTCTTATATGTATAACGAAACAAGATGTGGGCGAATACTATAAGGATAAGGATACAAACCGAAGGAGAAAAGTTTTGAACAGTGTTTTGGGGAAATTGATCCAAAAAGAATTTGGGAGAAATAAATATAAAATATACTGCAATAAGCTGGACCAGAAGGAATGTATGGATATCTTCTGTGACATTTATATGGAACTGCACCGGATATCGGAAGATAATCTTAGTGACAGGCTGTTGTGCCTGCTCCGGACCGTCCAGCTGTCGGTCAAGATCAGCCAGATATTTTTCTATATAACGGTTGGTTTTCTGGCGGCGGTACTTACCATATCCATGATCCCGGTTTTGCTGGAGATCAAGGCGGTGGGCATCGGTGCCCTGACGATCATGTATTTTTATAAGCTGGCAGAGTATATGAGGAACCGTTATTGTGACCGGGACGTCCGTCTTGTATTAATCTATAAGACAGCGTTATTTCATTTGCTGTCAGAGGAAGGGAAGTAGGAAGGATGAAGCGAACGCGGCTCAGGGATAGGGATCTCCCGGATTATACAAGGGGAGAAGAAATATTTAATATGGTATCCCATATCGTGGGAGGGGCTCTCGCGGTGGCGGCACTGGTGCTTTGTGTGATATTTTCAGCGCTGAGGGGGGACGCCTGGAGTGTCGCCGCCTCAGCTATATATGGAGCGATGATGGTGATCCTGTATACTATGTCCAGTATATATCATGGTCTGACATCCGAGATGGTGAAAAAAGTATTCCAGGTGATCGACCACTGTACGATCTATTTTCTGATCGCCGGGACTTATACCCCCATCACTCTTGTGGCGCTGCGCAAAGTGGATCCGGTCATTGGCTTTGTGGTTTTTGGCATCGTGTGGGGCTGCTGTCTGGTGGCGGCGACGCTCACAGCCATTGACCTGGAAAAATATAAGAAGCTGGCGATGATCTGTTATCTCGGCATGGGCTGGTGCATTATCTTCTTTATCCGGCCCACGATGCAGGCACTGGGACCGGGAGGAATGGTATATCTCATCACAGGAGGGCTTGCTTATACCATCGGCGCCGTGTTATATGGTGTGGGAAAGAGAAAAAGATATATCCATTCCCTGTTTCATCTTTTTGTGATCGCGGGAAGTGTACTGCATTTCTTTATGATTTTATTTTATGTCATCTTGTCCTAAGGCAGTGGCTTTGCCAGGCTGGCAGGATGGTGTGCCCCAGGCACAGGAAGGAGTAAAAAATGGTAGTAGAACCAAAGGTAAAAGGCTTTATTTGCACCACGGCCCATCCTAAGGGCTGTGAAGAAAGTGTAAGAAGACAGATTGAATGCACGAAAAAGTTCGGGAAGGCTGAGGGCCCAAAAAAGGTGCTGGTCATCGGATCCTCCACAGGTTATGGACTTGCTTCGCGCATTGCTGTGACTTATGGATATGGGGCGGATACCATTGGTGTTGCCTTTGAGAGAGAATCCAATGGCAAACGGACGGCGACGGCGGGCTGGTATAATACCAAAGCATTTGAAAAAATAGCTGGAGAGGACGGTTATTATGCCAAATCTTTTAATGGAGACGGATTTTCCAGAGAAATGAAGGATGCCGTGATCCAGTGCATCAAAGAAGATTTTGGAAAAGTGGACATGGTGGTATACAGCATGGCGGCGCCGAGACGGACTCTGCCCAGCGGAACCACGGTTTCTTCTGTGCTGAAGACAGTAGGTGAGCCATTTACTAACAAGACTCTTGATCTGCGTACCAATGAGATCAAAGAGGTTACAGTTCCTGAGGCAGATGAAGACGAGATCAAAGCCACGATACAGGTCATGGGCGGCGGCGACTGGAGAGACTGGATCATGTCACTGTATGATGCCGGAGTACTGGCAGAGGGCGCAGTGACCCTGGCTTATTCCTACATCGGTCCGGTGGTGACTCATGCGATCTATAAAGATGGCAGCATTGGACAGGCGAAGAAGCATCTTTATGATACTTCTGTGGAACTTACGAACAAATATAAAGACATTGGCCTGAAAGCATACATATCGGTGAACAAGGCACTGGTAACCCAGTCCAGCGCGGCGATCCCCATCGTTCCTCTTTATATCTCCATGCTCTACAAGGTGATGAAGGAAAAAGGACTCCATGAAGGCTGCATCGAGCAGATGGACCGGCTCTTTCTGGAGAAACTTGCCGGCGGGGTAGTGCAGACGGACGAGGCGGGCAGGATCCGGCTGGATGATTATGAGATGAAAGAAGAGATCCAGAGCCGCATCGCTGAGGTGTGGGACAGTGTGGATTCCGAATCCATCAAAGAGCTGGGAGACATCAAAGGATACTGGGACGAATTTTATAATATGTTTGGTTTTGGGTATGACAATGTGGACTACAGCGAGGATGTAGAGATCTGAACGAAAATAAGCTTTTGATAAGAATGCCTGTCGGAAAGAAGAGGATGTATAAATACCAGTTCTTTCTGGCAGGCAGTTTTCTGGTCATTATTAGCGGATGATGGTGCCGCATTTTCCTTTGACGGCATCTGCCGCCTGTTCCAGTTTTCCGATCACAGCGGTGCGGTTTTCACCGGAGGTGACAAAGGATACGCTGGCATCTATCTTGGGAAGGGTAGTGATGGGATCAAAGTGTCCTTCTTCGATCAGGGAGAGAGCTTCAGCGCTGGTAATCTCACCAATTGGTTTATCCCCCGCAGAGATCTGTTCGCTGCCGGTGAGGATCAGAAGACAGGAGGCTTCAAGCATATCTGCCAGTTTGGCAGCAGTATAGTCTTTTTCGATGACCGCACTGGCACCTTTGAGCCGGGTGCCCTGCTGTATCACCGGAATTCCGCCGCCGCCCGCGGCGATCACGATCTGTCCGGCATCTGCCAGTGCTTTGATGGCATCGATCTCGTAAATATCAACTGGGTGGGGGGAGGCGATGATCCGGCGGTAGGAGCCATTTTCGCTGACAACATGGTTGCCCTTTTCTTCTTCGGCTTTTGCCTCTTCTTCTGACATACAGCGGCCAATGACTTTGGTGGGGTGGTTAAATGCCTTGTCGAAGGGATCTACCCGCACCTGCGTGATAACCGTGGATACGGGCTTGAAGATACCCCGGTTAAGCAGTTCGGTACGGATGGCATTTTGAAGATCGTATCCAATATAGCCCTGGCTCATAGCCCCGCACAGGGACATCGGCGCCACCGTGTAGCGGGGTTCCAGTCTGGAGAACTCTGTCATTGCCGTCTGGATCATTCCCACCTGGGGACCGTTGCTGTGGGTGATAACAATATCATATTTCAATTCTGCCAGATCTGCGATGGCATCTGCCGCCTTTTTTACCTTTTTCTGCTGCTCCGGAAAGGTTTCGCCAAAGGCGTTCCGACCGAGGGCAACAACAAGTCTCTGTTTTTTCATAAAGCTTCCTCCCTGTCTGTGTATTGTTCCGAATGTCTTTTCCTTAGTATACCAAACAAGAGAAAAACAATCAAATTCTATTTGAAAAAGAAGTTGAAAAAAAACGCCTGATGGGCTATACTAATCTTATATAGTTTTGGGTTTTTTTGGTGTCCTGGGATGAAGGGGTAAAGTTTTAGAGACTGGAGGGAGGTAGTAATGAAACTTGAATTTTTAGGGGCGGCTCACGAGGTCACCGGAAGCTGTCACTATTTGGAGATTGGGGAAAAGAAACTCTGTGTGGATATTGGGATGGAACAGGGACGGGATCTGTTTGAGAACCAGGAAATCCCAGTGAATCCGGCAGATCTTGATTACATACTTTTAACACATGCACATATTGACCACACGGGATTGCTGCCGATGCTTTATGCCAGAGGATTCCGGGGGCGGGTATTTACCACAAAGGCCACTGCTGACCTCAGCAGTATCATGCTGAGGGACAGTGCGCATATCCAGCAGTTTGAGGCTGAGTGGAGAAACCGCAAAGCCCAGAGAGCTGGAGGGGAACAGTACGTTCCGCTTTATACGATGGAAGATGCTCTGGGGGCGGTGAGACTTCTGGTTCCCTGTGAATACGATCACAGAATTACACTGTGTGAGGAGATCACGATACGGTTTACAGATGTAGGGCATCTGCTGGGTTCTGCCTCCATTGAAGTATTTGCCACAGAGGGAGACCAGCACAGAACCATTGTATTTTCTGGAGATCTGGGAAATGTCAACAAACCGATCCTTAGAAATCTCTCTTATACTAAAAGTGCTGATTTTGTGGTGATGGAATCTACTTATGGTGACCGTTATCACGGTGAGGCTCCGGATTATGTGGGAGAGCTGGCAAATATTATTGAAAAGACTTTTGAGCGTGGTGGAAATGTAGTGATTCCCGCTTTTGCCGTGGGGCGGACTCAGGAACTTCTTTATTTTATCCGTCAGATCAAAGAGCAGAAACTTATTTGTACTAATCCGAATTTCGAGGTGTATGTAGACAGCCCTTTGGCGGTAGAGGCAACAAATATATTTGGAAAAAATGTAGAGAGCTGTTTTGATGATGAGGCGAGGGCACTGGTACAGAAAGGGATCAATCCCATCGGTTTCCCAGGTCTGAAATTATCCATTACCAGCGACGACAGCAAGGCGATCAATCTTGACCAGAATCCTAAGGTGATCATTTCTGCTTCTGGAATGTGTGAGGCAGGACGCATCCGCCATCATCTGAAGCACAATCTCTGGAGAGAGGAAAGTACCATCGTTTTTGTTGGCTACCAGTCGGTGGGGACTCTTGGCAGGTCGCTTCTGGAAGGAGCGGACCGAGTTAAGCTCTTTGGAGAGGCCATTGAGGTAAAAGCGGAGATCGTAAAGATCTCTGGTATCAGCAGCCATGCAGATAAGAAAGGGCTCCTTAACTGGGTAAAAGGCTTTCAGGAAAAGCCTCCGAGGCAGGTGTTTGTGGTACATGGCGAAGATCATGTCTGCGACAGTTTTGCAGAGTGCGTCAAAGAAGAACTCGGCATTGACGCCAGCGCACCCTACAGCGGCAGCATTTTTGATCTGCTGCGGGGACAGTACGAATATGAGGCACCACCGGTATATGTGAAAAAGAAAGATTCTGCGAAGAAACGTGCCCTGGATGTATTCGGACGGCTTGTGGCAGCAGGTGAGCGGCTGCTGGCGGTGATCCGCAGGAACGAAGGGCTGAGTAATAAAGAAACAGCAAAATTTACAGATCAGATCAATGCTTTGTGTGATAAGTGGGATCGATAGAATGAAGAAATGAAAAAAAGGAAACAGCAAATACGCAGCTAGATCAATACTTTATATAATTAAGTGGGATCGATAGAATAAAGAAATGGAAAAAAGGAAACAGGAAATACGCATCTAGATCAATACTTTATGTAATTAAGTGGGATCGATAGAATAAAGAATTGGAAAAAAGGAAACAGCAAATACGCAGCTAGATCAATACTTTATATAATTAAGTGGGATCGATAGGAGGAATTGATTTTGAAACAAGAGGAGAGTTCTGCTTTGAACCAGAAGAATAGCCCGTACGATTCCCTTACAGGATTGTATCATCTGGATACTTTTAAGACGAGTATAAAACAGTATTTGAAAGAACAGGATTCAGAGTCCCATCTCGCGCTTCTTTATACGGATATTGCGCACTTTGAGAGGATCAATAACCTGTATGGGCGAAGTCTGGCGGACAGCCTGCTTCTGGAATTGTCCCAGTCGATATCGAAGATTGATTTTGGGTTGTGTCTTTACTGTCGGAGTGTGGCGGATCATTTTGTTCTGCTGGTTAGATTTAAAGAGAAAGAAAAGCTGGATCATGACCTGCAGCAATTTTGTAACGAATTTAACCGGCTGGCACTGGAGCGCTTTCCAGAGGCAGTTCCCCGGCTGGGGATGGGGGCCTATATCATCCACGATGCCACAGAGCCCATTGATGATATGGTGGAGAAAGCAAATGCGGCCAGAAAGAGTCTGAGAGGGAGATCCTCGGTGCGGGTTGCCTATTACAACCCAATTGATTTTGGAAAGCACCGGAGAGCGAAGGAACTGGAAAAGGATATGGAGTATGCCCTGGCTCATAAGGAGTTTAAGGTGTATCTCCAGCCAAAGTATGATCTTGTGACGAAAAAAATGGTGGGCGCGGAAGCTCTCGTCCGCTGGCAAAAGCAAGATGGGACAATGATCTATCCGGATGAATTTATTCCGGTATTTGAAAAAAATGGATTTATCAGGCAGCTGGATTTCTTTATGCTGGAACAGGTGTGTGAGATGCTTCGCAGAAGACTGACGAAAAATAAGGTTTGTCTGCCCATTTCCATCAACCAGTCAAGAATCCTGTTAAATAGTGAGACCTATACAGCGGATGTGGCAATGGTATTGAACAGTCATGATACGCCGCCGGATCTGATCGAGCTGGAGCTGACAGAGAGGATTTTTTCAGATTCCCTGGATGAGATGGCCAAGATGATGTCTAAACTGAAAGATCTAGGGATCCGATGGTCCATTGATGATTTTGGAACGGGGTATTCATCGCTGAATCTCCTTAAAAAACTGCCAGTGGATATTATTAAGATCGACAAGGCATTTTTAGACGAGACGGAGTCCTCGAATGTGAGCAAGATCATTATTCGCAAAACGGTAGAGCTTACCCAGGAGCTGGATAAAATGGTGGTCTGCGAGGGCGTGGAAACGGAGGAGCAGGCCAATTACCTGAAAGCGATCCACTGTGATCTGGCTCAGGGTTATCTGTATGCGAAGCCGATGCCGATGGAAGAATTTGAGAAGCTGATGGATTCCACGGAGGTTGTGGCTTAGTTCCGTTGTTTACATAAAGCCAATATGGGACAGGATAGTTTTGATTATGTAGTATCTGCGTGATACTATCATATATATAAAAATTTTTAGGAGGTATTCACAATGAAGTTTTTTGTTGACACAGCAAAAATTGATGACATTAAGAAAGCTAATGATATGGGTGTAATCTGTGGTGTTACTACAAACCCGTCGTTGATCGCGAAAGAGGGGGGCAGAAGCCAGGAAGATGTTTTGAAAGAAATCGCTTCTATCGTGGATGGACCTATCAGCGGAGAGGTAAAGGCAACCACCGTTGATGCTGAGGGCATGATCGCAGAGGGAAGAGAGATTGCCAAACTTCATCCTAATATGGTAGTAAAAATTCCTATGACAGTAGAAGGTCTCAAAGCTACAAAAGTACTTGCCAGTGAGGGGATTGATGTAAATGTTACTTTGATCTTTACTGCCAATCAGGCGCTTCTCGCAGCTAAGGCAGGCGCTGCCTATGTGTCTCCGTTCCTGGGACGCCTGGATGATATTTCCCAGGCCGGCATCGATCTGATCGAAACTATTTCCGCTATTTTTGCTAACTATCCAGACATTGATACCGAGATCATTGCAGCCAGCGTTCGTAATCCGATCCATGTAACGGACTGTGCCCTTGCCGGAGCAGACATCGCTACTGTTCCATACGGAGTGATCGAGCAGATGACAAAGCATCCGCTGACAGATCAGGGTATTGCGAAGTTCCAGGCAGACTATAAAGCGGTGTTCGGGGAATAAAATGTCCCACAAAGTGGGACATGGCAAGTTTGCATGCAAACTTGCGGACCGTGAATGATGGCGTTACCATACACCGCTTTGGCGGTGTTCGGGGAATAAAATGTCCCACAAAGTGGGACAAATGTCCATAAATTGACATGGCAAGTTTGCATGCAAACTTGCGGACCGTGAATGATGGCGTTACCATACACCGCTTTGGCGGTGTTCGGGGAATAAAATGTCCCACTTTGTGGGACATGGCAGGTTTGCATGCAGACTTGCGGACAGGACAATTATGAAATCATTATAAAAGGAGTAAAAACTATGAATACGTTAGAACTGAAAAAAATAGCTAACGAAGTTCGTAAAGGTATTGTGACCGCTGTGCACAGTGCGAAGTCTGGTCATCCAGGCGGATCGCTTTCCGCAGCAGATATTTATACATATCTTTTCTTTGAGGAACTGAATATTGATCCGAAGGATCCTCAGAAAGCAGACAGGGACCGCTTTGTGCTCAGTAAAGGGCATACAGCGCCGGGTTATTATTCTGCACTGGCAAACAGGGGATTTTTCCCGGTAAAGGATCTTGAAACCCTTCGTCATACAGGATCTTATCTGCAGGGGCATCCGGATAAAAAACATATTCCGGGTGTGGATATGTCGAGTGGTTCTCTGGGACAGGGAATTTCCGCTGCTGTTGGAATGGCATTATCCGCAAAACTCAGTGGAGAGGATTATCGAGTATATACCCTGCTGGGAGATGGAGAGATCCAGGAAGGACAAGTATGGGAGGCAGCAATGTTTGCCGGACATCGCAAACTGGACAATTTTGTTGCCATCGTGGACAACAATGGTCTTCAGATCGATGGAGATATCGCAGATGTATGTTCCCCATATCCCATTGATGAAAAATTTAAGGCATTTAATTTCCATGTGATCAACGTAGATGCCCATGATTTTGACGCATTGAAAAAAGCCTTTGATGAGGCGAAGGCAACCAAGGGACAGCCGACTGCGATCATTGCCAAGAGTGTAAAGGGCAAAGGCGTATCCTTTATGGAAAATCAGGCAAGCTGGCATGGTGCAGCTCCGAATGATGAGCAGTATGCACAGGCTATGGCAGACTTAGAGAAAGTAGGTGAATCCCTGTGAGTGAAGTAAAAAAGATTGCGACTCGTGAGAGTTATGGAAATGCCCTGGCTGAGCTGGGAGCAGAATTTGAGAACCTGGTTGTTCTGGATGCGGATCTTGCCGCTGCTACAAAGACGGGAGTGTTCAAGAAAGCATTTCCGGACAGACACATTGACTGTGGTATTGCAGAGTGTAATATGATTGGTATTGCAGCAGGACTTGCCGCTACTGGTAAAATTCCTTTTGCCAGCTCCTTTGCCATGTTTGCAGCGGGACGTGCCTTTGAGCAGGTTCGTAACTCCGTTGCTTATCCGAAGCTGAATGTAAAGATCGGAGCTACCCATGCAGGAATCTCTGTAGGAGAGGACGGAGCTACCCACCAGTGTAATGAGGATATCGCCCTGATGCGCACGATTCCTGGCATGGTTGTTTTGAATCCATCGGATGACGTGGAAGCAAAAGCAGCAGTCCGGGCAGCCATTGAGCATGAGGGACCGGTATATCTTCGTTTTGGACGTCTTGCGGTACCTGTGATCAACGACAAGCCGGATTATAAGTTTGAGCTTGGCAAGGGTGTTGTACTTCGTGAGGGCAAAGATGTAACGATTATCGCTACCGGGCTTCCTGTATCCGAGTGTCTGGCAGCAGCAGATAAGCTGGCAGCCGACGGCATCGATGCGAAGGTGATCAACATACATACCATCAAACCATTGGATGAGGAGCTTGTTCTGGCAGCAGCCAAAGAGACCGGCAAAGTAGTGACGGTTGAGGAGCACTCTGTGATCGGTGGTCTTGGAAGCGCAGTGTGCGATGTGCTTTCTGAGAAATGCCCGACTAAAGTTATGAAGATCGGTATCAATGACACCTTTGGAGAATCTGGACCTGCTGTTGAGCTGGTTAAGAAATATGGTCTTGACGCAGACAGCATTTATGCAAAAGTAAAGGATTTTGCAAAATAAATTTATATGATACATAGGAAATGAAGTTTCGCGAATTCATTTTGCTGGTATGAAACAAAAGAGATGGGGATTATGTTTCTAATCGAATCATAGTCCCCATTGATATAGCCTGGCGGCGCGAATTTGCGCCGCCAGGCTGTACAAAAGAGAAGAAAAAGGATGTAATGGGTATGAATTATTCATTATACCAGCTGTGCTGGATCTTTGTGGTTTATTCTTTGCTCGGCTGGTGTGCCGGCGTCATCGTGAATGCAGTACAGAAGAGAAAGTTTGTCAACACAGGGTTTATGTCCCTGGTTTTTTGTCCTTCCTATGGCCTGGGTGCTGTGTTATACACGGTCTTTCTGGTAGAATTACGGGAAAACTGGATATTTCTTTTTATCGCTGGTGCAGTGATGGGGGCGGTGCAGTGTATTCTGACAGGTGTTGTCCTGCAGCGGATTTTCCACCGCCGGTGGTGGGATTACAGTAAAAAGAGGTTTCAGTTTGACGGATATCTGCATATTGGGCATCTGATCGCTTTCGGGGTATCGGCTTTTTTTATCTTCTGGATAGGAAATCCCTTGATTTTCCGGGTCTTGTCCTGGATGCCCAGGTTCATCGGCCACATTTTCCTGTTGGGAATCCTTGCCTTTATGGGCATTGACGGCATCGTGTCCGGAGTAGCGGTCCTGCAGCTGAAGATCCGTCTGCGGCATATGGAGCAGTTCTCGGAAAGCATGCAGAAGGTGACGAATGAATTGGGCAATGCACTGACGCTGAGGATCCAGAGGCGAATGCTGCGGGCGTATCCGAATCTGGAGCCGGAAAAGCTCAGGGAGGCGGAGCAGAGCAGGGAAAAGGCGCTTGTTTTCGCACAGGGCTGCTGTTTTTATAAACTGGTGTGGCTTTTTCTCATAGGGGCGTTTCTTGGAGATATCGTGGAAACCCTATTTTGTTTTTTTACAGATGGGGTATGGATGAGCCGGAGCAGCGTAGTATACGGACCCTTTAGTTTTGTCTGGGGAATTGCCTGTGCCCTGCTGACAGGACTGCTGTACAAATATAAAGATAAAAATGACCGGTATATGTTTCTGGCAGGAACTGTACTGGGCGGTACCTACGAATATATATGCAGTGTTTTCACCGAGATCGTATTTGGAACTGTATTCTGGGATTACAGCGATATCCCTTTTAATCTGGGAGGGCGCATCAATCTGCTCTATTGCTTCTTCTGGGGGATTGCTGCCGTGGTTTGGTTCAAAGGTATCTATCCGAAGCTGTCCGCCCTGATCGAAAAAATCCCCAAAAGGACAGGAATCTTTCTTACCTGGCTGTGTATTGGCTTTATGCTTGTGAATGCAGCATTATCGGGGCTGGCGCTGTCAAGATATGATGAGAGGCAGAGGGAGGGCCTGGTCCGGCAGGAGGAGATGGGTCCGCTGGATCGTTTCCTGGATACACATTTTCCCGATGAGAGAATGGAACGGATCTACCCGAATGCAAAAACGGTAAATGAGGAAGCACACAATTAATCTGGAAAGAGAAGGAGAGGATGAGGTTGAGATCTTTTACATGCATGCCATTAAAGAAAAATCAAAGGTATGAAGTGACTGTGCCGGGTTCTAAGAGCATTACGAACCGGGCGCTTCTTTTGGGTGCACTGGGCAGCGGGAGAACCGTGATGAAGGGGGTTCTTTTCAGTGACGATTCCAGAGTGTTCATGCAGGCGCTGAAAGAGATTGGTTTTTATGTGGATATTCAAGAGGAAGAGAAGAAGGTGGCCATTGAGGGGCTGGGAGGAAAGATTCCGGGTGATGGGACACTGGAAAGAAGAGTGTATGTGGGGAGTGCGGGAACTGCCGCCCGGTTTCTCACAGCGATGCTGGCGCTGTCCGGCGGGAGATTTCTGATGGAGTCCTCGGAACAGATGAAGGCAAGACCGATGAAACCCCTGCTTCTGGCGCTGGAAGAACTGGGGGCGGAATTTGAATATCTGGAGGAATCCTATGCTTTTCCTTTCCGTATCCTGGGGAGATCCCAGGAAAGTTCAGCGCCGCTGGAGGGAATTCCCGGGGTAGATCTGAATATTGACCAGAGCAGCCAGTTTTTGAGTGCTCTGCTTTTGAGCAGCGTCATGTGTGGTGGTGGGTTAAGGATCCGTCTGACAGGAACAAGGAGTGCGAAGGCTTATGTCAATATCTCGATGAAAATGATGGCAGAGTTTGGCTGTGAGGTGGAGCAGACCGGGGAAGATACCTACATGGTACTTCCGGGGCAGCAGTACCGGGCAAGAGAGTACCAGGTAGAGCCGGATGTATCCGCGGCGTGTTACTTTTATGCCATAGCGGCAGTGACGGAAAGTGAGGTAAAGGTAAAGCACGTACACAGCAGTACTACCCAGGGAGATATCCGCTTCCTGGAAGTTTTACAGCAAATGGGCTGCCGGCAGAGGGAGGAAGAGGATGGCATTGTTATTGCTGGCGCTCCGTTAAAAGGGATCCATGTGGATATGGGGAATTTTTCCGATCAAACCATGACACTGGCAGCCATTGCTCCCTTTGCTGACGGGGATACGGTTATCGATGGTGTAGGGCATATCCGGGGACAGGAGTCCGACCGGATCCGGGGTATTGTCACGGAGCTGGGCAGAATGGGCATCCAGTGCGAGGAGAGACAGGACGGATTGACGGTCCATCCTGGTGATATCCATCCGGCAGTGATCCGGACCTATGGGGATCACCGGATGGCGATGGCATTTGCTGTTACCGGCTGCAGGGCGGAAGGGATCGTTATAGATGATCCGGAATGTTGCGGCAAGACCTTTGAAAATTATTTTGAAGTGTTGACAAGTCTTGATTTAACAACTAATATAGAAGAATGACAGAAACAAGTTGTCAGTACAGAGGAACGAAAAGTAGTGCGAAGAATTGGAATGGAGAGTAGTATGAAAAAGTTGACGGAACAGTTAGAAGAAATAGTAAAAACTGGCTTTGAGCAGGCAGGGTATGACAAAAAATACGGATTTATCAGTGTTTCCAATCGTCCAGATCTGTGCCAGTACCAGTGCAACGGTGCGATGGCGGCAGCGAAGGAGTATCACAAAGCACCGATCCAGATCGCTGGGGATGTGGTAGAAGGGTTGAGGGAGAACTCTGCCTTTGAAAAGATTGAGGCGGTCAATCCGGGCTTTATAAATATAACTGTAAGCGGAGAATTGCTGAAACAGGCTGGTATCCAGATGATGACGCAGGATCGGTTTGGACTTGAGCGGCCGGCAGAGCCAAGGTCCGTGGTGATCGATTACGGCGGGCCGAATGTGGCGAAACCTCTTCATGTGGGACATCTTCGTTCTGCTATTATCGGGGAGAGCATCAAGAGGATTTACCGCTATATGGGAGATCATATTGTGGGGGATGTACATCTCGGTGACTGGGGCCTTCAGATCGGTCTGATCATTACGGAGCTGAAAAAGCGCCAGCCGGAGCTTCCGTATTTTGATGCGGGCTTTGAAGGAGAGTATCCGGCGGAAGCGCCATTTACGATATCGGATCTGGAAGAGATCTATCCCTATGCCAGCGGCTATTCCAAGGAGCACGAGGATTATCTGACCGAGGCACAGGAAGCGACAGTAAGTCTTCAGGAGGGGAACCGGGGATACCGGGCCCTCTATGATCACATTCTGAACGTATCCATTGCAGACCTGAAGAAGAATTATGAAAAGTTAAATGTAGAATTTGACCTGTGGAAAAAGGAGAGCGATGCCCAGCCCTATATCCCGGATATGGTGGAAAAGATGAAGGCAGAGGGTCTTGCCTATATGAGTGAGGGGGCTCTGGTGGTGGACGTCACAGAGGAAGGGGATAAAAAAGAACTTCCGCCATGTATCATACTGAAATCCAATGGGGCTTCTTTGTATTCCACCACAGATCTGGCGACGATTGTGGAGAGGGAAAAGCTGTTCGCACCGGAGGAGATCATTTATCTGGCAGATAAGCGCCAGACCATGCATTTTACCCAGGTGTTCCGGGTGGCGAAGAAGGCAGGGCTCACAGGTGATGACACGGAGCTTGCCTTTATCGGTTTTGGCACCATGAACGGAAAGGATGGAAAGCCCTTTAAGACGAGAGACGGCGGGGTTCTGCGGCTGGAGACACTGCGGGAGGATACCAGTGCAGAAGTGTATAAAAAGATTCGGGAAAACCGTGATTATGAGGAGGCAGAGGCTAGGGAGATCGCAGAAAAGGTTGGTCTTGCAGCGATCAAATATGGGGATCTGTCCAATCAGGCATCCAAGGATTATATATTTGACATGGAGCGGTTTACTTCCTTTGAGGGAAATACAGGTCCGTATATTCTATATACTATCGTCCGCATCAAATCGCTGCTTGCCAAGTATGAACAGGCGGGGGGCAGGGTATCCCCGACGGGCGAACCGGAGAAACTTCTGGTGCCGGTTCAGGACAGCGAGACCGGATTGTATCTGACACTGTGTAAATTTGCAGATACGATGGAAGCTGCCTACAGTGAGAGGGCACCTCATAAGATCTGTCAGTTTATCTACGAACTGAGCGAGAGTTTTAACCACTTTTATCACGAAAATAAGATTCTGGCGAATGAAGATGAGGAAAGAAAGGCATCCTATATCCAGCTGCTTGTGCTGGTGAAAAATGTACTGGAGCAGTGTATTGAGCTGCTTGGTTTCAGTGCGCCGGACCGGATGTAGTCCTGCGCCGCTGATCCAAATCCTGTGGGCGCTGTCAAAAGAAAGGCCGGTGAGTAGATGTTTGTTGGGCGAAAGAGTGAACTAAAAAAGTTAAATGAGGCTTTTACAAAAGATGGCCTGCCCGTAGTCATCCTGTATGGAAGAGAGGGCATAGGTAAGACCACTCTGGTCAGGGAATTTGTAAAAGAGAAGGATTTCGTCTATTATCTGGGGCGGGAGCTGTCTAAAAAAGAACAGCTGCTATATTTTGAACCCATTCCGAGGCAGGTAGATCTTAAGGTGGCAGAGGGCAGAAAAGTCTGTCTGGTCATTGATGAATTTGATGTGATGCAGAAAGCATACAAAGATTTTTATGAAGAATTGGAGACAGCAGTATCCCGGCCGTCGTGGCAGGGGCATGTGATGATCCTGCTGGTGAGTTCTTCTGTGCAGTGGATTGAAAACCAGATGGTAGAAGATATGGGCAGTTTCTCATCATACATCGATAGTTTTATCAAACTCAGGGAATTTACTTTTCTTGAGATGGTAAGCCGTTTTCCGGACAGTTCCACGGAAGAGTGCATTACCATATACAGCATTCTGGGGGGTGTGCCGGGGTATCTGGATCACTGGAATACTTCCGACAGCATCCGCGGCAATATCATCCGCCTTTTCTTGAAAAAAGACGGAGCGCTGAGAAAAGAGGCCTTCCGTTTTCTAAAAACGAGCCTGCGGGAGCTGCCCCTCTATAACACGATCTTATCTGTGCTGGCAGAAGATGAGCCAAAGTTAAATTATCTTTATAACCGGACAGGTTTCAGCCGGGCGAAGATCTCTGTTTATATTAAAAATCTGATACAGATCGATGTGGCAGAAAAGTATTTTTCCTACGAGCCAAAGAAAAAGGATCGTGCTATGAAGGGCTTATATGGAATTTCCGACCGGTTTCTTCATTTCTGGTATAAGTTTGTATTTCCTAATCTGCCGGAGCTGGAATTTGGAGAAGCTGAGTCTTTTTATGAAAGTTATATCAGAAATGAACTTTTTGGATTTGTGGAGCAGACCTTTGGCCAGGTGTGCCGGGAGTTTCTTATACTGATGAACCGATACAACAAATTGCCGGCTGCCTTTCAGAATCCGCAGATTTTCTATGGAAAAGAGGGGATGATCCCCCTGGTTGCAGAGGGAGAAAAAGGAGAACTGCTGGTGGGGACATGTAAATGGTCCACAGAGCCCATGGATGGCAGGGAGTTTGAAAAGCTGTTGAAATTGACGGAGCAGACCGGACAGGAGGCAGATTATTATTATTTGTTTTCCAGGGAAGGTTTTACGAATGAATTTCTTCAGTCTGCCCGGGGAATGGATCAGATCGAACTTGTTGACCTGGATCGTTTGTAGAGATCTGGCGGGGAACCGCCAGTCAGTTAATATAGAATATACAAGGATGGAAGAAATGGGGGAAAAGGATGTATCGTGACGTGTCAAGATTGATCATGTATGGAAATATCAGCAGGGATTCTGTGCTGATGAAGCTGAGTGGAATTTTTAAAAAGATCTCAGAGGACAGTGAGATTTCTGCCAGCCGGGATACTTATGTGAGGGAGATGTATGACCAGGTGTACCGGCTTCTGGATATCGCTACCAGATATGGTTTTGACAACAACCTGTGGCAGTGCTATATCGCCTATCTTCTCGCGGTCAATGAGAATCCTTTCAGCGTGATCTGTGAGAAAGTGGGAGTGGATCATGAAAAGGTGGATGCTGCCAGCGTGAACCGGATCGTGAAGCAGGATATGCAGTGTTTTTACCGTCTGTTCCATTATGATTTTGCTGAAATGGAAGCACTTCTGGAGGTAGAGTGTTTTTCTATCCTGACGGATTATCATTCGATGGCAAAGGATGAAAATACTTACAATAAAAGTGTCAGTGAAAAGGTGAAAGAGCTGACACAGGAGCTTTCCAGCGCTTTGGATGGGGATGGTTTTTTCCGGGTTCTGACGGATTTCTATAAAAAATATGGTGTTGGTAAATTTGGATTAAACAAAGCGTTTCGGGTGAAACATGAAGAGTCCGGTGAAATGGTGCTGGCGCCCATCACCCATACCAGCGAGGTGGCTTTGTCCCATCTGGTGGGATATGAGATCCAGAAACAGAAGCTTATCGATAATACAGAGGCTTTTGTGGAGGGGAGAAAGGCGAATAACTGTCTGCTGTTCGGTGACAGCGGCACTGGAAAATCTACCTGCATCAAGGCCATCCTCAATCAGTATTATGACCGTGGGCTCCGGCTGATCGAGATCTATAAACATCAGCTTCAGGATCTCTCCAGCATAATTGAGCAGGTGAAGAACCGGAACTATAGATTTATCATATATATGGATGATCTCTCTTTTGAAGAGTTTGAGATCGAATACAAATACCTGAAGGCAGTGATCGAGGGCGGGATGGAGGTGCGTCCGGACAACGTGCTGATCTATGCTACCTCAAACCGCCGGCATTTGATCCGTGAGACCTGGAGTGACCGTTCGGATATGTCCAGGGATGAACTCCATCACTCGGATACGATGCAGGAAAAATTATCCCTGGCAGCCCGCTTTGGCGTAACCATCAATTTTTCCAGTCCCTCGAAAAAGGAGTTTGAGGAGATTGTTCTTGGACTGGCAGCGGAACATCCGGATATAAGCCTTACCAATGAGGAACTGCTGATGAAGGCAAATGCCTGGAGCGTAAGGAACGGCGGTTATTCAGGAAGAGTGGCGGAGCAGTTCATCACCTATTTAAAATCCGTAAAAGCTTAGAAAGGAAAATGGAAATGTTCGAGAGATTTTTCCCGGATGAGTCGGTATCATCCACCTATGATATTGATTTTCAGAGTTTGTATGAGGAAGGATACCGGGGAATCCTGTTTGATATTGACAATACCCTGGTGGAGCATGGAAAGGGCGCCAGTGACCAGGCGCTGGATCTGTTTCGCCGGCTGGGGGAGATGGGATTTCAGTGCTGTCTGATCTCCAATAATAAGAAACAGCGGGTCAGCAGTTTTAATGAAAAGATTGGCGCCCACATGATCTTTAATGCTCATAAACCCAGAAGGAAAGGCTATCGCGAAGCTATGGAAATGATGGGGACGAACAAAGAAAACACGCTTTTTGTGGGGGATCAGCTCTTTACGGATATATGGGGGGCAAAACGCATCGGGATACGGAATATACTGGTGAAACCCATCAATAAAAACGAAGAGATCCAGATCGTTCTTAAACGGTATTTGGAAAAAATCATTTTAAAAGAATATCGTCAGAAAAAGAAGGACAGAAAAAATGAAAAGAATGGAAAAAATATTACTTGCTAAGAAGCTGGATGGCATACTGGTCAGCTCACCGTCAAATATGAGAAGTTCCACCGGGTTCCGGGGAGAGGGGATTGTTTTTATTTCCAGGAACAGACCGCTGGTGTTTACGGACTCCCGCTACACCATCGCGGCAAAACAGGAATGTCCAGAAGCGGATGTGATCCAATATAAAAAAAATATCTATGAAAACTGGCTCACAGAGCTGGTGGAACGTCTGGGCAGAGAGGCAGTGGCAGGGATGTCCATTGGATTTGAAGATGAGACCATGACGGTTCAGACATATCAGACGATACTTGCACTTATTAAAAAGCATGAGCTGGAAAATATGACATTGGTGCCTCTCCATAAACAACTGGACCAGCTCCGTCAGGTGAAGACGGAACAGGAACTTTTGGATATAGAGAAGGCAGAGCAGATCGGGGACAGGGCATTTACCCGGATCGTTGAGAAGATCCGGGGCCGGAAAGAAGACCTTACAGAAAAACAGGTGGCGGCATATCTGGAATTTTACATGAAAGAAATGGGGGCAGAGGGCACCAGCTTTGACACCATCGCAGCCAGCGGGATCCATTCTTCCATGCCCCATGCCATACCCACCGACAAGGCGCTGGAGGAAGGGGATTTTCTGACGATGGATTTTGGATGCCGGGTGAACGGATACTGCTCTGACATGACCCGCACAGTCGTGATCGGCAGGGCAGGGGAACGGCAGAAAGAGATCTATGATGTAGTGCTGCGGGCACAGACAGCGGCGATCCAGGCGGTAAAGCCGGGGATAAAGGGCTGTGAGGTGGACGCGGTAGCGAGGGATATCATCCGGGAGGCAGGTTATGGAGACTGTTTTGGCCACAGCCTGGGTCACAGTGTGGGGCTGATGATCCATGAGACGCCCTGCTTTTCACCGAAAGATGAAACAGTTCTGGAGCCGGGGATGGTCATTACCGTGGAACCGGGGATCTATGTGGAAGGCTTTGGGGGTGTGAGGATCGAGGATGTGGTGGCAGTTACAGAGGAAGGCTGCCGGAATCTGACTCATTCTCCCAAAGAATTGATGGAACTGATAAAATAGAAGAAAGAGAGACAGTTAAAATGATGCGACCAAAGATCTGCATTCCGATTACGGATGCAACGAGAGACAGGATCATTCAGCAGGCAAAAGAGTTTGCGCTTCTGCCAGCAGAGCTGGTGGAATGGCGGGTGGATTTTTTTGCCGGATATGAAAAGGAAATTATAAGCGTTGTAAGGGAACTCCAGGAGATCCTCCAGAAGAAAAAATTTATTTTCACTTTGAGGACTATACAGGAGGGTGGAGAGGAAAATGGGAGCCGTTTTAACTATGCTGCTTTGCTGAGTGATGTGGCGGCAAGCGGTCTTGCGGATTATGTGGATGTGGAGATCCACAGGGATCCCGGCATGGTACAGACTGTGATCCAGGCAGCGGAACAGAGTGGTACCAGGATCATCGGATCCTTTCATGATTTCACACAGACTCCTTCGGAAGAAGAAATCCTACATATTCTAGAGGAGGCGAAAAAATGTGGTGCAGACATTGGAAAGGTGGCATGCATGCCTTCCAACGATGAAGAAAAAGGCCGTGAAGATGCGGTGTGTCTGCTGGCGGCGACGGAGCATATGAAGGAAAAATATCCGGATTTTCCTCTGATCACCATGTGTATGGGAGAAGCAGGGAAGATGACGAGACTGTATGGGGGATTGTATGGTTCAGAAGTTTCTTTTGGCTGCGTGGGCAGGGCCTCCGCCCCGGGTCAGATCGAGTTATCTGAGATGAAAGATGTATTTGACAAACTATATTCTGGCAAAAGACACATTGCCCTCATCGGTTTTATGGGAGTAGGAAAGTCCACCGTTTCCAGGGCACTTCACCGTCTCAGCAGAAGACCGGAGATCGACACCGACCAGAGGATCGTGATGCAGCAGGGGTGTCCCATCTCCCAGATATTTGAGGAAAAGGGGGAACCGTATTTCCGGCAGCTGGAGACAGACCTTATCGATGAACTGGCTGCAATGGAGCCGGGGATCATATCCTGTGGCGGCGGTATGGCGCTCCGGGATATCAACGTGAAAAAACTGCGGGCCATTGGCGAGATCGTTCTTTTGACGGCAGAACCAGAGACAATTTATGAACGGGTTAAGAACAGTACGGACCGTCCCCTTCTCAATGGAAATATGAATGTGCCTTACATCCGGGAACTCATGGAAAAGCGCCGGCCATTTTATGAAAAAGCAGCCACTGTTACCGTTTCTACCGATGGAAAGAGCGCGGAACAGATTGCCAGAGAGATCTTATCCGCTGTTTCATAAGGCACAGCTTCGTGTGGCATTGCCCCAGCATGTCGTTTGCGGTGGAAAAGAAGCTTAAAACAATGTAGTTGGAAATAAATTGCAGACCAAGAAAATTTCTCTTGAAAAATGTTTCAAAATATAATAGAATAATGCTTAGATGTATTAAACTGTATAGAACGAAATAACAAGAGTATTCTGTACGTAAAAAGCAGGAGGAACTGAATATGATTTCAGCAGGAGATTTTAAAAATGGATTGACCATCGAGATAGATGGAACTGTATTTCAGATCATTGAATTTCAGCATGTTAAGCCGGGCAAGGGCGCAGCATTTGTTCGTACCAAGCTGAAAAATGTGGTAGACGGCGGTGTTGTGGAGAAGACTTTCCGCCCGACAGAAAAATATCCCCAGGCCCACATCGACAAAAAAGAGATGCAGTATCTGTACGCAGAGGGTGATATGTACAATTTCATGGATATGGAGTCCTATGACCAGATCGCCCTTGCAGACGATGCCATCGGTGATGCGATGAAGTTTGTGAAAGAAAATGATATGGTGAAGATGGTATCCTACAAAGGAAATATCTTTTCTGTAGAGCCGCCGATGTTCGCGGAGCTTGAGGTTACTGAGACTGAGCCTGGTGTAAAAGGTGATACGGCGACAAATGTAACAAAGCCGGCTACTGTCGAGACGGGAGCCCAGGTGAACGTTCCTATATTTGTAAATCAGGGTGACGTGATTCAGATTGACACCCGTACCGGAGAGTATCTGAAAAGAATCTGATGCTTGACATCGGATGGTACATCCAGGAATTAAAATAACAGAGAATTTGGTTTTATTCAAGAGGGCTGTAAAAAGGCTCTCTTGATTTTGGTTTTAAGGGAAAAACCTAAATAACCGTATGAGGTGGTTTTTAATACCAAATCATAGAGGATAGTATTTTATTTTGGAGGAGATTTCATGGCAGTTAAGGTTATCGGAACCGGAAGTTATTTACCGAAGAATATAGCAGACAATCAGTTTTTATCCACTATTGTGGATACCAATGATGAATGGATCAGCCAGAGGACAGGGATCAAGGAGCGTCATTTGTCCAGCGGAAGTAAGGAGGGAACCTCTTTTATGGCCATCGAGGCGGCCAAAGCGGCTCTCGATAATGCGGGAATAACACCAGAGGACCTGGATCTGATCATTGTAGCTACCGTGTCGGCTGACACATATGTTCCCAGTACTTCCTGCCAGGTTCAGGGAGAGATCGGAGCGATCCGCGCCACCTGTTTTGATCTGAATGCCGCCTGTTCCGGCTTTTTGTTTTCGATGAATACGGCAAATGCTTATCTTGAGATGGGGATGGCGAAGACGGCATTGATCGTTGGGGCGGAGACTTTGTCCCGGGAAGTGGACTGGTCAGACCGCAGCACCTGTATTCTCTTTGGCGACGGTGCTGGCGCTGCTGTGCTGAGAAAAGTGGAAGGCAAAGGCGGGATCCTCGCCAGTGTTACCGGGTCGGATGGAACCCAGGGGGATGTCCTTACCTGCAAGGGGAGAGGGATCCAGAATCCATTTTATAAGAGCAGAAGGAAAAAGGATTATATCCAGATGCAGGGGCAGGCGGTGTTCCGTTTTGCGGTGTCAACAGTTCCTAAGTACATTAAGCATATCCTGAAAAAGACGGAGCTGGAACCAGATGACATCAAATACTACATTTTGCATCAGGCAAACCGCAGGATACTGGAGCTGATTGCAAAACGTCTGAAGGTGGATATGGATAAGATCCCGATGAACCTTGACCACTATGGCAACACATCTTCGGCAAGCATACCGATCCTTTTGGATGAACTCAACCGCAATGGATTGCTGGAGGAGGGAGATAAGATCGTCCTCTCAGGTTTCGGCGGTGGTCTCACCTGGGGAGCGACGCTGATCGAGTGGTAAAACAAAGATTATGAATTGGCGCCATTGAGCTAGCTCAACGGCGCCAATTTGAGCCCTGCGGTTTGTCTCCAGGGCAAAGTGATCTGGAAATAGTTTGGAGGATAACAGAGTGAAAAAGATATTGATACAAGGGGCGATGGAGAGTGAGATCTGCTGGTATCTGGAGCAGGAATGCTTTCAGAAGGCAGAAGAGACTACCAGAAACGGTTTTCTTTTCTATCGGACAGAACAGGATGGCAGGGAAATTCTCCTGCAGCTGACTAAAATGGGAACGGTACATGCTGCCATCGCCACCATGACAGCCATTTACGAATTCCAGCCGGATGTTATCATCAATCAGGGAACCGCTGGAGCCCAGGTGGATACGTTAAAAAGCGGAGATCTGGTGATCGGCAGCCAGGCGGTCAACGTACATTCCCTGGAGATGCCCAAGCGGGATTTTGGAGAGGGCATGGCGCCGGAAGAGTGGGTGAAGATGGAAACAGAGTATATTGCTGCGGACCCGGAACTGGTTCGGAAGTTTGAGCAGGGGGTCGGGCAGGAGACTAGGACGGGAAAGGTGGTTTCGGGAATCCTTGGAACGGGGGATCTGTTTAGTAAAGAAAAGGACAGGATACAGTGGCTGCATGGTACCTTTGGCCATCTCAGTGAAGATATGGAATCCTTTGCAGTATATAAGGCATGCCGGGAATGCGGCATACCCTGTGTGGCGCTGCGGGTGATCTCCAACAATGAACTTCTGAATGAAGATTATGACAAGGAGACATCCCTGGAGCTGCAGAGGGTGATCTGGGAGACAGTTAAGTCAGGGATTCTCGATACGCTATGTGGATAGAAAAGGTCAGTAAAATGATATGGAATCGTCATTGTACATTTTCCAATAACACGGTATAATGGAACTATAATGAATTTGGAGGTAAAAGACAGAGTGAGAGATATTTTATGCTATACGAGAAAACCAATTGACGAGTTTTATTATGATCCCAAACTGGCTTACAGCATGCACCTTGCACTGGGGGGAGAGGAGGGCTTTCAGGCCCTCAATCATAATTCCGGCGTATTATTTGCCAGGGCGACGGAAAATGAAGACGGTTCCCTGAATGCAAAAAGCATCCGCAGCCCCTATCTGTTTGTGATGAAAGATGGTACATACGGAGTTGTGGCGGTGCGGGTAGATGGTGACGGCGGTGAGGATGCTGAGAGCACCGGCAAAGTCTTATTTTTTACCAGCCGTGATCTGCTGGAGTACAATGAGGAAGGTCTTCTGTCTCTGTGCGAGGGGGCGGTGGACCAGGTGGTGTGCCATTATGACTCAGAGAAAGAGATGTACGAATTGTGCTGGTGCCAGTCAGACCGGCAGTGGTACAGGGCAGAGCTGGAAAACATGGAATGTGCAGGCCGGAAGATCACTGGCGTGAAGGTGGATGAGCTGGTTCTGCCAGTGGTGGAGACGGAGATCGAAGGGGCTGTGGCAGGAAATGTCATTTCCATACCGGATGAGGCAGCAGAGAGGCTGCAGAAAAAACTCCAGCCTCCCAGACACATAAAGACAGAAGTGCCAGAGGAAGTCCGGGCAGAGAGCCGGGAGCAGCTGGATATGGTCTGGGCGAGGGCGCTGTACAGTGACGGGACAGAGGCGTTAAAGCGGGTG
The DNA here is from genome assembly GCA_910584645.1 of uncultured Eubacterium sp. GTDB lineage: Bacteria > Bacillota > Clostridia > Lachnospirales > Lachnospiraceae > Eubacterium_F. The sequence goes on from CAJUAU010000001.1 coordinate 250,721, forward strand.
GATTGGAATACGGACAATGTCGACTGGAGCCGTCCGGGAGTTTACGAGGCAGAGGGGAAGCTTCACCAGGATCATTTTCCTTTCCCCATAGCGGAGGACCGGGCAGACCCCTGTATTACATACTGGAACGGAAAATATTATTTTATCGCTACCAATGACGCGGACAAGAATCATACGTTATATGTGAGAGAGGCAGATACCATTCCGGGACTGGCGGATGCCGAAGAGCATCTGATCCTGGATTCGGATACCTATGATCATGTGGGAAATCTTTTATGGGCGCCGGAATTTCATGAGATCAAAGGTGAACTGTATATATTCCTGGCTCTTACCCCGGAAGAGTTTTTCTGGGAGGAATCCCACATTATGAAACTGAAAGAAGGCGGAAATCCTTCCCGCAAGGAGGACTGGTCGGAGCCAAAACGGGTGGTGCGCAGTGATGGGAGCCAGCTCTGTGAGGAGGGAAAGACCATCACACTGGATATGACATGTTTTTTCTGGGAAGGAGATTATTATGTTGTCTGGTCCCAGAGGCAGTTTCTGCCGAAGGATCTGGGAGCCTGGCTCTATATCGCCAAATTGAATGCGGATGAACCCTGGAAACTGCTCTCGGAACCAGTACTGCTCTCCAAGCCGGAATATGGCTGGGCAAATAACCATACCTTTGTGGATGAGGGACCTTTTGCCCTTCCCCAGGAAGAACGCCTGGTGCTTACTTTTTCCAGCGCGGCGGTGGATACCTCCTATGTGGTGGGGATCATGACTATCGACAGGGGCAGGGATCTGCTGAACCCGGAGAACTGGAAGAAGGGGAATTATCCTCTCATGACTTCCCGCAGTGTAGAGGGTGAATTTGGAACAGGCCATAACGCTTATGTGGTGGATGAATACGGTGATGTCTGGAATTCCTACCATGCCAGGCCGGGGATCCACGGAGAGAGAAGCAGCGGGATCCGGAGGGTTCATTTTGATATCGATGGTCTGCCGGTACTGGATCTGGTGGAGGATCAGGATGTATCCGAAGAAATCAGCCAGGTAAGGACAAAAGTCATAGTTGGATAGACTACGGAATGGGAGCGTGATCCACTTGATTGAAAGGAGTGGGACCTATGAGAAAAGGATGGAGATTTGCCGGGGTACTGGCAGCGCTGGTTTTAACGCTTCCAGGATGTGAAGGCTTTGAAAAAACGGCGAGGGAACAGGCTGTGACCGGGGCTGCCGTGGAAAAAGAAAAGGAAGCAGAGGTTCGTAAAGAAACCAGCAGGCTGTTATCGGAGGAAGACGAAAAGTATGCCGATGCCATTCGTTTTTTCTGTGAGGCGATGAAAGTACCAAAGGATCAGTTAACGATGTATGATGGTTTTACCGATACGAGGGGGAATCATTGTCTGGATATCGGCATCCAGGGGGATACGGAGAAAAGCGGAACCTATGTTATAGGCTGGTTTCCCCAATACCCTGAAGAAATAGAGCGCAGATGTATACTAAAAATAGTTTCCGATCAGGAACTGGATGATAACGGGGTGCATCTCTCCTTTAGCAATAAACCTTTTGATGTCTGTAAGCTGGTTTATGACAGCGGCTGGGAAGAAAAACTCCAGGGGATGGAAGATCTGGTTCCGGTAAGGCCAGAGATTGATGACTCCTTTGTGAAAGCATATCAAGAGACGCTTTTAGGCACAGGGGAAATATGGGAATCCCATGACGGTTTTATCAACGAAAAAGGAAATTACTGTGTCTCTTATGTGGGAGATGTATCCGATGGATGGGTGAAAGGTGTGTTTGACGGGAAAGACTGGAAGTGTTCCCGCATTCCGGAGCTGCAGGACGAGGGAGCGGATTACAATTTCTTCGGCGGAAGCCTCGATGGCATCTGGTATTATGATTATTACACGGAAAAGATACTGCGCGGATATGCGTCTGATGGAAAAAAGAAAGTAGAGCTGGATGTTTCCCAGTGGGTGAAAGATCAGAAGCTGCCGGTCAAGGGCAATGTGGGGATCCACATACTGAACAACAGGAAAGCAATTTTTTCTTATTATGACGATGCAGATGACCGGCACAGTGTTCTCGTGGGGCTTCCGGAGGGAACTATCGAAAGAAAATATGATGCTTCTTTTTCCGGCATCAGTCAGGGTGGCAAATTATACGAGTATCTGGGACCGGGTATGGAACTCTGTAAGATTACCGACTGGAAGACGGGAGAGGTCAGGGAGTGTCTGGATCTCGGTCCGGTCATCGAGGAAGGGAAAGCGGAAAAGAATTACTTCACCTATAGCAAAGAAGAGGGGGAATTATATACTTTAGAAGGCCAGCTGGGGGAATCTTTTGTCAGTTCAGGGAATTATTCCATCAAACTGAGTGTTTACAAGGACACTCTGTACATCTGTTATTATTCCGGAGTATACCGCTATAACAGTGAGAAGAAAGTTCTGGAAAAGATCCTGGATGGTAAAAAACAGCCAAACTTCCAGAAAATGTATGGGAATTTTGATGTGGGCAGGGATGAGAAAATATATATGCTTGGGTTTCTCGGCGGTGGAGATGACGAGGGGGCCAACGATTTCTTATATTTATCGAAAAAATAAAGAGAATAAATGCCGCGGGGAATGCGGCAGGGAAAATGAGGAGGAAATAAGGCTATGAATGAAGCAGCAGACGGCAGAAGGAAACAGGCGGTGAATCCATATCTTCCCTCCTGGGAATATATTCCGGATGGAGAACCCTATGTCTTTGACGGAAGGGTGTATGTGTATGGTTCCCACGATTATTATAACGGCCATGTATTCTGTCTGGGAGATTATGTGTGCTGGTCGGCGCCAGTGGAAGATCTGGGAGACTGGAGGTATGAGGGAGTGATCTATCCCAAAACGGAGGATCCACTGAACAAAGACGGGAAAATGTGTCTTTATGCACCGGATGTAACGGTGGGGCCGGATGGAAGATATTATTTATATTATGTGCTGGATCATGTATCTGTGGTGTCTGTGGCAGTCTGCGATTCACCGGCAGGGCAGTATAAGTTTTATGGATATGTACATTATGAGGATGGTACAAGGCTGGGGGACAGGGAAGGGGACGAACCACAGTTTGATCCCGGTGTGCTCACAGAAGGGGAACGTACCTATCTCTATACCGGTTTTTGCGGCAGAGGGGATAAGTCCCGTACCGGAGCGATGGCTGCGGTTCTTGGCCGGGATATGCTTACGGTCATCGAAGATCCGGTAAGAGTGGCTCCCGGATGTGAGTATTCAGAAGGCAGCGGTTTTGAAGGACATGAGTTCTTTGAGGCATCTTCCATGCGAAAGATCGGAGACACCTATTATTTTATTTATTCTTCCGTTGTGATGCATGAGCTCTGTTATGCGGTGAGCAAGGATCCATGCAAAGGATTTACCTATGGAGGAGTGATCGTCAGCAACTGTGACCTGAATCTGGAGGAGGGGAAGCCGGCAACCCTGCCTATGGCTTATGGCGCCAACAATCACGGAAGCATTGTGGAGATTGGCGGAAGATGGTATATTTTTTATCACCGCCACACCAATGGCAGCTGGTACAGCAGGCAGGGGTGTGCCGAAGAGATCCACATTCTGCCGGATGGAAGCATCCCCCAGGTGGAGATTACATCCTGCGGCCTGAACGGCGGTCCCCTGTCGGATAAAGGGGAATATCCGTCCTACATAGCCTGTCACCTGTTTACGGATAAGCCTTCTGTCTATGTGGGGGGGGATGAATTTCCGAAGATCATGCAGGATGGAAGAGATGGTGATGAAGAGCCGGGATATATCGCCAACATGCAGGATTCTGCCACCGCAGGCTTCAAATATTTTTCCTGTGAAAATGTGACGGGGATCCGGATCAAAGTCCGCGGCTACGCAGACGGCGTATTTGAAGTCAAGACAAAATGGAACGGAGAAGCGTTGGCGGCGATCCCGGTCCAGTACACGAATGTGTGGGAGGAGTACTCTGTGAAGGTACGGATTCCCGATGGAATCCAGGCGGTTTATCTCACCTACCGGGGAGGCGGCACCGCAAGCCTGCTGTCCTTTGAACTGCTTCACGAGGGATGAAATGGGCAGACTGCACCGATAGCTTCCACTTGATCCATACTAATAAAGAGGGTATCCCAAAGCCGGAAAATGACTTGAAGGATATCCTCTTATTTACGCTGAAGGCAAAGCATGACGCCGCCCGCGAAGGTGAAAAACTTGTAAAGCGTGTTTCTCATCGTTTTAATGGTGCAGCTGCGTTATGTCTGCAGGCTTACTTTTCTGTCGTTCCCACCGTAAAAGTTCTAAAGTTCAGCCAAAATATCCAGCAGTGAGCGGTGCACCGCCTGAAGTTCCTCAGAGACGGATCCAAGCTGATCCGCGTCCACCTCTTCCAGCTGATCTTTACCTCGTAAAAGTTCAACCATTTCAGAGGCATATTTGGCAATCGGATCCAGGCCAAGATTTCCTGCCACACCTTTTAACGTGTGGGCACTTTTGAATGCCTCTTCCACATTCTTTTCTGCCAGATATTTCTCGATATTTGCAGCGCTTTCGTCATTCTTATACTTGGCAAGAAACTTGAGATATAGATCTTCTTTGCCCATAAAACGTTTAATAGCGGTGTCTACGTCGACACCTGCATCTTTTAATTTGCCGAAAAATAATGTATCCATTTTTTCCCCCTGCTAAAAATATTTCGCCGGGAGCAAGTGTGACCAAAACAGTGAGCATAGTCATGAGAAATATCATGCTTGTATGAATATTTCTCATGATTGTGCGAACGTCCATCATGAGGAACGGAGCAATGCAATAAGCAGTGCGGGAGTTCCGAATGGTGGAGGGCTGGTAAAGCTGCGTAGCAGCGGTGCTAAGCGCCAGTGGCGCTTGTTAAGCACGGACTGAATCGGAGATGAGACCAGCCCGGTGTTTTTGGTCATGGTATTGATTGTGCCGCCTGTGGCGGCATGTCTGAAGGTGTGTTTTGCCCCGGCCTTGTAAATTTACATTCATTATACAGGATTTTTGTGGGATTGTCTAACTATTTTTTTGATTCCTGGTGATCGGCGGACTGTTAGGGGAAAAGGGCTGTGAATGGCAATATATAACACCTTTCAGGGGGCAATTAACAATCCGATATTTGTTGACATTTTTAATGATTTATGATATCCTCTAGTTTAAAGAACACTAAAAATAAAATAAGTTGTACAGGAGTAAAAATGGATATAGAACGGATTTTAATAGTAGATGATGAAGAAGTAAACCGAACCATATTGGAGGTAATGTTCCGGTCGAGTTTTCACATTGTGGAGGCGACCAACGGCCAGGAAGCGATCGACAGGCTGGAGGAAGATCCGGGATTTGTTCTGGTTCTGCTGGATATCGTGATGCCAATAAAAGATGGTTTTGACGTACTGGAGTACATGAAACAGAAGGGACTGATCGAGCAGGTCCCGGTTATCCTGATCACCAGTGAGACCATCCGGGACAGTGAGGACCGGGCATATGCCTATGGCATAGCGGATGTAATACATAAGCCATTTTATCCGGATATCGTTAAAAGAAGAGCACAGAACATCATTGACCTCTACCAGCACAAGGCGAATATGGAAAGAAAGCTGAAGGAGCAGGAAGAGGCGATCCTGGCGAAGGAGAAGAAGATTCAGGAAAACAACGAATTCCTGATCAGTGCCCTCAGCTCTGTTGTGGAGTTCCGGAGTTCTGAGACCGGAGAACATATCCGGCGGATCAAATATTTTACAAGGATCCTGTTGAAGTATCTTGCGAAGTATTTTCCGAAATATGGCATTACCGAGACGCAGATCAGTGAGATTGCCAGGGCATCTGCGCTTCATGATATTGGAAAGATCGGAATTCCAGATTCCATTCTGTTAAAACCAGGAAAGTTGACAGACGAAGAGTTTGAGATCATGAAGACTCATACGACCATCGGCTGTGATATGCTGAAAAAGTTCAAGAAGGAAGAGGACAACGAGTTCTACCGGTATTGCTATGATATCTGCCGTTATCATCATGAGAGATGGGATGGCAATGGATATCCAGATCATCTGGCCGGGGATGAGATTCCGATCTGGGCACAGGTGGTATCGATCGTAGATGTGTACGATGCACTGATCAGCGAGAGGGTATATAAAGCTGCATTCCCTCATACCGTTGCCTATGAGATGATCCAGAACGGTGAGTGCGGACAGTTCCCGCCGGATATCCTTGAATGTTTTGAACTTGCCAACGAAGACTTCTTTGATATGGTAGATGTAAATCGTATATTTAGTTTTATGTAAACTGGAACAGACGGCGGAGTAGAAGGAAACTGCTGCTTTTTACGCTGTCTTTCTATGTGTGGAGGAAGATATGGATCAGGTTGGAGCACTGCCTGTTGAGAACGCTTTGGAAATGATCCTTATGTTTAGCCAGGAAGGTATCATTACATATGCGAATGCTGCCGCGAAAGAGGAATTGGAATATGGTGATGAGTTGTGCGGCAGTCACATTAGCAGCATTTTTCCCAATGAGTTTCATCAGATAGAGAATGGTTTTTCAACAGAATATATTTTTGGCAGCCGGATTCAGCATGTGATCGCCTATCGTAAAAATCTGACATGTTTTCCCGCAGAAGCACGAATGATATGGGATGAAGAAAGATCCCAATATGTGTGTATGGCAAATGACATCCTGGAAAAAGAATTTTTAAACCAGGAGATGGAGCGGGTAAAGCAGGAAGCGGAACAGGCGCTCAAGGTAAGATCCGAATTTGTTGCCAATGTGACCCATGAGCTCAGAACTCCCGTCAATGGAATTCTGGGAAATGTCATGGATCTGACGGAGAAGGAAGAAGATGAAAAAAAGCGGAAGGCTCTGCGCCTGATCGAGCGCTGCTGTGGAGATATGAACCGGCTCATCAATAATATCCTGGATTTTTCCAAGCTGGAGGCAGGGAAGTTTGTACTGGAAAACCGCAGGTTTCATTTTCGCAATATGATTGACTATGTACGCGGTAATCATCAGAACAGGATGACAGAAAAGGGACTGGAATTTTTTGTGACAGTCTCACCTAAGATACCGGAATATATCATTGGAGATGAGCTTAAGATTGTTCAGATCCTGAACAATCTGTTATCCAATGCTCAGAAATTCACCCATGTTGGCAGCGTTTCCGTGGAGATCATTGAAACCGCCCAGGTGAAAAATTCCATTGAATTGTATTTCCTCGTGATGGATACGGGTATAGGTATAAAAAAAGAAGATTTTGATAAATTATTTCAGAGCTTTTCCCAGGTGGATGCGTCGATTACACGAAAGTACGGAGGCACCGGTCTGGGCTTGAATATAACCAGACAGTTTGTAGAGATGATGGGAGGAAGTATCAGCGTAGAAAGTGAAGTGAATAAGGGGACGACCTTTACCTTTTCAATCTGGGTTACCATAGATGAGGATAAGGCTTCCGACCCCATCGCGCCAGAATCCCATCCGGACCGGAAAGCTGGAGAATTACCAGAGACAGTTCTGGAGCTGAAAGAGAAAAAGGAAGGCCAGAAGGAAGGGTTACGCAGGTTTGGTTCGCCAGAAAACAAGGAGATTCTGAATAAGACTCTGTCCAAACTGATCCTATGTATTGAGATGGAAAACTGGGAAAAAGCAGAGGACTTTATGGAGACCATAAGGCAGCTGACAGAGGAGGCACCCAGAGAGGTGACGCGGGGAGTGCTGCGGCTGAAGATGGCAGTCCAGAAAGCGAATTATGAAAAGGCGGTCAAAGGGCTGGAAGAATTAAAAGCATGCGTTGAACATGAGACGGAAGAAGGAAATTGAATTGATGGATTATGAGCATAATGAGATTTGTGGATCTGTAATTTTGATTGTTGACGATGTGGAAACAAACAGGGTGATTCTGGAAGAGATCATAAAGGATATGGGCTGTGTTCCGGTTTCAGCGGAAAATGGGAAACAGGCGCTGGAACAGCTGGAGCGGGGCAGTCCGGATCTGGTACTGACAGATGTTTCCATGCCTGAGATGGGTGGCCATGAGTTGTGCCGGATCTTAAAGGAAAATGCGAAAACGAGGGAAATTCCCGTTATTTTTATCTCCGCCTTTGGTGAGACCGAGGATGTGATCAAAGGTTTTTCTCTCGGCGGAAACGATTATATTGTCAAACCTTTCATCCCGGAGGTCGTACAGGCGAGGGTGAAACTTCATCTCTCCCTTCATGCAGCTACGCTGAAGATCAGTGAAAACAACAGGCGTCTCCAGAAATCGGTACAGGAGCAGGTGAGCCAGATCGAACAGGAACGGAAAAATGTGTTGTATGCGCTGGTTGGTGTGGCGGCAGAAAATTCCTTTTACAGCCACGGGCATATTAAGAGGCTGCAGCAGAACTGCAGGATGCTGGCACAGAGCATGCAGTTTTCGCCTGTGTTTACTGACCGGATCTCGGATACATATATAGATACCATTGAGGTGGCGGCGCCTCTTTGTGATATTGGAAACGTTGGAATTCCCAGATCTGTTCTGCACAAAGAATCGGAACTCTCTGAGGAGGAGAGGATGCTGGTTCAGAGCCACACGCAGATCGGGGCCAAGCTTTTGAAAGACCTGTATGTGACAAGTGATTTTAATGACTTTATCCAGATTTCTATTGATGTGGCGAATTATCATCATGAAAATTGGGATGGAAGCGGATATCCGTCACAGTTAAAAGAAGAGGAAATTCCTCTGGCGGCGCAGATTGTATCCATTGTGGATGTATACTGTGCCCTCACGGAGAGAAGATCATACCGTAAAGAGTACAGCAAAGAAGAGGCTTTGCAGATCATGAGCCAGGAATCTGGTAAAAAATTTCATCCGGAAATATTTAAAATTTTTCATAAAATAGCACGTCAGCTTTGTTAAAAAAGACGTAAAAATTTTGTTGTTAAGGAGTAAGAGCAGTGATTACAAACAATGAGTTTTTGAGAATAGTTTCTTTTTTAAAACAGCGCTATGGCATTGACATGAGCCAGAAAAAGGTTATAATGAATGGCAGGCTGGAAAATTATCTAAGATCGGGTGGCTGGAGTTCTTTTGATGCGTATATGAATGACGTGGAGAAAGATGAATCCGGCGAATTAGAGAAGATGCTGGTGAATTTTTTGACGACGAACCATACATATTTTATGAGGGAATTCGGACATTTTGAATTTTTTAAAAATGCTGTTCTACCCTGGATTAAAAAGAAAGAAGAGCGTTCCAAAGATATGCGTATCTGGTGCGGTGCTTCTTCTACAGGGGAAGAGCCCTATATGATCGCTATGGTAGTCAATGATTTCCTGGGGCTGGAACATAAAAACTGGGATGCCAGGATTCTGGCAACAGATATATCAACCCAGGCGTTGAGTTTTGCAATGGCGGGAGTTTATGACGAAGAGCATTTGAAAAAGGTACCGGCAAACTGGAAACGACATTTTTTCAATCGTCGAAATGATGGCAGCTACGTTGCGACAGATGAATTGAAAAAAGAAGTTATATATAGAAAATTTAATTTAATGGAACCTTTTCCATTTCGGAAGAAAATGCATACGATATTTTTGCGTAATGTAATGATATATTTCGATGAAGCCACGAAGAGACAGGTGGTGCAGAAGGTATACGATGCATTGGAGCCGGGAGGATATTTATTTATTGGTATGACGGAGACGCTGGACCGAAGCAGTACTCCTTTTCAGCTGGTACAGCCTTCTATATTTAAAAAATAGGAAAGGAAAGGTTAGATTATTATGCGTCCAATAAGAGTTTTGGTGGTAGAAGATTCCATGTTATTCAGACAACTACTCGTGCAGAGTTTAAGTAAAGATCCGGGTATTGAGGTGGTGGGGACGGCAAAAGATCCTTTCGAAGCGAGAGATGCTATTTTAGAATACAAACCGGATGTTATGACTCTTGATGTGGAACTTCCGCGAATGAGTGGAATTGAGTTTTTGAGAAAACTGATACCTCAGTATCCTCTTCCGGTGGTTGTGATCAGTTCTCTTTCAGATAAGGTATTTGATGCTATGAATGCCGGTGCAGTGGACTTTGTGGCGAAACCGTCCTATACGGACAGGAGACAGCTGGAAAATTTTGTTCAAAGTGAGCTGCTGGTGAAGATCAAGATTGCTTCGACAGCTAAGATCAGTAAGATCAAACAGAAAGTGGTGCAGGAAGTTCCCCAGAACTTTGTGTCAAAAGGTAAAAACCTGATCATTGCAATTGGGGCTTCTACAGGAGGAACTGAGGCGATCTGTTCCGTGATGAAGGATTATGGCGCAGATCTTCCGGGGATCGTTGTGGTACAGCATATGCCCCCCGGATTTACGGAGATGTACGCCAGAAGACTGGATAACCAGTGCCGGGTCCGGGTAAAAGAAGCCCAGACCGGAGACCGGGTTCTTCCTGGAACGGTGCTGATCGCCCCAGGAGGCGACAAACATATGCGGGTTGTTAAGGTAAATGGAAATTACCAGGTGGAAGTAGTTGCGGGACCGAAAGTCAACGGTCATTGTCCATCGGTAGACGTACTGTTTGAGTCGGTAGCGAAAGCCGCAGGAAAGGATGCTCTTGGGATCATACTGACCGGGATGGGAGGAGACGGTGCGAAGGGGCTGCTGGCCATGAGACAGGCGGGAGCTAAGACCATCGGCCAGGACGAATCCACCTGTGTGGTATATGGTATGCCGAAGGTGGCATATGACCTGGGTGCCGTAGAGTATCAGGATAAATTATCAGATATTGCAAAACGAACATATTCTGTGCTAAACAAAATGTAACCCCAAACTTGGTAAGAACTTTTATTCTTTGGCGCACAGGGCGCGCGAATGGAGGAAAAATATGAAAATTTTATTGGCTGAAGACGATTATGCAACCAGAAAGTTTATGGTGAGTTTCCTGTCCCAATACGGAGAATGTGATGTGACAGTCGATGGAATGGAGGCAGTGGACGCTTTTCTGATGGCTCTGGAAGACGAGGAGCCTTATGATCTGGTATGTCTGGATATCATGATGCCGGTTATGGATGGATATCAGGCTCTGATGGGAATCCGGAATCTGGAGAAACAGAGAAATATTCCGAAGGAAAATGAAGTTAAGGTGATCATGACCACCGCATTGAATGAAGAACAGAATGTGAAAATGGCATTCGATCTGGGATGTACCATTTATTCTGGTAAACCGATTGATCAGACCAGGTTTGAGCAAGCATTAAAGAAGCTGAATCTGATATAATAAACACAAGAATCTAAGGGAAAGGAGAAGGATATGGCTGAAGAATTTAACTTAGAAGGAATGCTTGATACGTATCTGTTTGAAAACGAACAGCTGCTGGAGCAGCTTCAGGAGATTGTTCTGGATCAGAAGGATGCGGAATGTTTTGATGAAGACAGTATCAATGAGATATTTCGGACAATGCATACGATCAAAGGTTCTTCTGGAATAATGATGTTCGACAATGTCACAGCCATCTCACATAAGCTGGAGGATGTTTTTTATTACCTGAGAGAATCTCATCCCGAAAATGTCGTTCATGCTGATCTGGTAGAGCATGTACTTCAAGTGGCAGATTTTATTACCGCTGAAATGGAAAAGATACAGGAAGGCAGCCCGGCGGATGGAGACCCTGCTGCTATCATCGCTGAGTTAGACAGCTTTTTGGAGAATATTAAGAATGGTGCAGTAGAAGAAGGAAAGGAACTTCCGGAGGAAAATGTAAGCGAAGAACCCAAACATTTTTACATTGCACCAGTGGCAAACAGTGCCAGCCGTTTTTATAAGATTTACATAAACTTTTTTCCAGAAACAGAGATGGCAAATGTTCATGCCTACAAAACGGTATATTCACTGAAAGAGATCGCGGAGGATCTGCTGTATGAGCCGGAGGATCTGATCACCGATACCAGCAGTATCGATGCGATCATGGAGGATGGATTCCGGATTCTGCTTCAGGCCCAGTGCTCCGAGGAAGAGCTGCGGGAGATCATCAAGGTTGGATATGACATTGAGAGAGTGGATATCTATGAATGCAAAGCCGAAGAATTTTTGCAGGGATTTGATTTTGGAGAACATCCAGTAGTCGGGATCGACTTGGAATCCAGTGCTGAAGAAATCGAGGCTAAAGTGCTGAAGGCAGAAGAAGAGGAAGCGCAAAAGAAAGAGCCGGAAAAGCCGAAAATGGCGCCGGGAGATTTCGTCATCCAGTCCAAAACGCCAGGTAAGCATAAGAAGCTGGCGAAGGATAAGCAGAGAGGAGCAAAAGATTCTTTCATCAGTGTGAATGTGAGGAAGATGGATCAGCTTATGGATCTGATCGGAGAGTTGGTGATCTCAGAGTCTGTTGTATTGCAGAACCAGGATTTGAAGGTGCCAGGATTGGATCTTACCAACTTTAATAAAGCGGCAGCACAGATGGCAAAGATTTCCACGGATCTGCAGAATGTGATCATGTCCATGCGGATGGTGCCTCTTACCAACGTGTTCCAGAAAATGAACCGGATCGTCTTTGATGTCTCGAGAAAACTTGGAAAAGATGTTGAGTTTGTGATGATTGGTGAGCATACAGAGGTGGATAAGAATATCATTGAAAATATTTCGGATCCGCTGATGCATCTGGTTAGAAATGCCGTCGATCATGGAATAGAGACCAATGAAGAACGTGTCGACAGCGGTAAGCCAGACCGCGGAAAGATCACTTTGTCAGCCAGGACAGAGGCTGGTAAGGTTTGGATCAGTGTAGAGGACAATGGAAAAGGGCTCGACCGGGAGAAGATTCTGGCAAAGGCAAAACAACAGGAGCTGTTAGATCCCTCCAAGCCAGATTCTGCATATGAGGACAAAGATGTATTCCAGTTTATTACTCTTCCTGGTTTTTCAACCAATGAACAGGTAACAGAATATTCAGGCAGAGGTGTGGGAATGGATGTTGTTATCCAGAACATTCAGTCCATCGGAGGAACGCTGGATATCGAGAGCAGCCTGGGAATGGGCACTACCATGACCCTGAAGATTCCTTTGACCCTGGCGATTATTGACGGAATCGTTATGGAGACCGGAAATTCATCCTTTGTGGTTGAGACTGGTGTCATAAAGGAATTTGTCAGCGTGACAGAGGATATGATGATCCATGAGCCTACGGGCGAAGAGTATATCATGATCCGGGGCGAGTGTTTCCCTGTACTCCGGCTCGGAGACTGGTACGGACTGGAAGAGTACCACAAAAATGTAGAAGAGGGAATGATGTTGATTTTTGAGGTAGAGGGAAAGACCATATGTCTGCTTGTGGACCGGCTCATTGGAAAACAGGAGATCGTAGTAAAACCAATTCCTTCTTACATCAAAAAAGTAAAAGGAATTTCCGGCTGTACCCAGTTAGGAGACGGCAGTATTGCCCTTATACTGGACCCAGTAGGATTAATAGAATAACAGATAGAAAGGAATGGTGCTAATCATGGATGAAACAAAAGATCTCACCAGCGAGCACGACGCACAAAAAGGCAAGTACATGACCTTTAAATCTGGAAATGAATATTTTGGATTGAAAATTCAGTATGTGAATGAAATTATTGGTTTTCAGGCAATTACAGCAATACCGGAGACAGAGGATTATATTAAAGGTCTGATTAATTTAAGAGGAAAGATTCTTCCTGTTATTGATGTGCGGCTTCGGTTTAAACAGGATCCTTTTGAGTATAATGACAGAACCTGTATTATTGTCATTAATGTAAAGGATACAGTAGTTGGATTGATCGTTGAAAAAATTGCAGAGGTAGTGGAGATTCCGGATGAAAATATCCTGCCTCCACCGTCAATTGGACGTATGGATAAGGCTCAGAACCAATATGTATATGGTATTGGAAGAGTCGGCGATTCTGTAAAACTGCTGCTAGATCCGGATAAACTTTTAAATGATGAAGATTTGTCCATTATTGAAGAAGTCAATGACATGAGTGAAGAAGAAAGAGAGGTATAAAAATGAAAAACATGAAAATGAAAACGAAGTTGATTATTTCTTTTGCTGTTCCGGTTATCTTTCTCGTGGTGGCCGTGATATTTGCAGTTTCCTCGATGGAGAGGATTAGTGGCGAAGTGGATGTGATGATGCAGAAACAGATAACTGCCCTGGATGAGAAACTGACCGAAGTTGGGAATGAAGAGAATGATGGCAAGACACACGATGAAAAAGTGCAAATGATCAATGATGGGATGACGCAGGCGCGGCAGGAAGATATGGACATCATTGGCCGTACGATTGACCTGGCAGAGAAGGCAAATGTGATCCTTGCGGTTGTTGCGGTTTTCATCGTTGCATTCCTGGCATTGAAGTTGCTGAAAGAGGTTTCAAGGGCTGTTAAACAGCTCGCAAGTGCGGCGAAGGATATTGCTCTTGGCAAGACAGATATCAAGATGGTGAAGTATAATAATGATGAGTTTGGTGAACTGGTCGATGAGTATACGGAAGTGATCGACAATATTAAGTATCAGGCAAACATTGCAGAGGAAGTAGCACGCGGAAATCTGACTGTACAGGTGGATCCAAAATCAGCAGATGACCTTTTGGGAAATTCTTTGAAAAAGCTGGTTGAGGATAATCAACATGCTTTGAGCAACATCGGTGATGCGGCTTCTCAGGTGACTGTCGGTGCTTCCCAGGTAGCGGATGCCAGCCAGTCTTTGGCGCAGGGATCTACGGAGCAGGCAAGTGCTATTGAGCAGATTACAGCTTCTATTGATGAAATCGCAGATAAGACAAAGCAGAATGCAGAGCAGGCAAATTCTGCTGCTGAATTAGTGGTTCAGGCAATCGCTGATGTTAAGATGGGTAACAGACAGATGCAGGATATGATGGAAGCTATGAAAGATATCAATAAATCATCTGAGAGCATCTCAAAGATCATCAAGGTGATTGATGATATCGCATTCCAGACCAATATCCTTGCTTTGAACGCAGCAGTTGAGGCGGCGAGAGCTGGTGAGGCTGGAAAAGGTTTTGCAGTTGTAGCAGAAGAGGTAAGAAGTCTTGCAGCGAAAAGTGCGGCAGCGGCAGCAGAGACAGCAGAACTCATCGAGGATTCCATCGTAAAAGTGGGGACAGGATCTAAGATTGCAGATGACACAGCCAAGGCGCTGGATGTTATTACGGATGTAGTTGAGAAGAGTGAAGTGATCATTAATGGTATTGCAGAGGTTTCTAATTATCAGACTACTGCTGTAGTGCAGATTGAGCAGGCGATCACCCAGGTTTCTCAGGTAGTGCAGACCAATTCCGCTACCAGTGAGCAGTGTGCGGCAGCCAGTGAAGAGTTGTCAAATCAGGCAACACGTATGCATGACCTGCTTTCTATCTACAATACAGGTTCTGATTCAGGATCTGCCTCTTTCCGTGGAGACAGCTCTATGTCGGCATCGAAGATTAATATGAATGAGCAGATCATTTCCCTGGGAGATGGATTCGACAAGTATTGATCATCAAGCATATTGCTTTATATATGTTAAAGGACAGGGTCAGGTGTGGGATTCCACACCTGACATCTCCCTTTTATCCTTTACGCGAAGCGAGATGTCTGTGTTTTGTAGTCTTTAAAAGTTTAAAAAAAATAAAAAAAGGGATTGCAATATAGGGGCTGTTCTAGTAAAATAGTATAGTGAACGGAGCATGGCGTAGTTTGGTAGCGCGCACGGCTGGGGGCCGTGAGGTCGCAGGTTCAAATCCTGTTGCTCCGATTTTTCAAGGGTTGTAGGCGAAAAAAGAACATAGGTTTTGATTACCTTTATGGTATAACAACAAAAAATTAAGAAAGGAGAAGTTCTTGTATATTTGACTTTTTTAAAAAATATACTGATAGGCAGTTGGTGTCATACTATGAGTTCGATTCTCGATATCAGTTTTGTTGCAATTAGAATAGGTAAAAAATTAGGGACATACATGATTGGTATGTCCCTAATGAGTTTAACAAATTTTCTTTTCCAAAATGGTTAATCTATTTTCAAAATTTTCATTTTTCTCATATAATTTCTGAATCATCATTGTATTTAATGCAATGAATTCCTCGTATCGCATTTACGGTTATATCATTTGCGAAAGAAACTTTATTTGAAAATGAAATCCCTGCTCTGGCGCTGATCAATAGATGATCGTCAGTATCTTCATGCAGATATACATCGGAAGCATGTTTCCCATCGACCGTATCAGCATTTTATAGGCCTGTTTTTTCGGTGGGGAATAGATCCTCGGTGTTCGCAAGGGAAATACCCCCTTGCACAAATCTACGTTTTGTACTTGGCGTATTTCGAACCTACAAATAGGTGATTTATTAATATACGCAAATTCGATTACCGAATGTGTTGATTTATTACCGTTTATGTTGTATAATTATGATATCGAATTCGATAACACAGTCTTTCTATTTAGGAGGTATGGTTATGTTTATTGAAGAACGCCATCAAAAAATTTCAGACATTATTAAAGAAAACGGTAAGATCACCATTGCTGAAATCACAAGTAAATACGGTATATCCGACGAGTCTGCACGCAGAGATCTGCGACTGCTCGAACAAAAAGGCATTTGCAAGAGAACCCATGGCGGTGCTATCTCGATAGGACAGGTTAGCGTAAGACCGCCGGTCAATAGGGATTTTGATAGTATGCCTATCTTTGATAACTACAGAGAGATTTCACGAGCGGCTGTGGAAAAAATTAAAGAGAATGACACAGTATATCTAACAGGCGGATCCTTTGGTTATATTATGGTTTCCTTTTTGCCGAAAGACATCCACTACACTGTAGTTGTTAATTCAGTGGATATTGGCAAGGAACTCAGAAGTTTCGATAACATCGACGTATATATCGTCGGTGGCAAGATGCGGCAAAGCGGCTCACTGGTTGATAGCTTGGCCAATGAATTTGTAAGCAGGCTACATTTTGACCTTTGCTTCATTACGGGGGCTGGTCTGACAGCAGAGGTCGGTCTGTCCAACGGCACGGATGAAACGGCAACATTCCAGCGCACTGTAATTAAGAACAGTCGCAACAGATGCCTTGTCATACCGAGCTCAAAGATTGGCGTAGATTCGTTTATTAAAGTATGCGACGTGGATTCCTTTGATGCTATTATCACAGACTGGGATTGTGTAGAAGATCAGATTGCTTCCATTAAAGAGAAAGGCATCGAGATTACAATTGTTGAGGAACCAAAATGAATCGCGAGCAAAAATTAAGGAATCTGATCCTTGATAGATATACAAGCCTTCGTCGGTTCGCTATGGAAGCCGATATTCCGTATAGCACACTTATGACGTTGCTTTCTCGTGACATAGGTGGAGCTTCGTTTGATATTGTTATCCTTATTTGCAAAAAGCTCGATGTTGATCCGTTGAAAATTTAGGCTCTAATTATTCAAAAGAACAAAGTTGCTTATGTCAATAAAACTTCCCACCGGCTGTAAATTGATCTACAAAAAAGCAACGCAGAATTATTACCGATTATACAGCCGTTCTAAAAACAATGCAAAAACTGTCCAGGATTTGCCACATGTACAACAGACCTGGGCACGGTTCGGATCAATGCCAGTGCCTATTACCCATCTTTTTATAGGAATAATCAAAAAGTGGGGACGGGTGGTTATCTGAGGGTTATGCGATTACGGCAGATATGGGCAGAAGGGACATTTGCATTTTTAAAACGGGAACTCAAACTGAATAAGATACAAAAAGGGGGCTTCAAAAAGCGACAGAGGAATGCCTCTTATCGGCAACAGCATTGAACCTAAAAAGACTGGTAAAAGCGGTGTGAATAACCGGATTTACCAGCCTTTTTATTCAATCTCAGAAGTAGAGATATATAAACATTGTTCCAGGTGAGAAGAGTGCCAGAGAACATCTGGATGACGTAACAGAAAACTGGGAAATGCAGTACCCAGGTGCCATGAAAAGGTGGCATGAGAACTGGGATGTCATCACCCCCTTTTTTGTCTTAAAATCACTTTCCCACATATCAGGATTGGGAAAGTATGCCGTTATTAAATATATAAAATCTGTATCACAGCTCACTACAATGTGGATGTATTCAGTATTAACAGAAAACCCTAATACTAAACAACTTGGTAATGGTTTATGCCCGTTGATTCACCAGATTTCCGTATCGCCTCACGTTTGTTTTTGTGGGACAAGATGATCATTGATTTGAAAAAGTTCAGCAGCGGGGCAGGAAAAACATATCCTATAAATATAAAAACAATCAAAAAAAACAGCTTTTGAAATACCCGTACTCCTTCTAAAGGGAGATTATAGGTATTTTTCTATTTTAGTATGGGTTTTTATAAAAAAGAGTTTATAGAATAATCTAAAATGTACAACAGAAATCCTTAAGTTTATGATGACAGGGGAGAATTAAACCTATGGCATAATACCAATTACCTATCAGTATATGATAATTTTCTACGGTCTCTAATACTCTCAACTGTGTTATTTCGTTAATTTTTAAAAATGGACCTGGCGGGAATCGAACCCGCGTCCAAACCGGAATCCCATGTACTTCTACTATCATAGTTCATTCTTTTACATTCCCTCCACCTGACGGAAATGAACATCCTGCAGGTTTTAGTAGCTTCATGATACGCCCGTATACGCAAAGCTTGATATACGTCGTTTCCTACATCATTGATGCCTGGTTCCCAGAGTGTAGGTGCTCCAGGTCAGACAGCAGCACTTAGGCTGCGTATGCTAATCTATTATCGTCAGCGTTTAATTTTTTCTGCGTTTTAACGTGGTCACAGCCCACGGATAGCTTCTCCATCTTCAGCCGGCCTGTCGAAACCAGTACAAGCCCGAAGTTTTCGTACTGTGATTATACAATAACAAAAACAGTCGGTTTTGTCAAATGAAAATTTTTACAATCTCATCTATTTTTCACCCAGCCGGGTATAAAAACTGCAAATCAAAAATAAAATGATAAAAAATCCGCCGGGAATAATTCTATGAATGATATCGAAAAAGAAAAAGAAAATCTCATCATTTTTACAAAGGTAGGCGCCATCGTACTCACCTCACTCCTTCTTTTGGTAACAAGCATTTATTTTTACCCACAAACTGCTGCCACAATCAGCTCTCATGTCAATACAAGCCAGAAAGAGCTTCCCATCTATTGTGTCGACAAGGGTGATGAGGCAAAAATATCCATTTCTTTTGATGCCGCCTGGGGGAATGAGGACACACCGAAACTCTTGGAGATTTTAAAACAAAACGATGTCCGCGCCACTTTTTTCATGACAGGAGGATGGATCGAAAAATATCCCGATGACGTAAAAGCCATCGCCGCCGGGGGACATGATCTCGGAAACCACAGCGAAAATCACAAGCAGATGTCCCAGCTCTCCGCCGAACAATGCAAGGAAGAGATCATGAAACCCCATGAAAAAGTAAAACAGCTCACAGGCAAGGATATGTGCCTGTTCCGGCCGCCCTATGGAGACTACAATGACAATCTGATCAATGTCTGCCGGGAAATCGGATATTATCCCATCCAGTGGGATGTGGATTCCCTGGATTGGAAAGACTATGACGCAAGTACCATCATCAAAAAAGTAACGGAACATAAACATCTGGGCAATGGCACCATCATTCTCTGCCACAACGGCGCCAAACACACTGCAGAGGCGTTGGATACAATGATCAAGACACTAAAAGAAAAGGGCTTTTCCTTTGTACCGATCTCAGAACTCATCATGAAAGATGGGTATACCATCAATCATGAGGGACGGCAGGTGAAGGCAGGATAACCGGCATCTCCAAATAACTTCCATATCATACCACAAAGAGCCGCTGTCAGTCACTGCGGCTCTTTGAAACATTTACTTCGTATAATACAATTAAAAGACATCAATTATACTGCTTCCCTGCTTTACAAAGGCAGCAAACTGATCCAGTTCCACCTGCACTTCTATCGTCTGCCTTCCCTCATACTCCTTTTTGTCGATCACGCTGATCCACGTTCCTTCTGGCAGATATACCTTACATTTTCTCTGTCCCTTCCGCATGACCGGGGCAAACAAAATGTCCTCGCCAAACATATACTGTTCCTCTAAAGTATAGCAGTGGGCATCCTCATGATAATCAAAAAACATAGGACGCATCAGTGGCGCGCCTGTCTGGCTGGCGATCTCCATATACTTTAGAATATAAGGGCGCAGTTTCTCCCTCAGCTCGATCAGGGATTTGATGATGTTATAATTTTCTTCACCAAAACACCATATTTCATTTGGACCGCCGCTTCTCTCGATAATCCCCGGATTCGGTTCTGGCTGCCCCTCCACTCTTTTTCGCACGCCGTGAAGCCGCATGATGGGAGAAAACAGCCCAAACTGGAACCAGCGGACAATAAGCTCCCTAAAATCTTCGCTCTCGGTATCCCCGTTTAAAAATCCACCGATATCACTGTTCCACCAGGGTATACCACACATTCCCATAGACAAACCACTGGTCACACTCTGCCGGAGAGCCGCCCAGTCTGATAAAATATCTCCATTCCAGACAGCTGCGCCAAATTTCTGGCTTCCTGGATAGGCCGCCCTGGTCAGAAGAATGATCTCTTCCTCCCCCTGGGCTCTCAGGCCATCATAAAACATCTTGGCATAATAATAGGGATAGAGCATCGCAGTCTGTGCACCATTTCCCAGATAAAATTTCAGGTGCCCAAACTGCTGTGGGTGCACTTCCGGCTCCGCCTCATCCAGCCAGAAATTCCGTATGCCCTTATCATAATAGTTATTTTTCACAATATCCCACACATACTCCCTGGTGTCCGGATTCATGGCATCGATAAAGGTCTGCTGCCCGTAGAAAGAAAATGTACCATACTGCCCGTTTTCCGTCCGGACCAGCATATTGGCATCATTCATTTTGTTATAGTTCTCACTGTCAGGATTGATGGTCGGCCAGATAGAAACAACGGGCTTGATGTCCATCTCTTCCAAGTCCCGGCACATTTGCTCCGGATCCGGCCAGTACTTTGGATCAAACTTCCACTCTCCCTGTTCTGTCCAGTGAAAATAGTCGATCACAATGGCAGATATCGGAATCCCCCGCCTCTTATACTCTCTGGCAACCTCCAGCAGTTCCTCCTGGCTTTCGTAACGCAGCTTGCACTGCCAGAAACCTGCAGCCCATGCGGGAAATTTGGGCGCATACCCCGTCAGGTCACTGTAGATCTTCATGACATCTCCAGGCGTATCTCCCGTAAACACCAGATAGTCTGCCTGATACGCACTGTCGGCGCACCAAAGCGTATGGTTTCTCGTAGTCTCACACCTTCCCGGAGACGGGTTGTTCCAGAAAAAACCGTATCCCAGCGAAGAATATAAAAAGGGGATCGTAGATTTCGTATTGTAATGAACCAGATTGCTCGTACTCCCTTTCCGGTCAAAAGCATCCTCCGTCTCCTGCCCCAGACCATAAAAATGTTCACCCTCATTGGCATCAAAGATCACCTTGATCTGGTAATTGTCACCTTCCACATGGACGAAACGGTTCACATAGTCCCCCTCAAACTTTGTATGTAAGATCATTTTTCCTTTTTTATAATAACTGATCACACCACCATACCAGGGCTGTCCCGTCTCAATGGCCGCAGACATATCACCATTGGTGATCGTCGCAAACATCTCATCTCCTTCCAGTCGGCAGCAATCTTTGGTGACAGCCTCCTGCAGTGTCCATTTTTCATCCGAGACCACCCCATTCCGGGTCATCCGGCAACGAAGGCAATTCTCCCCATAAGGCTCAATTATGGTCAATTCATCTCTTCTCTGGAAGATCAGTCTCTTGTTCTTTTGATCTAGTTTTATCATTTTTTCCTCCTTTTTGCGCACTTTTTTGCTGAAATCAAACAATCATCTTTTAATTACAGCATACCACAATTCATCATAAAAATCTATTCTTTTGCAAGAGCCAGAAACATTCATTGCATACCCCAAGGAATAATGATATAATATAAAAAATTAATATCATATAAAATTCTATGATAAAGAAAGGAATTAAATTATGAGGAAAATAAATATTGGTCTTCTGATTGCAGCTGGATTATGTGTAATATCGTTAACCGGGTGCTCGGGGGATCTGACAGAAAAAGTAAAACAAACACAAACACGAATTCAAGTAGGGACAAATATTAATCTCAATGACTTATTTGAATGTGAGGAAGGAGTTCAGCTGGGATTTAAAAATGCAGATTCATTTAATTCCCAAAAGGTGGGATCTTACTCTCTTGATGCCACAATTTCAGCTGATGGCAAACAGGCTGAAAAATCTTATCTGGTGGACGTGTATGATGATATTGCACCGGAAGTCAATGCAGAGGATATTGTGATCTACGAAAATGATGAATATGACTTATTAGAAGATGTAACTGTTACAGATAACTCGGGCGAAAAAATCGAAGCTACGGTTTCGGAACAAAATGTTGATAACAAAAAAGCCGGGGAATACAGCGTGAAATATCTAGCCTCTGACTCAAGCGGTAATCAGGGAGAAAAACAGATAAAAGTTACTGTGAAACAAAAATGGACTTTTTCTAAACTGAAAAAAACAGCAAAGCAGATTGTAAAAGATAAAAAACTTGACAAATTGACAGTAAGAGCAAATTCTGATAAGAATACAGTCTGGGTGGAATCAAAAAGTTTCTTTGATATAACTGAGAAAAAGGAAGCTTTTTATTATATGATTGCAGGCTGGGCTATATCAATTGAAGACAACAAACTGTCAAATGGTTTACTTGTAGAGTCCTATATAACAGACCTTAATGATTATCATACTCCGGAAAAATTATATGTAAAATCGAACAAAGGGAAGATTGAATCCGACAGCAGTAACTATCGCTTAGATCATGAGATTAAAAATGGTGTAGCACTTTATACTTCATTTCTACAATTTTTATTCACTGACGAAGAAAAATTAAAGAAAAGTATAGAAATTTTTCAAGGAGATAACATACAATTAAATATTTATGCAAAAGATAATAGCAATTATTCTTATAAGGTTAGTAAAAAATATCGTAAGACGTTCGATCAGCTAGTTGAATTTTATAATGAACTGAATCATTCTTAATTCTGAATGAAGTCTCTCTGAATACAAAAAACAGGGAAGTTTGAAAGACAAAGAGTGTACTATAAAGAACCTGTTGATAAATTAAAGAAAAATGACCTCCCATATGATATAATTATTATATCATATGGGAGGTCATTTATTATGATGGGAAAACAGAGCGGACAAATCCAAATGGTAATTCTGTAATTCATCCCAGAATCCATAATATTTTAACCATACAATATTAGTATTCAAATTTTTGAAGCCTTTACCTTGAAACTCCCAAGTATAATTATTGTTATTCTTGTTAAATCTTATATATTGTTGTCTTCCATTTTAGCCATATTACAAAATACTTCTTAATGATATTGTTAATATGATTAAGAATATATCCTTAGTTTGTAAAATTGGTGAAATCCGGGTTTGTTTCTTATTCTTCCAGCATCCGCCCCATCTTTTTCCCCCACTCCTGGCGTTCTAAAAATCTGTCCCATTCTCCATAGTAGTCATCGCCAAAGTCATCAGCATCATACCAGGAGCTATACAAACTGCAGTAGGAGAACCACAGGGTACTGGCAGCTTTTTTGAAAGAGTTCTTATCTATAGTAAATTTTTGTTCTTTTACTATTGTATCAGAGCCATGTTTGCTTTTTACCTTTGCCCGTGCCAGATATGTTTTTCCCAGCGGGTGGATCCCCTCGGGGCAGGAGACTTCTACCTGAAAGGTGGTAAAAGAAAAGGGAACGATCCATTTGTCAGGATCTTCTGCCCGGATATGATATACATTTCCTTCATGGGAGACGATCTCGGCGCCGGTTATGCTCTCGATGCTATCTTCACATTCGAGATAGATCTCCCAGTCAGCGATGGCTTGGCCTTTGTTATCATCTTCTTCTGAGCCTGAGCTGTCGTAAGGAACGGGAACGACATTTGTAAGTTCAGCGGTTGCGGTATAGCGGTCCTCTTTTTTTTCATCAAAGACAAATAAGACATCCATGCCGAAGACAGTATCTGCAACGAGATATTGATCCATTTTTCCAAAACTTCCTCCATATTTGCATTCCAAAGCGTACCAGGTATCCTGGTCGTCTATTTCGTATTGGCGGTACAGAGTGGATTCATCCAGTGCGGGTTTTTTTGCAGGACAGATACCAGTGAAAGGAATCTCTTTTGTTTCCCCTGCTTTCAGATCCAGATTTCCTGTTGTGGAACAAATCTGATGTTTCCATAACTGTTCTTTGCCATCCTCTGTATAGTATTGCATTTTGCTATATGTATAGTTGCCCTCAAGGGAGTTTATTTTAAAGTTGGAATCTATGCTGAGTTCCCAACCAGGTATTTTCTTGCCGGAACGGTTTATGAGTCGGATCTTGCCGGTCAGGCTGCCGCCTTTCTTTTCTAGATCCACCAGCTGGCAGTCGTATTTTTTGTCAGAAAGAGGATTCAGTTTTTTTGAAAAAAAGCAGAATCTTGGTTTGTTGGGCTTGTCATGATAAGCTACCGTTATCTCAAAACTGACTTTGTATTCGGCGGATTCTTCATCCAGCCCGTCATCGGGAGAGTGTTTGGGAATATCGCCGCGGATGATATAATGTGTTCCCTCATGGGAGAGGATGGTGGCACCGGAAATTTCCTTGATCTCATCTGCCAGATCCAGATAAAGCTCCCAGTGGAGCTGGGGGATCTCGCTGGCATCTTCAACCTCTGCGCGGACACTGACCTCTGCGCGGTATTGCTGGGACGTGCTTTCTTTGATCGTAAATATCGCCTCATATTCATTTTCATCATCTTCATAATAAGGGGTTTTGGCAGTCATTTTTTGGGGAATGAGATTTTCCGTTATGGACTGGCCGGAAACAGCGGCGGCCGAGACAGCACTTCCGGATGCTGCATTGTTATGATCTTTCGTGAGGCTGCCGCCGCAGGCGGTCAAAAATATGCATGCGGCCAAAAGCAGGGCGGTAAAAGGTTGTAATTCTTTCATTAGAATCCTCCTCCCCATGTAAAATTGGTGAAATCCGGGTTCGTGTCTTACTATTCCAGCATCCGCCCCATCTTTTCCCCCCATTCCTGGCGTTCATAAAATCCGTCACATTCTTCGTCATAGTCCAATACATCGGGATCGAACCAGAAAGAATATAATTCGTTGTAGGACAGCCACCGGGGGCCGACAGCCTTTTTCAATAAGGTCTCATTTGCGGTAAATTCTTTTTCCTTTACTGACGTATCAGAATCATGCTTATTCTGTATTTTTGCCCGTGTCAGATATGTTTTTCCCAGCGGGTGGATCCCCTCCGGGCAGGATACCTTTACCTGAAAGGTGGTAAAGGAAAAAGGGGAGATCCATTTGTCCGGATCCTTTGCCCGGATATGATATACATTGCCTTCATGGGAAACGATTTCGGCGCCGGTTATGCTCTCGATGCTGTCCTCACATTCAAGATAGATCTCCCAGTCAGCGATGGCATCGCCTTCGTTAAATTCTTCATCCTCATCGTCTTCTGATTCTTCAGAAGATATGTAACCACAGGGAACGACGTTGGTAAGTTCTGCAGTCGCTGTGTAGCTGTCCTTTTCTTTCTTATCAAAGACAAAAAAGACGTCCATGCCGAAAACAGTATCCGCAAGGAGATATTGATCCATTTTCCCATAACTACCGCCGTATATATCTTCTAACTCGTACCAGGTTTCATCGTCATCTGCTTCGCATTGTTTGTATAGTATACTTTCTTCCAGCGCCGGTTTTTTTGTGTGGCAGATTCCAGTGAAAGCAATCTCCTTTGTTTCACCTGCTTCCAGATCCAGATTTCCCGTTGTGGAACAAATTTGCTGCTTCCATGCTTTCTTGTGTTCATCGTCCATGCAGTATTGTATTTCACTATATGCATGGGTGTCATCAAGAGCGGTTATCTCAAAGTTGGAATCTATGCTGAGTTCCCATCCAGGTATTTTCTCACCGGAACGGTTTACGAGACGGATCCTGCCGGTCATGGCGTCACCCTTTGTTTCCAGATCTATCAGCTGGCAGTCGTACTTTTTGTCAGACAAAGGATATAGTTTCTTTGAAAAAAAGCATAATCTTGGTTTATGGATGCTGCCCTGGTAAGCCACTGTTATCTCAAAACTGGCTTTGAATTCAACCCATTCTTCATCCAGCCCGTCATCGGGAGAATGATGTGGGATCTCGCCGCGGATGATATAGCGGGTTCCTTCGTGGGAGAGGATGGTGGCGCCGGATATTTCCTTGATCTCATCTGCCAGATCCAGATAAAGCTCCCAGTGGAACTGAGGGATCTCGCCGGTATCTTCTACCTCTGTGCGGACGCTGACTTCGGCACGGTATTCCTGGGACGTGCTTTCTTTGACCGTAAATACGGCAGCGTTTTGATCTTCATAATCGTAGGGGGTTTTTGCTGTCATTTTCCTGGGGACAACAGATTCCGATATGGACTGGCCGGACACGGCGCTGCCCGAGACGGCACCTTCGGATGCTGTGTTGTTATTTTGAGTAAGATTGCCGCCACAGGCGGTCAGGAACACGCATGCAGACAAAAACAGGGCGGTGAAGGATTTAAATGGTTTCATTGGTATCAGCCTCCTTAATCATATATCCATTGTATTCATAGTTTCTCCAGCTCTGCCATGAGGACCTCCCTGGAAGTGACCGTCACCGCCTGGATGCCTAGTTTTCTGGCAGCCTCCGTGTTGGCGGGGCGGTCGTCAAAAAAGATACATTCTGAGGGAGTCAGCCCATAGGTTTCCAACAAGTGCAGATAAATATCAGGGGAGGGTTTGGTCTTATGGATCTGCCAGGATACGACCATTCCGTCAATATCCTTCATAAAATCAGCATCGTTGGTATGCTTGTGGAACAGATCTTCGGAATAGTTGGACAGCAGATAGATGTGATATCCCTTTTCTTTCAGCTGGTGAACCTTTTTCCACACATCCTTTCTTGGTACGTGCATGTACTCTCCGTGGTTCAGGAACCAGGAAATCTCATCTTTGTATTGTGGATATTTTTGTTCATAATCCTGAATGATCTCTGTCCGGGACCGGATCCCCAGATCCAGTTCATCCCAGAGCGGGTCAGCAAACATCGTTTCCCCGATGGCAGAGGCTTCTTTCTCGGATAATCCATGGTCTGTCAGCATTTCCAGCCAGCGGTATTCCAGGAGAACGTCTCCCACGTCAAAAATAATTGTTTGGATCATTGATCTTTCTCCCCTTTTGTTTTTTTGATGATACCATTGTACCACATTATTTTAGAAAATCAGAGGTCTTTTCTTTTTTTTTTCACATTTTTATGTTACAATTCGGTATGAAATGATAATCAGGAGTCTCCGGGCTCATTAAAATGGAGGAAACGATGAATAAAGGAAATAGTAAAAAAATAATCATTATCTGTATTGTGTGTGCTCTTCTGGGAGGGGCGCTGATCGGCGGTGTGGGCGTGATGATCTACAACGACCTGAGCCGTACGGAGTCCGATAAAAAGGAGCAGACAGCGGATTCATCCAAGGACGCTGAAGAAAGTACAGAGGCAGACCAGCTTGGGGACGGGGAAGTATATGATTTTGAGAAGGCTGGTTTTATGAAGCTGGGAGAGTATAAGGGGCTGGAGGCTGCGGTGCAGCCAGAACAGGATGACATCTATTCCGGGATGCTTGCGGAAGCAGAAGAGAGTGAGAGTAAGGATGATGACGGAATTGTCAGGGATGGAGAACTGGTAAATATTGACTTTGCCGCCAGCCTTAATGGGAAAGCCCTGGAAGATGCTTCTGGAGAAGATGCCTATGTAAGAATTGGCAAGGGGGAATATATTGATGATTTTGAAAAAGGAATTATCGGTATAAAAAAAGGAGAAGAGAAGACAGTGGACTGTACCTTTCCGAAAGATTATGATGATGAGGAACTGGCAGGAAAGAAGGTTCAGTTTTTGATCAAGGTAAATAACAGATTCAGCGATAAGACTGCCCAGCAGCTTTCTAAGGGAAAATACAAGACCATTGACGAATACTATGAATATGAAAAGCAATTACAGCTGAAAGATAATCAGGAAAACAAGGGGGATCTGGTATGGGATTCCCTGAAAGAAGAAACGGAGATCACTACGGTTTCGGAGGTCATGCTGTCCAGGACCACAGAGGATGTTACGAATATGTATAAAAACTTTGCCGAGATGTCTGGGATGACGGTAGATGAGCTTTTGGAGAGTTTTGGCATGGGCGAGGAAGGGATCAGTGAAATTACCCAGGATACGGTAGCGGATCAAATGATAGCGAAGACTATCGCTGCCAGAGAGGGGATTGCAGTGGATGATGCCTATTATCTGCAGACACTGCGTGAACTGCTTGGCTATGAGGAAGGCGATGAGGAAAAGACCCTCGAGGAATTGGAGAAGGAATACAAAAAAGATCAGGGCAGCCGTCCTAAGGATGATGTATTAGTTGAGAGGGTCAGGGATTATGTGGGAGAGCAGTCCAAAGAAATATAACCTGGAATGGAGATAACATGTCTGAGAAATATGTAGTGGAGCACTTTAGTTTTGAAGATAAAGCGGTCTTTGAGCGGGCACAGATGGAGGCCAGGCTGATCGGGACAATGCGAAAAAAATATAAACTGGCCAACGGAAAGATTGCGTTGAAGGTGTATCAGAAAGCTTTGGAAGAGGGAGTATTTATAACAGCAGTGGGGCATTCTTTTTTAAGAGAGCTGCGCGTCATTGCCTTAAAAACCAATGCGGCCTCAGAGGAAGAACTGCCGGGGATTCCCATCGGCTCTGGGGATGGAGGAGGACAAAACCCTTCTGGTGGAGGTTCAGAGGCAGCGGAATACTCTCCCAAGCGGCTTCGCGAGCTCTCAAGATTTGAGCGCTTATATGAAGGGCAGAGATTATTAAACAGGAAGTTGAAATTTGTGGTGGCGGCGCTGGTGGTGCTGGTGATCGCTATCATTGTGATCGATTTTAAAAGTGAGTATTCAGTATTTACTTATTTTACAGACTATAAGGCAAAGATGGAAGAAGAACTGATCCATAAATATGAGGGCTGGGAGAAGGAACTGAAGGCCAGGGAGGATGCGCTGGGGCAGAATCCATAAATGTTCAGGAAAGGAGGCAGGCGTTATGCTGGGGCAGAAGATACTCGTTGTAGATGATGAGAAGAGAATGCGGAAGCTGGTAAAGGATTTTCTTGTGAGGGAAGACTTTACGGTACTTGAGGCCGGGGACGGGGAGGAGGCAGTGGATCTTTTTCTGGAGGAAAAAGATATCGCGCTGGTGATCCTGGACGTAATGATGCCAAAGATGGATGGGTGGCAGGTCTGCCGGGAGATCCGTCAATATTCCAGGGTGCCGATCATCATGCTCACGGCGAGAGGGTCAGAAAATGATGAACTCCGGGGATTTGAACTGGGAGTGGATGAATATATATCCAAGCCATTCAGCCCCAAGATCCTGGTGGCAAGAGTGCTGGCGATTCTGCGGCGTGCCAATGCGTCCTCAGAGGATGTGATCGAGTATGGGGGGATTTCCCTGAACCGTTCGGCTCATGAGGTTCTAATAGATGGTGAAAAGGTGGATCTTAGCTTTAAGGAGTTTGAGCTGCTGGCGTATTTCATGGAAAATAAAGATATCGCCCTCTCGCGGGAGAGGATCCTGAACCATGTCTGGGATTACGATTATTTTGGAGACGCCAGAACTATTGATACCCATGTAAAAAAGCTCCGGAGCAAGATGGGGGATAAATGTGGTAAATACATTAAGACGATCTGGGGAATGGGGTATAAGTTCGAGATATAATAATGTGGCTGAAAGGGAACGGGATCTTCACCCCGGTGACAGCCAGGAGAGGAGCTGATCTTTTTTATGAAACAGTCTCTTCGGACCAGACTTGTATTCATATCTGCAGGCATGCTTATACTGAGCATTGTGATCTGCTGGATCATGAACCTGTTTCTGCTTCCGGGGTATTATGAGAGTACCAAAATAGAACAGATGAATAACGTATATTCCCAGGTGGAAGAACTTTTTGAGGAGAAGGACTGGAACAACAGTACCTCAGAGCAGCAGGTGGAGATGTATGATGCGGTGGATAAGATCAGCGCCAATATCGGGGTCAGTCTGTATATTATGGAGATCAAAGTAAAGGTTGGCAGCGGGATGATCAGTGAAGTTTCTTATCTTTATCCAAGCATGAGTGGCAGGATGCAGGAACTGAACCGCAGCCAGCTGAGCAAATATGTTCTTTTTAAGCAGCTGGGAGATGTATTTGACGACAATTACCAGCTTTTGAAAAAAACTGATAAATATGAGCTTTTTAAAGTGTATGATGAGCGGATGGATTCCAACTATATCGAGCTGATAGGCGGCATTGAGGGAGATTACTGGATCTATGTCCGCTCTAACTATCAGAGTATCCGGGAAAGCGCGGCGATCTCCAATGAATTTCTTGCCTATGCCGGAGCTGTTGTGGTCATCCTCTGTATTTTGATCATGATCTATGTGAGCAACCGTTATACGAAGCCGGTTCTCGCCCTGGCAAGACTGGCGCAGAAGATGGAGGAGCTGAATTTCAATGTCCGGTATGAAGAAGACCGGAAAGACGAGATCGGAGTACTGGGGCACAGCATGAATTCCCTGTCAGATAAACTGCAGGAGACCATATCTGAGCTAAAGACAGCCAACAATGAGCTTCAGCTGGATCTTCAGCGGCGCTCGGAGCAGGAGGAGATGCGCAGGGAATTCCTGGCAAATGTTTCCCATGAGCTGAAGACTCCCATAGCTCTGATCCAGGGATATGCGGAGGGGCTGCAGGAAAATGTAAATGATGATCCGGAGAGCCGTGATTTCTATTGTGAGGTGATCGTGGACGAAGCGGACAAGATGAACAAGATGGTGAAGAAGCTTTTGAGCCTGAACCAGCTGGAATTCGGAAACGGACAGGTTCATCTAGAGCATTTTGATGTACAGGAGATCATCAAGTCGGTTATTGCTGCTTCGGATATCCTTTTCAAACAAAAAGATATTACCCTGTCTTTTCAGGAAAGAGAACCGGCCTATGTCTGGGCGGATGAGTACATGACGGAAGAGGTCATTATGAACTATGTGAGCAATGCGGTCAACCATATCGACGGTGAGCGGATCATAGAGATCAAGCTGACTGAGGCAGAAGGGAAGGTGCGGGTCAGCGTATTCAATACGGGAGAGAAGATCCCGGAAGAAGAACTGGACAAGATCTGGGAAAAGTTCTACAAAGTAGACAAAGCGAGAACCCGTGAATATGGTGGAAATGGCATTGGTCTTTCCATTGTAAAGGCGATCATGGAAGCCCACAACCAGGAATATGGAGTAAGAAATTATGACAATGGGGTAGAATTTTGGTTTGAATTGGATGAAAAGGCGGAAAATTGATTGAAGTTTTTCTTAAAATGTGATAAGATATAGATATTAATATTGAAGACAAAGAATTCACAGGAGGGGAAGATGATCAACAGAAAATGTATTCTTTCAGTTTGCCTTTGTCTGGTTATGTTTATGTTGGCAGGATGTGTTCAGATGAGGGAACTGACAGAAGAAGAGCAGGATATTGTTGCGGAGTATTCAGCAGGAATCGTGCTGCAGCATGCAGAAAACTATAAAAAGAGGCTGGAAAAACAGGAAACCCCGGCAGCACCAGAATCCTCCCAGCCGCCACAGGCGACAGCAGCACCGGAAAATACTCCGGAGCCGGCCACGGCAGAGGGATCCGGGGAAGAACCCTCATTAACCCAGGTTTCCCTGGACGATCTGTATCAGGTTTCGGGGATGGAGACCAAGTATACGTCCTTTAAGTCTTGTGACAAATATTCAAACCAGATCGCAGCCCATGAAGGGGAATGGCTCTATATCGTTAATTTCCGTGTGACTAATACCACGAAAAAGCCACTGAAAGTGGATCTTTCAGAACGCAGGATCAAGTATCTGCTCAATGTGGACGGCAGTGAATATCAGGCACATCCGTCCTTTTTGGACAACGGAGGCATGGATTTTCTGAAAACGAAGATCCCGCCTGGTGCTTCGGAAAAAGCAGTAGTGGTTTTCCGGGTCCCGGAAAAAGCAAAAAATCCGGGGTCTGTAACAGTTACTGTCCGGGACGAGGGGAAATGTGAGACAGAAATTCGGTTAAAATAGGAATTGTTTTAAAAGGAAGGACGAAATGGATTTTAAGCAAGAGTATAAAGAGAGAAAAAGAAGTTTGTTTTTTGGACTGCCGCTGTCATTTACTACATATACACTGACGGAAAAAAAGATCAATATAAAAAAGGGTTTGTTGAAAACAGTAGAGGACGATACCCTTATGTATAAAGTTCAGGATGTGACATTGGTCAGAGGGCTTATTGAGCGGATATTCGGACTTGGAACAGTGATCTGCTATTCCAGCGATGTGACGGATTCCAAGCTGATGCTTACGCATATCCGCAATTCTTCCGAGGTGAAGGAATTTATTCTCCAGACAGCGGAGATGGAGAGACGTAAGGTACGGACGGTACATACGATGGGTCTGGATGCTTCCGAATATCCAGATTATGTAGAAACTGAGGATCTGCAGTGATTTTGTGGCTTTTTATCGGGATGTGTGATCCTGGCGGGGCTGCAGATTTTCTATTTATAAAAGGAGGAGATTAATTTGGCTGAGGAAACATTTAATGATACGGGGATATTGTTAGAGAGTGGTACGAATGAGTTAGAACTTTTGGAGTTTGTTGTGGGAAATCAGCATTATGGAATAAATGTGGCGAAGATCCGCGAGCTGTGTCCTTACCAGCCGCCAACTCCTGTGCCGAACGCCCATGAATATATCGAGGGAATATTCATGCCCCGGGATATGCTTATGACGGTGGTGGATCTGTCAAAGGCGCTGGGACTGCCGCCGACGGGTGATATGTCAGGAGATATGTACATAATTACGAATTTTAACCGTCTCCATACTGCGTTCCATGTTCAGAGAGTATTGGGAATTCATCGGGTATCCTGGGGAGATATCGCCAAACCGGATTCCACTATCGCTGCTTCCGGAAAGGGTGTGGCCACCGGGATCGCCAAAGTGGGAGGAAAGATTATTATTGTTCTTGATTTTGAGAAGATCGTAGCGGAGATCAATCCGGAGACGGGGCTCAAGTTGTCAGAGATCGAGGGAATGGGTGAACGTTCCAGACGCGACTGTCCTATTCTTCTGGCAGAGGATTCCCCACTCCTGCTGGAGATGCTCAAAAAATGTCTGACCCGTGCAGGCTATGATCATCTGATACCGACGACCAATGGGCAGGATGCGTGGAATACCCTTGATCGCATGATCAAAGATGGAGGAAAAGTTGGTGTGGACATTTCCTGTGTCATCACAGATATCGAGATGCCCCAGATGGATGGGCACCGGCTTGCGAAACTGATCAAGACAGATTCTAGATTTGAGGGGCTTCCTGTTGTGATTTTCTCATCACTGGTAAATGAAGAAATGAAACGCAAGGGAGAGGCACTGGGTGTAGATGCACAGCTGTCAAAACCTGAGATTGGAAAACTAGTAAGACAGCTTGACCTGTTGTTAAATTAGTTTGATAACCTGAGGCAGATTTATATCGGTGTTGTTGAGCTAACTGAATTTGTTTGTTAAGGAAAAGCTGCGTTTGTTTATTTGCCAGACGCAGCTTTTTTTAGAAGATATGTGACTGAGTGCTGCCAGCACAAAACAGCAAGACGCAGATTGAGTTCTGGTTTCTCTGGCGTCAGGCCAGGCTGCCGGTTTCTTTAAATCTGCTGTACCGGCAATATTTCAAAATGCAGCGCAGAAATGAGGGTAATTATGGCAAGTGCAGAAAAAGAGGGAGAAAATTATCTGGATACACTTTTGAATACAGTTGCGCCGGATTGGGAGGAGACATCTGAATCACCGGTCCAGTCCAGTCAGGCAGATCCAGCTGCTTCAAAATCAGGCCAGGGGGATTCTTCCGGGGATAAGACTCTGGAGGATGCCATTGCGATCTTAAACGATCTCCCGGATATGGATGACGCATTGGAGCTTTCTGACAATCCGGAGGAGGATATGGATGAGCTGTTTGGACTATTGGCAGATCTCGGTGTCGATCCGAATGAGGCGGAGGATTCAGAAGAAGCAGTACCGGAAGCAGTGCTGCCGGATCTGGACAGTGTAGAGGCGCTGCCTGACGATACGGCATCAGAAGAAGTGATGGCGGACCCAGTTATGGTAGATGACATTTTGCCAGACGGGGGCAGTGAACAAGAGGCGATGCAGGAAGAACAAGAAGTGCCACAGGAAGAAGAACCTCAGGCGCAGGAAGAGGATATTCCTTTCTCCATCGACAGTTTTCCAGAGGAAGAGTCGGGAGAGACACAGGATTCTGACAGTGCAGGAATACAAGATGTACCAGAAACGTCAGAGGAACCGGAGGGGGATGCCGGGGCAGAAGATTCCTTTATCGATCTATCGGCGGATCTTTTTCAGGATTACTCCGGGGAGGAATCCCAGCCGGAGGAGGATGTGCCGGTTTCAGAAGATTCTCTGGCTGTTGATGATATTTTCCAGGACGCTCTGGCAGCAGTCGGTTATAGCGAAAACGAGAAAGAAGAAGAGGGAGCAGGCGAGGATGTCTTTTCCATGGACAACATGGGAGATCTCATGGATAAGGAGGAAGGTGTATCCTCTGTTCCAGCAGCTGAGCCGGTTATCCGAAAAAAGAAGAAGAAAGAAGGACCTGGATTCTTTCAGAGGATCTTTGGCAATGTGATCACAGACTCAACGGCAGATGAAGAAGAGAAAGAGCGCCAGAGAGAAGCAGAGCTGAAACAGAAGAAAGAGGAGAAAAAGGCAGAAAAGAAACAGCAGGCGGAAGTGACAAAAGAAGAAAAGGCACAGGCCGCCCAGGAGAGAAAGGAACAAAAAAAGCAGCTTAAGGCAGAGCAGGCGGCGAAAAAGGCGGAGGAAAAGAAACGCAAAAAAGAGGAGCGTCTGGCAAGGGCTGCCCAGGAGACAGAGGTGGTGGGAAAGATCAATCCCGTAGGTGCCACCATTGTAGCCATTCTGTTTGTAACGATCGGAATAATAGCTGTTCTGGGAACCAGTATGTTAGGGCGGAGAAGTAATCTTGGCAATGCGGAGAACTACTTTGCCAACGAGGATTATATCCGGGCATACGATGCCATCAACAGTGTCAAACTGAAAGAAAAGGATGAGGTGCTGTTCCGCAGGATCCGTATCTGCTGCCAGCTTCAGAAAGAGATTCGCTCCTTCAACAATTATAACACCATGGGGATGAAGCTGGAGGCGCTGGATTCCCTGTTAAAAGGTATGAGATTTTATGAGGAGAACATATCGGAGGCGAAGGAACTTCAGATACAGCCTGCTTATGAAAAACTTAGAAGCCAGGTGCTGGCAGGGCTCAGCGAGAATTTTGGCATGGGAGAAAAAGAGGTCAGTGAGCTCCTCGCGATCCCGGACCAGGTACAATATACCCAGAGGCTTCAGCAGATTACAGGAGCATAGTTTGGAGGAAAGACAAAATGATAGCGATCGTAGATTATGATGCCGGAAATATAAAAAGTGTGGAGAAAGCACTGCAGTATTTAGGGGAGGAGCCGGTAGTGACCAGAGATGCCGGGATCCTTAACCGGGCGGATAAGGTTATCGTGCCAGGAGTGGGTGCTTTCGGGGATGCCATGGGGAAGATGCACCAGTATGGTCTGGTGGAGGTTCTCCGGGAGATTGCTGCCAGGGAGACTCCAATCTTTGGGATCTGCCTGGGACTGCACTTATTTTTTCAAAGCAGCGAAGAGTCTGCCGGAGTAGAAGGGCTGTCTCTTCTTCCCGGAAAGATCGTGAAGATTCCTGAGCGGGAGGGTTTCAAGATTCCCCATATGGGCTGGAATTCTATACGGATCAACCCGGAATCCAGATTGTTTAAGGGGATTCCACAGGATTCTTATGTATATTTTGTCCATTCTTATTATCTGAGAGCAGAAAGGCCGGAAGATGTGGCAGCGACAACAGATTATGTGGTAAATATCCATGCTGCAGCAGAGCATGGCAATGTATTTGCCACTCAGTTTCATCCGGAGAAGAGCGGGGAAACAGGTCTGCAGATCCTGAAAAATTTTATTGGTCTGTAATCGCACGGTGGTAGGAAAAAGGTTGATTTCAGAGAAAGGAATGGTGGCGTAGATGTTTACAAAACGAATTATACCCTGTCTGGATGTGAAAGACGGACGGGTTGTGAAGGGAATAAATTTTGTGGATCTCCGGGACGCCGGAGATCCCGTGTCGGTAGCGGCAGTTTATGATAAAGCGGGAGCAGATGAATTGGTTTTTCTGGATATCACTGCTTCAAGCGATGCCAGAGATATCAAAGTAAATATGGTGAGAAAGGTGGCAGAGACCGTATTTATTCCTTTTACCGTGGGAGGCGGGATACGGACCATTGAGGATTTTAAAATGATATTGCGGGAGGGAGCTGATAAGGTATCCGTGAATTCGGCAGCGATACTGAATCCAGAGCTTGTCTCTGAGGCGGCGGATAAATTTGGGAGCCAGTGCGTTGTGGTCGCTATTGATGCCAAAAGAAGGACAGAGGGAAGCGGATGGTCTATCTACAAAAATGGCGGACGTGTAGATATGGGGATCGATGCCGTCGAGTGGGCGATGAAGGCAGAACGTCTTGGCGCCGGCGAGATCCTGCTCACAAGTATGGATTGTGATGGCACAAAGGATGGATATGATGTGGAACTGACGCGGACCATCTCTGAAAATGTCTCTATTCCGGTGATCGCCTCGGGAGGAGCCGGGAAAAAAGAACATTTTCTGGAGGTACTGACGGAGGGGAAGGCGGACGCTGTGCTGGCGGCGTCACTATTTCATTTTAACGAGCTTCAGATCAGGGATCTGAAACAATATCTGTCAGAACGAAAGATTAGTGTCAGGCTTTAAAGGCAGGCAAAGGAGAAAAGGATGGCTGGTTTAACAGGAGAATGGGAAAAAGCCCTTTCAGAAGAATTTAACAAAGAATATTATAAAAAATTATTTTTATTTGTCCGGCAGGAGTATGCAAATGTGCCGGTATATCCGAAAGCGGGGGACATTTTTAATGCATTTCATCTGACACCTCTGGAAAAAGTAAAAGTAGTTATCATCGGACAGGATCCGTACCACAATCCGGGACAGGCTCATGGGCTTTGTTTTTCCGTAAAGCCAGGAGTGGAGATTCCGCCCTCTCTGGTCAATATCTATCAGGAACTGCAGGACGATCTTGGCTGCCGGATTCCCAATAACGGTTATCTGAATGAGTGGGCAGAGCAGGGGGTTCTGCTGTTGAATACAGTGCTTACGGTACAGGCTCATAAACCGATGTCCCACCGGGGGGTGGGCTGGGAGGAGTTTACCAATGCAGTGATCAGAAAAGTAAATGAGATCGACCGGCCGGTGGTATTTATTCTCTGGGGTAAACCGGCACAGGAGAAGGCAAAGATGCTTGACAACCCCAGACATCTGATACTGAAGGCGCCGCATCCGAGTCCGCTGTCCGCGTACCGTGGATTTTTTGGAAGCCGTCCTTTTAGTCAGACCAATGCGTTCCTGGAGCAGCATGGGGTGGAGCCGGTGAACTGGCAGATATCAGATCGATAAAAGGAGAAGGGAAAAAATGAAGAACAAGCTGGAAAAAATATTAGAGGAAGTAGGGAAGGTGATCAAGGGAAAGGATGCCGAAAAGGAGATGATCCTGGCGGCGATTCTGGCGGAAGGCCATATTTTGCTGGATGACATTCCGGGAGTGGGAAAGACAAGCCTTGCCATGGCATTTTCCAAGGCGATGGAGATGCAGGCGAACCGGATGCAGTTTACATCGGATGTACTTCCCTCCGATGTGGTAGGATATAATATTATAAAACCTGATGGATCCAAAGAGTATCAGAGAGGAGTCATTCTTTGTAATCTGTTTTTGGCCGATGAGATCAACCGTGCCTCTTCAAAGACCCAGTCGGCGCTGTTGGAAGTGATGGAAGAGGGGAAAGTAACAGTTGACGGTATTTCAACACCAGCGCCAAAACCTTTTGTGGTGATGGCTACTGAAAATCCGGCAGGTTCTGTGGGAACCCAAATGCTGCCGGATTCCCAGGTGGATCGGTTTATGATCTGTCTGACCCTGGGATACCCATCCCATAGCGAAGAAGTAATGATTTTAAAAGAACGGCAGGGTATCAATCCGATCAATTCTGTGATACAGGTTGTAGAACGCCAGGAACTGCTGGAGATGCAGCAAATGGTAAAAGCCATTCACTTGAATGAGGAGATGTATGATTATATCGTGAAACTGGCGGGCGGGACCAGAACCCATTCTTCGCTGACTCAGGGCCTCAGCCCGAGAGGAACTATTGCCTTGATGGATCTTAGCAAAGCAGTGGCTTTTATGGAGGAAAGAGATTGTGTGTTTCCGGAGGATGTCAAGAAGGCATTTCCTTATGTGGCGAGGCACCGTATTTACCTTACTGCAAAGGCGAAGATGGAAAAGAAGGACAAAGATCAGATTATAAAAGAAGTATTGGACAGTGTGAAGGCAGTAGAAAAACGCTGACCGAAAGCTTTTGTGACAGGACAAGGGGGATATTATGTGGAAAAGCTGGCTGATCTATATTTTGAGCCTTGCAGGATATTCTCTGTTTACGATACTGTATGGTAAGCGGAGTGCCTTTATAATATTGTTTGTGATAGCTCTCGTTCCTTTGATCTATTCACTGCTGACGTATTTTATGGCGAAGCGAAGTATTAGATCTTATTTTGGGATGGATTCAATGACGCTGGAAAAGAATAAAAAGGCGGAGATTGTTGTAACACTGGAGTGTTTATCGGAACTCTGCGTGGGAAACCGGGCACGTGTATATACTTCCGTATATAACGGAATGGGAAAAAAAATATTTCGGGGACGGAAAAAATTATATCTGACATTGGAAAAGCAGAACGCCGTATTTGAGTTTGTGCCGAAGTACAGTGGAGTTCATAATATCATCCTGGAAAAAGTCAGAGTATACAGTGGTTTTTCTCTTTTTTGTACAACGATTCATCCAGGAGAAAGGTTATCTTTCATGATCATGCCGGAGTACAAAGAATTTCCGGTTCAGACAGGAATTATCCAGGAAGAGAACGAAGGAGAAAGTGAGCAGTTTTCTGTGAGAAAGCCGGGCAATGACCCATCGGAACTCTTTGATATCCGCTTATACCGGCCAGGGGATAAAATGAATCGGATCAACTGGAAATTTTCTGCGAAAAACAATACGCTTATGGTACAGGATTATGGATTTCCCATCGCCTGTGATCTGGCAGTTTTTTTTGATGTATCAGCGGAAAAAGATCTTCAGAAGATTGAGGCTGCATTAGAAATCCTATATTACCTGATGGTACATTTTACCCTGGCAAAGAAACTGTTTTATGTGATCTGGGGGGATAACAGAGAACAGCAGGTAACACGCAGGATGGTCTCTGACAGCGAAGATATTTATGAAGTATTTCAGGAGTTGTTCTGTGCAGATATGACAGATGGGAAGACTTGCATAGAAGACATGTACAACGTGCAGTTTGAGGGTGAATTTTTATCCAGTAGTATTTTTATTTATGGGGGCAGGAATGATCTGGAGGAGGAGATCCTTCGGATGAAACTCCGTACGGATTTGCTGGAGCTGATACATGTGTGACCAGTGTTTGAACAGAGGGGGATATAAATTGTGCGCAAAAGACTACAACTCATACCATTGGTAATGCTTCTGATCTGTAGTGGGACGAGCATGTCCAGTGGTCTCTACTATTTTGAAGTAAAAGATATCATATATTTGATCCATGTTTTATTGATGGCACTGGTATATTATTGCACCAGACATTTTATTGGTGTGCGCAGGCGCAGGGAACTGTATAGCATGGGAGTATCTCTGGCGGCACTGTCTCTTTGTTTTTTTGCCCTTAGAAAGTATCTGCTTCCGGGGTTTCGGGCGCTGTATAATCAGATATCCGACAATGCGTATCTGACTGCCGGCATTGAACTTGGACAGTGGAAACATCCGGAAAGCGATTATGTGGGGCTGGCGATCTGCCAGATCATAGCTTTGATCACCGTCCTTTCACTTTATTTCTTTGAGACAAAAAGACCGGTGGCAGTTACGTTACTGCCTTCTTTTCTGGTGTTTATTCTGCCTGTTCTCATTGATGGCGTACCCTATGAAGCGTGTATGATCGCATATGGAATGTCCTTTGTTATATATGTGGGGATGGGACGCTATGGCGGGAATGTCCTAAAATTAATTTTTCTGTTGGTATCTGTTTTTTTGGCCGGCGGGGCGGCGGTGACCTTCTTTTCCTGGAAGGACGTGGATCCGGTGATACAGGAGTGCAGAGAGAGGATCATAGCTGGGGGAAGCGGTGTCCCGCAGCAGGGGAATGAGGCCTTTAATGAAAACAAGGATGAAAAGAAGGAACAGACCATTAACTTTGGGCAGTTCAGCCAGGTGGGATCTCTATATTATAATGGTACCGTAGAGCTCTATGTAAACAGGCTGACAGAGTTTTTTAAAAAGGATACATTATTTCTGCGGGGATTTATCGGCAATACCTTTGAGGATAATCTGTGGTATGGACCGCATATGGAAGATTCTTATGATCTCCGGGGAATGGTGTATGAGAGGGAAAGCAGCATTGAGATTGAGAATGCCTACGATAAAGGGAATTATGTAGCCTACGCCACGAATAGTAATACGGATTGGAAATTATTTGATTTCTCGATAGAAAAGATTCCGTCCAGCTATAAAGGAAAATTTAATAAAAAGACGTTGAAGGTAGATAAGTATCTGAGAGAGCGGATCCAGGAGGAGATCCTTGGAGGTAGAGAGTTTGATACGATCGCTAGTGTGCTCGATTTTATAAAGGATCTGTATAATAAACATTTTAAATATACTCTCAGGCCGGGAATGATAGATGATGACAAGAATGAGATCGAGACATTTTTATTTGAGAGAAAGACGGGGTACTGTACCCATTTT
Source organism: uncultured Eubacterium sp. (assembly GCA_910584645.1). GTDB lineage: Bacteria > Bacillota > Clostridia > Lachnospirales > Lachnospiraceae > Eubacterium_F. The sequence continues at coordinate 291,870 of CAJUAU010000001.1, forward strand.
GCCTCTTCTGCTGTTATGATACTGCGGACAGCGGGGATCCCGGCGCGGCTGGCTCAGGGGTATATGATCAGTGGATACCGCATCAATTCCACTAAGAAATTCAGCGTCCGTGACAGCAATGCTCATGCCTGGGTGGAGTATTATGTGGACCAGCAGGGATGGGTGCCGCTGGATGTTACTCCCAGTTCCACGGATGCCGAAGCTCTGGCCGGGCGGAATCCCGATGACGGTCAGTCAGAATGGGACGAGGAAGCGAAGGAGACAAAGAAGCCGAAAGTGACGGAAAAGCCGGATAAGGAAGATAAAGCAGAAGAACCAGGAGAAGACGAGGAAGATGAAGCGTCTGGGGAAGAAGGGGATCACCTTCAGAAGGAACATAAACAGAAGGAAGCTCCCCCCAGTGAGTCCCGTATCGTTTTCCGGATGGTGCTGGTTGCCCTGCTCCTTGTATGCCTTACCCTGGCAGGTATCTGGTTCCGATATCGGTGGCATTTCCGCAGTATGAAAAAAACTTTTGCGGAGGCGGATGCCCGCCACAGGCTTATATGCCTGAATGATAACATGAGGGGAATCTGGCGGATGCTGGGAGTAAAGTGGGAGTACACTGACAGCAGAAAACTGATGAAGCAGATCTTACGTGAGACGCAGAAGTATTATATATTCAATGATGCCGGGGAATTAGCAGAACTTCAGGAACAGATCCGAGGGTATGTGCTGGGGGTATACCGAAGCCGGTATAGTGCCAGTGGGATACAAGACGAGGAATATGTTCAGTTTCAGGAGTACATCACACAGCTCCTTCTCAATGTCAGAAAACAGGGAGAAGATAAATTGTGGAGAAAGGTGAAGAGGGAAAATATTACTAAAATTTTAGTAAAGAGAGGAAGAAAAAAATGGATCAAAACAAATTAGCGGCGAGAAGAAATCTTGCTGAGACGATGATCAAAAATCTGGCGAAGCGGAATATGGAAGGATATTTTGCAGAGACAAAAGAAGAGGCGGTACAGCTTATCATGGAAAAATTCCTCACGACAGGAAAGACTGTATGCTTTGGCGGTTCCATGAGCCTGACGGAGTCTGGGCTTATGGCGGCGGTCGCAGAGGGAGATTGTGTTCTCTATGACCGGACGAAGGCGGTGACACCGGAAGAGTTAAAGGATATGAAGGCAAAAATGATCAACAGTGATTATTTTCTTATGAGTACCAATGCCATTACAGTGGAGGGAGAGCTGGTCAACATTGATGGGAGGGGCAACCGTGTCTCTTATCTGTGTTACGGCCCAGAACATGTTATCATCCTTGCGGGGATGAATAAAGTGGTGAGTACAGTGGAAGATGGAATCCACCGGGTGAGGGATATTGCTTCCCCGCCCAATACGATGCGTCTGAATAAAAATACTCCCTGTGCCAGAACCGGGCGGTGTGGCGACTGCTACAGTGAGGATTGTATCTGCTCCCAGATCGTAGTTACCCGGAGGAGTGGAGAAAAAAACCGGATCAAGGTAGTGCTGGTAGCAGAAGAGCTGGGATACTGATCTTATGGGAAAACGATTGTTTATTGCAGAGAAGCCCAGCGTGGCTCAGGAATTTGCGCGGGTTCTCGGTGTCAGAGGACGAAGAGGGGATGGATTTATCGAATCGGAGGATACGGTGGTGACCTGGTGTGTTGGGCATCTGGTGACGATGAGTTATCCTGAGGTATATGATCCGGTATATGCCAGATGGGCCTTTGAAACCCTGCCCTTTTTGCCGGAGCATTTTCGCTATGAAGTCATCCCAAATGTGAAAAAGCAGTTTGAGACGGTGAAGGGACTCCTTGTCCGGGATGATGTGGAAGCAATTTATGTCTGCACTGATTCCGGGCGGGAGGGCGAGTATATATACCGGCTGGTGGATCAGATGGCACAGGTTCCGGCTGCAAAAAAGAAGTACCGGGTATGGATCGATTCCCAGACAGAAGATGAGATCCTGCGGGGGATCCGGGAGGCAAAACCTCTGACAGAATACGATAATCTCAGTGCCTCCGCTTATCTGAGGGCGAAGGAAGATTACCTCATGGGGATAAATTTTTCCAGAGCTCTGTCTCTCAAGTATGGAGGCTGGCTTAATAACAGCGTAGAGGGAAAAAAGTGGACTTCCGTATCAGTGGGACGGGTGATGACCTGTGTCCTTGGTATGGTGGTCACGAGGGAATGGGAGATCCGCAAATTTGTGAAGACGCCATTTTACCGGGTGATCGGCAGCTTTGCACCGCAGATGCCACAGCAGGAAGATGCCCAGGCAGCGGGGGAAGACAAAGCTCTGCCGGCACTGGAAGGGGAGTGGAAGGTGACGGAAGAATCGAGGTACTTTCAATCGCCCAAGCTGTATAAGGATAATGGTTTCCGGGAAGAGAAGACGGCAAAGGAATTGTCCTCTTCCCTGACAGATCAGGACAGGCAGGCTGTTTTGGAAAAAATAGAAAAAAAGAAAGAAAAGAAGAACCCGCCGCTTCTGTTTAACCTGGCAGAGCTGCAGAACCTGTCTTCCAAACTGTTTAAGATCAGCCCCGATGAAACGCTCCAGGTGGTGCAGGAACTCTATGAGAAGAAACTGGTCACCTATCCCCGTACTGACGCCAGAGTGCTGAGCAGTGCGGTGGCGAAGGAAATTACCAAAAATCTAAAAGGTCTTCAGGGATATGATCTGGCGCTTCCCTATCTCCGCCAGATCGCCCAGATGAAAAGCCATGAAAAGCTTGGGAAGACCAGATATGTGGACGATAAGAAGATCACGGACCACTATGCCATCATTCCGACGGGGCAGGGACTGGGGGCTCTCAAATCATTGAAACCTGTGGCGGTAAAGATGTATGAGGTGATTGTCCGGCGCTTTCTAAGTATTTTTTATCCACCGGCAGTGTATCAGAAGATCAATGTGGTGCTGGCTGTGGAAAACCCTCAGGAGGAAAAGGTATTTACAGAGCGGTTTTATACATCGGCAAAAGTTCTGGTTGAGGAAGGATTTTTAGCGGTGACGGAATATTCCTTTTCCAGCAGAAAAAAGAACAGAACACCAGAAGGCGGTGACGGGGAGTTCCAGGAACCCGGAAAGAAGGAGAAAGAAGAGGCAGAATTGGCGGGCAGTACGGAAGCTCTCCGTATGCTTCTCCCTCATCTCAAAAAAGGGATGAAGCTGCCGGTGGTCTCCATGAAGATCAAGGAAGGGGAGACTTCACCGCCAAAACGCTACAATTCTGGTTCCATGATCCTTGCCATGGAGAATGCGGGGCAGCTCATCGAAGATGAGGAACTGAGGGCGCTGATCAAAAGCAGCGGCATCGGAACCAGTGCCACCAGGGCGGAGATCCTGAAAAAATTATTCCACATTTCATATCTGAAGCTGAATAAAAAGACTCAGATCATAACTCCTACCCTGAAGGGAGAGCTGGTGTGCGGCATCGTGAGATACGCTATTCCGGCCATGCTCAGTCCCAAGCTGACAGCCAGCTGGGAGAAGGGGCTGGGAGGCGTGGCGGAAGGCGAGATTGGCGAGGAAGAGTATATGGATAAACTCACCGGTTTTGTCAGGCAGCAGGTGGGAAAAGTAAAAGAGACAAACAATATGTCACAGCTTCGCTCATATTATAATATGGCGAAGGAATACTATCCTTTGACAAAAAAATGAAAGGATGCAGAGCATGAAAGAATTGACAAATCAGCAGTTATTTGAAGATAAAAATACTATTGCATGGGAGCTGATCTCCCGCTATGAATACCCCTATGAGGTGCTTTCGGTGATCAGTGAATATATTGTGGCCCTGGGAGAGAGGCTTCCCCAAGACCGCTATGAGAAAAGAGGGGAAAATATCTGGATCGCCCGCAGCGCTTCCGTGGCGGAGAGTGCCAGCATCACAGGTCCTGTGATCATCGATGAAGAGGCTGAGATAAGGCACTGCGCCTTTATCCGCGGCAATGCCATTGTGGGCAGGGGAGCTGTGGTGGGAAATTCCACAGAGCTTAAAAATGTCATCCTGTTCGACGGGGTCCAGGTGCCCCATTATAACTATGTGGGGGATTCCATCCTCGGCTATAGGTCCCATATGGGGGCGGGTTCCATCACCTCCAACGTAAAGTCAGATAAGACGCTGGTGGAGATCCGCTGCGGGGAGGATAAAGTAAAGACCGGATTGAAAAAGATGGGTGCTGTTCTCGGCAGCTTTGTTGAGGTTGGCTGTGGAAGCATTTTGAATCCGGGGACGGTGATCGGGAGCCATACGAATGTATATCCCCTCTCTTCCGTCCGCGGGTATGTGCCAGGGGCAAGCATCTATAAGAAGCAGGGGGAAGTGGTGGAGAAGAGATAGAATAGGGCATGTCCTTTTAACATGAAATTGGGTATACAAAAATGCGGAATCTCAAGGATATCCAACGTTGACAATTTTATCAAAATATTGTACGATAATGAGAGAAAATGACGAATAAGAAAGGAGTTACTATCGACATGATTTATTCACAGGAAGTAGAAAACATGTGCCCAGTTGCTCAGGGTGTCAACCATGGTTGTGCACCGATTCCAGAAGAAGCAAAATGGGTAAAGGCAAAAGAAGTTAAAGATATCTCTGGTTTTACACATGGTGTAGGCTGGTGTGCACCTCAGCAGGGGGCATGTAAGCTGACTTTGAATGTAAAAGAAGGTATCATTCAGGAAGCACTGGTAGAGACGATCGGTTGTTCCGGCATGACCCACTCCGCAGCGATGGCAGCAGAGATCCTTCCGGGACGTACCGTTATGGAAGCTTTGAATACAGACCTTGTATGTGACGCTATCAACACGGCAATGAGAGAACTGTTTCTTCAGATCGTGTATGGACGTTCCCAGAGTGCATTCTCTGAGGATGGACTTGCAATCGGAGCGGGACTTGAGGATCTGGGAAAAGGACTCCGTTCCCAGGTTGGTACGATGTACGGTACACTGAAAAAAGGTCCTCGTTATCTGGAGATGGCAGAGGGATACGTAACAGCAATCGCTTTGGATGAAAATGATCTGATCATTGGTTATAAATTCGTTAGCCTTGGTAAAATGACTGACTTTATCAAAAAGGGTGATGACCCGAACACTGCTTACGAAAAAGCATGTGGTCAGTACGGTCGTGTAGACGACGCTGTCAAACTCATCGATCCGAGAACGGATGAAGAAGTCGCAAAATAATAAAAGGAGGTAGCGAATAATGGCTTTATTTGAATCATATGAAAGAAGAATTGATAAGATCAACAGCGTATTGAATGAGTACGGCATCTCCTCCATTGAAGAGGCAGAGAAGATCACAAAAGATGCGGGCTTAAATGTATACGACCAGATCAAAGGCATTCAGCCGATCTGTTTTGAAAATGCGTGCTGGGCTTACACAGTAGGTGCTGCGATCGCCATCAAGAAGGGCTGCAAAAGAGCAGCAGATGCAGCGGCAGCTATCGGTGAGGGACTTCAGGCATTCTGTATCCCTGGTTCCGTGGCAGATACCCGTAAGGTAGGTCTGGGACATGGAAATCTTGGAAAGATGCTCCTTGAGGAAGAGACAGAGTGTTTCTGCTTCCTGGCAGGACATGAGTCTTTCGCAGCAGCAGAGGGTGCCATCGGTATCGCTGAGAAGGCAAACAAGGTTCGTAAGAATCCCCTCCGCGTTATCCTGAATGGTCTTGGAAAAGATGCTGCACAGATCATTTCCCGTATCAATGGATTTACTTTTGTAGAGACAGAGTATGATCCATATACAAATACTGTAAAAGAAGTATCCCGTATTTCCTATTCTGAGGGTCTCCGCTCCAAAGTAAACTGCTATGGCGCCAATGACGTTCAGGAAGGCGTTGCCATCATGCACAAGGAAGGTGTAGACGTATCTATTACCGGTAACTCCACGAATCCTACACGTTTCCAGCATCCAGTGGCAGGTACATATAAAAAGGAATGTCTGGAGCAGGGTAAAAAATATTTCTCCGTGGCATCCGGCGGTGGTACAGGACGTACCCTTCACCCGGATAACATGGCAGCAGGTCCTGCATCCTACGGTATGACAGATACCCTCGGACGTATGCACAGCGACGCACAGTTTGCAGGTTCCTCTTCTGTGCCGGCACACGTAGAGATGATGGGTCTGATCGGAGCAGGAAACAACCCGATGGTTGGTATGACAGTTGCAGTGGCTGTTTCCGTACAGGAAAGTGCTGAGGCAGGTAAGTTCTAAAAACATTGAAATAACGTTATTTAAAATTGGTTAGGAGTGGCTAAATGTAGGTCACTCCTACACTATTTCTACACTACCCCTACACCCGTATTCCTATACTTGCCGAAAAATAAGATGACATTGCTTTGAAAACAGGAATGGATATTTCTTTGGGATTGTGGTAATATATGATTATCAGAATTTTGGAAAGGGTGATGAACATGGCATTAGCAGAGGCTGTAAAAACAGTAGAACCTACTTATACAATTGATGATTCCATGAATGTCTTGTTAGGGAAACTTGATGAAGCTATTGACGATATGGAAAATGGCAGGATTCAGACGATTGATGAAGCATGGGATGACATTGACAGGGTATAAGGAGTACAAATGGCAAAACGATATAGAGTGGTAATAGCACAGAGTGGAAAAATGGATGTCATGAATAAGAAGCGGTATATCATTGAAAATTTTAAATATCGTGATTATGCTCAGAACTTTTCCGCTAAGATAAAGAAAGCCGCACAGGGATTGGAAGCACTGCCAACTGGATATGAAACCACGGGATTTCAATACCGGGGATATGATATCTATATGAAACCAAATAGTAACCACTTACTATTTTATACAGTAGATGAAGAAAAGATGGTAGTAACTGTGCTTCGTGTATTGCAGGATGGCATGGATTGGGAGTACATAATTAAGCATTGGATTGAACGTAATGTATAAGTGAAATGTAAATGCAAATTGCTTAGAAAGAGCGGAACAATGTATTAAGAAGTCCTTAAGTGCAGGTTATTCCTACACTTTCTTAAATGAAAACTGAGATTCCCGTCTGAAGGGGAAAGACGGTTACAAACAGA
>CAJUAU010000002.1:0-181963 GCA_910584645.1 uncultured Eubacterium sp.
TCTGTTTGTAACCGTCTTTCCCCTTCAGACGGGAATCTCAGTTTTCATTTAAGAATCGCTCGAAATTTATATTAACTTATTCTTTATATAGTATAACAAATATCTGAAAACAGTTTCCGTTCTGTATATATTCAACTGTTCCTGTATAATTTTTTGCACTTTCAATTACATTCTGGATGCCATATCCGTGACCTGCTTTTTCACCTTTTGTTGTCTTAAGAACTCCAGCCTTATGTTGTATCTCTTCCGAGAAATAATTTTCTGCCAGGATGAAGATCATATCCTTATCATAGCGGATCTGTAGTTTTATTTTACGAAAATCTTCTGCACATTTTTCAGACGCTTCCATGGCATTTTCAAGGATATTAGAAAAAATAGTGCATAGATCAAAGCCATCTACAAAACAATCAGAAGGTAAATGTCCTGACACTATAAATTCTATATTTTTCTGGGAAAACATCTCTGCAAATCGATTGATGACGGCATCCGCAGTGGCATTTCCAACTGTCAGAGAACTATCTAACATCTCAAATTTTCCACAGATATGTTCCACATACCCCCGCAGCTCCTCCTTTCCCTCCTGACCTGCCAGGTCATAGATCGCGCGCATATGATTTCGCATATCATGGCGAAATTTTTTTGTCTCTTCCTCCCTTTTTATTAAATACTCATAATGCTTTTCCTGCGCCTCAAGGTATGTTTCATTCCACTTTTGTTTCTCTGTATTTTTCTGCTTGGAAGCGGCCAGAAGAAAAACCATGATCATTTGGGAAAAAACACTCAGAGACATAAACAAAGTGATCACACACGTTATAAAATCTCCCGTTCCAATATGTTCCCGGATCAGCGCAAGTGAAACTTCATTGAGGACTATGATTCCAGTAAAAAAGATGAAATAACCTGCTGGCACACGCTGAAGCAAATCAATGTATTTTCGACGAAATAAGTACGCACAAAGGCACAAGAATACAATCGTGCCAATCAAAGCTGCCAGATCATTTTGGTTCAAATGCTGCATGCCAGGAAATTTCCCCAACATTTGAAATAATGCCAGGAAGATTCCATTCAGCATCCTTAACACAGCCATCATCCATAAAATATAGCTAATTATCTTTGGCAGCTTTTCCTCACTTTTGTTTTTTCTAAGCATTTGCATTTTCAAATCTCCATTGAATATGTCTTATTTTTAAGTCTGAATATCTGCGCCGGCTAATAGGAATTTTATCTCCATTATCCAGAATGATCTCTTTACTGCCAACTAATTTTATATGGTCAAGATTTACCAAGTACCCTCTGTGCACCAGACAAAACCCAAATTCTTCTAATGTCCCAGCAAGCTTTCCAATTTTCTCCCTGCACTCAAAAACATCCTGTCCAATCTTCACTCTAACATTATGATTTGCCGCTTCAAAATATAAAATGTCCTTGCAGCATACTTCTTGTTCCTTCATCTTGGAAAATTTTAAAACAATTCTTTTGCAGCGCCGCAGTGCTTTCCCAGCACTGACCAATGCTTCTCTTATTTCTTCCGGATACAGTTTGTCTATGTATCGAAATGCATTGATCCGATATCCCAGGCGGCACAATTCCGCATGGCTCGATATGATGATTAAAACCGTTTCAGCTATCTGTTCTGTATATTCTTTAGAAACTGCGAAACCATCTTTTCCTGGTAATTCTATATCCATAAATACAATCTGATAAGTTTCCTTCTTCTCTAGAAATTCTTCTCCCGTGGAAAAAACATCTATTTTTATATTCGTTCTATAATAGCTTTCAATCTCTCTTTTCACAATGTGCTGCCATTTTTTTTCATCCTCAACAATAGCTATCTTCATGATCTTCTCCCTTTTTGCTTTTTTCACAGATGACGAAATAAAATCCCCGTTTCTGTACAAACTATAATCAGTTATACGACATCTGAGGAGGGTTTTATGAAAGTACAGGATTCCACTAAAAATTTCATCAAATGCGGGGTATACGGATGGGGATTTGAGTGTCTGTGGACCGGGCTTCACTCCATCTTTTCCCATAAAAACAAAGAATACACCTGCCGGACTTCCATGTGGATGTTCCCCATCTATGGTATGGCATCCCTTATCAAACCGATTTCAAAGGCTCTGAAAAATGTAAATGTAGTGATACGCGGAATGGTGTATACTACCTGCATTTTTGCAACAGAATACGGCACCGGAAAACTGCTAAAAAAAAATCACTGCTGCCCCTGGGACTACAGTGACGCCAAACATAATATCAAGGGGCTCATCCGTCTGGATTATGCCCCCCTATGGTTTATTGTAGGTCTAATTTATGAAAAAATCCTGCGGACATAGCTAAACCGGCTTCTGGAAGCTGACACGGGAATTTTCCGGAACGGACTCCGTGATAAAGGTATTGCCGCCTATGACGGAATTCTTACCGATGACCGTGTCGCCGCCCAGGATCGACGCATTGGAATAGATCGTCACATTGTCCTCAATGGTAGGGTGGCGCTTTGTGCCGGAAAGTTTCTGGCCGCCTCGGGTGGAAAGCCCGCCCAGAGTTACCCCCTGGTAAAGTTTCACGTTATTTCCGATGACCGTGGTCTCACCAATGACGATACCGGTACCGTGGTCGATAAAAAAACATTCTCCGATGTCGGCGCCGGAGTGGATATCGATGCCCGTCTTGGCATGGGCATATTCAGTCATGATCCTCGGTATGTACGGTACGCTGCGTATGTAAAATTCATGGGCGATGCGGTAGACAAAGATGGCAAATAGACCAGGATAGGAAAATATGATCTCTTCCTTGCTATGGGCTGCAGGATCCCCGTCATACCCTGCCTGGACATCCTTTAAGAGCAGTTTCTGGATGTGGGGAAGCTGTTCAAAAAACTCACTGCAGATCTGTTCTGCCCGTTCCTTATTTTTTTCATCCGGATTTCCCTCCAGGGATTCTGCCCTGAGCACCTCTTCGTCCTCATAATAGGCAAAGGCACAGGCGATCTGCTCACAGAGCATATTATAAATCCCCAGCAGCCGGTCGCCCACAAAGTATTTTGGCAGTCCCCTGGTGGCATCCTGCTCTCCAAAATATCCCGGAAACATCACCAGCCGCAGCTCCAGCAGAGCGTCAATGATAACCTTTCTCTCCGGCATGTTCTTGCCCTGTTTTGTCGAAAACAGAGGTTCCCCTTCGTAATTATCAGCGATCTTTTCCACTACATTCTCAATCGTATGCTTTGTTTTCTGATTCATAATGGGATCTCCTTTACAAAGGTATCGATATACTCCCAGATTTCATCCTTTCCCTCCCTGTTCTGGGCAGAAAAAGGAATGACTGGCGTTCCCTCCACCAGCTGCAGCTTTTTCCGGATCATGGAAATATGCCGGCTTCGGGCATTTTTACTGATCTTATCCGCTTTTGTGGCGATGATCAGCGGATTAAACCCCTTGGATAAAAGCAGCTGATACATCTTTACATCATTTGCCGAGGGCTCGTGGCGGATGTCAATGAGAAGAAATACCACCCGCAGAGCCTGGGAGGTATCCAGATATTTCTCGATCATCTTCATCCATTTTGCCGCCGTCTCCTTCGACACTTTCGCATAGCCGTAGCCGGGCAGATCCACCATATAGCAGATATCATTCACATTATAATAATTGATGGTCTGGGTCTTGCCCGGCTGGGAAGATATTCTGGCAAACCCTTTGCGGTTCATCAGCGTATTAATGAGGGAAGATTTCCCCACATTAGATCTTCCCCAGAAGGCAAGCTCAATTTTATCATTCTGTGGCAGCCTGCTGGTGATGCCGCAGACTGTTTCTAATTCCAGTGACCGGATTACCATCACATTCTCCTTTTCTCCTGCAGATACCTATCCCACCACTGCGGTATCCAGTACCTTTTTCATCTCACCGGCAAATACGATCTCCATTCCCCCGGTGATCTCCTCTTCCAGTTCCTGCACGTCAGGTTCATTTTCTTTTGGTACGATAACCCTTGTGATCCCTGCCAGTCTGGCAGCCAGGAGTTTTTCTTTCAGGCCCCCGATGGGCAGCACTCTTCCCCGGAGTGTCACTTCCCCTGTCATGGCTGTTCTGGCATCCACTTTTTTCTCTTCGATGGCAGAATACAGTGCTGTCGCCATAGTGATGCCGGCAGAGGGCCCGTCTTTTGGCACAGCCCCTTCGGGAACATGCACATGGATGTCGTGCTCTTTGAAATACTCGTTATCTTTTTTGCAGATCGAGCGGACAAAACTGAGGGCGATGCGTGCGGATTCCTGCATGACATCTCCCAGCTGCCCGGTGAGGATCAGATTTCCTTCCCCCGGCATGATATTGACCTCGATCTCCAGGGTATCTCCTCCCACCTGAGTCCAGGCTAGCCCCCGCACAATGCCGATCTCATCTTCTGCATTGGCTTTTAGATTCGTATATCGCCGCTTTCCAAGGATTTCCTTTAGATTCTTTCCGGATACCCGCAGCTTTTCCGCCTCTCCATTTACGATCTGCCTCGCGGTCTTCCTGCAGATCCTGCCGATCTGACGCTCCAGTCCACGGACTCCCGCTTCCCTGGTATAATAGCTTATGATATCCCGCAGTGCTTTATCATTAATGGACAGGTTAGATTTTTTCAATCCGTTCTTTTCGATCTGTTTTGGAATCAGGTATTGTTTTCCAATATGAAATTTTTCATTTTCTGTATAGCCTGAGATCTCGATAATCTCCATGCGGTCTAACAGAGGTCTGGGTATCGTATCCACCGTATTGGCGGTACACAAAAACAACACTTCCGACAGGTCCACCGGCAGCTCCACATAGTGATCGGTAAAATGCTGGTTCTGTTCCGGATCCAGCACTTCCAGAAGCGCCGAAGAGGTATCTCCTTTATAGTCGCTGCTCACCTTATCGATCTCATCCAGCAGCATCAATGGATTTTTTACCCCGGACCGTTTGAGACCGTCGATGATCCGCCCTGGCAAAGCACCGATATAGGTTCTTCGGTGTCCCCGGATCTCCGCTTCATCCCGGACTCCACCCAGGCAGATCCTCACGTATTTCTTTTCCAGGGCGCGGGCCACGGACTTGGCAATGGAGGTCTTTCCTGTCCCCGGAGGGCCTACCAGACATACGATGGGCGCCTCGCCTCTGGCATTCAGCTTGCGGACCGCAAGAAATTCAAGAATCCGTTCTTTTACCTTTTCCAGCCCATAATGATCCTCATCCAAAACCTTCTGTGCCCTCAGAAGATCCTGGCTGGATTCATCCATCTTATCCCAGGGCAGATCCAGAAGCGTCTCAATATAATCCCGCGTCACCGCACTCTCCGATGAGCTGGAGGGCAGGCTGTCAAGCCTCTTGATCTCCTCCTCCAGCTTTTCCCTGATCTCATCGGAACAGATGAGCTGCTCCAGTTTTTCCCGGTATTTCTCCTCATAACTGCCGGCACCTTCACCCAGCTCATCCCGGATGACCTTCATCTGTTCCCGGAGAAAATATTCTTTCTGGTTTTTATCCACTTCGGATTTGACTTTGGTCTTATAATCGGCACGGATCTTAAGGATATCGATCTCTCTGGCAAGATATTCAGAAACCAGATAAAAACGGTTTTCCACATCAAAGCACTCCAGAACCTGCTGGCGCTTCTCCAGATCCATCGGAATATGCATGGCGATAAGATCCAGCAGGATATCCAGGTCATTTTCTTTCTGGATCTTCTCATAGGCGCTTCTTCCGGCACTTGGATTCTGCCCCAGATAGAGGGTATACATATCCTTTATATCCCGGCACATAGCAGTATATTCGATCTCACGGATATTTTCTGCTGCCGCCGTCTTATCATAAAATACAACATCTCCCATCAAAAATGGCTCATTTTGAACAAGGGCGGTCAGTGTCCCTCTCTGTCTCGTAGAAACCAGAATACGGATCACATTGTCTTCCAGTTTTATGACCTGCCGTATCCTTGCCACAACACCGATGCTCTCCACATCTGAATACAGGGGCAGTTCTACCCGGTCATCTTTCTGGCTCGTAATGAAGATAATGCTGTCTTCCGCCATCGCCTCATCCACTGCCCGTTTGGTGATATCACGATTCACATCCAGATGAACCAGCATTCCCGGTAGAATTGTCATTCCTTTCAATGCGATGATTGGCAATGTTTTCATTTGTTCATCCATGACATCTTGTTCCTCCATTCTTCCCTTTGTACCACATGCCGCCACTCAGGCACTTTCCCCGGTTTTTTCTTCCAGAAGGATCACCTGGTCATCCTGCCCGATCAGTTCCGGTATTCCTTCCTTATCCACAACGGCTTTTGTGATCCGGCACTCCTTCACATCCTCTCTGGAGGGGAGCTCAAACATATAATCCATCATGCAGTTCTCGATAATGGCGCGAAGTCCTCTCGCCCCGGTCTTCCGCTCGATGGACTGGCGGGCGATCTCCCGCACGGCTTCCTCGTCAAAGGTAAGCCGGATGCCATCCAGCTCCAGCAGCTTTTGATACTGCTTCGTTATGGCATTTCTCGGTTTCACAAGAATCTGGGTCAACGCCTCCTCGTCCAGCAGATCAAGGCTGACGGTCACTGGCACACGTCCCACGAATTCCGGTATGATACCGAACTTCACCAGATCCTGGGGCAGCACCTGGCGGAACAGATCCCCGATATTGGAGTCTGTCTTATCTGAAATCTCTGCGTTGAAGCCGATGGATTTCTTGTCGATCCTGGATCCGATGATCTTATCCAGTCCATCAAAAGCTCCTCCACATATAAAAAGTATATTCGTCGTATCGATGTGATAAAACTCCTGCTGGGGATGTTTTCTTCCTCCCTGGGGCGGAACACTGGCTTCTGTTCCCTCCAGGATCTTAAGCAGGGCCTGCTGCACGCCCTCACCGGACACATCCCTGGTGATGGATGCATTTTCTGACTTCTTCGTGATCTTATCGATCTCATCGATATAAATGATTCCGTGCTCCGCACGGGGGATATCATAATCCGCCGCCTGTATGATCTTCAGCAGAATATTTTCCACATCTTCACCGACATATCCCGCCTCGGTCAGCGTTGTGGCATCTGCGATAGCGAAAGGCACATTTAGTACCTTTGCCAGGGTCTGTGCCAGATAGGTCTTACCGGAACCGGTAGGACCTATCATAAGAATATTGCTCTTCTGGAGCTCCACGTCCATGTCCGCAGCAGACATAACCCTCTTATAATGATTGTAAACCGCTACTGACAGCGCTTTTTTTGCCTCCTCCTGACCGATGACATATTCGTCCAGAAATTCCTTGATCTCTTTTGGCTTCAGCAGATTGATCTCCACCTCTTCCACATCATCCCCACCATACATTTCCTGGTATTCCTCTGCTAGAATTTCTTCACAGAGCTCAGTACACTCGTCACATATATAGACACCTGTCGGTCCTGCGATCAGTTTGCGAACCTGTTTTTCTGTCTTTCCACAAAAGGAACAGCGAAAGGATGTCTGATTGTCACTATTTCTTCCTGCCATAAATTTCTCCCTTTCTTCGCACAATTAGAACTTTCCTATCAGATAAAAAAGCACATGGTGCCACCCGGAACATATGGTGGCACCACAGATATTATTTCGATTCATGATTGACAAGGATCCGGTCAACAAGCCCGTACTGAAGTGCTTCCTCAGCCGACATAAAGTTATCCCGTTCGGTATCCTCAGCAATCTTTTCCACAGTCTGACCCGTATTGGCAGCGAGGATCTCATTCAGCTTTTTCTTCGTTTTCAGAATATTCTCTGCCACGATCTGAATCTCCGTCGCCTGTCCCTTCGCTCCTCCGGATGGCTGATGGATCATGATCTCCGCATTGGGCAGTGCAAGCCTCTTTCCTTTGGCGCCACTGGAAAGCAGGAAGGCTCCCATACTCGCTGCAAGCCCCATACAGATCGTAGAGACATCGCATTTGACATAATTCATGGTATCGTAGATCGCCATGCCGGCTGTCACTGAACCGCCAGGGCTGTTAATATACAGATTGATATCCTTGCCCGGATCCTCAGATTCCAAAAACAGCATCTGTGCCACCACAAGGCTTGCTGTCGTGTCATTTACCTCATCCCCAAGAAAAATGATCCTTTCCCGGAGCAGTCTCGAATATATATCATAAGAGCGCTCGCCTCCCCGGCTCGTCTGCTCAATGACATAAGGAACTAAAGCCATATTATTTTCCTCCATCTACATTACATTCATGTATCGTGTTACTCTGCATCTTCCTCCGCCTTATCGGAAGCCTCGATCTCTACGGCTTCTTTCACCAGAAGATCCACTGCCTTTTGTACAGCAACATCTTTGGAAATCTGCTCTTTTTCAGCCTCTCCAGCCATCTCTTTGAGCTTATCTGCTTCCATTCTGTACATTTCAGCCATTTTCTCCAGTTCTTTATCAATGTCCTTATCTGTAGCCTTGATCTTTTCTGCCTCTGCCACAGCCTCTAAAACAAGCCGGGTCTTAATGCGCATCTCTGCCTCTGGTCTCATCTGATCCATAAGTGCCTGAGGCTGCATGCCAGTCATCTGCATATACTGCTCGATGGAAAGTCCCTGCTGCTGAAGTCTTGAAGCAAACTCATTTACCATCTGGGATACCTGCTCATCTACCATCGGAGCCGGAAGCTCTACCTTTGCGTTTTCAACAACCTTCTCCAGCACTTTATTTTCTTTCTCTGTCTTCACCTGGGCTTTTCTTCGATCGGTCAGAGTCTTTTTCACACTCGCCTTGTATTCCTTCAGCGTATCAAACTCAGAAACCTCACTGGCAAATTCATCGTCCAGCTTAGGAAGCTCTTTTACTTTTACTTCCTTGATCTCCACCTTGAACAAAGCAGGTTTGCCCTTCAGGCTTGCTTCGTGGTATTCCTCTGGGAACGTAACATTGACGTCCACTTTATCGCCAGTCTTTTTGCCGATCAGCTGGTCTTCAAAGGTATCGATAAAGGAATGGCTTCCGATGGTCAGGGAATAATCCGTGCCCTTGCCGCCTTCAAATGCCTCGCCCTCTACAAATCCTTCAAAGTCGATAACTGCAATATCATCCTTTTTGATCTCTCTGTCTTCTACTGTCATAATACGTGCATTCTGCTCACGTACACGGTCAATCTCCGCGTTGACATCCGCTGCCAAAACTTTGACTTCCTGTTTTTCTACCTCAATACCTTTATAATCTCCCAGTTCCACCTCTGGCTTCACTGCAACAGTCGCGGTAAATACAAAAGGTTTGTCTTTGCCGATATCTTCCACGTCGATCTCCGGACGGGATACGATCTCAAGACCGCACTCCTTTGCCGCAGCCTCATATGCCTCCGGAATTGCAAAATTAGCGGCATCCTCATAGAAAATTTCCGGGCCATAAAGCTTCTCGATCATTTTTCTTGGCGCTTTTCCCTTGCGGAAGCCCTGGATCGAGATCTTACCCTTATTCTTATGATAGGATTTGACCATAGCCGCCTCAAAATCCTCTACACTTACCTCTATCGTGATCTTTGCCATACTGTTTTCAAGATTCTCTACTTTGTAACTCATGTTCTTATTCCTCCAAATACGATTTCTAAATTTATTTTATAAGGCAAGCTCTTAAAAGCATTCCCATTTTTTTTGTTTTTGAAACAAGTCAGAAAATTCCCTGCGGACAGACCCGCTTTCTCTTCCCTGTTCTACCACACCCGGTAGTTTCCACTCAGTGCCAGCAGGGCAAACAGATACAGACAGTTATCATAATATCTTCTTTCGCCGGTGCGGAGAGGCGTATTCCAGAAACGCTCCACACACTCTTTGGCATAAGGTCCGTCTGCCGCCAGGGAAGCCTGGGCATTGGTGGCAATGATCGCCACAGGATGAAGAGCCGGCTGGTCGAGAACCGTACCATCGATCTCATATGTCATAAAATCCTCACCGCGGTGGGTCTCCATAAAGAATTTCTGAACCTTATTGTTATTCTCCTTGTTCCAGTCATCCGGCGCAAACCACTCATAATCCAGACCGATATTGGCGATCACCCGGTAAGAATCACTGTAGTACCAGTCATGGCGGCCGCCAAAGATATCCTGTTCTTCCGGATACGGCGTTCCATCATAATAAGCGTACTCTGCCGCCAGCCCGGTCTCTGGATGACATGCTTTTTTCAGGTATTCACGGCTTGCCTGGGCTGCTTTCTTCCAGAATTCCCGGTCCTCTTCATTTGCCCACAGGGCAAACAGCTCATAAAAATGAGGACAGTGATAAGAAGGATCGCTGAATTTACGGCTGGGAATAAAGCGGATCAGATAATTCTCCGGCTCCATGATCGGATCCCCCGGCTCTTTCTCGCCGTTATGTATGCAGGCACTAAGGATATTTTTCGCCTCCTGGGAATAATTGAAGATTCCCTCTCCGTCTCCCCATCGGTGGGAAGCAAAGAAAAGCGCCATGGCAAAGAACTCCTCCCCGTCCGGCGCAGGCCCATGGTCATTCTTTGTTCCATTGGTCTGGCAGGACCAGGCAAAATATCCTTTGTTGTAGCCTTCTTCCATATACATATAAGTCCTCGCCCATTTCCAGACGCGGTCAAATTCATTTTTCATATCCATCTGGACACACATCATCATGGCATAAGACATACCTTCTGTTCTGGCATCAAAATTTCCTGTATCCTCAAAATATCCCATGTCATCCCCGGCTTCAAAATAGAACTTTTCACCCTCCGGGCCATAAAATACAGTGTGGAACGCATCTTTTAACTTTTTATCGATCTCTTCCTGTGAATGTCCACACTCGGCAAATACATTTCGATACTGTTTTGTGTAATAAGCACCTTTCATCTCGTTTATCCTTTCTTAGCATTTATTTAGCAGCTTCATGCCCTTTTGCCCTCAAAACGTCCAGGATCCTGTCGACGTTTTCTTTGCATAGCGCGTCAGTCTTTGCTTCCACCATAACCCGTATAAGAGGTTCGGTTCCGCTCTCCCTCAGCAGAAGTCTTCCCTCGTCTCCCAGAGCAGCTTCTACTTCTTTTGCTGCCTGGACAACATCTTTATCTTCTCTGGCAGCAGCCTTATCCTTCACCCGCATATTCACCAGCAGCTGAGGATAGATCTTCAGATCCTCTGTCAGTTCAGAAAGCAGCTTTCCTTTTGAGAGCATGGCTTCCATGATCATAAGGGAAGTGAGGATCCCGTCTCCCGTAACAGCATGTTCTTTGAAGATCACATGTCCGGACTGTTCTCCACCCAGCACGTAATCATGTTCCATCATACTGGCACAGACATATTTATCCCCCACTGCGGTCTGTTCGTACCGGATCCCGACACGGTCAAAGGCCTTGTAAAGTCCCATATTGGACATCACGGTAGTGACTACCATATCGTCTTTCAGCAGCCCCTGTTCTTTCAGATAAACACCGCACAGATACATAATATGGTCTCCTGTGACCACCTCGCCTTTCTCATTGACAGCGATACAGCGGTCTGCGTCCCCGTCATAGGCAAAGCCCGCATCCGCGCCAGTATTTTTCACCAGTTCCTGCAGATTTTCAATATGAGTGGATCCACAGTGGCGGTTTATATTCATCCCATCCGGGGTATCTCCTGTGGTATGTACCTCCGCCCCCAGCTTTTCAAATATTTTTCCTGCGATGCGGGAGGCCGATCCATTGGACATATCCAGCGCAATCTTTTTCCCTTTAAAAGAATGCTTTACCAGTCCTCCAAGGTACTCTTTGTAGATCTCTTTTCCTTCGGTGTAATCATAACACCTCCCAAGGTTCTCTCCCGTAGCATAAGGAAGCTCCGGTATCTCCCCATCAATATATGCTTCTATCTTCTCTTCGATCTCTTCCTCCAGCTTATGTCCCTTTTCATTGATCACCTTGATGCCATTATCCCTATACGGGTTGTGGCTGGCTGTGATCATAATGCCAAAATCAAATTTTTCATTACGTATAAGATAAGAAATGCTGGGTGTCGTTGTCACATGTATCTCATAGACATCCGCTCCACTGGCTGTAAGTCCTGCCGCCAGGGCAGTCTCATACATATAGCCGGAAAGCCGTGTATCTTTCCCCACCACTACACGGACACGATGTCTGCCATCCTGAAAGTAATTTCCCAAAAAACGTCCGATCCTGAAAGCATGTTCCGCTGTCAGCGTAACATTTGCCTCTCCGCGAAAGCCATCCGTACCAAAATACTTCATGACGATCCCCTTTCAATTTCGCTTATATACTGCATATTTTCAGGGCATAGCTTTCCCCTGAAAACAAGATATCTAATATATACTATCATAACAGGCACATTTATTCAAGAAAAAATTACAGTATGCCCTGTTTTTGCCCTACTTTATAATAGTGCCCCCGCCAAGCACGCAGTCTCCCTCATAAAACACAACTGCCTGTCCCGGAGTGGCTGCTCTCTGGGGACGGTCAAATACCACCTCTACAGTATCTCTGTCCACCATGCGGATAACACAGTCATCCCCCTGGTGGTTGTACCGGATCTTTGCCGATGCCCGCACTTCACCATCCAGTTCCGGTACAGACATAAAATTCAAAGCATTGGCGCGGAGGGTCCTGGAAAAAAGCTCATCGTTTTCACCCAGCACCACCTCTCCCGTCTCCGGGCGGATCTCTGTCACAAAGACTGGCCGCCCCAGAGCGATGCCAAGTCCTTTCCTCTGACCTATAGTATAGTGGGTGATCCCTTTGTGGGGACCTATGATATTTCCCTGCACATCTACAAAATTTCCGGTCTGTATCTTTTTCCCGGTTTCCCTCTCAATAAAGGAAGCGTAGTCATGATCGGGCACAAAACAGATCTCCTGGCTGTCCGGCTTGTGAGCCACTGGAAGCCCGGTGTCTTCTGCGATCTTCCTCACTGCTTCTTTTTCGTACTCCCCCACCGGCATCAGAGTATGTTTCAGCTGGTCCTGGGTCAGGCTGTAGAGGGCATAGGTCTGATCCTTCGCCGCCGTCACCGATCTTTTAAGGGCATACCTGCCATTTGGCAGCCGGGCAACCCTGGCATAATGTCCGGTGGCGATGTAGTCAGCTCCGATCTCTAAACTCCTGCGCAGAAGGGATTCCCATTTGACATAACGGTTGCAGGCGATGCAGGGGTTCGGTGTCCTGCCGTTCAAATATTCATTGACAAAATAATCGATCACATTTTTCTGAAACTCTTCCCGAAAATTCATGACATAATAACGGATGCCTAGACGTTCTGCTACACGTCTGGCATCCTCTACTGCCGATAACCCGCAGCATCCGCCATTCTCCTCCTGAACCAGAGAAGTATCCTCCTGCCAGATCTGCATGGTTACCCCGATCACTTCATAGCCCTGTTCTTTCAGAAGGTATGCCGCCACCGATGAATCCACACCGCCGGACATACCCACGACTACTTTTTTACTCATCTCTTACCTCATTTTTACTTCGCAGAGAGAAACATTACTCCTCTCTCTTTTTACCCTTGAACATGTTGATCACGGATGGAACGACAGCGACCGCTGTCAGTCCGTAGCCCATAGCAAGGTCTTTGTAGTATGCAGTGGAAAATTCACTGTACTCCAAGAGAAACGGTATATAATGGTAGGACTGGCCAAAACCATAATTCAGTTCCTGCATAATACTTACTGTAACCGCTAGTTTGTGGGCAAAATAAACTGCCACAAGATCAATCACAACACACAGTATCATCGCCGGTATATTGATACCGCCTCCCAGCAGTTCAAATCCCTTGACCGAGCAGATCATCATGATAAATCCTGCGATCCCCGCGATGTAGCCCAGCTGGTAAATACCAACCCATGCCGCAACTCCGATGGCCACACCCACCAGTGCGCCAACAATACCTGTTATCCAGTTTACTCTTCCTGTTCTTCCCATTTTTTCTCCTCCTTCTGTGCATAAGAACTAAAAGTTCTTATCAAGTTTGGGCGTCGCCGCACAAACTTTCTTTCCTTATTTTTTTATTAACAGCGACTTTCCTGTCATTTCCTCCGGCTGGGTCATTCCCATCATCTCGATGAGAGTAGGTGCGATATCTGCCAGACAGCCGCCTTCCCGCAATGTGTATGCATCATCATAATTCACCAGGATAAAGGGTACCGGATTAATGGTATGTGCAGTAAAGGGCTGCTTCGTCTCATAATCAATGAGCTGTTCTGCATTTCCATGATCCGCACAGATAAACATCTGTCCATCCACTTCTTTAATAGCCTCCACAACCTTGCCGACACATTCATCCACTGCCTCAATAGCCTGGATCGCTGCTGCCTCCACACCGGTATGGCCCACCATATCCGGATTGGCAAAATTGACGATGATCACATCATACTTGTCAGACTTGATGGCGTCCACCAGGCCCTCACACACTTTATAAGCACTCATCTCTGGCTGCAGGTCATAGGTCGCCACTTTCGGGGAATTGACTAACAGTCTGTCCTCTCCCTCATTTGGCTCCTCTACGCCTCCGTTGAAGAAAAACGTAACATGTGCATATTTCTCCGTCTCAGCAGTACGAAGCTGCTTCAATCCGTTTTTCGCCAGAAACTCGCCGAAGGTATTATTGATCTCCACCTTATGAAACGCTACAATTTTATTCGGGATCGTCACATCATACTCCGTAAATGCCACAAATGTTAATGGGAAATACCCGTTGGCACGCTCAAATCCCTCAAATTTATCATCACAGAAAGCTCTTGTGATCTCTCTTGCGCGGTCCGGACGGAAATTATAGAAAATAACAGAATCATTTTCTTTTACCGTGGCCACCGGCGCACCATCTTTTACGATCACGGTAGGAAGAACGAACTCGTCGGTCTCCTCTTTATCATAAGACTGCTGTACAGCGCACAGTCCACATTCTGCTGTCTCTCCCTTTCCAAGAACCAGCGCCTCATATGCTTTCTGGACACGGTCCCAGCGGTTGTCACGGTCCATCACATAATAACGCCCCATCACAGTGGCTACCTGTCCCACTCCGATCTCTTCCATCTTGTCCATCGCAGCCTTTACAAAATCTTTTCCTGATGCCGGCGGCGTATCCCTTCCATCCAGAAACGCATGAAGGTATACATTTTCAATCCCGTTTCTCTTCGCCAGCTCTAACAGCGCATACATATGTGTATTGTGGCTGTGGACACCGCCGTCGGACAGAAGTCCAAAAAGATGGAGGTCAGAATTATATTTCTTACAATTATCTATCGCCTGGAGAAGCGCCTCGTTCTCAAAGAAAACCCCATCTTCAATCTCTTTGGTGATTCTTGTCAGCTCCTGGTACACGATACGCCCTGCACCCATATTCAGGTGTCCAACCTCGGAATTTCCCATCTGTCCCTCTGGCAGACCAACAGCCATGCCGCTGGCATTTCCCTTAACAAAAGGACACTCTGCCATCAGTCTGTCCATGACCGGCGTCTTTCCCTCGGCAACAGCATTGCCCTCAGTCTTGTCATTCAGTCCATATCCATCCAGGATCATCAATACTGTAGGTTTCTTACTCATGTTCTAATCTCCTTTATATTCACTCATATTATTCTATATTTATCCTCTTAGTCAACACCGGAATCTTGTATTCAGCCTACCCCCAGGCTTCCCAGTTCAAGATATCTCTGATATGCTCCATAGGTCATCTTAACGGCACTGTCTCCGGAGCCTACCACCACCATACTCTGGTTCAGTTCTTCTTCCGTGGCTGCCACCGCATTTAATCCACTGGTTCCTGTCTGATAGGATGTACTGCCTGCCTTCTTCTGGCTCTTTGTCACATCCCCGCTCAGCTTATTGGGGCTGACGGTAACTGTTTTATCCGGAACAGTCACGCCCTCTTTCATATAGGCAGCAATCTTTTTTACATAGTTTTGTGTCTCTTTAAAAGGCGGGACACCACCATACTGTTTCACTCTGCCGCTGCCGGCATTATAAGCTGCCGCTGCCAGCGTCGTATCCCCGTTAAACTTCTCCAGATGTGCCGCAAGCAGCTTCGCCGATCCCATGATATTCTGCTCCACATCAAAAATATCCTGTATCCCAAGGCCTTTTGCCTCCGCCGGCATGATCTGCATGATCCCCTTTGCTCCGGCAGAAGAGACGCAGTTGGGATTGAAATCCGACTCTGCCTTAGCCACTGCTGTTAAAAAATCATAGGAGACGCCATATTTTTCCGAAGCGCGCCGGAAGATGTCCACAAGCGTCGTTGTCAGCGTGCCATCCGAATTCCTCGTTCCAGTGGTTCCTTTCGTCTCCGCTATATTTCCCACAGAAGTATTTCCCGTGGAAATATTATCTGCCTTCTGAGGAGAAGCATCTTTTGAAGAAATATTTTCTTTCGCTGCTGCCGCCTCAGAAGCAGTTATATTTTTTTCCTGTTGTTTTAAAACTTCAGAAAAGGGGGTGATGGTTGTTTTTCTGCTTCCTGCCCTGTTGGCATACATTTGATTCTGTCCATCCACCGCCGATATATCATTTACTGTAAGTGCCACATCTTCACCTCCATTGGTTTAGCACAACGGCATCGTCATGCTTCCACCGTATATTATACAAGAACTCCGACATTTTTGCAAGATTATGTAAAATCAATTTTCAATCCCCTGTTTCCGGTATATTCTGGAAAGCCAGTAAATGCATGCAGCCATACCGGGAATCGCTGCAGCCATCAGTACCAGTAGGATAACCCCCTGCAAAAGCTGAGGGATACCTGCATGCTTCTGAATAAAAGAAATTCCATAGTTCATCAGGTTAAAACTTAGATGAAATATATAGACGCCAAGAAGTGAATTGGTCTTCTCATAAATATATGCCAGCAAAACTCCCAGCAGAGCCGCATACACCCCCTGAACCAGATTCATATGATACACCCCGAAGACAACGCCAGACAATATGGCTGCCGGCCAAAAGGCAAAACCCTTACGCAGCGTCCGGAATATCATGGCACGAAAAACGATCTCCTCTGCCAGGGGCGCCCATACCGCCACGATAAACAGAGTGGCCCATGCCGGCAGGACGTTGATGTCCACACCTTCCATTAATTTAACATAATTGTAAAAAGAATGTGGAAATATAATAGAAATAACAGTCATCACAATACTGCAGGCATGCTGGGCAAAAAAAGCCAGGGCTGCCAGACATCCAACCGTCTTTGGAGAAAGTATCTTCCTGTAATCCACTGGGGATACATCCCGCTGTTTGCGGATAAAATAATACCAGGATCCCATTCCCGCGATGAGAATGAGATTTATCAGTGATATGAAGATCAGGTTAAATCCATAGTTGCCCAGCATTTGTTGAAGGGCGTCCAAGGGGATCTCCCTTCCTCTCTTCAGCATGATCTGTATCTGTACCCTATACACCACCAAGAACTGAACCAGAATGGATATTACCAGATAGAGCAGGGCAAAACCGATTGATTTAATTTTTTTCATTTTCTCCCCCATTCAGCCCGGCGCCACAGAAAAAAAGGATTCAGATCCACGCTGTCAGGCTAAGTCATAGTCGGGCCAGGGACTTCCGGCCGCTCCTTATATTATACCATCACCGGATAGATTTACAAGTCACGAATTGAAAAAGCTCAGCCTGACAGTGCCAAATCGGAACAGGTTCGATTTGGCACCGTCAGGCCAGCCACAATAGCAGTTGATTTTCCCTCTTTAAAATGTTAGTATTAAAGGACATAAATATATCTACAGAACGGAGGAAACATCATGAAACTCTGGGGCGGACGTTTTACAAAGGAAACGAATCAGCTGGTACACAATTTTAATGCTTCGATCTCCTTTGACCAGAAATTTTACAAACAGGATATCCTGGGAAGCATTGCCCATGTGACAATGCTGGAAAAACAACATATACTGACAACCGATGAAAAAGAAAAGATCATCGGGGGATTAAAGGGAATATTGGAAGATATCGAATCCGGCGGGCTGGAGATCACAGCAGAGCACGAAGATATCCACAGCTTTGTGGAGGCCAATCTCATAGAACGCATTGGGGAGCCGGGCAAGAAGCTTCACACCGGACGGAGCCGGAACGACCAGGTGGCCCTGGATATGAAACTGTACACCCGGGATGAGATCGTAGCACTGAATGACCTGCTCAAAGAACTGCTGACGGTCATCCACAATATCATGAAAGAGAATACAGACACCTTTATGCCAGGATTCACTCATCTTCAGAAAGCACAGCCGGTAACTCTGGCCCATCATTTTGGCGCTTATTTTGAGATGTTCCGCCGAGACCGCAGCCGTCTCCGTGACATCTACGACCGGATGAATTATTGTCCCCTTGGCTCCGGCGCCCTGGCCGGCACCACCTATCCTCTGGACCGGGACTACACGGCAAAACTTCTGAATTTTGACGGACCTACACTGAACAGCATGGACTCCGTATCTGACAGAGATTATCTGATCGAACTTCTGAGTGCACTGTCTACTATCATGATGCACCTGAGCCGTTTTTGCGAAGAGATCATCCTGTGGAATTCCAACGAATACCAGTTTGTGGATATCGATGATTCTTATTCCACAGGCAGCAGCATTATGCCCCAAAAGAAAAATCCGGACATCGCTGAGCTCGTCCGCGGAAAGACCGGACGTGTCTACGGCGCCCTGATCTCCATCCTTACTACGATGAAGGGGATCCCTCTCGCCTATAATAAAGATATGCAGGAAGATAAAGAACTTGTCTTTGATGCAATCGACACGGTAAAAGGCTGCATTTCTTTATTTACCGGCATGATCGACACCATGAAGTTTAACAAGGAAAATATGGAAGCCAGCGCAAAAAATGGGTTTACCAACGCTACTGATGCCGCTGACTATCTGGTGAACCACGGTGTCGCCTTCCGCGACGCCCACGGCATCATCGGGCAGCTGGTACTAACCTGCATCGACAAAAATATTTCTTTGGACGAACTTCCCCTGGAGGAATACAAAAAAATATCCCCCGTCTTTGAAGAGGATATCTATGAGGCAATTTCCATGAAAACCTGTGTGGAGAAACGAAATACCATCGGCGCCCCCGGCGAACAGGCGATGGCGCAGGTTCTTGCCATCAACGAAAAATATCTGATGGAGAGCTGAGATTCTTTTCTTTCGATATAATAAGGAGGCTGTTACATTGACTGATTCTTTTTCCAGTCAGTGTAACAGCCTCTTTTATTTGGCACAGCCTTCCAATATACAACTAGCTCTACATCAAGGTCCTCTGCCAATTTACTTGAACATATCCAGAATATCCTTGATCGCTTCCACATTTGACTGGTTCAGATCTGCGATCCTGATAATAGAATCAGCAGTCTGGGTCGTCATATCATTTTTGACGATGATATCATCCACCCCTTGTTCATTATCATTGGATGCCATCTTGACATTATTGATCTGTTCCCGGATATTCGTCGCGCTCTCCGAAAATGCAGAAGATTTATCATGGATGTTATGAATGACTTCCTGGATATCATTCACCACAGCTTCATACTGACCAGCCATATCTGCAAATTCCTGGAATCTGCCAGATACATCTTTTTCCATAAACGCGATGATATCTTCAAAACATGTCTGAATGCTTTCTATACTTTTGTTTGCATCTACACAGAGTGCCTGGATCTGATTGACTGTCTCTGATGAATTCTCCGCCAGGCTTCCAATCTCTCCGGCGACAACAGCAAAACCTCTTCCTGCCTCTCCTGCCCTTGCTGCCTCAATGGAAGCATTCAGTGAGAGCAGATTCGTCTGGCTCGTAATATCCAGGATCTGAGTCGCCATCTCATTGATCTTCACAAGGGACTGAAGATTTCTCATGGCAGCCTCAATATTCTTCTTCGTCTCCTCCACCTTTTTTGTATTATTTTCCAGAGTATCCGCCGCTGTTTTGCTCATAGCGTTTGCCGTCTGGATCAGCGTATCGCTCTTCTCGCTTCCATCCTGGGCACAGTCCGTAATATCCCCTACAATATCATGGATCTTCTCAACCTCGCCCGTAACCACTCCTATGGATGCGTTTGTGTTAAGAATGCTGGCAGACAGTTCCTCCGTCGTCGCCGAATTGTCCTCCACACTCCCCATTAAATCCTTTGAAGCTGTCCGCATCGTCTCGGAGCTTCCCACCAGGGACTTGGAACAATCATTCAATGTACTGACCATCTTGCGGAATGTAACCGTAAGGGAATCCACCGCCGTAGCCAGCTTACCGACCTCACTCCTGTACCCAATATAACCCTGGATCATGTCATCTTCGCTCAAATCCAGTGACTCGATCTTCTCAATCTTCCGGATCACTTTTTTCAGCGGTTTTAAATTGACGGTTATCATCACCCATGACATAACGGTAATCAAAAGAAAGGCGAGAATGCAGACAAAGCCGAGAACCAGCCGGCTGCTGTATACTGGCTGATACAGTTCGTCCTTATCATTCCGGATCACCAGAGCCCATCCTCTCTCCGGAATCGACTTAAAGACTGAAAAATATTCCACGCCATCTTCCCCGTCATATGTAACCTGCCCGGTTTCCTTCCCGCCATCAATCATGGACATGATGTCCAAAAGGGATTTTTCTTTAATATCTGTCAGGATCAAGTCAGGATTATCGTCAAAAATATACTGTTTCTTTCCCACATTGATAAGCGAATAGATGGTATTCTCAATGCCATGGGTGGAGACAGAATCCAGCTGCTGTGCAAGACCGTCTGTCTGGATCGCACCTCCAACAAATCCCATCGGCGTATCCCCGTCGTAGATCGGAACATACATGGATATTATGAGCTGTCCCGATGCCGGCGATTTCAGGATACCAGTATTAAATACACCGCCCTTTGCTGCTGTCAGATTTTCATGGAGCTGTTTGAGCGAGTCGCCCTCACGCAGGACTATACCTACTGCAGAGGTATTGGAATGGGTCAGTGTCTCCGTTTTCCAGTCACAGACATACAGCCCCTCCCAGCCTTTGAGCGCCGCAAAATACTCCGAATTATACGTCTGTAATTCCTGCCGCTTCGCTTTATCACCGGTATTCCGCAGAAAATCCAGAATATCCCCTTCTTTTGAAAACGATACGAGCTGACTCTCCGCATTCAATATGTACTCGTCGATCAGCTTCGTCTTTGCATCCAGGGATGTCTGCATGTTATTTTCCACATCATTGATGAGCACCGATGTGATATTGCTATTGGAGATATAAAATACCACCCCCATCGATACCGCTGAAACAATAGCTACTATTGTTGCAATTACAAACCCCATTTTCCAGTTCTTCAACATACTTCCTCCTATCTAAAGCAGTTACTCCTGCTTTGGTGTGTTAGTAACTAATCCTAACTTTTTGTTCTAATAATAATCGTAACATAATAGTTAGAGTTTTACAACCACTTCTGGCACAACACTGCTTAAAACCTGAAAAATTTTGTTCCATCACTTTCCCATTCTGATCACAAAAGTTTTATCAGCTGACTTTTACAGGTACATATCTCGCCTTAGAAGAAATCTTTCCCTTCATCAGAAGTTTTCTATATTTACCAATAACTTTTCTGCCAAGCTTCACCCTTATTTTCGGGTCTGTCCTGTAAAAAGCCTGTTTCCCGACACTTTTTAATCTAACAGATTTAAGAATCACCATTTTCAGCTTCTTGCAGCTGGCAAATGCTTTCATTCCAATCTTCTGGACATTCTTGCCGATGGTTACTTTCGTAATCTTTTTGCCGGAAAACGCTTTACCAGCAATAGAGGTCACGGAATATTTTTTCCCTGAAACAGTAATCGTATCCGGTATCACCACGCTCTTTTTCGACCCGCGCACTTTTTTCAACTGAACCGCTGCAGAAGATGTGATTTTATACACCACGCCTTTTTTTTCCACCGTAGAGCCAATCTTCATAGATTTCTTTTCATTTCGGCCAGGTACCCCGGAAGCCGTGGGAGTGGGAGCCGGTGCCACTGTAGCTGACGGAATGTTGTTCGGCGAAGCAGAAGGTACAGCCGGCGGTGCCGTCACCACCGGCAGCGAGCCATCACTTGTGAGAACATATACAGCCCCTGCTGTTGTGGGAAATTCAAGGGTATTTTCAGAAACCTCTGCTTTTACATACTGCTTGTTTGTCTCGTCATATACCTTCAGGCTTCCGATCCCATTGTATTTCATTTTACACGGATTTCCGCTGTTAGAGGTGATGCGGCATTCGCTTATGCTGCCATTTTCCCAGGAGAATTCCATCTCGAAGTTTCCTCTTGCCTTAATTCCTTTTACAGAACCAGCCTCCCATCCAGAAGGCAGCGCCGCTAATGGTTCAATATAATCTCCCTGGCTCTGTAGCAGCATTTCCGTAACACCGGATGCCGCACCAAAGTTTCCATCGATCTGGAAGGGTGGATGGGTGTCAAACAGGTTATCAAGTGTAGAGCCGGTGAGCTGTTCACCCAAAAGTTTTCTCGCACGGTCTCCATCCCGCATCCTCGCCCACATATTTATTTTCCACGCCTTGCTCCAGCCGGTTCCACCGTCGCCGCGTTTGTCCAGCGTAACACGGACCGCCTCCAGCATTTTATCATCCCACCCGGATTTTCCAGCTGTCACATAGGTGCCGGGATGAAGAATAGATACATGGTTCTGATGCCTGTGGTTATCCGAATTCGTAACCTCCAGAGTCGTCTCATCCTTCCACTCTGCCAGCTGTCCGCCGAGTCGGTCTGCCTCCGGCATGTATAATTTCTGCTGTGCTTCTTCAATCTCTCTGACCTCGGAATCATTTTCTTTTCCAAGAATCTGACTGGCAAGTTTTACCTCCTCAAACAATTCCCAAATAATAGCCTGATCGCTGGTACATCCCAGGGAAAATACGCCGTGTTCCGGAGAATAGGATGGGTTAGCCACCAGCGTTCCATCCCGCTCGTCCTCCCATAAATTGTCTACCCAGAACAGCGCCGCCTGCAGCATTGTATCGTAATTTTCCTCCAAAAACTTCCTGTCGCTGTTAAACTGGTATTTATCCCAGATATCCTGGCACATCCACGCCGCGGCCGCCGGAAAATAAAATGCTGTTGTCCAGTCACTTGGATTGGTATTTCCCCAGATGTTATTCTCATGATGGATCACCCATCCCCTCACATCGGATCCGTCCTGCTGGCAGTAATATTTTTTCGCTGTCACTTTTCCCTTTTCCACCAGGCTGTTTATGTAATCAATCACTGCCGTGTGGCACTCGGTAAGATTTGTCTGCTCCGCAAGCCAGTAATTCATCTGCAGATTGATATTGGTATGGAAGTCTGAATTCCATGCTGGCGACAGTCCCTGTGCCCAGATCCCCTGAAGATTCGCTGGAAGCACACTGTTCTCCCTGGAACTGGAGATCAAAAGATATCTTCCATACTGGAAAAACAACATCTCTAGATATCTGTCCTCTTCAGCGGTATTGTCCTTCCCGTACCCAGAAAGCAGGTCATCTGTCATCTTTTCCGGCATGTCTGGAACATTCAGATCCAGAGTCACACGGTCAAATAAGTTTTTGTAGTCTTCTATATGTTCCTGGCGTAACTTGTCATAACCTTTTTCCACTGCCTCCCCGATCTCACTCTCCACATCATCAAGGGGATCTCCCGGCTTAAAGTAATCATAGGTTGTGGCAGAATCGTCAACCTGATAATTGGTACCTGCTCCCATTATAATGACCACAGAATCCGCACCCTCCACCAGAAGAGTGGAGTCATTGGATTTCTGCATCCTGCCTCCCTCTGGGATGATCTTGATCTGCTGGGCGAACTTCAAACCATTCGCTTTCTGATCCGATGGCTGCCCGGTCATGGTAACTGTTCCATTTTCCTCATCCACAACTATTTCTTTTTTTCTCTGCTCGGATTCCAATGAAAATTCTCTGGTAATGGCACCGGACTGGTCTGCAGTCAGCTTTATGGCAAGTACATTCGCAGGGCTGCTGACAAAATACTCTCTATCACAGGTTATCTCATTTGTCACATAATGTACGGTTTCTATACCGCTATTCAGATCTGATCTACGCACATAGCCACTGTATCCTTTGTCAGAATCCGAAGCCGGATCATTTATGATAATGTTTCCAAGGGTCTGATACGTCCCAAAATTATTTTTGACCCCCTTTAATATATCCAGATCTTTGGAAAATGCTGAGTCACTCAGCAGATCCTTATAATTGTGTGTCACAAGTTTTCCGCTGTCATCAAAATAGGCGGCATTATTTGTGGAAAAATCATTTACCATATCCTGTATCGACTGTCGGACATTTTGAAGTGCGGTATGTACCTTTTCGGAAGAATGAGCATTATCCCCTCCCTTATAATATGCATTCGCCCCCGGTCCCCCGGACCAGAGTGTCTCCTCATTGACCTGGATCTTTTCTTTTCCCACACCGCCGAATACCATTGCCCCGATTCGGCCATTTCCCATGGGAAGCGCCTGGGACTCCCAGTCTGCAGCCGGCTCGTCATATTGAAGCTGCAATGCCGGCACCCCCTGGCTTTTTGCATAGGATTTCTTCAAGTGATCTCCCCCTTCGGCAATTCCTGAAAATGATATGCTTGTCAGTGCCAATGCAGCCAGAAGAAAACAACTTCCGGTCCTTCTGGCATAATTTCTGCTCCTTTTGTTTCTATTTCTTTTCATAAGTCTCCTCCTCATCTGACATTTTCATAATCACCCTATTATACTTTCATTTTACCTGTTGTATTTTCAATTTTTTATAGTATAATGAGACATATTATTTCTATTTCTGTCGCATAAACGCAGGTTTCATTTTGATCCCAGGGAGGTATTTACTATGAAAATGGAGAATTACAGCTTTACATTAGAAGATACATTGATCCATGTACCCATGATCAGTTACCGGCATTTTACAGAGCCACTCCCACGCCACTCCCACAGCAAAAACGCTTTTGAGCTCCACTATGTAACTGCTGGAAAGGGATACGTGGTTTTAGAAAACAAAACAAATCCGCTTTCCCCGGGAGTGCTCTACATAACAGGGCCAAACATCGCCCACGAACAGATCCCTGACGAATCGGAAGCCTTAACTGAGTTTGGTCTTTTTTTCCTGATATCTGAATCCGGGCCAAAAAGCTCTCTGGCTGATCTGTTTATGAAACATAGCCTTTGGCTGGGAGACGCCGGAACAGAAGTCGACACTTTGGTGCGGGTAATTCTTTGGGAAAAAACGAACCAAATGCCCGGCTATAGGCAGAAAATTCCATTGCTGCTGGCACAGCTAATGATCGAGTGTGTACGGAGCTTTATTTCTGACGGAAAAATTTATGATAACAAACTGCCGGCTCCGTCAAAGAAACTAAGTATTGATCTGCTGCAGGAAGAAAATACGCTGCTGGTAATTGATGAAATCTTTCTCTGCCGGTACGCGGATATTACACTGGAGCAGCTTGCCGACAACATCGGCCTAAGCACGCGCCAGACGCAGAGGCTGCTGGAAAAGAATTACAACAAATCCTTTTCTGCCATGAAACTGGAAGCCCGTATGGCTGCCGCTGAGACCCTGCTCCGCAACAGTTCATTGAAAATAACTGAAATCAGCAACCGGATCGGATATTCTTCCATAGAACATTTCTCAAATGCCTTTAAGAAATTTTATGGGGTCAGCCCCGGCCAGTACCGCAGCTCGACGGCACAAATTCATTAATTAGCTGCTTGGCAGCACCAGCTATTCTTTTTCTCCAAAATTTCGTTTAGCATATATTCTATTTGCTTTTTATGCAGCTATATGTTATAAACAATATAATCATTTCATTTTGAAAATAGGGGGGATTCATATGAGATATATATCCAGAGAAACGGAACACCCGACAGCCATCGATTATTACTGCGAGGCGACACAGACAACCCAGGATCATTTTCCAAGGATTCCTGCCCACACCCACAACTATTATGAAATTTATATCTTTCTTAATGGTTTTGTTAAAATTGCGATAGAAGATCAGATCTATAATGTAAAGTATGGTGATATCATGCTGATCCCCCCTTACAGAATCCACCAGCTGCTCCCAGCCTCCGATAATACAAAATTTGAATACCGGCGTATTTATATGTACATTACCGAGCCATGTCTGTCCTCTTTTGACTTTAACGGCCAGTCTCTTCTCACTCCCATCCAGCAGGCGGCGCAGGACAAACGCTATTTATTTCATATCCCAAATGAAGATTTTGAACAGATCTATCAATCGATGTACCTCCTGTTCCGTAGTAAAAAAACAGATTATTATGGAAAAGAGATGCTGAACCGCTCCCGGATCATTCAGATCATTACTTTATTAAATAAATATATCCAGGCAGAAACAGAATCCCACGATATGACACACATCACTCCTGTGATTGATGACGTCTTTACTTACATCAATCATCACTATCAGGAACCTCTCTCACTGGATTTTCTGGCAAACCATTTTTTCTTGAATAAATATACCTTGTCAAAACTGTTCAAGGAACAATTGATGCTGACGGTTCACGAATATATAACGCTGAAACGGATCAGTACCGCAAAACTTTTGATCAAAGAAGGAACCCCTCCCTCAAAAGTCCACCTGGAAGTGGGTTATTCAAACTATTCCACGTTTTTCCGGGCATTTAAAAAATTAGAAAACTGTTCCCCGGAACAGTTCCTTGCCCAGTTAAAGAATGAGCTGCCCCAATAACAACAGGGCAGCTTATTTTATGACTTTTATATTCCAAGTTCCTTGTATAATGGTTCCAATTCAGTACAAATGGCTTGCAGAATTTTATCCATATTCAAACGATTAATCATTGCACTGCCTTTCATTCCTTTATAATACATCTTATTTGCTTGTTTAAAAAGTTTTTTTAATTTATCATATCCACTCCCTCCAGATATTTTAGTCTTCTTTGGCAAACGAAGAAACGATATTATTCCATCTACATCAGCTAAAAACCAGTCTTCAATAGAATGTTCCGCTTTTATATGAATAATATTTTTAACTCCAATTTCATTAAATGCCCTCTCTACTTCTTTCCAATTTATTGGAGGTTTAGGAGATAATTCAAATACATCTGTGTCTCTGCATAGAACAACACAAAATTCACACTCATTTCCATATTTAGGCTTAATCTCTTTAAGAAATTTACGCAACGCTATATTTTTGAATCCGCCAACACCTTTGACATTTTTACATTCAATGTTAATATCAAATCTTCCATCCGCCCTCTTTTGTCTTGCATTTGAGATAACACGTTTGTAAAATTCAACCTCTGTGTCTCCTTCAACGAACAACACAAGGCATTTACTCATACACATCACACTCCAGATATTCTCCCCAATTGCTTTCTTCATCAGCTAACATAGAAAACAAGTAATCTCCTGTACTCATCTTAAAATCTGCAGCATCTTGCTGTAGTAATCTCTGACCCGATTTTTTAAATGTAAAAAACTTTGCAATTCCCGGCTGTTCATTTACACCCACATGAATCCATGAAGGTTCCAAATAACTTACAATATATGGCGAATGACTTGTTATAATCACTTTACAATCATCCAACAATTGACTAACAATTTGAATATACGCCTGAAACAAACTTGGATGTACAGAATTCTCCGGTTCCTCAATTGCGATCAAAGACACATTTGCCACATTTGCCAAGATTATTCTTGTTAAAATCATAAATACTCTTTTTGCTCCATCTGACATCATAGCAAAATTTATTGGATGTTTTAAATTTTTATCTTTTACAAATAAAACATGTATAGCATTTGTGATCATAAATGGAACATCTAACGGCAATTTATCATTAACACCTGCATTAATCATGTATTGTTTTACAATAATATCCTCAACATCTGGAAACAACTCTTTATAAACTTCTTTTAGTAGATCAAATTTCTGTGGGTTATTTTCACGCAGTTGATATATTACCCGCGGAAGATTTTCTGCATCGATAGTCATATTCTCTAAACCCTTACGAATAATCGGATCCGGTTGATAGAAACTTTTTGCATCAAGATTGTTTTCCATATAAAACTTCATGCTGTTCAATTTTCTAATAATATCTGCATAAAAAATTTCATCATAAGCCCGAAGTTTATTTGCAACAAGTTCCGTTGGTTCAACATTTATTTTAGATGAACATCTACCAGTTTCTGATCTTTTATATAAAGCTTTCCTACTATCTCTATTAATTAATTGTGTATACTTCTGCCCTGTATTCTCTGGTCTGATCCTTAGACATTCTGAAACAATATATGGTTTCATATTTTCATTACACTTCCAGCTAAATTCATAGCCATAAAACACCTGGTATTCTATATTGTTTATTTCTGTTAAAATCTCCATTTCAAACTTATAATTTCTTCCAAACATACAGCTATTAATCGGGATCAAATTAGAATTAGCCATCATTTCAGCCTTGTCATCTATCGCACCTTTAATAAACTCCAAACCAAAATCTATTGCAGCAAGCACATTTGATTTCCCAAAATTATTTAAAGCGACCAATGCTGTAATATTAGCAAAACTAATTTTTACATTTGAAAGATTTTTAAATCCATCAATTAATACAGCTTGTATTTTCATACCAAAGCACCCTTCCTTTTTTACTATACTCATATCATACCACTCCCAGAAAATAAACGCAACAATTTATTTCGTTTTTTACCATTATACGTCCATATTTTCGTAATTATTCACAATAACGCAATTTTCGCTTGCGAAATTCAAAATTACATTCCGTTTTTTACCAAACACCAGCCTCTTTCCGAACATCTCCACCCGGCGTCCACTGGCGGAACTTCCTCACCTTTACTGAGATAGATCCGGTCGATCTGCATACGGGGATCTCCTGCAAAGATAGAAAAAATATGCTCCCCCTCCTCTAATGTGATATCTCCCGTAAGACACCAGAAATATATATGTGCAGTAGAATAATTGTACAGCTGTCCATCCCGGACTTGCGCACTCAGTGGCTGCACCTTACCATCCACTGCAAAATAACACGTATCAGACATATGATCCTCATACAGCATAAGCAGCCAGATATGATAATTCCCTTTATCTGAAATATGGATGCGATAGTGCATTCCCGGGGCCTCCGCCGCATGATCCCAGGTAGTGCCCGTTTCAAACACCTGCATCGCCAGCCCGGTGCCTCCGTCGGTTTCTGCGCGCACATGGGTCCAGTATATCCTGCCAGTCTTATCCGGCGTAAGATAGGCATCCTGCGAATTTTCAAGGGCATACTCCGCTTCCAGGGCAAGCCGCCCATCCTTTTCATGAAACATGCCTGTTCCAAACAGTCTGGTGATATCAGCTATGTGGTTTTCTGAGTAGTACACCTCATATGTCCTGCTGCCCAGAGCGTTCTTTTGAACCCTGTCATTTTTCATATAGATCCGGTTGTATTTCCAAAACTCTCCGTCAGCATACACCACATCTGGAAGAATCTGGTCATCCTCCGCCATATACATTTCCCTTTGGAGAATATTCAACGCCTCCCAGGAAACCTTTGGTTCATCGAAGGGATTGTGCACGTCGGAAAATCCAAAATATGTCTTCCTTCTCTTTTCTGTATAGATCACAAGTTTGTGTATTGAAACATAATTATCGATCATATATAACTGCAGCCTATGCTCCCCCTGACTCAGCCATGGCAGTAATAGGCTGATATCCTCCCCATTATTCAGCACGCTCTCCTTCCAGCTTCCCCTCCATTCATCGGTAACCTGGGATTCTGCCACAACAGGTTCTTTTCCATCAACACCTATGGCAAACCGGATTCTGCCCCGGGAGTTAAGAGTTAGAAATCTGGTTATAACAAGCTCAAATTCGCCCTCATTTTTTAATGTAAAAGAGTACTCAAGATAAGGATTCTTTTTAATTTCACTGATTTCCTCAAAGTCTGATACCACATCTTTCCAGTCATAGGACATCATAACATTGCCATAACCTCTTCCAATACCCTGGATCATCCGCCACCCCATTGCACCGGATCCGTTTACTATAGCATTGTAATTGTCTGCATGCAGACACACTGCACCATCGGATTCCAGTGCTCCATGATCTGTCCTTCCAGATCCATCCGCCACTGGCAGCCCTTCCTCCACATGTATCCCTACTCTAAAAGTCTGGTTGTGATTTTGGTCCAATATGTTCAAAACAGCAGATGTTCCAGCATACGTCTCCATATCCGTTACCGCCACATAAATTCTCTTTTCCGTCGTTATGATGCCAGAAGTCTCCGATACCTCTAGCCACTCTGGCATCCCACTTATCTCATAAGATATATCTTCACATCCCTGGTTTCCAAGCTCGATCCACTTCTTATGAACACCGCCCTGGGAAAATGTAATGCAGCCGCCATCCTGGGACTCGCTCCCATCCCACATTGTGATCTTAAGTCCTCCCTTTTTCCTCCTGATCGATGGTTTGCAGACCGGATAAAAACGTATTCCCGGAGGTGGAAAAGAATCCGGCGTCAGGATCCTGTCCCATTTCCCACCGCACATATAGCGGTTATAATATCTGAGCATATTTCGCAAATACTGCATCATGGTATGTGAATACTCCGTATAACAGTCTGCCGCCCGGTCATTACCCCTCTCATATGAAAGAATGCTCCTGTCCGCATAATAGAACCCATGATTTACATAATAGGACGCATGTACCTTGAATAAGAACAGCTGGAAAAAGGCCTCCCTCTCGCGGTCTGGCAGCCGGCCATATATGGCGTTGGCACGCTCAAATACCGACTCCAGCCTGCAGACTCTCTCCCCCGCCTCATCACCATAGCCGGACTGGGCAAACAACAGGGAATCCATGTGCTCAATCTTCCTCGCATTGGTAAGCTGGGCAAACTCTTCATACAAACCAGCAAGTTCATCCCCATATCCACCAGAGAAATACCGGTCAAACCATGCCGCTGTATATGCATGTATATCCTTTGTGACCAGGGCATCTCTCCCCGCATCCCAGGCATAGTCCAAAAATGTCTCCATTTCCATCTCCAGCGGTTTGAGCGCTCCCACATTGAGAACCCACATTTTCTGGATGCCCTCATGATACGCTTTATATAGTTCATTCGTCATATGGGCAAGAGGGATCGAGTTAAAAAACAGATAGCTCATATCCGGTGCCCCCCAGTATGATACGTGATAATATAAGCCATGCCCCCCGCTTCGTTCTCTCTCCGCGGCGTTCGGGTATCTCCTCACATGGCCAAAATTATCATTTACCCATATAAGCGTCACGTCATCCGGCACCTGGAGTCCCTTATCATACAGATCAAGAACTTCTTTATATGGGATAAATGACTGAAGCGCCTCCACCGGTGAATCCAGCCCCAGCTCTTCCTGCAGCATATCCCTCTGGTCCTCCATGATCTTTTCCAGAAGCCGCACCCTGGCTTCCTCTTTTTCCGATTCACCCGCTGTCTCGTCATCATCGATCACCTTTGTGGAAAAACCGTAGTCGTGGACCCCCCTCATACCAATGGTATAACAGACCTCATAATCCCTGTTCATCTGTATGCTTTCACGCCAGTATTGCTGGATCACATCTCTGTTTTTCCCAGGAATCGAATAATCATAGTAAATCACTTTTTTGTTTTTTTCATTAACTTCATCTGCCGGCAGTTTGTTGGAATGAACAGCATTGTAATCACTGACGTAGCCCTTCTCCCTGAGCCAGGGGTTCCATTCGTTCTGATTGCTTCTCATAAGCATGTCGCAGTGGGAGGTTCCCACAATGATCCCCATTTCATTGGCAATCCTCGCATTTTCTGGATCTTCCTGAAAATAATTTACATGCATCGCCGGCCAGATATAGTTTCCCTTCAACCGCAGGATCAGCTCATAGATCTTTCTGTAAAGCTCCGGCCCGATGGTCCCATCTTTTGTATGTACTGCTGCCCACTCCTCCAGCTCCTCTTCATCAT
Organism: uncultured Eubacterium sp.; assembly: GCA_910584645.1. Lineage (GTDB taxonomy): Bacteria > Bacillota > Clostridia > Lachnospirales > Lachnospiraceae > Eubacterium_F. Next base: position 31,893 of record CAJUAU010000002.1, read on the forward strand.
TCAGGAAAATCCCCCGGTATGGCACGGAAGGATGATCTGCTATATAAAAGTCATCCGGGATCAAAAATTCCTTTTTTCTTACTGGCACATCCGCAAAATAATACCACGGAGAAACACCGATATACTTTGACAGTTCATAAATGCCAAATATCGTCCCCCGCCTGTCGGCCCCGCATATATACACAGTTCCATTCTGCTTTTTTACCACATACCCCTCCCGCTTTTCCAGCGTCTCTTCGTCATCCAGCCAGGCATATATGTCCTTCGTCGCAATCAGTATTTCGCAATCTCCAGAATCTTTCTGCAGTGGATCACCATCCCCGAGAAGTACCAGATTTACCTGGTAGCCTGTTACTTTGCAAATATCTTCTTTCAAAGCCATTACCGCGTATATAACGGCAGCATATTCCTTCTTAAAATAACCAATGTTGATACTCTGTTTTTTGCTCATACTGTGTACCTCCAAATTGATTTTACTTGTCTCCTATGATAGACTATTATATTATAAAAGGAAAAGGTGATTCTATGGATACTTTTAACCACCCTCATCATTACGAGGAAATTCAAGATGATATTCTCCTGGCCTTCCGAAGCGGCACCCATTATCACAATACCTATCATAAACATAACGGATATGAGATCTATGTTTTTCTGTGTGGAAATGTAAACCTTCATATAGAACATTCAAGCGTTCATTTGAAACGGGGAAATATCGCAATTATCAACCCCACAGAATACCATCTGGCGGTGAGCCTTGATGATTCCCTGTATGAACGCATCACCCTGAATATATCTCCTGCCATGCTGCGCAGCCTCTCCACCCATGTAACAAATTTTAACCGCTTTTTTGACACCAGGCAGTGCGGCGTCAATAATGTGATTCTTCTGCCAGAAGATACCCTTAACGAACTGATCTCCCTGCTTCAGAATTTAAATGACGCCATCCACTCCAGTCAATTTGGAAGTGACGTTCTTCAAAGAGCATACCTGGCGCAGATTTTGTATACCATATGCAATAATTACATCGTTTACAAGGAGATCTCAGTCAATATCATGCCGTCTCTCGTTTCTAACACCATTCAATATGTGGAGCAGCATGTCGCTGAAAAAATCTCCCTCAACGATATCGGAAAGGCACTTAATTTCAACCAGAATTATATCAGCCGCTTGTTCAAACAGAATACAGGCATTTCATTAAAACAATATATCCTGGAGAAAAAAATATCCTTTGCACAGTCACTTTTGTCACAGGGATATTCCGTGACCGATACCTGTTATAAATCCGGCTTTGCGGATTATTCTAACTTTATCCGTACATTCAAACAGTATACCGGCGAAACGCCAGGGACATTTAGGAAAAATCTTCTTAAATAGCTGTTACGCTCATTTTAACATCTATTTTTGCATATAACATTGCGTTTTTGGTAAAAAAACTTGCGTTTTCACACTCCCACATTTTAAAAAAACTGCTCCTGGGGTTTTTAACCACAGGGGCACGCTATATTTTCCAAATCAGCCTCTTTCTCCTTTTATGTAACAAAAACACTGATTATTTTTAAATCTGTAACATCCACCAGACGTTACAGATTTAATTATTTCTAACGCATAGACCACTCCATGATTCATATGCATGTTCAGAATATATACATCAAGAGCTTTCGCAACCTCAATCGTCCTCACAACCGTATCAATATAAGCTTTTGCAACTTCTTTGTTAAAATCACAAACGTTCAGATTTTCATCAAGATGTATGGTGAATCCGATTTGGTACTTTTCCATTAATGATCTTATATATTCTGTGTTCTCTAAACATTCTATCTGAAACTGAGGTAAATTCATATTTAATTCAATAAAATTTATGTTAAGCTTTTTACAAAGTTCTATTGTTTCTTCCAGTCGATCCAATTCGATTAAAGCTGGCATACCAAATCGTAACATGTTTTAAATTCGCCTCCCTCGTTTCTGCCATATTCTCTTCTCCTTTACATAAAAATAGAGCGCATGCATAAATTGAATATATTAAGCTGATTTTTCAAAATATACAAATTTTAACTCATCATCAATTTGCTTTTCTTTGAAAATTTTATATCCCAGCTTCTCATATAATTCCATATTTTTTATACTTTTAGAGCTTGTAAAAAGTTCATATTTTTGTTTCGGAAATTCATTTTCTATTGCGAGCAAAAGCTGTGTTCCTATTCCTTGACCCTGCTTTTGGGGATGTACCATTAATTTTCCAATATAAACAGTACCCTTATCAGAAAAGGCTCTTACAGAACCTATTATTACATTGTTTTCATCTACTGCTTTCAAAACAATGCCCTTTTCATATTCACTTTCCACCTCGGCTAAAGTTTGGCTTAGTGGCGGAATATTAGGATTATTGAAAAGTCTGGCTTCACTTTGATATGCAAGATATTGTAAATCAAGTATTTTATGTAAATCTTTTTTCTCCGCTTTTTTTATTATCATTTTTTTCTGCCTTTCAAATATATTTAAATAAAATTTTACCATAAGCACACCTATATTTCTATTAAATTTCTTCATCGCTTGTATGCCATTTTTTTACAATTTCAGGCTACTCCCGCAGTTTTTAACCGCTAACTCCGGTTCTCCTTTATCTTTTGGTCTTTGCTTTATAAAAGATTGAGTTCGGTAATTTTTTAATCTTTACTTTCTCACTATGCAAAAAGGACACTCCCGATATTTGTTTCTCTATCAGAAATGCCCTTTTGTTGTTTACGCAGATTTATTTATTAGTAATTGTTTCTTACTAACGCATAGACTCTTCCTGCTTTTTGATCATCTGACGAACCATCTCGCCACCGATGCTTCCAGCCTCTCTGGATGTGAGGTCACCGTTGTAACCGTCTTTCAGGTTTACTCCAAGCTCGGATGCAACCTCCATTTTGAATCTGTCCATAGCGTCTTTAGCCTGTGGTACTTCCATTCTGTTGCTAGATTTACTCATGATCATTCACCTCCGTATATTTTAGTATTTATCTTGAGAGATAACGGAATGTCTTTTTTAATGAAACATTCCGTTACCGAAACATTTCACGTTTAAGCCACTCGGTTATCTGATACTATTGTACCCACGAAGGTTTTTTTAATTCTGGAAGTTTTTTCTATGAAAGCCCCGGACAGCGATCATGTGTCTGTGCATGTTTACATGCACAGACACATGGTCATTGGACGGGCAAGACGGAATGAGTACGCAGGGCGGCAGCCCGTTAGTACGAATTCCGGCGGCGGTTGCGGGAGTGCGCCAGCACGCAGCAACCGGCTTTCATAGATAGGCTTGACAGCGACCCGTCATGCATGCATGACCGCTACTGTCTCTCCTCCAGATCCATCTGAATTTTTTCAAGATAATGAACAAAGGTTCCGGAGTATGTAGATATTTCAAAAGAAGGGTTTAGCTCATCAAATGCAAAGCTTTTTTTCCCTCCCGTTTCCATTCGTTCCCAGAAGGTTTTTAAATATGTAAAAGGAAGATAGGTAAAACAATCCCGGTTTTTAAAATAAATAAGTATAAAAGCGATACCCTCCTGTGCCTCAAATTCCTCCATAAACTTCATCTGATGCTCATGGATATTGGCGAGGGGAAAGCGATCCTCCGCACACTCTTTGGCATCAAAACATACAGGTATTCCCTGTACGACACCGATATAGTCCACTGTACTTTTTTGTTCAAAATACGCCAGCGTGATATGTCTTGTGCTCTCGTCTATATGAATAGGTTTGATGGGAGTCGGCACTTTCTGGATCAGCGCCAGCTTTTGGTTTCTATATTTTTCATTTGTGAGGTTGATGAGTTCTTCCAAAAAGGATCCCCGCAGACCTCTGGAATTCCATGTCGCCATAATTACCTTCTTCCGTGGCAGCAGCGCCACTATACTGGGCATCACCACTATACCGTCTATTCGTTCCCTATGCAGGGGAGCTTCCTACCGCAAGCGGTGGCAGCTCCCCTGCATAGGGTACTCATATCGTTTACCGCTCTTATGTCGTTCTTTTTTATAATGAAAACACCAGCATTTGCTTCGCAATCTTTTCCATGAGAGCCACAACACTGTTTGCAAGCAAGCTTGCACAGTGTTGTGGCTCTCATGGAACACCTTCGGTGCATGCCGGTGTTTTAATTATAATTTGCCCGCCGCACTCACAGTTTATTCGTCTACGTTGTGGTATACTGCCTGGACGTCATCGTCTTCGTCCAGAAGATCCATAATACGGTTAAACATTTTTTTATCTTCTTCATCCGTCAGCTCTACATAGGTCTGTGGAAGCATCGTGACTTCTGCCTGTGCCATCGGCACTCCTTCTTTTTCCAGTGCCTCACGCACCTGGCTGAAATCATCCGGCGCCGTCAGGATCTCATAGCTGTCTTCTTCTTCATTAAAATCCTCTGCTCCCGCATCCAGCGCCAGCATCATAAATTCATCGGCGTCGGTTTCATATTCTTCTTTATCAATAATGATCTGTCCCTTTGTATCAAACATATAGGATACACAGCCTGTGGTCCCCACGTTTCCGTTTCCTTTTGTAAAAGCATTCCGCACGTTGGATGCAGTACGGTTTTTATTGTCCGTCAAAGCTTCTACGATGATCGCTGTGCCATTGGGACCGTATCCTTCATATGTAATATTTACATAATTCACCGCGTCCACATTGCCAGCTGCCTTTTTGATTCCCCGGTCGATGGTATCATTTGGCATGTTATTTGCTTTTGCCTTTGCGATCACATCGCGGAGCTTGCTGTTGTTGTTCGGGTCTGGACCGCCTTCCTTTACCGCCACAGCGATCTCACGGCCGATCACAGTAAATATCTTTCCCTTTTTTGCATCATTTTTTTCTTTTTTATGCTTGATATTTGCAAATTTAGAATGTCCTGACATTTTTTACCTCTTTTCTGCATGGTTAATTTTGCTCACCACTGCTTGATTATTTTATATTTTAGCAGACGTTCATCCCTCTGTCATAGAATGGATCAGCGCCTGCATACTGTCCATAACAGATGCCACCTGTTCTTCTGTCTTTACCGCACACAGGATCGTATCATCTCCGGCGATGGAGCCGACGATGCCCTCCAGCTTTACGGCGTCGATAGCTGCTGCTACTGCCATCGCCATCCCGCTGACGGTTTTTATCACCAGCAGATTTCCCGCCTGTTCCATGGATACCACGCCATCCTGCAGCACACCAGTATACTGTCTGCCAAAACCACTGCTGCCGCCACCGCCGCCCTCAGTAGACACAGTATAGCGCTGTTTCACCCGGATCCCCGGCACCTTGATCAGAGACATCTCCCGGATATCCCTGGACACCGTCGCCTGGGTTACCGAATATCCCGCTTCATTTAGAAAGCGCGCCAAGTCTTCCTGGGTCTCCACCTCATGTTCATGAATGATCTCAATGATCTTTTCCTGTCTTTGTTTCTTCATCTTAACACCTATTTCCGATTAAGCTTGCTTCTCATTTTCTCATAAAAGCCAACATCACCGAGACAGACCATATCCACCATCTGCTCTGCCTTCCGGATATAAACCACATCCCCGGAGGAAGCATTCCACAGGATCTCCCCGTCACACCGTACAGAGGCTTCATCCATATAGGATTCCCGCGTCCTCTCCACCTGGATCCGTATCGTATCCTCCGAAGACACGACAAGGCTCCGTTTGTTCAGGGAATGGGGACAGATCGGCGTGATCACCAGCGCTTCCATATCCGGAGAGAGCACCGGACCACCCGCTGACAGATTATAGGCGGTGGAGCCAGTAGGAGTGGCGACGATAACCCCGTCTGCCACATAGGTATCCATCAGTTCATCGTTGACCCACACACTGGTGGTGATCATCCTCCCAATATCCTTTTTGCCGACAATGATCTCGTTGACTGCCAGGCTCTCTTCCTCTCCTGACTCGATCATCCCGGATAATATGATTCTCTTCTCGATGCTGTAGCGCCCGGACATCACCATATCCAGCGCCTGATACATCCGCGGTCTCTCCACCTCAGTCAAAAAACCGAGAGTTCCCAGGTTCACCCCCAGGATCGGTATTTTTTGTCCAGCAATTTTTTTTGCCGCCTGGATCACTGTGCCGTCTCCTCCCAGCACCAGCGCCATATCAACTTCCTGATCCAGACATAACTCATCCTTATGACTCAATATTGTAACACAGTATTCGGATTTTTCCAAATATGTTTTTATTACATTTGCCACGGACCGCCCGGTGTCCTTTTCTTCATTCACGATCAGGCAGAAATTTTTCACTATTGTACCTCCATTACACTAAATCCCCGGCATGTTTTACCGCATGTTCCTGAGCATCCTCCACGACCTGCCGGATCTCCTCTTCCTGTTCCTGGGATATTCCCTCAAATTCCTGATTTTTCTTCTTTATATAAAGGAGATATTCAATATTCCCTTCGGGTCCGCGGATGGGGGAAAAATCCAGACCACAGATGGCAAATCCCAGGCTCCCGGCATATGAAATAATATTCCCGATCACTTCCCTGTGCACAGCGGGATCTCTGACAACTCCCTTTTTACCCACCTTTTCCCTGCCCGCCTCAAACTGTGGCTTGATCAGGCACACCATCGAAGCCCCTTCCTTCATCAAAGCCTTCACTGGTTCCAGCACCTTGGTAAGGGAAATAAATGCCACATCAATAGAGACAAAATCTACCAGTTCACCAATATCCTCCGGCGTCACATAACGGATATTCGTCTTCTCCATGGATCTCACCCGCTCGTCCTGACGCAGCTTCCAGGCCAGCTGATTGGTCCCCACGTCCACCGCATAGACAAAAGCTGCTCCGTTCTGAAGCATGCAGTCCGTAAATCCTCCCGTAGAAGACCCTACATCCATACAGATCCGGTTCTTTAATTCTATCGGGAATACCGCTATCGCCTTGTCCAGCTTGTAGCCGCCCCGACTGACAAACTTTAGCTTTTTTCCCCGGATCTCGATACATACCTCTTCCGGAAACTTCTGCCCCGCCTTGTCCTCCCGCTGGTCGTTCACAAAAACATTTCCTGTCATGATCACCGCTTTTGCCTTCTCTCTGGACTCTGCCAGACCGCGGTTCACCATAAGTACATCCAGTCTCTCTTTCATCCTTTTCTCCATTCACGCGATTATCACGCATTTTCCCTTAGCATTTCTTCAATCTTCTCTGCGACGCTTCCCGCATCCATTTCCAGTCTTTCATACAATTCTTCTGGTGCGCCGTGTTCCACGAAACAGTCGTCAATGGAAAAATTGAAAAAGAATTCTGGCGCACATCCTTTTTCCACAAAAAATGCCTCTGCCTGCTGGCCAAACCCTCCATTTTTCACATTATCTTCCAGAGTGGCCGTCATTTTGTGGGAACGCACCAGCGCCAGCATCAATTCCTTGTCAAAGGGTTTAACAAATCTCATATTTACCACGGTGCAGTAAATGTTCTTTTCCCGCAGCAGCCGGCCGGCCTCCAGCGCCGCCTCTGTCATATTTCCCACAGCAAACAATACCGCATCTCCTTCAACCTGCTCTGGATCTGCTTCTTCATTTCCTTCCAGCAGTCTGCCCTGCGCCATCAGGATCCGGGCTCGCCCCATTTCCCAGGGCTTCTCATGGATGATTTCGTCCCTTCTCTCTTCATAAATATCCCCTCTCGGATACCGCACCGCCACGGGACCTTCCTGATCATAGGCAAAATCCAGGCACTGCTCCAGCTCACTGCCATCCATCGGGGAGAGCACTGTCATGTTAGGGATCGAGGTGAGATAGGAAATATCAAAAATACCCTGGTGGGTATCGCCGTCCCGCCCCACGATTCCGCTGCGGTCCACCGCAAAGATCACCGGCAGCTCATTAAGACAGATATCATGGATCAACTGGTCATAGGCTCTCTGTAAAAATGTAGAATAGATGGATACCACCGGACGCAGCCCGCCTGACACCAGTCCAGCAGCAAAAGTCACCGCATGTTCCTCCGCAATTCCCACATCAAAAAACCGCTCCGGGTACTTCTCTCCGAATTCTTTCACTCCGGTACCATCGGGCATGGCAGCGCATACAGACACAAGCTCCGGACATTCCTCTCCTTTTTTTACCATCCAGTCCCCAAATACATCGGTGTAAGTTCTTCCGCCGTTTTCCTCAATCTCCCCGGTCTTCGGCAGAAAACGCCCCACACCGTGAAAAGCAGATGGGTTGTTTTCCGCGGGAAGGTAGCCCTTTCCTTTCCTGGTCACCACATGCACCAGCACCGGACGGTTTTTGATCCGTGACGCTGCCCGGAATGCCTCCAGCATATCCTTTATATTATGCCCGTCAATGGGCCCCACGTAAATGATCCCCATTTCCTCAAACAGCATCCCCGGTACCAGAAGATGTTTCAGGGAATTCTTGGCATTCTTAATAGTCTCTGCCATGGAGATCCCCACATTGGGGATCCGGTCCAGCCGTTCTTCAATATTTATCTTAAGATTATTATATTTCTGGTTGGTACGCATTTTACCGAGATAGTTTGACATACCGCCCACATTTTTGGAAATAGACATTTTATTGTCATTGAGCACAATGATCAGGTTGGATTTGAGAGGCTCCGCATTGTTCAGCGCCTCAAAGGCCATACCGCCGGACAGGGCGCCGTCCCCGATCACCGCCACCACCTTTTCATCTCCGCCCCGTATGTCTCTCGCCTTTGCCATGCCGAGTGCCAGGGAAAGAGAGGTGGAGCTGTGTCCGGTGTTAAAGGTATCCGCAGGGTTTTCACTTACTTTTGGAAAACCGCTGATCCCATCCAGCTTCCGCAGGGTGCCAAAAGCTTTATTCCTTCCAGTAAGAAGCTTATGCACATAGGCCTGGTGCCCCACATCCCAGATCAGCTTGTCCTTCGGAAATTCAAGGAACAGATGAAGCGCCATCGTCAGTTCTACCGCGCCCAGGTTCGATGCCAGATGCCCCCCAGTGCGGCTGATGCTCTTCACCAGACGTACACGGATCTCCTTAGCAAGCCTGCGGTAATCCTCCGGCGCAATATTTTTTATATCGTTTTCTTTTTCGATCGTTTTCAGTAAAGTGCCCACTGTTTTCACCTTTTCCATATTATTTATCCCGTTTTGTCAGCCAGCCCATGCATTCCTCCAGAAAAACTTTGTCCCCAGGAAAGGCTGCCAGTATCTCCAGTGCCTCTGCCGTATATTCTTTAACCTTCTCTGAGGATCTCTCGATGCCATAGATCGCCGCAAAAGTAGATTTTTCATTGCGCTCATCGGAATGAACCGGTTTTCCCAACTTCTCCGCATCTCCCACCACATCCAGGATATCATCCTGGATCTGAAAAGCGATGCCAAGCTTTTTAGCTGACAGCTCCAGGCTCTGGATCTGTTCCTGGGCAGCTCCTGCCAGGATACCGCCGATCATAAATGCCGCCTCCAATAAAGCAGATGTTTTTGTCTCATATACAAATAGAAGCGTGGCTTCGTCCACAAATTTCCCATTTTCCTCTACATCTACGACCTGTCCGCCCACCATGCCATACATACCTGCTTTTCTTCCCAGAACCCGCAGCGCCTCCGCCACCCGGTCTGCTTTTCCACTGCCAAATGCCGTAAAAGCAGTCTCGTAGGCATAATTTAAAAGAGCGTCCCCGGCAAGGATCCCCATATCCTCTCCGAATTTTTTGTGGGTGGTCAGCCTGCCCCGGCGGTAATCATCATCATCCATCGCCGGAAGATCATCATGTACCAGCGAATAGGTATGGATCATCTCCAATGCTGCCATAAAGGGCTCGATCACCCCGGGATCGCTTCCTCCGCACATCTCGTAAACCGCCTGCATTAAGATTGGCCGCAGTCTTTTGCCTCCTGCCCTCACACTATAATTCACCGCTTCAAAAATCGTTTTCTGATACCCCTCTTCTGCTGGCAGATAACGGTCCAGGATCTGCTCTGTTCTCTGCACCCTCTCTGTCATGCTTTTCTCAAAATCATTCATCTTCTTCACCGTCTATATCCTTCTTCATCAGAATCTCAATCTTCTTTTCCACCTTGTCGATCGCTTTATTTCCCTGCGCTACCAGTTTCATTCCCTGGGAAAATGTCTTATATGCTTCTTCCAGGGACAAGGGTTCGCTCTCCATCTGTTCCACGGTCTGCTCCAGCTTCTCTATGATCTCTTCCAGCTCCATCCTGAATCCTGCCTTTCTTCACCTGTTATATACATTTATTCCCGCCATTCTGCGGTTTCAAACAATTCCTTTACCTCTGCCCGGACACGGCCGTCCGCCAGGGTGATATCCACCTGATCCCCCGGCGCCAGTTTTTTTACGCTCTCGATCCGGTTCCCTTCCTGGTCAGAAAAATAGGCAAATCCACTTTCCAGGCGTTTCAGCGGGGACATACCGTCCAGCCTTCCCGCCAGCAGCTGCAGCCGGTATTTTTTATCCTCCAGCAGCCGGTTCATCAATCCTGTAAGCTTGTCCTCCATATCCGCCACATACTGGCGTTTCTGAAGCACCTGCTGGGACGGGTTCAGCACCTTCAGCTGCCGTTCCCGGAAAGCAAGTTCCTGTCTGGCATCGTCGATGCGGTCAAACATGGCGCGGATCAGCCGGTCCTTACACCCAAAAAGAGTTTCCTGTACCAGCCTGACATCGTATACTGCCAGCTCAGCCGCCGCTGAGGGCGTCGGGGCACGCAGGTCTGCCACATAATCGGCAATGGTGGTATCCGTCTCATGTCCCACCGCGGAAATGACCGGCGTAGAGCATTCATAGATTGCCTGGGCTGTATTTTCCTCGTTAAATGCCCACAAATCTTCGATGGAGCCGCCGCCCCGCCCGACGATGATCACATCCACCCCGGCTTGGTCTAATGCCTGTATTCCTTTTACTATGGTATCACTGGCGCCCTCACCCTGCACTTTCGCCGGATACAGCACCAGCTGGACATAGGGATTCCTTCTGGCCGAGATATTCCGGATATCCTGGATGGCTGCCCCGGTATCCGCTGTGACAATGCCAACTTTCTTTACATAAGAAGGGATCTTCTTTTTATGAGCTTCGTCAAAATATCCCTTTTGTTCTAATTTCTTTTTCAGCTGCTCGTATCTTTCATAGAGAGCTCCCTCTCCCGCCAATGTGATCTTTTTGGCATACAGCTGATATCTTCCGTCTCTTTCATAGACGCTGATCGTTCCTCCAATGATCACCGCCTGTCCGTCGGACAGCCGAAACTCCAGTCCTCTCCGGTCTCCGGCAAACATAACGCAGCCCAGGGCAGAGGCGGAATCCTTCAACGTAAAATAAATATGCCCGGAGCTGTGGTATTTGCAATTTGAGATTTCCCCTTTTACAAAGACGACCGACAGGGCATATTCCTTTGAAAACATATTTTTGATATACTGGTTGACCGCTGATACCGAATAAACTTGTCCTCTATTCATCTGCAATATTTCCTAACATCCCGTTTATAAATGCTGCACCGCCCTCGGCTCCATATTTTTTCCCAAGCTCCACTGCCTCATTGATCGCCACTCCCACCGGGATATCTTCATCAAAGACCACCTCATAGACTGCCAGCCGGAGAATCGCAAGCTCTTCCTTTCCAATGCGGTCCAGTTTCCAGCCTCTGGAGTGGGCGGATATCTGCTGGTCAATCTCCGGCAGCTTTTCACAGATATTTTCCAGCCGTTCCTTTACCGCTTCCTGCTCTTCCCCGAGATCATGGGTCTCAAAGTAGGAGTCCATCTGCTCTTCAAATTCATTGTCTGCATAAAACTCTTTCTGGAACAGCAGTACAAAAAGCTGCTCCCTGACTTCTCTTCTGGTCATATTTTTCCTTCCATTCGCGCACGCCTTTTGCGCATCACACAAGTTTGGGCGTGCGCGCACAAACTTGCAGAGTGAAAAATTCATTTTTCACTCTTTTCTCCATCTGCGTTTATTTTTTCACCTGGCTCGTCGGCACGAATTTGAACCGGCCGTCAGGCTAAACCGGCATAAAGGGCGATGATATGCACCGCCCCTTAAGTCTCAATCCGGATCTGCTGCCGCAATTCCTGCCACCCTGACATTTACTCTCGTCACTTCCAGACCAGTCATACTGCTGACTGCCTGGGAAACTTTCTCCTGTACCTTTGCCGATACTTTCGGTATACTATATCCAAATCTCACATTGACTGCGACATCTAATTCTGCTTTATCCTCGGTGATATTTACCTTAACACCCTTGGAATTGCTCTTCCCGCCAAGCTTCCCCACGATATCTCCTACACCGCTTCCCACCATGGACTCGATTCCTTCCACTTCCGAAGCAGAAATACCGGCAATGGCAGTGATCACTTCACTGGCGATCTGAACTTCCCCAATGCTGTCTTCTGTACCAAATACATCTTTTGCCATATTTGTCACCTCATTCATCGTTTTACGTTCATTTTATCACAATCATTCTTTTTTGCCAACAGGAGAAATAACAATTTTGTATTTGAAGACACTAGATAGAAAATATTTATCCAAAAGTCTTTAATGGAATTGACGAATGATATATAAAATGATATAGTAAAAAGAAGAAAGGGAAACCCGAAGCGGCTTACCCTAATGTTTAGATAACCTCCTATGAGGTCAGCCGTCATTATTTTGGGGAATGGCGGCTATTTTTTTCCCTTGAAAATCTGATGGCACAGACCAACAAGGGCAACGATAAAAATACAAAACTGAATGAGATCAGAGTATGTAACATTCATCGGCAACCCTCCTTTCTTTTTAGGAGGGCTGTTTTCTGCCCTCCTAAATTATAGAAGAGCAAGCCGCCTCGCTTTTGATTTCCCTGTACTTATCATAGCAAATCCAGGACTTTTCCGCAAGGGATATTCCACTATACTTACGCAAACAATTTTCTTATAACTCAAAAAGACCTACAGGCCCACGATTTACGCGACCTGCAGGTCTTTTCCCCCAGCACTCCTCACTTTTTGCCAACAGGAGAAATAACAATTTTATCCGATGCACATTCCAGCTTACGTTTTACCACGTCTTCGATCTGAGCGATCTGCTGCTCTTTTAAACTTTCCGCGTTCACGATCACATCCACGCTGTCATCTACGATGGTCACCACCACATCCTGAAATCCCTTCGCTGCCAGGAGATTCTCTGTAGCAGTCTCCTTCTCGTTGACAGCTGTCATCGCCACGATCTCGTTCATCGCCTTTTCTTTTTGTGCTTCCGAGGCGGTATTACTGTTTACCAGCTCTAAGAGTGTCTCTTTGTTCTTTGCCCGTGTCTGTTCCCTGGAAAGCTTTGCTGCCTCAAAATAATCACCGGTAACAGTGTTGCTCACCAGCACGGCTTCTCCGGCATTTTCCTTAGAAGAAACTTCGTTATCTGATTTTTTCTCCTCCGCAGCCACATCTTCATCAGAGATATCCGCCACGGTATCATCCTGGACTGCCGGTCCGGTCCCATTTTCCGCTGCCACGTTCTCTGCCGCATCCTTTCCTTCACCGCCTGCTGCCTGCTCTGACTGGTTCAGCACGCCCACAGCAAGATCTTCCTCATCTGTAAGACTTAAATATCCGGCAAGAGCAACCATGACAACCAGCGCCGTTATAATAATCTGATTTTTTCTCAATAGTTTCTTCACTACTTTGCCTCCTTACTTTTCCTTACTTTTCATTACTTTAATTTTATGACTCTCTACGGGAAATAATGCAGAAATCCCAGCTATAATTTCTCTCTGTACAGAAGGATTGTCGCCTCCTGCACAGACCACGAGAATTCCCTCGATCTCCGGCTCCAGCTCCTGAATGACATAAGGAGATGTTTTTTTATTTTCATCCTCTGTGAGAACCGACTCCTCCTCACTTTTATCCACATCCCTTTTATTGTCTTTCAGTGTCACCTTCTCTCTGGAAGCCCGGAGTGTGATCATGACGTCCACATCATCGATGCCCTCCGCCTGGCCCAGGATATCTTCCACCTGTTCCTCCATCCGCGCCTGGTAACTCAGCAGGTCATTTCCCTGTCCCGTCTCCGTCCCAGCCGCAGTTTCCTTTTCCTCCCGCGGCACCTCTTTTTCTGACATTCCTCCCCAGGAAAGGAAGATCAGCAGAACCCCCGACAGGATCACAATAAGGATCTTGAATATACCTGCCTTCTGCACCAGCTCTCGCATCCGTTCTTTCCACTCATCTGGTCTCACGGTATTCCTCCTCCCCTGTACCCGCCTGGGTCTCTTCCTTTAACAGCGCATCTCTCTCCTCCCCGATCATCCGGAGCTCCTCTTGCTGAAATCCATTTTCCAGTTCAAAAATATGGCTGTCCAGACAATCATCTAGAAAATTTTCGCTGGTAAACCAGGCAAAGAGCGGCGTCATAACAAGAATGATGATCATCAGCCCCTCTACAAAACGAAAATATCTGTGATAACTGGATCCGGAAAACAGATTGGTAATAATGGAAAATACAAGGACAAAAATTGCCACATGTTTTACTGTCACTAATATGGTATCCATGCCTTTCTCCTTTCACTGAATGCGGTTGGTAGCCGCAATGATGATCGTCAGGGTGACCAGAAACATTACCGCTGTCATGCAGACGATATAAAGCAATAACCTTCCACTGTCAGCAGTACTCTGAAACACCGAGACGATCCTGCGGTCCGTCACAGGCTGGGCAAAAGCGGCAAGGCCGCGGTACACCACAGTAAATACCCCCAGTTTCAGAATTGGCGCGATACAGATCACACACACCGCGATCAGTCCTCCTACGCCAATGGCGCTTTTGATCAGTACCCCGGTGCCGATCACCGTATCCGTCACCCCGCCAAAGAGGTTCCCCACTCCCGGCAGGCTGCTGGCCGTCCGGAACACACTGCTTCTTTTTACCCCATCCAGTGCCGGCATGATCAGCCCCTGGATCCCCTGATGGCCGATCAGTATTGCCAGAAGTGTCTTCGTCCCGATCCTTACAAGCCCTCTTAATAAAGAAGCAAATTTGGTAAAGCGCCAGTCCGCCAGCGGGTTCATGATGCTGACCAGAAAATACACCTGAACCAGGGGAACAAACACCCGGATCAGCACATTTTCTGCCACGCCGATAGCAAGAAGGGCCGTCTGGTAAAATGCCATGGAGGCAGCGCTGCCGGAGCTCCAGGTGAGAGCTACAGAAAATGAGGGGATCAGTGCATTCATAAATTGGATGATATCAGCCAGTACATCCCCTGCCACCTGGGTAACAGAAAAAAAGCCAGTGACCATTATGGTGACAACAAGAAAATATATGATCTGAAATCCGGTCTCTCCCATCTGCTTCTCATACATGGTGGAAGAAAAATTAAGGAATACACCGGACAATATACCAAACAGGATCAGCCGTATAAAGGTTTTCCGGTTCGCTTCAAACTGATGAACAATATAATTTCTCACATAACTTTCCATACCCGCCAGGGAGAGTTCTCCCTCGCCTGCCAGCACCTGATCCACGTATTCCCTTATGGAAAAATCCATCTCATCCTCCTTCATATCCTGAAGGATTTCTTCTACCTCCTGCAGAGGAATGCTGTCATAGATCCTGTTTCTGATATCTTCGGAAGATAACGCCGGATCACCAGGGGCTGCTTCCGCCTCCCGGCAGCCAGAATATAAGATCCCCATCCCAGCTGCCACAAGCAGACTCAGCCAAAAGCCTATTTTCCATTTCATCAGGGCAGCACCTCCCCAATGGTCTCCAGCAGGGACTGCAGCACCGGGAGACTCACAACGATCATACTCATTTTCCCAAAAAAATCCACCTGCCCGGCAATGGCATTCTGTCCTGCATCCCGGCAGATCGCCGCCGTAAATTCGGACAGATAAGCGATACCGATCATTTTCAGTATTATTTTTATGTAGGTCTCATGAATGCCGATGTAATCCGCCAGGTTATGAAACATGTCCACCACATACTCAAACCGGCTGATCCCAAAGAAGAATATGATGATGCCTGATACAATGGTGATCCAGATCCCGATATCCCTTCTCATGCTGCCGACGATCACCGCCAGTATCATCCCGGCGATGCCAATAAGTGCAATCTTAACCATAATCTGCTCCAATCATAATGCAAATAATCGTTCTATCGTTTCAAACAGTTCCGCGATATAGGGGATGACCCAGAATAATACCAGCACCAGTCCGGCAAGGCTTGTGAGAAATGCCTGTTCTTCCCTTCCCGTCTGCTTTAGTATCTGGTTCAGCATTGTAACAAGTATCCCCACCAGTGCTATTTTAAATATGATACTTATCTCCACAGCAAATCCTTTCCGGAAAATCTTTTTTCCTTACACAAGTATAATAACCATCAGTACACCGCCTGCAACCCCGCACACATAATAGAGCCTGAGTTTATTTGTCTTCTCCTTCCGCCTCTTCTCGATGATAAATTCCCACTTTTCAAGAAAATAATCGATTGCTTTCTCCTGTGTCCTGCAGTCTGTCCCCCCCAGCTGCCCACCCATTTCCAGAAACTCTTCTTCCGCTTCTTTTTCCAGAACCTCCCTGGTTATCTCCTTATGGTAACACGCTTTCCATACCTCTCTGACCATCCCGGCATTTTTCCCCGACAGCTCATCTGCTACCCTGGTAAAAAAACGGCGGAATGGCCCCTTTACCCTGCCTGCCACCTCTTCCAGAAGCTCTGGCAGTGGAGTACTCATATAACGGATCTCCCCCTGTATATAGAGAAATGCTTTCTTTACCTCATGAAGATTGTTCAGCCGGTTCACATACATACAGGCCTGGTACATCCCCAGCGCCACCGATCCCAGAATAACAATGACCATTCCTGCCAGTTTAAGCATACAGACTCCCTCCCTGTCCATCGCAAACATCCAGAACCGTCCCCGGTCCTTTCGTATTTCCCAGTACAATACAGCGCTCAAACAACCCCTCCCGCAGCATATCTCCCAGCTCCGGCTTTTCCCATATATCCCGGAAATCCCTGCCGTGGACCGTAGCGATCAGTGCACAGCCGCAGTTCATAACATACCGGAGTGCCTGTACATCTTTTTTCCCTCCGATCTCGTCCACTACGATAACATCCGGCGCCAGCGACCGCACCGCCATCATCATTCCCACAGACTTGGGACAGCCGTCCAGCACATCGGTGCGGCATCCCAGATCATTCTGGGGCATTCCCCGGAAGCACCCCCCGATCTCGCTGCGCTCGTCCACCACCGTTACATTTTTTCCTTCTGGCTCATGGCTCTGCCCGGACACCCGCCGCACGATATCCCGGAGAAGGGTTGTCTTTCCGCAGCCCGGCGGAGAGATAATGAGCGTGTGGTAAACCCTGTCGCCCTTCCTGATATACCCCAGAACCGGATCCGCACATCCACGGACCTGATGGGAAAGACGCACATTAATAAAGGAAATATTCCGGATATTTTTCACATTTCCCTGTTCCATGACCACCTGTCCTGCCACGCCCACCCGGTGTCCTCCAGGGACTGTAATAAATCCCTGGGATATCTCCTCCTCAAAGGCATAAAGGGAGTATCCGCTTATGTATTCCAGCATTTCCCTGATATCCGACCTGTCCACCTTTTCCCTGCACAAAATCCGCTTTTTCTCCTCCCGCAGCTCCACTGGCTGGCCGATGCGCAGCCGGATCTCCTGCAGCCTGTCCAGACAGATCTCTGCCTGCTCAAAATATGACCGAAAACGTTTGGGCAGAATCTGTATGATCTCTGAATCCACCATCACCATACCTCCCTTGACAGCCTGTTTCTTCTATTTTATGTGCGGGATTTTTTTATATGCTTGAAAGGACAAAAAAAATATGATACTGTATTAAAAGAGAATTCACTGTCATGCCCTGCGACAGAACGGCGGAAAAAAAGAATTGATCACAGAAAGGATGTACATACAATGGATTACGGATTGATCGGACAGCCCCTGGGACACAGCCTGTCCAAACCTATTCACGAGAGTCTTGCAGACTATACCTACGACCTGCACCCACTGACCAAAGAGGAATTTGCCTCTTTTATGGAAGAAAAACCCTTCCGGGCAATCAATGTCACCATCCCATATAAGAGGGATGTCATTCCCTATCTGGATTCCATGGATGACAATGCGAAAGCCATCGGTGCAGTAAATACCATCGTAAATACCGACGGAAAGCTTCGGGGTTATAATACGGATTTTTCTGGTTTTGATTATATGGTAAACCGACACGGCGTAGAGCTGAAAGATAAAAAAGTAGTGGTCCTCGGCAATGGCGGCGCCGCCCAGGCGATCAAAGCGGTGGTCCACAAGCACCAGGCAGCGGAAATGATCGTGGTAGACGTCCTGGAGGACGGCGAGTCTATCTCTTATGACGAATTATTTGCCAGCCACACCGATGCCCAGGTGATCATAAACACCAGTCCCATCGGCATGTATCCAAAAGTAGATGCCAGCCCCGTGGACCTGGCTCAGTTCCCAGACTGCCAGGCAGTAATGGATGTGGTCTACAATCCCCTCGTCACGAAACTGACGGCCCAGGCGAGAGAACTGGGTATGATCGGCGTCACCGGACTGGAGATGCTGGTGGCCCAGGCAAAATACGCGGTGGAAATATTCCTGAATACCAAGATTGACGACAGCAGGATCCAGGAAATCTACGAGGAAGTGAAAAAGGAGTTTTTGTGATAACGTTGCTGAAAGCAGAGAAAAATGGAATGTTTTGCTTATGGGTATCACAGGAAATAATCTCACCATGGAAAAACTAGGATTTTTAAGAAGTTCTAAATTAATATTTTTCTTTTTACAGCTGGCAGAGCGGTAATGAAAATAAACCTGTGGTTTTAGTAATAAATAGCTCCTTTTTGATAAGAATCAGTATATCATATTCTTATCGAAAAGGAGTCCTTTTATGGCAGCAACAAAAGAACAGATTCTGCTATCGGTATTTATATATTTCTATTTACATTTAACACATTCATTAAAGCCTCTTGCAATACCCTTAAAACATTAATCCCAGCATGTTCAGCTTCATAATTGAAGCTGCTAGGACTTCTTCCAAAATGTTTTTAGGTTCACCGTCTAGTTGTTTCTATTGTTTCCTTGTTAATGCCATATGTATTATTTCTCCTTTAAAAAAATCTAAAATAATTTTTCTTTATAGTGTATTTTTATGTTAATATGTTATAATTATTAAATAATTTTAGGAGGAAATGTTATGAATCAAAATCAAACTAACTTAAATAATGATCAAATCATTTCGCTTTTATCAATTTACGAAAGTGAGTGGGAACATCGTAACAATTTACTTTGGTCTCAAGTATTTAGATTTTTCTATTTTTCAATTCTTATTATGATTTTACCTAATATAACAGATTATCTATCAATTTCTTTACCAAATATTCAACCAAAGCTATTTCCTATTGTTGGTATTTTAAGTGCAACCCTATCATTACTCTTCTCGCTCAGTTATAGCAAAAGATTAGAAGCTAGTTCTGAAACATATAAAAAAGTAAATAATCTTCTTCCTTGTAAATACCAACGAGTTAAACTTGCCAACATTAAATATGGAAAGTATTTCACGAAACGTCACACAACCATAATTCCTTTTATTATTTACGCAATATCCTTTATTATTGGGTTTGTTCTATTTTTTGCCGAATAGTCATTTGAGGTTCTGAATCTTTTGAATATACCCTGATAGGGGAAAATATCGCCGCCGTTTACCAGATTATTATGCTGAACATACCCATTCTCCTGTTTCACATATCATTTCCTGAAAACTCCTCCCTTGAATTCATTCGCATCGTCGAACTCCTTCACCTCCACAACCTCCCATAGAAAAATTGCTCCTGAAACGAAATATCCCCTAATATTTTTTCATCCGTAATATCGCTATCCTCTCCATCCAAAGACACGATCCATTTGTCCTCCACGTCATCAAAGCGATGCCAGACAGCTATAACCCTGCCCTCAAAGTTCTTCAGCGGCTCATCCGTTCCTAATATATACACATCCTGTTCTTCTCCATCATCGGAAAATATTCCATCTACATAACCATAATTAATGGGATAAACTATGTCTGGATGCCGGGGGTGGGCGGTTCCCAATGGCCTGTCCACTGTCCCCTTTACCCTTCTTCCGATAATATGGCTGTAATCCAGCTCTTCCTCTTCCATGGCACAGAAAAAATAATCCAGCGTCTGAACCAGTTTTTTCTCATCGTATAACTTCCTGATCTCAGAGACCGTCATCCACCGGCAGTCTGCCACCTCCTCCGTGGTGGCACATTCCAGATGTAAATCACCGTCATACTCAAAGAGCCAGACATCCATAATATCGTCCTTACACTCATATTTCAGGTCTCTGCCACGTATTTTAGTAAAAAGAAGTCTGCCCGCCTGCTCCTCCAGATCCAGTCCAACTTCCTCTTTTACTTCCCGGACCGCGCCCTCCAGACTGGTTTCTCCCTTTATAACAGAACCCCCGACGCACTCCCACATCAGCGGATATGTCGGGCGGTCTGCTGCGCGCTGGGAGATAAGATACTCTCCTTTGCAGTTGCGTATCCAGACATGTACCACCAGATGATAGAAACCTTCTGGGATCTTTTCTCCCCTGATGTGTTCCTTTCCAGTTTTTTCCCTGTACTTCGTGTATAAATCCCATTTTTCCATAACGATTTCTCCTGTCTCGATACACTTATTCAAGTGAATGATAGTAACAGTATACCATGCTGTCCCATATAATTCCACACTCTAAAGCATATCATTTATATTTATCTAAAAAGGCGGAGCCCGCTGCTCCGCCTTTCCAAAAACACTACTACTCTCCACCCCGGGACGATCATCCCTTTTTCACTTTAGAATAAGAACTATATATTTTCTTCCCGCCCTCACCTTTCATAACGGAACGGATCCGGAAGGTATATTTTTTATTCCTTTTCAATTTTTTAGTTTTATAAGAAGTGCTGCTTCCTTTCTTTACCGCGGTCTTCTTAAACTTTCCTTTTCCAGTCTTCATATAGATCTCGATGGAATCTGCACTGCACTTCTTCCACTTCAGGCGGAATGTGCGGCCGGATCTTTTCAGAGACCGGATCACTGGCTTGGCTGGTTTTGTCACAGTATTCAGCACCGCCGAAGTACCCGCTGGATTGGCAGATACGATCATGTATTTATAGTGTCTGCCCGCTTTACATTTTGTATCTGTAAAACTTGAAGTCTTCAGTCCCTGTTTCAAGGTAACCCATTTCTTCTTCCCAGTATCGTAGCGTTTCACCTCGTAAACCGCTCCGCTCACTCCGTTCCATTTCAATGCGATGGAAGTGGTCTTATGTTTCACCGCCCGCAGGCCTGTTATTTTATATGGCTGCGCCGCAATGTAGACTGGAGGATTATTCTGACCTGTTTGACCTGACCCCGGAGTGCTGCCCGGCTGGTTATCTGCTGGTTTTTCCTTCACTGACACACGGCACAGGCTGTAAAGACCGCCCTCGGTCTCCGCTTTTACCGCCGCTTCACCAACTGCTGCCGGCTTTAATTCAATCTCGGAGCCATTCACCTTTACTGTAACAACACTTTCATTCTGGGAAGTGACAGAAAGGACAGCGTTACGATAGTTTCTCGGAGCGACGGTGGCACTTATGGTTTTGGAAGGGCCGCCCGGCTCCAGGCTTACTTTCGACTTTGAAAAATGTACCAGGGCAGGCTTGCAGGCAAATTCATACCAGAGTTCCGCCGCCTCATCCGATGAGGGAACCGCTGGCTGGCTGCGGTATCCCAGGTCATAATCACGCTGGCCCTGCAGCTCTTCCTCTGACAGCACACGGTTATACACGCGGACTGCCGCGTAGCTGTTATCTCCACTGCGGTCTGTCTGGGCATCATGGCCGATGCCGAAAGGATAACCGGAATCAGAAGGAATTCCCACATCTGTTGTCTTCTGGATCACCGATCCATCCAGGGCGATCATGAGCGTGCCATTTTCCTCAGGAGAATACATCGCCGCCACATGATGCCATCCCTCCAGATAAAGCCCGGTGGCTTCACAGGTCTCCCAGTCCGTTCCGTTGTAGATAAAGAAATACAGGCTGGAACCAGTCCCACGGAATCCCATGGTATGGTCTCCTTTTCCGAAGATCATATTCATTTCGTCATAACTTCCATTCATGTTCAGGTAGGCTTCCACCGTAAAGGCCCTGCCCTCTTTAAACTGCTGGTCGAAGATCTCTTTCGCCTGGTCGGAATCCAGATCAAAATAACCCCGGAGATAACTTACATTTTCCGTTTCGTCATACCCCAATGTGTACTTGGAATCCTCCGTCATAGATGAATCCAGCTTGTTCTTACTCTGATCTTTCCACAGGATAGCCGCCGGGTGATCCGCCATATCCTGGGCCTCTTTGATCTTATGCTGGAGAAGCAGGACAACCTCTTCACTCACAAAAGACTTTTCCTCTGCTGTGAGAACGGTTCCCTCCCCCTGGTATGACGGATCTCCTTCGTATCTCGCCTGGAGATCTAACAGCGTCTTAAGCTGGGAAGAGGAATAAACAATGATCTCCTTCACTTCTTTTTCAAAGGCTTTTACAGTAGGATTTCCCTCATACACCTCTACATTCCGGTATCCCCTTGTCAGCTCTGTGAGGTTCTGGGCTGCTCCTGCATCATAGGGGATCAGGGTGTACTCATAGGAATACTCCTTGTTATTTGGAATGAGGTACTCCGCCAGTGTGTCCGGCCCACAGCTTTTATTTCCGGCACCCTGGGAGGCGAGATTCACCGACAGGATCGTGTCATCCTCCGGAGTGAGCTGATAGGGATGTCTGGCATTGGTCAGATCCTGTACCGTAAAATGCAGGGCTGACGTCTCCACATCCTCTCTTCCGGCCACCACAAGGGCCTCCTTCTGGTTAGGATCGGTGACAGTAAACCACTTCGTCCCTGGCAGCGTACCAGTATCCTGGGTATCCAGATAAGGATAAAACATCTCCGATACCGTTGACTGGTATCTGCCGGTAACGGCAAAATTATTCCGGTCACTCATGGACTCCACCGGACCGTCTCCGTACCAGGTGATATTCTCGTAGCCGCCCGGAAGACGCATATTGGTCCCAATCCTCAGGTAATTTCCCAGGGATGTGCCGGTGGCATCCGTAGTCATTTTCACCGTCACCGCACCGTTTGCCTCAATGGTATAATCCAGGGCAGTATAGAGACCTGGCTGCTCCGGGAAGGAAAGAGTGGTCCGTATGGTCTTCCGCCCGTCGCCCTCTTCCACCACCTCATACTCACTCAGGGAAGGATTGCTGGCTGCATTTTTCCACTTTTTGTCGTGGGAACCATCATTATTCAGTGGCGCGCGGTAAAAATTCGGAACCGGCCCCTCTGGCATCAGAAGGGTTCCACGGTAAGTATAATCCCGCATCATTCCACTCTCTTTATCAATGGTAAATGAGAAATCAGAACCGTTTACGGCGATCCCCTCATCCTCATCCCGAATCTCCACATTTCCTGCTGCCGGCTGATAGGCCGCTTGTTCTAATGTCTCTGGCAGTAAAAACTGCTCATGGGCCACCACATGGCCAGCTTTCGCATATAACCGGTCAGACTTTAACTGCAGCTCAAGAGTCAGATAATACTCCGCGCCCGCTTTACGCTCTTCTGGCAGTTTATCAACATATGGAAGGGAAATGTCCGCTTCCTCTCTCGGCCCCACGTCGATACTCTCTGTGCCTCTGGCAAGCTCCGTATCATCCTCGCTGAGTTTCCAGACCAGATCATACTGATCCATATTGTCAAAGGAGGACTCATTGTACACATGCACATTTCCCCTGGCCAGATCGATATCTCCGGCGGTAAACCAGAAGTTCTGGTATATATATTTCACCTCATACAGCTCAGGCTGGACATCCCGGTCGGGAGACACCAGTCCGTTCACACAGAAAGAACCATCGTTGGGCTGGTCTTTCCAGTCTCCCCCATAGGCATAGTATCTTCCCTCTGCCTCCTCCTGATACAATGTCTTGTGGGCAAATTCTTCCGAATAATAGTCGTATTGGGACTGGGGAAGATCTGCCAGTCTGGACTGGTCCACCCAGTCCCAGATAAATCCACCCAGCATATTGTCTGAGCTCCTGATCGCATCCCAGTACTCCTTTATATTTCCCACCGCATTTCCCATGGCGTGGTCATATTCACAGAGCACGTAAGGCATATTTGCTTTTGCTTTCCCCTCTACCGTTCCCACTGTAGGATACATATTGCTGTCCATGTCCACACCGTTCTGATTACCAGAGCTCTCACAGTGGACTGGCCGGGTGGGATCTTCTTCCTTGAAATACTGGATCAGATCATAAAACATACCGTCAGCATAGTTTTTGTTGGAGTTATAATAATTTTCATTTCCCGTAGACCACATCACCACGCTGGTCCGGTCTTTTAAACGGTTATAGGCAGTCACCGTCCGGTCCATGACCATCTTCTTGAAATGTTTCTGGCTGTCTCCTTTGTTCATAAGGGCGTGGGACTCCACATTGGTCTCTGCCATGACGTACATCCCATATTTATCACATAAATAATAGAGATATTCGTCGTTGCTGTAGTGGGACGTCCGGACCGCATTCAGATTGAACCTCTTCATCGTCTCAATGTCCTGGCGGACTGTCGCTTCTGGAACATGTTTTCCATAAACCGGATCCGTGTCGTGCCGGTTGGTTCCTTTTAACAGGATCGGCTTTCCGTTGATCTTCATCGGCTGAAATTCACTGTCCTTCGTCGTTCTCTGCCCGTTGGAATTCACTTCGCTGCTGACAAATTCAATCTCCCGGAAACCCAGCTGCTGGGACAGGCTCTCAATGTATGCTCCCGTTGTTCTATTATATAAAGTAAGTACCATGGTATACAGATTCGGCTGCTCCGCTGACCAAAGTTTTGGTTCATTCACAGCGTGGGAGCCGGAGGCAGGCACCGTCGTTCTGGTTCCGTCCTCTGCTGCCCTTTTTACCTCCGGAATATCAATGGTATATCCGTTCATAAATACAGATCCGTCGGGATTGTAAAGCCGGATATCCACTGCATAATCCACCAGATCCGTCCTGCTGCTGTTGCTGACTGCCAGATCCACCTTCAGATCCGCATTTTTGTATTCTTCATCCAGATCCGTCACAACATGATAATCTTCTATGTGGATCAGAGGAGTAGAATAGAGATATACATCCCGGAAAATACCGCCGTCGTATATCATATCCTGTCCTTCCATCCATGTGCCGTCACAAAACTTATGTACTTCTACCGCCAGAAGGTTATCCTTCCCATCCTCTGTCAGGTAATCGGTGACATCAAAGCTGTGGGGGCTGAAGGAATCCTCACTGTACCCCACCTCTTTTCCATTGACATATACATAATAACAGGATTCTACTCCCTGGAAGGAAAGATAAACCCGCCCGTTGTCCCGGAGCATGGTATCCTTTACATCAAAGGTCTTCCGGTATAAGCCCACCGGGTTATAATTCACCGGCGCCTTGGGAACCTTTACACTCCGGTCGTAAGCACTCTGCCAGGGCATCTGCACATTGGCATAGATGGGCTTGTCAAATCCGTAGCTGGTCCAGCTCGCCGGCAGTACAAGGTCTTCCTTCCAATTGTCCTCTCCCTTCACTGCATATCCTTTTTTATAAAAATCTTTATACTGCTCTGCCTGGGCTTTCGTCTGGTTCTGCACCACCACCAGATCCCAGCCGGCTTCCTTTTCCCCCGTCAGATACTGTACATAATCCGACGCCTCTTTTTTGTAGTTCACCGCTCCCTCAATAGCTTTGTCCACAGATTGATAGGGAACCGAATGTGTGGATGAAGATGAGGCATCCTGGACATTGATGCGGTATACATCTGCAGCATTTACGGTATCCCCATAAGCGTCCACATAACCACTCTCACCGGTCCATTCCTTATGGGTAAACTTTGTTTCCTGCGCCACACTGCTGTCTCTGACAGACTCCAGAACCGGCATCGGTGTATCATTCCAGGGAACACCCTCTGCCGACTTGTTTTCCTTTGCACTGGCCTGTAACTGTGGAGTAACCGGGGACAGTCCCCAAAGTGACGTGATACAAAAAACGGCACACGATACTCCTGCAACGATCCTTTTTTTCACAATACCTTCTCCCTTCTTCCCACAGCCCGGCGCCGCCAGACCGTGTACATGTTACATAAAAGCATATAAAATAAGGGACTTCTTTACAATAGCAAATGCAGTAGTTTTTTTATAAAATAGCGACTTTTCTATTTTATATGTGTTATAATGTATTCAAGCCGGCCCTGCGGCGTCGGGCTGGCTCCATCATCCCATTGAGAAAACCCAAGAGGAGGATCCCGCCATGTATATCTGCCGGATAAAACCTTACGTCCTGCCCCAGGTAAACCTATTTAACTCCATCAGCGTGGATGATTGTATCCACTTCCGCAGGACACCAGAGGAATATATCGCTTTTTATATTGTAAAAGGGGATATGTATCTGATGGAAGATCAGATTCACTATCATCTAAGAGAAGGGGACTGGATCCTGTTAGAACCCGGAAAAGAACATAATGGATATAAAATCAGCAAACACTGCACCTATTTTTATATTCATTTTCATATTGATGGACTAAAGGGTACTGACATAAAAGAACAACCCCTGCAGGAGCTGTTGAAGCATAATAAAATGGAAGCCCTGCAGGGAAAAAATATTACAGATCACATCATCATACCCAAACTCTTTCACTCAAAATCCCATATGGCTTATGAGACGATCCTTCACCTGTCAAACCGGGGAAGGCAGTATTTTAATGCCTATAAAGAACATTCCGATCTGCAGACCTCATGCCTGCTGCTGGATCTGTTGATTCATCTCTCCCATATCTTTTCAAGCCAGATCTTATCGGATGAAGATAGAAATATCAAACGCTCTACCTTTATCGTCTACGATTTACTGCGGGAGATCAATTATAATTATAGGGAAAAATTCTCCAGCCGCCTCATTGAGGAAAAATTTACCTGCAATTTTGATTACATCAACCGGATCTTTAAAAAAGAGACGGGACAGACTATTTTTTCCTACCTGACCATGGTACGGATCTCCCAGGCCAAAACCCTGCTGACCTCCGGTAATTTTTCCATAAAAACCATTGCCCTCAGTGTGGGTTATGATGATATTTATTATTTTTCCAATGTATTTAAGAAAGAGACCGGACTCTCTCCTACCCAGTACCGGAAGATGATCCTGGAAAATTGATCAGCACAGTACAACGATCTGGCGCGGCGTTGTCTGGGGCGGCTGGCTTCTCGTCGTCACCGAATAGAACACCAGCAGCATATGCCCGCCGGGGCTGCAGCCGAAGTCCTGGCCATTTACCGTCCTGACTGACGTATTCTGCCCGATATTCAGCTGAAGTGACCGGTCCCCAGCCAGCAGATTCCGGTCAAAAAACTGCAGTACCACCTGCTCGTTCCTTCCTGGTACCGCTATGAGCTGTGCCTGGTACTGAGGCGGAAAAATAAGAGGCACCGGCAGATAGCGGTCATAATATGCCACCACCTGCATGCCCCGTCTCAGCTGTCTGTTATCAATGATCAATGTCTCGGCATTAACATGAAAATTTACGATCCCATTTCCCGTACGGAGGGATATCATCTGACTGCAGCAGCTGCCTCCCCTGCTGATATTTAAAATTGTGCCCACCACAGGCTCAAACCCTGAGTAATCCATACCCATCACACCTATTTATTCTCTTTTTCTCAAAATATGTGATGAGACCACTAAAGGTTCCTGCCAGCTTTGTTCAATGGTACGAATCATAATCTTCCAGAAAATGATGCTTCACTCCATCCTTTTTATAGGCGATAACCGTAGCAAGATTAACATTTTCCACGCTTCTGAAAATGTTCTTCGCCACTGAGGGGTTGACCTGTTCCAGCTGCCGAATCAGCTCCTTGATCTCTGCCCGTTTGGAGCTTTTATCCTTTTCCTCCTCCTGGGCGGCGCACTGCTCTGTAAAACGGCAGGCACAACGTATAAAGTGAAGTTCATTATAATGCATCCAGTGAATGATATCCTGTTCCCGGATCAGATAGAGGGGACGGATCAATTCCATGCCCTGAAAATTCGTACTGTGGAGTTTTGGCATCATCGTCTGGATCTGGGAGCCGTACATCATTCCCATAAGGATCGTTTCCACCACATCATCAAAATGGTGCCCCAGGGCGATCTTGTTACACCCAAGTTCCTTCGCCTTGCTGTACAAATACCCCCTCCGCATTCTGGCACAGAGATAGCAGGGGGATTCCTCTTCTACCACCGCATCGAAGATCCTGCTCTCAAACACCGTAACCGGCACCCGGAGGCGGCGGGCATTGTTCTGGATGGTCTCGTAATTGATGTCATTATAACCGGGATCCATCACAAGAAATACCAGTTCAAAATTTTTCTGCCCGTGGCGCTCCAGCTCCTGAAACAGCTTCGCCATAAGCATGGAATCCTTCCCACCAGAGATACACACAGCGATCTTATCTCCATCCTGGATCAGCTCATACTCATTGATGGCTTTCGTAAACTTCCGCCATATCTCCTTACGGTATTTTTTTATGATGCTTCGCTCTACATCCAGACAATACTTTTCTTCACTGTCATACTCCTGTTTTCTCTGGTCCATGGTCCCTGTCCTTCCCGGAAAATCTTTATTTTTACAAATTTTCTGTACCTTCGGCGCACTATTGGTACACGTACTAGTACGTTAGTGTACCAGGTCCCTGACCACCTCCGAAGCGATGATCAGTCCCGCCACTGAAGGTACAAATGCCGTGGATCCAGGCACTCTCTGTCCGCCACAGTCTTTTGGCTCCTCTTTGGAATAAACCACTTTCAGCTTCTCCACCCCCCGCTTTTTCAGCTCCCGCCGCATCACTCTCGCCAGAGGGCATACAGAAGTACGGTAGATATCCGCCACCTCAAATCCCGCTGGGTCCAGCTTATTTCCGGCGCCCATGCTGCTGATGACCGGAACCCCGGCCTCCTTCGCCTGCAATACCAGCTGTATCTTAGCAGTGACCGTATCCACCGCATCCACCACATAATCATAGTCTGAAAAATGAAACTCATCCCTGGTCTCCGGCAGAAAGAAACATTTTCGGGCCAGGACAAGGCAGGCCGGGTTGATATCCGCGATGCGGCTCTTCATGACGTCCACCTTGTATTCTCCAATTGTAGAATGTAACGCTATGATCTGCCGGTTGATATTTGAGAGACTGACCTGGTCGTGATCGATCAGGTCAAGGGCTCCCACCCCGCTCCTCGCCAGCGCTTCTGCCACATAGCCGCCGACTCCTCCTACTCCAAACACCGCCACCCGGCTTCTGGAAAGTTTTTGCATCGCCTGGTCCCCCAGGAGAAGCCTGGTCCTGGAAAATTGATCCGACATATCTCTCCTCCAACATACACAAACTATCTCTAATGTACCACCCGCCGGAGTAAAATGCAAGCTATTTTACTGCCTCAAATGCCGCCTGCAGATCTTCAATGATATCATCTATATTTTCCGTTCCGATGGACAGACGGATGGTATTGGGCTTGATGCCCTGTTCCAGAAGTTCCTCCTCTGTCAGCTGGGAATGGGTGGTAGATGCCGGATGGATCACCAGGGATTTTACGTCTGCTACGTTGGCAAGCAGGGAAAATAGTTCGAGATTGTCGATAAATTCTTTCGCCTTCCCGGCATCCCCTTTGATCTCAAAAGTAAAGATCGACCCTCCGCCACCAGGGAAATATTTCGCGTAAAGAGCCGCCTGTTCAGGATCCGCTGACACCGACGGGTGATTTACCTTTTCCACCTGGGGATGGTCTGCCAGATACTGAACGGCTTTCAGCGCATTTTCCACATGGCGCTCCACCCTCAGGGACAGCGTCTCCAGTCCCTGCAAGAACAAAAAGGCATGGAAGGGCGACAGGGTGGCGCCGGTATCCCTCAGCAGGATGGCACGGATCTTTGTGACAAATGCCGCCGCTCCTGCGGCCTTTGTAAAACTGACCCCATGGTAGCTTGGATTCGGCTCCGTCAGAGAGGCAAATTTACCGCTGGCCTCCCAGTCAAATCTGCCGCTGTCCACGATCACGCCGCCGATGGCCGTACCGTGGCCGCCGATAAATTTGGTAGCCGAGTGGATGACGATATCAGCCCCGTACTCGATGGGACGCACCAGATACGGTGTGGCAAAAGTGTTGTCGATGACCAGGGGGATTTTATTTTCATGGGCAATTTCCGCCAGTTTCCCGATGTCCACCACATCTGAGTTTGGATTGCCCAGTGTCTCAATATACACTGCCTTGGTATTTTCCCGGATGGCTCCCCGTACCGCCTCTTCATCCGAAGGGTCTACAAAAGTAGAATTGATCCCGTAATCCGGCAGCGTATGGGCCAGCAGGTTATAAGTTCCGCCATAAATATTTTTAGCTGCCACGATGTGATCCCCCGCCTGGGCGAGATTCTGGATGGTATAGGAGATTGCCGCCGCACCGGAAGCTACTGCCAGCGCCGCCACTCCCCCCTCCAGCGCTGCAATCCTCTGCTCAAACACATCCTGGGTAGGATTCGTCAGCCGTCCATATATATTTCCCGCATCGCTCAGATTAAACCTTGCCACAGCGTGTTCACTGTCATGAAATACATAGGATGATGTGGCGTAGATCGGAACCGCCCTGGCATCAGTAGCCGGGTCCGGATTCTCCTGTCCCGCATGCAGCTGTAAAGTTTCAAATTTAAAATTTCTTTCTTTATATGTCTTCTTGTCCATAATAAAACTCCTTTCTGACACTTGGTACAACAAATATTTTATTCCCATCTGATTACAAGGATATGGTATCATGGCCTTTCTCTTTTGTCTAATACGCAATAAAAAGAACTGGCTATAGCCTTTTCCTATACCAGCCCCTTATCTTCAAACTTCGCAATCTCCTCCAGATATTTTTTACCCAGCGGACTGACCGCCACACCTTTTCTCACTAAATACCCGATGGTCATCCTTTCATCTGACTTCAGTTTCACAGCACAAAATTCCGAGCCATTGAGCTTCTCACAAAGAATACCGGAGCACAGCGTGTAGCCATTCAGCCCCACCATAAGATTGTGCATGGTCGCGCGGTCATTTGCCTTTATGAACTGTTTATAGTCATAGGTACTCAGCACTTCCTCGGCAAAATAGAAAGAATTGTAATTCCCCTGTTCAAAAGAGAGACAGGGGTAATCTGCCAGCTCTTCCAGTGTCAGCAGTTCCCTGTCCGCCAGAGGATGTCCCTTCCACATATATACATAGATTCCACATTCCAGGATCTCATGAAATTCCAGCCCCGATTCATGAAACAGTTTCATCAGCACCTTGCGGTTAAAATCATTAATGTAAAGAATTCCGATCTCACTCCGAAAATTCCTTACGTCTTCAATCACTTCGTAAGTCTTGGTCTCGTGTATGGCGAACTCATATTCATCCATACCAAACTGCTTTACCATCTCTACAAATGCGTTGACCGCAAAGGAGTAGTGCTGCATGGATACACTAAATTTTTTCCGTATCTGTTCCTTGGAGATATATCTGGCCTCAATGAGCTGGTACTGCTCTACCACCTGCCTGGCATATCCAATAAATTCTTCTCCTTCCGGAGTCAGGGAAATCCCCCGGTTGGTGCGCCTGAAAAGTTCCACGCCCACCTCTTCTTCCAGATCCTTCACAGATGACGACAGACTGGGCTGGGAGATAAACAGATTTCTCGCCGCCTCATTCATAGAACTGGAATTCGCCACCTCGATCACATACCTCAGCTGAGTTAGTGTCATCTCCTATCACTCCTGGTTCCTCATGATTTCTTTCCCCGTATCACACCATTTCCCGTCATAATAAACGGCTATTCGATAAGTATCCGGCTGCAGCCCGGACAGAGGAATGGCAATGGAATATTTCTGATTCCGTTTTGATTTCATTCCCTTTCCGGCACTGGTATAATCCATAAGATAATGGTGGCTCTGCCCCACAAAACTTACTTTGGAAATGGCATGATCCGATGTCTTCATATACAATACCGATTCGATCAGGGTAAAACCAGCTTTTTTCTCGTCCATCTTCTCTCCAGGCACTTCTGACTCTTTGGACTCCACTGGAGCCTGCAGCGTCCCTTTCACATACCCGTCACCAATCTCTAATGGCTGGGCCAGGTCGTTCCAGTTTATCCCAATTCCGTACCCCCGGTAAAAATAATATTTTGTTGAATACTGATTCAGCAGTTCCCCGGAAGAATAGTCGAATTCATAGATCATTCCCTTCTGTCCGTTGATCAGGGGATGGAGATATCCTCCAAAGGAAAACATCCGGTTCTGCTGCTTGTCATAGGCACAATTGGAAGTGATGATGGAACGCACTCCTGGAAATAGTTTATCCTGCCTCACAGTCATCTTTTTTTCATCCACCACATAGACCGATACAAAAGACTGCTCTTTGCCGTCAAAAAAATCTACCTTCCGCTTGGTCTGCCAGTGATTGTCATAGAGCATGATATGTCTGGTATCCGGGTTGCCGTCCAGATCATAGGGAATCTCATACACACTGTGCTGCTGAAAATGCCAGGTGATATCCCCCTGGGGCTTTAACACCATCTTCTCCTGTTTCGTCCCCTTAAACATATCCGGATTGGTAAGGATCCATTTTATCTTTTTATCTTTCCAGCCCACCTTTACCGCAGAATGAATATTCCTCGGTGAAAGCAGTACTGTATCATCTTCTTTATTATAGGAAACCGTATTCAGGTGAACCCAGTCCACCATATCTTCATAGGTTTCGTCAAAGATCTCCCGCATATCCAGGGACTGAATGATCTCCCCTGTCTGGCGGTCCATTTCCTGAACCACATCTTCTGTATGTCCGTCAATGGAACTACTTAGGAGGAATAGATTCCCTCCCGGCTCCTTTTCGATCACTTCGTGATGTATGCCGTTTTTCACATAATACAGCCGGTAGGCCCGCCCCAGGTAATCCATCTCGTACATCTGGGTTGTATGAGGTTTTTCTTCCGTCGGCGTCAGCGCCTCATTGGTCTGGAAGATCAGCCTTTGATCCGAGAGGGGAAAGACACCATAAGAGCCGGTGGTCATGGTGATATACCAGCGGATCTCACCCTTCTGGTCATAAGCAAAGGGGTATTTCGTCGTCTGGCCGGAAATGACTGTGAGACCATACGCTGACTTTTTGGATTGCTTTTCTACTTTCAACGCATCCTTAAGCGCATCCGGAAGCTTTTCCGTTTTGATAGAAATGACCTGGGACTCTGTCACCTTGTCTTTCTCATCCAGACAGCTTATCTCCACCTCATTTTTGTAATCCGGATACAACCCCACCACCGGGATCCGGTGTTCCTTTGTCTTTTCCAGGGTACCTGTCAGATCCGTATCCTTATCTTTTCCTTTTACAGTGACTCTCACCTTACAAGGCTTCGAGGTCTTTAGAAGTATATAGGCAGTCAATGGGGAATTGCCGTAAGGATTTTGTACCACCAGCGGCTTCTCCCATGTATAGTCTCCCGACTGCAGCTGTTTTTCATACTTCTCATCCTTTTCCTGGCAGCTTACTGGTAAATATTTCTTTGTCTTGATGGTCTCAGAAGTTATGGCATTGACCGCGCTTCCGCTTATAACATTCGTGGTCTGGGTATCTTTCTGGCTGACCCTCTCCTGCGTCTCTTCTTTTCCACAGGAAACTACACACAACAGCACCAATGCTGCCCCAAAGATTAACTTGATCTGTCTCAACATTTTCCCTCCTGATACTCGCAAAGTATTTTCTATATTTATTATGGATGACATCTTCCACAGGGCTCATATCCCTGCTGCAACAGCTGCTCCCGTGTCTCCTTCGTCTTCTTCCTGTTTTTGCCTCTTGTATCCTTTGCACTGGAACAATCCGGGTTGTGGAACTTGCGGGTATTGGTATTGCATATGTACTGCCCCGTCTCCCCGGCCGCCTGCCCAGATGTTTTATTGGAGGATTCCTCCGGCTTTTCTTCCGGGGCTTTCTCCTCCGCCAGCCGGCTTTTCCCAGTGGCATAATCAATCTCTACGCCAGGCTGGTTATTGTAAGCATAGACGTTAAAGCAAACGCCCTTTCCCTTATCTTCCACCGACCACGCTTCCATCTGAACCCCGCTGGCCACCAGATTATCTCCCTCATACACCGGTGTCACCCGGTAGAGAACATGATTGTCCGTCTTCTTTACGTAGTCCGCCACTTCATTCTCAAAGGGCAGCATTCCCTCCACATTCATATAACGGGTACCTGTCACCAGGTTCTTCTTATTGGCATTTTCCCCAGAAAGCTGATAGCCGATCAGATGACAGCGGTTATACAAATACTTTCCCTCAACACAGTCATACTTTGCGGTCTGCCATCCCGATGGCTTCACTGGACTGATGGATTCCCTCTCTTTTACAGGCATCAGATCTTTTCCGATATTTGCCTCAGCCACACCGCATCTTCCCAGAGAATCCAGCTCACTGTAATTTTCAAAGGACTCTGTGGTAAAGTCCGATTCTTCAAATTCCGGCTTATTATCATTGACCACCACATAGGATTCACCTTTGAATTCCGGAACATCTATCAGATCTGCCACCACTGTCCCGGTTATATTTCCCTCTCCAGGACTGTCAGAAGACAGCGATTCTATCGTCTCTTTTACAGAACATCCGGACAGCAGAAGAACAGATATCAGACAAAACAGCCAAAGTAATTTTTGAAAGTTCATTGATCTCATCTCCTTTTTTGCTATTTCATCATACCACAAAAAGATCATCAGTTCAACTTGACAGCGGTTTTGTAAAAAGTCTTAAATGTTCCATAAATATTTATAAACTCTATTGTCAAAACAAAAAAATCCTTGTATTATGGAACAAATATTTATCAAGGGAGGTTTACCATTGAAAAAGAGCGTAAAGATCACATCACTTGTATGTGCAGCTGCGTTATTAGTGAGCAGTGTATTGTCACCAGCTTCCACAGTTGTTCATGCAAAAGCAAAAAAACCAGCTTTAAGCAAAAAAAGCTTTCCGTGAAAACCGGAAAAACAGCAAAACTCTCGGTAAAACGGGCTAAGGGCTGGAAAATATCCTGGAAAAGCAAAAATAAAAAAATTGCCACTGTAAAAAAGGCAGGAAAATACGCGGCAAAGATCACTGCGAAGAAAAAGGGCTCAGTAAAGATCATTGCGGCAGTTAAGAAGGGAACGACACGCCGCACCCTAACCTGTAAGGTGACAGTTTCTGCTGCCAGCAGAATCACACCAGCCCCCAGTACATCTGTTCCATCGGCAAATCCTGCCACACAGGCTCCCGACAATCCAAACGTCCCCCGGAATACGCCAACCACTACACCGGCAGGGGGCACACCTGAAAAGCCGACAGAAACTGCAGTTCCGACCGTAAATCCATCATCGGATCCCACTGTGGCTCCACCAGCAGTTTCCACAGAAGAACCGACTTCAGAACCAACAGAGAAACCGACAACACCCCCGACAGTGAAACCAAGTGTAAAACCAACCGTTCCCACTGCGGCTCCACCGGCAGTTTCTACGGAAAAACCGACTTCAAAACCAACAGTGAAACCGACAACACCCCCGACAGTGAAACCAAGTGTAAAACCAACCGCTCCCACAGCAACACCTTTGGCACCATCCCAGATTCCTGAGAATGCAATCCAGGGATCCAAATTAAAGGGAACCACCAATGCCAGCGTGAATGCATCGGTGGGCACAGCAGGAGCCATAACAGAATTTAAATCTTCTTCCCAGTACAGCCAGGCAGACTTCCTTCTGGCAGCTCCCATTTCCCTTAGCACGATTGAAAATGTGGAATTTACTCTCTCTGTGAAGGGAACACCGGATTCCGTATCCTTTAAATTATATGACTCCGAGGGAAAAGAACTTACAAGTATAACACAATATAACAAAACATCGGGAACCCATTCGATAAAAATACCAGATGAGTTAAAGAACAAAATAATAACCCAGTATTCTATCATGACAAATACGAATATCAAAGATTCAACGCAGACAGCTACTGCCACTTTGTCAAAACTAGCTTTTATGGCTCCAACAGCGAAGCCATCGGCATCACCTGCACCAACAGCTACCCCGCAGCCTGCAAAAACACCGACAGCCACGGATAAACCACTAATAACAATGGCACCAGAAGCATCTATGACTCTTTCTGAAGATACCTTCCTGGCATCCGGCGCAGCTGGTGAACCAGTCTATAATGCAGACGGCAGCGTTACCGTAACACTGAAAAAAGAATATGGTGGAGGCGGAATCGGCTTCTATATGGATGCCTCCAAATCCATGGTAGATCTAAGTGACTATTCAAAGGTAATTTTTAAAATATCCGCCGATGCAGAGGCGCCGATCTGTTTGAGGACCCATGACACCACCGATTATTGGGGCTCAAACTCCTCGACATTACTGTCATATAGGAGTATCACCACAGAACAGAAAGAATACATCTGTGACCTAAGTACCATAAACAGTACCCTTGGATTTGGAGTGAAATACAATCCAGGGGGTTCTTCGGATCTTCCAGAAGAAATTAACCTGACCATTCATTCTATCTCTTTTGTAAAAGACACAAGAGATACCACAGATGCCATGAATAACTATACTTCATTGGCAGAAATGGCCGCCGCCTATGGTTTGAAAATGGGTACTGTTATGAATGACCGAAAAGTGGCAGATAAAAAATATGGAGATTTAATGAAATATCACTTCAACAGTATTACCGCTGCTAATGAGATGAAAGCATATTCTATGCTGGATCTAAACAAGACCAAAGAAGCCTACACAGATGAGAATTCCATGCCTGTACTGAATTTCACTGGTGCCGACAAGATCATGGACTTCGCCAAAGCAAATGATATAAACGTGCGCGGCCACGCCCTTGTCTGGGATGCAGGTATGCTGGACTGGTTCTTCCGTGAAGGATACGATTCAACAAAACCCTATGCTGCGGCAGAGGTTGTTAAGGCAAGACTTCAAAACTATATTGAACAAGTACTGATACATTTTGAAGAAAAATATCCAGGCGTGATCTATTGCTGGGATGTCGTCAATGAGGCCGTTGGCGATTCTGAGACAGAATACGAAGAAGGCGATGAACGCCACGTACGCACCAAACGGAACAACGAAGACAATCCATTTTACACTCTGGTGGGACGTGATTATGTAGAATTATCCTTCCAGTATACATACGAAGTCCTTCAGGAACTAAAGAAAACCATGCCGTCACTGGATATCAAGCTGTATTATAACGATTACAGTACATTTTATGCGTCAAAACGGGATGCAATTTACAACCTGGTGCGCTCCGTTAACTCTTTCCTTCCCGATAGCAATGGCGGATATGTGAAACTTTGTGATGGTGTAGGAATGCAGAGTTATATCGGCGGTTTTGGACAACAGCCAGGATGTATGAACGAAAATGATATCAATCTGGTGAAAGAAGCGATCCTCAAATTTGCTTCCCTGGGCATAGAAGTACAGGTAACAGAACTTGCAGTCCGGAATTATCAAAATGATGCCGAAACACTGGCAGCACACGGAGAGTTTTACGAAAAATTATTCCAAGCATATCTGGAATTAAATTCAGGGGATGAAAAACCACTAAAGGCCATTTCCATCTGGGGCATCATCGATGAACCAGACCTAAAACCTGATGACTACAGTTTTAAAATGAACGGACCATACTGTGGCTTATTCGATGAAAATCTGGCAGTAAAAGACGCCTTTAAAAAGGTCCATGACCTTATGAAAAACAGTCAGTAAACTGACAAGATCTAGTGTAACATCATAAAAAACCCGCTGTATATAAGCAGTTATATCTGCTTCATTATACAGCGGGTTTACTTTACTCATGTCAAATATAATGTTTCCTATGCAAAGGATTTATGATAATCATCCCTTCTTATTTCGCATAGTCCACAACTCTGGATTCACGAATCACATTTACCTTGATCTGACCAGGATACTGGAGCTCAGACTCAATCTGTTTTGATATGTCTCTTGCTAACAATACCATCTCGTCATCATCAATCTGATCCGGAACTACAATAACTCGAACTTCTCTACCTGCCTGAATGGCAAAAGATTTGTCGACGCCTTTAAAGCCGTTTGAAATATCCTCTAATTGTTTCAATCTGTTCGTGTATGTTTCTAAGGTTTCTCTTCTCGCACCAGGACGAGCCGCAGATATTGCATCCGCCGCCTGAACTACACAGGCGATCAAACTCTCCGGTTCCACATCTCCATGATGCGCTTCTACTGCATTGATTACCAATGCAGATTCTTTAAACTTGCGACAAAGCTCCACACCCAGCTGGATGTGCGAACCTTCCATATCATGGTCTACTGATTTTCCAATATCATGAAGCAGTCCCGCGCGTTTTGCCATACGCACATCTGCCCCAAGTTCTCCCGCAAGAAGACCGGACAAGTGAGCAACCTCAATGGAATGCTTTAACGCATTCTGACCATAACTGGTTCTGAACTTCATTTTACCCAGAAGACGAATCAGTTCTGGATGTATTCCATGCACGCCAACCTCAAGCGCTGCTGCTTCCCCTTCTTCACGAATCATTGTTTCAACTTCTTTTTTCGCTTTTTCAACCATTTCCTCGATTCTGGCAGGATGAATTCTGCCATCCACGATCAATTTCTCCAAAGCAATTCTGGCTATTTCACGACGAATTGGATCAAAGCCGGATAAAATAACTGCCTCCGGTGTGTCGTCAATGATCAGATCAATACCTGTCAGATTCTCCAGCGTCCGGATATTTCTTCCTTCTCTACCGATGATCCTTCCTTTCATCTCATCACTTGGCAATGGAACCACTGATATCGTAGCTTCTGACACATGATCCGCCGCACATTTTTGTATGGCGTTTACAATATACTCCTTCGCTTTCTTATCAGCATCATCCTTTGCCTGACGCTCCAATTCTTTTACTAAAACTGCGGTCTCATGTTTCACATCTTCTTCCACAGTTCGCAATAAATAATCTTTCGCCTGTTCGGAGGTGAGACCCGAAATCTTTTCTAACTCACGCAAATGGCTCTGACGAAGTTCTTCCACTTTTTCTTTTTCCTTTTCAAATTCCGCCAGCTTCGTAGTGAGCTTTGATTCCCGTTTCTCGAGTGCATCCAGTTTCTTGTCCAAAGTCTCTTCCTTACCCAGCACCCGTTTTTCGTAGCGCTGGATCTCGGCTCTTCTCTCCTTGGTCTCACGATCAAGTTCATTCTTCGCCTTGAGATTTTCCTCTTTGGCTTCCAGAAGAGCTTCTCGTTTTTTGGTTTCTGCCGTCTTTAAGGCATCATCAATAATCTCTCTTGCTTTCTCTTCTGCACTTCCTACCTTAGCTTCTCCAACTTTAATACGATAAGAAATAGCACCTTTCCAGGCAACCAGTGCTGTTACTGCAATAAGAGCAAGGATTACGATGACTGCGCCGACCACAAAACCTACACTTAACTCTGGCACAGGAGCACCTCCTTAATTTAGTTTTCATTGCACATAAATACAACACTTCAATTTTACACTTTTTATGACTGGTTGTCAAGTTCAGAAAACACTTTCTTTACGGTATTCATCTCATATCCCTTCCTTCCAAGATATGCAAATATCTTACCTTTTTCCTCATAAGAAAGGTCTCCCGGCTGCTTCCCTTTTAGTCTCTTGGAGACCAGCAATTTGATAGCTTCTTCCTCACCCTGGTATTCCGTTTCCTCCATCACCTGCCAGATCAGTTCATCTGAAATTCCCTTTTCCGAGAGCTTATAAAAAATCTCCCGGCGGCTTCGTTTTCCCTTCTGAAACATGAGATAATTTTCTACATATCTTTGATCATTGATATAGCCAAAATGCTCTACATATCTCATGGCCTCCAGCAAAGCCTGCTCAGAAAATCCTTCCCCTTCAAGACGACTGGCCAGTTCCGATCTGGTCCGGTCTTTGTGAAGCAGAAGAGCCATCGCCTTGGAGGCTGCTCTTTTGCATTCTTCGTCGGAAAAGTGGTATGTAGTTTTTTCATTCTCTTCCCAATTTTTCATGGAGTAAGACCTCATTTTTCTTCCTGTTCCGGGGATTTCTTCTTTTTACTCCCTTTTTCCTCAGGCACAGCCTCTTCTTCCGGCTGTTCTACATACCTGGCACGTACCAGGCGCTCAACCTCTTCAAATACAGCCGGATTATCCACAAGGTAGCTCTTGGCATTTTCCCTGCCCTGTCCGATCTTCTCTCCCTTATAGGAATACCATGCTCCACTCTTCGCAATGATATCGTTCTTTGTGGCAAGATCCAGAACGTCGCCTTCTCTGGAAATTCCCTTTCCGAACATGATATCAAATTCTGCCTCCTGGAACGGAGGCGCCACCTTATTTTTCACGACTTTCACCCGGACATGGTTACCGATCATCTCACCGCCCTGTTTCAAAGTCTCCACCCTTCTGACGTCAAGGCGCACCGAGGCATAAAATTTCAGGGCGCGGCCACCTGTGGTAGTCTCTGGATTACCAAACATAACACCGATCTTCTCCCGGAGCTGGTTAATGAATATGACGATACAATTTGATTTATTTATAACACTTGTAAGCTTCCTCAGCGCCTGGCTCATCAGCCTTGCCTGAAGACCTACATGGCTGTCTCCCATATCCCCGTCAATCTCTGCTTTCGGTACAAGGGCTGCCACGGAATCCACGATCACAATGTCCACCGCCCCGGAGCGCACCATCGTCTCGGTGATCTCCAGCGCCTGTTCACCGCAGTCCGGCTGGGATATGTATAATTCATCGATATCCACCCCGATATTCCGGGCATAGGTGGGATCCAGCGCATGCTCTGCGTCAATAAATCCCGCAATTCCTCCCCGCTTCTGCACTTCTGCCACCATATGCAGGGCAACGGTGGTCTTACCACTGGATTCAGGACCATAGACCTCAATGATCCTTCCCTTGGGAATACCGCCGACTCCCAGGGCGATATCAAGACTGAGGGAACCGGTGGGTACTACTTCAACGCCCATTCGTGATGTGGTATCGCCCAATTTCATCACTGAGCCTTTTCCATACTGTTTCTCTATCTGCGCAATCGCAGACTCCAATGCTTTCACTTTATTCTGGTCTTTTTCCATCATTTCAATATCCTCCAAATAATAATCATAATCGAACTTCATTTCGGAACATCTGTTCTGTATATAGATATACTACACCAATGCTGCCAAACTGTCAACTGTTTTTTTCTATTGATTCAAGCCTGTTGAATTAAATATGACCGGGAACAAAATCTGAATATCGAAAGAATTTTCTTTGAACTGACATGCCGCTTTCAGCTCAGATAAAAAAGCACAGTACCAGTGTACCATGCCTTTTCTTTTTTGTAAAGATTCTTTTATTCATAGCGCAGCGCTTCAATAGGATCCAGCTTTGCCGCCTTGTTTGCCGGATAATATCCGAAAAACAGCCCGATGGTCATGGAAAATCCTACGGCTGTGAAAATCGCCGCCACTGGTGCGGAGGCAGAATACCCCAGTAGTTTTGCCGCCACCGCTCCCAGCCCAAATCCCAAAAGAATTCCAAGACACCCTCCCACCAGGCACAGGATCATCGATTCGATGATAAACTGGAGACGTATAAAACTATTCTTTGCCCCCAGTGCCTTTCTGGTGCCGATCTCCCGAGTCCGTTCCGTAATGGATACCAGCATGATGTTCATTACGCCGATCCCCCCTACCAGCAGGGAGATTCCTGCAATAAACGCAATGGCCGCTGATACCGTCTGGATCATGTCATTCATAGATTCTGTCATGGATTCCATCGTGGAAGCAGTGATCTCATAATCATCGTTTGCCGCATAATATGGGAGGAAAAAGGCTTCCAGCTCCTGGGCAAAGGCAGATACACTTGGTAATCCTGCCGCTGTGACCACAGTAAAATGATCATATCCTTCATCCCCATGGATCTGCTCTTTTCCCGTGGTCAGAGGAATGTAAGCTGATGTGGCCGCCTCATCATCCGAAGCAGAGGAAAAGGAACTATCTTCTTCGTATTTGTATACACCTGCAATGTAGTAGGAAACATAAACACCATTGATCTCCACACTGATCTCTTTTCCCAGAACCTCTTCATATTTGCCATCAAATAAATTGTCCACTACCTTGTCAGAGACCATGATCACCTTTTTGCTTCCCTCCAGATCCGCCTTTTTGATCCTTCTGCCTGCTAAAAGGGTAATATCGCTGCTGGCAAAATAGTCCTCATTTATACCTGTAATGGATATATTCGCTGTGCTGTCTTCTTTCCTGACTGCGCCCTCTGCCACCGATTCACTGATGGCAACCGCTTCGATCTGATCCGGAAAACGTGCAGTTAATGCTTCCAGCATCTCATCGGTGATCCGGTCCCCTTCCTCCACTGTGCTGCTTCGGGCAGAGGCGCCAAATTTCATTCCGTTCTGCCTGACCTCTTCCTCTTCACCGGATTGCCTGAGACCCACCGTGATATTGTTAGCACCCATTTCCTGAAAAGAGACAGAAATAGATGTGGTAAGAGAAGAACTCACTGTCATGATGGCGATAACAGATCCAATTCCTATGATGATCCCTAACATGGTCAGAAACCCACGCATTTTATTGGCCCGCAGTGCCCCAAAGGCAAGCTTGATATTTTCAAGTATCAGCATGCAGCACCTCCTTTTCGTATTCCTGTCACTTCTCCATCCCGGAGGGTAACAACCCGGCTGGTCTCCTCTGCCAGTTCCCCGGAATGAGTGATCAGCACGATGGTCTTTCCCTGCTCTTTGTGCAACCGGTGAAAGATATCCATGATCGTCCTGCCAGTTTTGGAATCCAGTGCACCAGTGGGCTCGTCGGCAAGGAGGATCGCTGGATCATTTGCCATGGCGCGGGCGATCGCCACCCGCTGTTTCTGTCCGCCGGACAATTCATCCGGCCTGTGCTGCATACGGTCTTCCATGCCTACCATAGCCAGAAGCTCCTGTGCCCTGGCTGTCCGCTCCGCCTTTGCCACTCCGGCATACAGCATCGGAAGCTCTACATTGGATAATGCAGTTGTTCTCGCAATAAGATTATAGGTT
The DNA here is from genome assembly GCA_910584645.1 of uncultured Eubacterium sp. Classification (GTDB taxonomy): domain Bacteria; phylum Bacillota; class Clostridia; order Lachnospirales; family Lachnospiraceae; genus Eubacterium_F. The sequence continues at coordinate 75,070 of CAJUAU010000002.1, forward strand.
TGAAAAATAAAACCTATTTTCTGATTCCTGAGTTCTGAAAGCCTTTTGTCCTTTGCCAGACATACATCCATTCCCTCCAGATAATATTCTCCCTCGGTAGGCCGGTCCAGAGCGCCTATTATATTCATCAGTGTGGTTTTCCCGGAACCGGATTCTCCCACGATAGAGATAAACTCCCCCTGCTCCACGCTAAGATCAATCTTGTGCAAAATCTCGAGTTCATTTGGCTGACCGATATAAAACCGCTTTACAATATGTTTAAGATCAATCACCCGCTTGTTTTTATCTGACATTTCCGCCTCCATTCTTGGCACTCCCCACACTTCCATTCTTGGCACTTCCTACATTTCCTCGTCTTTCTTTCATCTGTGCCCTTCCCCCACCATCCGGTGGCACTCCGGGCGCTCCGCTGCCAAACATTTCTAATTCATTTTCTTCGGGCTTCTCATCAGAATTGCCGGACACCGCATCTGTCGGGATCAGGATCTGCATCCCCTCCTTTAACTGATCTCCGCTGATCTCCACATAATAATCACTTTCCATTCCCTTTTCTACCGGAATCTCCGTGAAAGATTTTCCTTCCGCTGTCTTTTCAGAGACATTTACCACCGAAGATCCATTTGAATTTTCGTGGATCGCATCATAGGGTACAGCATACACATCCTGGACTTCCTCCAGAACAATACTGCACTTCGCTGTGAGCCCCATGCGAAGCCTCTCATCCTTTGTTTTTACATCAATTTTTACCTCGTAGCCGCTGCTGGTGGATGAGGCAGTGCTGCTCATCCCCGTTCCCCCTGCAGACTGGGAAGACGCCCCCGTCAGGGAACTGCTGCCTGTGGTGGGAGCCACAAAGCTGATCTCGCCCTGGATCTCATCCTCGCCGGTCGCCTCTGTCAGTACAGCCACCCGCTGTCCCTCCTCAACTTTGCTGATGTCATACTCATCTACGGTTGTAGAAATCACATAGGAACTATTGTCATCAATCTGGATCATATCACTACCATTGTAGACTTCTCCTTCCTCGATGCCGACTGCTGTCACGATTCCAGAAATAGGAGCTGTTACAGCGCACTTTTCCAGTGTAGAAGACGCATCTTCCACCTGCTTTTCCGCTTCCCGGATGCTCTTTTTATTATTGGACTGCGCCGTCTTCACGGCATTTTCTGCATTTTCCACGTTGTTTTTATTTTGCTTCTCTTCATTCTTCCGGGACTCTTTTGCCGCTTCATAAGCACTCTCTGCCTGCTTGACCGCTTCTTCTGCCTTCGCGAGCTGTTCCTGCAGGCGCTTCTTTGTCTCCACATCCTTTTCTTCCGAAATCTGGGTGTTCAATTTTGTAACCTGCTTTTTGGCACTCCGAAGCTCTTTTTTGGTATCCGTTACCTTTGTGGCTGCTTCCTCTTTTCCCTCACCGTAAGATTCTTTCGCTTCTGACAGCTGCTTTCTGGCGGACGACAGGTTTCTTTCAGCCTCATCCCTGGTATCACTCAGGGACTGTTCTGCCTCTGACAAAGCCCTCTTTAGATCGCTCTCGTCAAACCGTACCAGGGTGTCTCCCTTTTGGACCGTATCTCCAGCCTTGACACACACCTTCTTTACCTTCACTCCATTTACTTCTGCCGACACCGTCCGGCTCTGGCTGCTGCCGATCGTCCCCGTGGCGCTGACCGATTTTATCAGATCCATTTTCCCCAGGGAGATACTGCTCTGTTTCTGAACCTGGTCCTCTGCCATGGCGCTGTTTCCTCCACGGGTCAGAAAAAACACCATGACTGCTGCCAAGACACAGACAGCCCCTCCGAACACACACAATTTCCACTTCTTACTTTTCTTTTTCACTGGCGGAACCTCCTAGTTTTTTTCTATTCTCAGTTTAGCCCGACGGCACCGTCGAACTAAGCTGCTGGGATCAAAAAGTATTTTATCCCTAGCAGATGCTACAGATTTAGTTTCTATAATTTAGAATAGAAAAAAAGTATGAACAGAAAATGTTCATACTTTGATATAAGTGTGAAAGCTTTCCAACAGTCTCTCCAGATCCTCCATCCTTTCAATCTCATTCACCCTGCGCCGCATGGAAGCAGAATGGGGATATCCAGAAGTGTACCAGGCAAAATGCGACCTCATCTCCCGCATGCCGTAGCGCTCTCCCTTCCATTCCGTCTGCATCCTGGCATGGCGCAGGATCATCTGTGCCAGCTCCGGCAGCTCTGGCCTGGGAAGTTCCCCGCCAGTCTCCAGATAATGACGGATCTGAGGAAAAATCCATGGATTTCCCCTGGCTCCCCGCCCGATCATCAACGCATCACAGCCTGTCTCCATAAACATCTTTTCCGCATCCCTGCCGGTAAAGATATCTCCATTTCCGATCACCGGTATGGACACCGCTTCCTTCACCCGGCGGATGACGCCCCAGTCCGCCCTTCCGCTGTAATATTGCTCTCTGGTCCTTCCGTGGACGGCAACAGCCGACGCCCCTGCCGCCTCTGCCGCTTTCGCCAGATCCACCGCCTGCTCTTCCCCATTCAGAAATCCCTTCCGGAATTTAACCGTCACCGGCTTATGCACTGCCTTCACCGTCTCCCGGATGATCTTCTCTGCCAGGGGGATATTTTTTAAGAGGGCAGACCCCTCCCCGTTATTGACTACCTTCGGCACCGGGCATCCCATATTGATATCCAGAATATCAAAATTCCGCTCCTCGATCTTCGCCGCCATGCTGCTGATAATTTGTGGATCCGATCCAAAGAGCTGTAGTGCCACCGGACGTTCTTCCTCCCTTACCTCAAGAAGAGCTTCCGTATTCTTACTGTTATAATAGATTCCCTTGGCGCTGACCATCTCGGTATAGATCAGATCTGCTCCCTTTTCTTTGCACAACAAACGAAAAGGCAGGTCCGTTACCCCTGCCATCGGTGCCAGGATCAGCTTTCCGGGCACCATCACATCTCCGATCCGCCATGGCTCATCTGCTCTCATCCGGTTCATCGGTACTCCCTTTCTTCTTCTCTGCCGCCTTCGTTTTTTCATAGATCAGACGGGTTCCCTGAAGAGTAAGATTTGGATCATAAATATCGATCAGCTCCGTTTCCTCCGAAATACTTCTTCCGAGGCCTCCTGTCGCCACAACTTTAATATTCTCAATAGCGGATTCTTCCTTCATTTTTCGGATGATGTATTCCGTCTGGCCAATGGTTCCATAAAGCAGTCCTGCCTGCATACTGGTTATGGTATTTTTCGCAAGGATCGAATCCGGTTTTTTGATCTCGATCTCCGGAAGCTGTGCGGCACTTGACCAGAGCGCCCTGGCGCTGATCTTTATCCCCGGGCAGGTAACACGGGCGGCGAACACACCCTCTCCAGTCACCAGATCATAGGTAGTGGCTGTACCATAATCGATAACGATCACTGGTCCACCATATAATTCATAGGCACCCACCGCATCCACGATACGGTCCGCCCCGATCTCCCCCGGATTGGAAGCCGCGATATGAATCCCTGTTTTGGTACCATTTCCCACAACATAGGGTGTGGTGTGAAAATATTTCTTGATCCCGCTTACCAGGGAATACATGACTTTGGGAACTACAGAGGCAATGATCACATCCTGGATCTGAAATTCCTGGATCTCATGTCTCGCCAGCGCTTCTACAATGGCTTCTCCGAACTCATTGGAGGTTCTGGGAAGATTCGTCGTCAGACGAAAAGTAAAACGAAGTTCCTCTCCCTCAAACACTCCAAAGGTAAGATTGGTATTTCCAATATCTATCGCAAGTAACATCTATCCTGTCCATCCTCTTATCTTAGCTTATCGGCGGGTTCAAATCTGCGCCGTTAAGCTATATTGTTTACCTCCCAGAACCTGTCACAAAAAGAAACTTCGGTAATATTCCTCCAGTCCCTCCAAAAGCTCTCCGTGTTCCTGGCGCAGCTGTTTGATCTTCAGATAACTTCCGATCTCGTCATAAAAGAAGTCATTCTCCTTGGCTGTTGTGGACAGATACAGTGTTCCATCCTCTTCAAACTCCATGGTGAATACACCGCCTACATCTGTAGTAAGCATAACACTCAGAATCTTTAATTCCTCTTTTACTCCCGCCGGAAGAGAATCATATCTGGGATTCAGATAAAATTTCTGCTCGTATGCACTGCAGGCACAGAGCACCTGTTTTTCATCCATCAGCCCTCTTTCCTTTCACTCATCGGCACATATGGTTTGTGAGGGCAGACCGCTTTGTATGCAGGACGTATGATCTTTCCGGCATTGACAAGCTCCTCAAGACGGTGGGCACTCCATCCCGCAATTCGCCCAATGGCAAAAATCGGAGTGTACAGTTCTGTCGGCAGCTCCAGCATACTATATACCAGCCCGCTGTAAAAGTCAATGTTTGCACTGACTCCTTTATAGATATGACGCTCGTTGGCAATGACTTCCGGCGCCAGCCGCTCCACCTTTTCATAAAGAGCATATTCTGCCATCATATTCTTCTCCTCAGAAAGTTTCCGCACAAAATGACGGAAAGTCTTTGCACGGGGATCCGAGATGGAATATACCGCATGCCCCATTCCATAGATCAATCCAGATTTGTCAAAGGCCTGACGGTTCAACAGTGCTGTCAGATACGTCCGGATCTCATTTTCATCTTCCCAGTCTTCCAGATTCTTTTTCATATCCTCAAACATCAGGGATACCTTTTTGTTGGCGCCGCCATGACGGGGGCCTTTCAGGGATCCCAGGGAAGCAGAGATCGCCGCATAGGTATCTGTTCCAGAAGAAGTCACTACATGATCCGTAAAAGTAGAGTTGTTTCCTCCGCCATGCTCCGCGTGGAGTACCAGGGCAATATCTAAGATCTTTGCCTCAAGGGGCGAAAACTGACTGTCCGGGCGGAGCATATGTAATATATTTTCCGCTGTGGAATATTCTTTTTTGGGCGGGTGCAGGAAAAAGCTGCTGCCCTCATGAAAATAATTCGCCGCCTGATAGCCATAGACAGCAAACATCGGCAGAAGCGCCACCAGTTCAAGACACTGGCGCAGTACGTTCTCTGTAGAAGTATCATCTGCCTTTTCATCATAAGAATAAAGAGTCAGAACGCTTCTTCCCAGTGTATTCATCAGGTCCGCACTGGGCGCCTTCATAATAATATCCCTCACAAAACTGGTAGGAAGACTTTTACGGTATTCTGCAAGCACATCTTTAAGGTCTTCGAGCTGGCTCTCTGTGGGAAGATCACCAAACAGAAGCAGGTATACCACCTCTTCATAGCCGAAGCGTTTTTCCTGAAGAAATCCTCCCACGATCTCTTCGATATCAATCCCCTGATAAAAAAGCTTTCCCTCACAGGGCACCATCTCATGGTCAACTACTGTATAAGAACGGATCTCCGAAACCTCTGTAAGTCCCGTCAGGACACCCTGTCCATTCAGGTCCCTGAGTCCGCGCTTCACCTCATATTTATCAAATAAAGTAGAGTCAATCGTGCTGCTGGCTTCACACACATCCGCCATTTTCTGTATCCAATCATGTCTATATCCCAAATCAAGGTTGTTATCCATATTGGCCCTCCTTTTCCTTTATACATCTGCTTATTTTAAGGTTGCATACATCACTGCTTTTATCGTATGCATCCGGTTTTCTGCCTCCTCAAATACCACGTCTGCATACTTTTCAAATACCTCATCGGTCACTTCCATTTCCGTGAGGCCGTATTTATCATGAATCTCTTTTCCAATCTTCGTCTTCAGATCATGGAAGGCCGGCAGACAATGCATAAATACTGCGGTCTCCTTTGCATTTGCCATCACTTTTGCATTGATCTGATAAGGAGAGAGGGCATGGATCCTCTCCTCCCACACCTCATCCGGTTCTCCCATGGAAACCCAGACGTCCGTGTAGAGTACATCCGCATCCTTCGTTCCCTCCATCACGTCTTCTGTCAGCGTAATGGAAGCTCCGCTTTCCTTCGCATAATCCTGACACTGCGCCACCAGCTCTTTCTCAGGAAAATATTCCTTCGGCGCACAGGCTACAAAATCCATCCCCATTTTGGCGCAGGCGATCATAAGGGAATTCCCCATATTATAACGGGCATCTCCCATATAAACGAGTTTGATCCCCTTCAACGTCCCAAACTGCTCCCGGATGGTCAAAAGATCTGCCAGCATCTGGGTGGGATGATACTCATTGGTCAGTCCATTCCAAACCGGAACCCCGGCATACCGAGCCAGTTCCTCCACGATCTCCTGCCCGTATCCGCGGTATTCTATCCCGTCAAACATTCTGCCGAGCACCCGGGCGGTATCCGCGATGCTCTCTTTCTTTCCAATCTGGGAACCCTGGGGATCCAGATATGTCACACCCATTCCCAGGTCATGGGCTGCCACCTCAAAAGAACAGCGGGTTCTGGTACTGGTCTTTTCAAAGATCAGGGCAATATTTTTTCCCTCCAGCTCCCGGTGAGGGATGCCCCTGCGTTTTTTATCCTTCAATTCCTCTGACAGATCAAGAAAATATGTAATTTCCTCTGGTGTAAAATCCTTTAATGTCAAAAAGTTTTTCTCTTTTAAATTCACGATTCTTCCTCCTTATCCTATCTCAACGGCACCACGTCCAGTACAATGGATATTAAGTTGTTTCATGTTAAACTTAGCATTCATTGTACCAGGATGTATGAAAGAGGGTTTTCATCTGTCCTCCCCGGACAAAAGAATTCCCTCTTTTTATCCATTCTATGAAAGCCGGTCACGCTGCTGCTCCTGTCCGGCAGACAAAATACAGGATCATCTGCTGAATCCTCAGTTCTCCTTTACGCTTTCCACCAATGATTTTGCAAGCCCTGCCACACCCTGGATCTCTGATGGAATAATGATCTTTGTAGCCTTTCCATCCGCTGCTTTCTCAAAAGCTTCCAGGCTCTTGATCGTAAGAACTCCCTGGGATGGCGCTGCTTCATTCAGATAACGAATACCCTCGGCAGTCGCCTTCTGTACTGTCTCGATGGCCTGGGCACGACCCTCTGCTTCACGGATCATTGCTTCCCTCTTCGCCTCGGCGCGCAGGATCGCTGCTTCCTTCTCTGCCTCTGCTTCCAGGATCGCAGATTCTTTTTTACCCTCTGCCACGAGCACCGTAGACTTTTTCTCACCCTCTGCACGAAGAATCGACTCACGTCTCTCACGCTCCGCCTTCATCTGCTTCTCCATGGAATCCTGGATCTCTCTCGGCGGAATGATATTTTTCAACTCCACACGGTTAACCTTGATCCCCCAGGGGTCTGTAGCGATATCCAGACTGGATCTCATGTGGGTATTAATGGTCTCCCTCGATGTCAATGTCTGGTCAAGTTCCAGATCTCCAATAATATTACGAAGTGTGGTAGCCGTCAGGTTTTCGATGGCCATGATCGGATTTTCCACTCCATAAGTAAAAAGCTTTGGATCTGTGATCTGGAAAAATACGACAGTATCGATCTGCATCGTTACATTATCCTTTGTGATCACCGGCTGCGGCGCAAAATCCATCACCTGTTCTTTCAGGTTGACTTTCCTTGCCACGCGGTCCAAAATAGGAAGTTTAAAATGAATGCCTACCGACCACGTCCCCAGATATCCTCCAAGACGCTCAATAATATATGCGTGTGCCTGAGGCACAATATTAATGCACGATGCCAGTATGATCAGCACGATCACCACCAGAACAATACCGATCACCAGACCTCCACTGATCTCAAATCCTGCTCCTGAATCTCCCATAATCTTTCACCTGTTCCTTTCTTAAACCATATATGTACCTATGGTTTACTTACGCCTGCGGCGCAGTTACTTTACGATTAATTTTACACCCTGGACAGATACTACTGTAACCCGTCTTCCTTCTTCGATCAAACTTCCGTCCTCACTTCTGGCTGTCCAGTCCATACCATTTAACTTAACTTCCCCTGTCGCCATCTCGTTGTTGATCAACTTGGAAACAACCGCCGTTTTGCCAACAACTTCCTCAATATTGGTCTTTTCCTTTTCCTTATTCAGATACTTGACAGCAAAAGGACGGCACAGGGCCATGGCTATCACGGATAACACGGCAAAAATACCAAGCTGTACCCATATTCCGTATCCCAGCCAGGAAACGACTGCCGCACCAATGGCACCGATCCCAAACCAGATCGTCGTCAGCCCAAGAGTAGCGATCTCTATAACGATCATGACAGCGAGAATGATCAGCCACACAATACTGGCACTCATATTCATTGCCTCCTTTATTAGAAAATAAAATGATACCCCTTTTATTTTACTATATTTTTTTCTTTTATGCAATTACTTTTTTAATGTCTCCTGCTGCCGGTGTACTTCATACATAAGCAGGGCCGCTGAAACCGCAGCATTCAATGACTCCAGCTGCCCCTCCATGGGAATCTTCACTCCCACATCAGCTTTCTCTGCAGTTTCCGGACAGAGCCCCCTGGCCTCATTTCCGATCAATAAACCTGTTTTTCCAAGGTAATTGGCATGAGTATAGCCCAGTTCGGCATCCAGTCTTGCCGCCGCTATCTGAAAACCTCGGCTCTGCAAATATTCTACTTCTGTAGGCATATTCTCTGTAATATAATAGGGCATCCGGTACAGCGCGCCCATCGTTGCGCGTACCACTTTCGGATTAAACAGGTCCACACAGCCCTTGGACAATACTACCCCGCTCATCCCGGCTCCCTCTGCCGTTCTCATAATGGTTCCCAGATTTCCTGGATCCTGGATATCCTCCAGACATACCAGCGCCGCTCCTTCCAGGATTTTTTCCCGGTCATATTCCGGCATGCGGACCACAGCAAGGACTCCCTGAGGGGCAGCAGTATCGGATAACTGCCGGAAAACAGCGTCAGACACCCATTCTATTTTCTCTTTTCCTATTGTATGGGATAACTTTGAAAAATATTCTTCTCCCGCGGACTCTGCCACATACATGGCCTGAACAAGTCCATGAGCCAGCCCTTCCGCCGCCATTTTAAATCCTTCCGCAATAAAGACTCTTTCCTGCCTGCGGAACCGGGAACTTTTCTTCAGTTTCCCGATTCGTTTGGCCTGGGCATTATTCATACTTTCAATCATTCGGCCTCTCTTCTTTCTATCATTTAGCTGGGAAGGAGCTTACCCTCTGAACTTCTTCCCGAAACGCGGCAGCTGACATTCTCGTCGCGCCATGTCCCAGAATGATCATCTGTTCCATGCCATCGGAGGTCGCCACCCGCACCCGGTGTTTCCCGGCGATGCGCTTCGTTGTCTTTTCAATATACATATCTGCAGTTTCCGCCTCCCTGGTATATACGACACTGATATTATGAAACTGCTCCACGCTGCCGGGATTTCCTTTTACCTTATAAGCATCAAAAACAAGGATCAGATGACAGCCGGTATATCCCTGGTAATTGCACATAATATCCATCAGTTTCGTCCTCGCGGCATCCATGTTGACACGGGAGAGCTCTTTCAGGTCCTCCCAGGCAAATATAATATTGTAACCATCCACCAGCACATACTCCTCCACCGGCTTTCTCTCCCGGATCTGTACCTTCTGTTTCTCTTCCTTTGCCCGGATCACCTTAGATCCGGCATCGGGTGCCTTAGGCTTCACCGCACCGTAAGTCCTCTCAAAGATCGCCTGGAGTTCTTTTTCCTCAGCATAAAAATCCCTGGAATCCGCAGAAGGTTTTCCCTTTGTCCCCCTCGCCGGATCCCGCTGCTGGTTTTCGCCGCCCTGTCTCCTGGCGGATGCCAGTACACTCTCCAGATGCATATGCTCCGGCACTTCATTCCATCTGACCACATAACCGGATCCATGGGCGCAGAACACAGAGTCCGGTGTATTTTCCACATCTGCCTCCGCATCGTAGCCAATCTTCTCCCTGACTTCCGTTTCATTATGGCAGGGTTGATAACCGGCAGGCATACAGCTCATATGCCCCCGCCCTTTTGTATAGGAGGCAAATTCTACCGGATAATCCTTCATGGCCGCCACCGGGCAGATTCCTGTCAGCACCGACATGCCCGCCTGTTCCGGCAGTACCTCAAACTCTCCGCTCATCCGCTTAATATCCGTCATGGCACGTCCGACATTTTCTGTGGGCAGTTCCATCCTGAACTCATAGCAGGGCTCCAAAAGAACACTCTTGGCCTGCATCAGTCCCTGACGTACAGCCCGGTACGTCGCCTGCCGGAAATCCCCGCCCTCTGTGTGCTTGAGGTGGGCACGTCCTGCTGCCAGCGTGATCCTGATATCCGTGATGGGAGATCCGGTCAATACTCCTGCAAATTCTTTTTCTTTCAGATGAGTCATCACCAGCCGCTGCCAGTTCAGATCCAGCTTGTCCTCGCTGCAGTCCGCCCCGATCACAATTCCACTTCCCGGCGGCAGCGGTTCCATCAGAAGATGCACCTCCGCATAATGACGCAGCGGCTCAAAATGTCCCACTCCCTCCACTACGTCCTGTATAGTCTCCTTATAAAGAATGTTACCCTCTCCGAATTCTGCCTCCATCCCAAAACGTTCTGCAAGAATCTCCTTTAAAATTTCCAGCTGCACCTCTCCCATAGGCTGAATAAACATCTGCTGCAGTTTCTCGTCCCAGTACAGATGCAGTTTGGGATCTTCCTCCTCCAGCTGGCGGAGTTTTCCTGCCGCCATCGTCATATCTGTACCCTCTGGAAATAAAATGGAATAACGAAGTACTGGCTCCAGCTGTTCCCCGGCAAGATCCGGTTCAGTTCCAAGTCCCTGCCCCGGATAGGTATGGCTCAATCCCGTCACCGCACAGATCTCTCCGGCTCCCACTTCATCAGCAGTTTCGTACTTTTCTCCGGAATAGAGCCGGATCTGGTTTACTTTCTCCCCCTCTCCCAGCACCTCTTTCACCCGGAGATTCCCCCCTGTGATCTTTAAGTGGGTGAGCCGGCTGCCCTGGGCATCCCTGGATACCTTAAAAACCCTGGCACCAAATTCCCTTTTTCTTTCTACATATGTAGAGTATTTATGGATTGTATCCAGCAGTTCTTTCGTTCCCTCCAGCCGCAGCGCTGACCCAAAACAACAGGGAAAGAGCTTTCTCTGAAAAATACGGGAACGCAGATCCTCTGGAAGATCCAGCGCGCCCCGGTCCAGATATTTCTCCAGGAGCTCCTCATCACACAGGGCAGCTTCTTCCATAAATTCCCTGGATCCTGTATCTGTGAAATCAACACAGCCGGAGGAAAGCTTTAACTTCAGCTCCTCCATCAGCTGCTGCCTGTCTGTTCCAGGAAGGTCCATCTTATTTACAAATAAAAAAACAGGGATCTGATAATGCTCCAGGAGTTTCCACAGTGTCTCTGTGTGCCCCTGGACACCATCCGTCCCACTGACCACCAGCACCGCATAATCCAATACCTGCAGCGTCCTCTCCATCTCTGCGGAGAAATCCACATGCCCCGGCGTATCCAAAAGGGTGATCTCCGTATCTCCCCTGACCATTCTCGCCTGTTTGGAAAAGATCGTGATACCCCTCTGACGTTCGTGGATATCCGTATCCAGAAAAGTATCCTGATGATCTACCCGGCCGGCTTTTCGTATTGCACCGCAGGCATAGAGCATCGCCTCTGATAAGGTAGTCTTTCCCGCATCCACGTGGGCAAGCAGGGCGATACTGACATGTTTCGATGTTTTAGGCTTATCTCCCATAAAAAATGTCCCCTTCCCAGCCCCGACAGCTTCCAGATCTGCGCGCTGTACTAGTGTGCTGTACCACTCACATTTCACTAAATAACCAGTCTGTCATTAACTCATTTCCAGGATCTCCTGCTGCTTTTTCTTACTCAGGCCGCCCAATACCAGCTGATAAGATTTGTCCAGAAGATCTTTTACCAGATCATCAGGCACTTCTCCATCAGGTTTGATGGAATTCCAATGTTTCTTATTCATATAATAGCCTGGAAGTATATCCTCATACTGTTCCCTTAAAAATTCACCTTCCACAGGATCCAGTTTTAGCGTAATATAATATGGAACATCTTTCTCATCCAGACACAGCGCAGCAAACATCTTGCCTCCGATGTGATAACGAACCCAGTTCCAATTCTCCTGGAGATCTTTAGTCACCCCTTTTTTCCCCAGCAAATATTCATCCATCCACTCGTACTTCATATGCATTCCTCCGTTTTCTCTTTCTTTCACATAGTATCCGGCACTTTCCTGCTCTCTTTTATCACATTGACATACATGGCAGCTTTCCGGGTCACCATCCTCGGAAACATCCGGGATAGCAGGCTTGCCGCTTTGGTCTGCCATCCATAATAAACCAGAGGTTTCCCTTTCATCATCCCCACATACCCGGCGCGGGCAACAGATGCCGCATCTGAGACATGCAGCAGTTTAAACATTCTGGAATCCTGAAGACCGGCATTTTTCTCAAACCCGGTAGCCACTGGTCCTGGACAAAGCGCTGTCACAGTAACATGATAGGGTTTGAGTTCCTCCGAAAGCGCTTCCGAAAAGGAACGCACAAAACTCTTGGAAGCATAATATACCGACATATAAGGCCCGGCACAAAAAGATGCCAGCGAAGACACATTCAGGATCTTCCCTTTCCTGTTTTTACGCATATCCTCTCCAAATAGATGTGTCAAATGCATCAAAGCTGTGATATTCACTTGGATCATATTTTTATGCCGCTGCCATCCCGTATCAAAAAAGCAATTATGGTCACCAAACCCCACATTATTTACCAGGATCTGTACCCGCCAGCCCTGGGACTTCACAAAGCGGTATATATTCTCCGGTGCCTGATCTTCTGCCAGATCAGCGGAAATAATCTCCACATCTACCCTATAAGCGGACTCCAGAGCCCCTTGGATCTTTTTCAGCCGCCCTCTATTTCTTGCCACCAAGATCAGAGAACTTCCTCTCTCTGCAAAAACCTTTGCAAATTCCAGTCCGATACCACCAGTTGCACCAGTGATCAATGTATAAGCAGCCATAAGCATTTTCCCCTTTCTCCATAAAAGCCAGGGCACACCCCATAAGCTTTAAAAATAATTTATTGTTTATCCCAATCAAAAGGAAAAAGGACAATGGCGCCGTCAGGCTAACCTGTCCTCTTATCCACATCTTCTTTCAGCAGCCGGTACACTGCAGAAGCCAGCGGTACAAAAAGCAGCATACCAGTGACTCCCATCACGCTTCCTCCCACTGTGACCGCCGCCAGCACCCAGATCCCCGGCAATCCTATAGAGGCCCCTACTACCCTGGGATAGATCAGCTGCCCTTCTAACTGCTGCAGGATCACCAGAAAGATCACAAACACGACAGCTTGTATTGGTGATTCTGTGGCGATCATCAAAAAGCCCACCGCTCCGCCGATATAAGCTCCCGCCACCGGGATCAGTGCAGTAAAACCGATCAGTGCCCCGATCATGCCGGCGTAGGGCATGCGAAGCACCAGCAGTCCGATGGCACACAAGCTGCCCAGGATCACCGCTTCCAGACACTGCCCTACGATAAAGCTGTGAAAACTCTCATTGAATACTCCGAGAAAATAACGGATCTTTTCATATAGTCCATTTTTTATATAAGCTTTCGCCGTCCGTTTTATCTGGGACAATATCTTTTTCTTTCCCGCCAGAAGATAGACAGAAAATATAATGCTCATAATAACATTAAAGGTCGTTGAAAAAGTTGCTGAAACCACACTCCCCACCAGCCCCATCGCTCCTCCGAGGCTGCCCGCCATCCAGTCCGCGGCCCTTGTCACGATGCTCTGCCAGTCAATATTCCCATTTGCTGTTATTGTACCAAACTCTTTGACAACCCCGCTCATTTCCTTATTGTTCTGCAGCATACCAGATATCTGATCCATGAATGGAGGGATCTTGGCGATAAGTACCTTGACACAATTGGTCAGTTCCGGCAGGATCAGACCTATGATCAAGGCGATGATCCCGATCAGGCTCAGATACGAAAGCAAAATACATACAATTGTTCTGCTCCTGTTTAAAAACCGGTTATGGGTATGGGGAAAATAGACGCGCTCAAAAACACTCATCAGTATGTTAACCGCATAAGCCACCACAAATCCGAGGATCAGCGGCGATGCCGCGTGAAGGGCAAGTCCGATCCCCCCTGCGATCACAGACCAGTAATGGATAAATAAATAGACCGCAGCGACCGTGAGCCCCGCCCGGATACATGTCCTTGTATCCAATTTCATTTTATCCCTCCATTCCCCTAAACTGCGCATCAGATTCCATGAATTTCTGCCTTCGTAATGCGCCGAAGTACTAATTTGCCAGATATTTTTTCATAACATCCGATACTTTCTGCGTATTCAATGGCTTTGCGATATGCATATCCATCCCTGCCTGAATAGAAGCACGGATATCCTCGGTAAATATATATGCCGTCATTGCCACAATAGGTATTACTTTGGCATCTTTTCTCTCCATGGCACGGATTTTCTTTGTCGCCTCATTTCCATCCATAATTGGCATCTGAATATCCATGAAAACAATATCATAATAATCTTCCCAGGAATTCTGGAATTTCCTGACTGCCTCTTCTCCGTTCACAGCCTGATCGATCTCCACTCCCATACCTTTTAAAATCTGACATGCCGTCTCCATATTGATGGCATTATCTTCCACGATCAAGACCCGCTTATTCTCATATCTCTCCTCTGACATCTGGTCCCGATCAGCATCTTCTTGCTGGATGGCAGACACAGGCTCTTCAAATACCGATTTATTTTCCTGTTCCTGGTTCAGTTTTTCCACACTGGCCAAAACCAGTTCAGGATCTTTCCGGCGAACATCATCCAGCGTATTCACGGAGGCCAGCAGTGCGTTGGCTAATTCGTGCTCCACCGTAGCATCGGTCAGCGTAATCAGATAACTGCCGTCATCACGGGGAACGATCTTAAAATATCCCCAACGGTTCTGTTTTTTCCGAATATCGATGATTTCACACTCTTTCTGGACTGAGAGAATAATATTCCCGTTATAAAAATCCCTCATAAAATTTTTTTCTTCTGATACAATGATCAGTTTTTCAAAAAGATAACTAATATCCTGATAGATATGCTCTTTTCGTATTCCCAGCATCCAGCTCACGCTGTCCGTTACAAACAATACTTTTTTCTGCGTAGGTGAAAAAACAAGCATAACCATATCTATATTATTTGATATTTGATTGATGAGTTCTTCACCCCACTGCTTTGCCTTTTTTTTATCCCTAAATAGCAGCCATCCCACCACAATGATCCCCAAAATCAATCCAATGATCCCACACCCCAGATAATTCCACAAGTTTCCTCTCATAGTACCTCCCTAACATTGCTCATCCTGTATTTGACAATATATTCCATTTCGTCCAGTTAGATAGTGATACATTTTATTATAACACGCTTTCGATATGATATCCAGTCCTTTCCGAATACAACTTTTTCTTTTATAAAAATCAGCTCCTGTCAAAAACATAACAGGAGCCAATCCTTTTTACAGCACTTATAGAGATGGTTCGCGTCCCCATTTACTGGAAAATTCTTCTTGCAAAATTATACAGTCCGTTTTTCCATGGTCCCCACCAGTGACCTCCAGGCCAGTTATAATAAATGTGGTCAAAGCCATTATTCTTCAAAGTTGTGCTGTACTGCTTGGGGCTGTCGCCGACAATCGTATCTCCATCACCTGCAACAATCATATACAACGTATTTTTTCTAAACTCCTGAGGTATGGTAAGGGTCTGCGTTGTAAGAAGCCCATCCTCTCTCCAGTATGGCAGCACTCCGACCGCCGGACAGAAGGCACCTGTGTAAGCAAAATCATTTACCATTTTCACACCTATATAGATTGCGTTACGCCCTCCCATTGACAGACCTGCAATCGCTCTGTTGTCACGGCCTGGTTTCACAGGGTAGTTTTTCTCAATGTATGGGATGAGGCTGGTTTTCAGGTCGTCCAGCATACGGTTGTACATCCCAAACTGCTCCAGTGACAGGTGTGCCGGATTTGCCTCACTTTTATGTCTTACACACTGGTTCGGAAGTACCATGATCATCTCTTTTGCAGTTCCCGCAGCTATCATATTACTTACGATCTCATTGGGCTTTCCATCCAGCCACTCGGTCTCGCTTCCGCCGATTCCATGAAGAAGGTATAATACCGGATATTTTTTCGACGGATTATATTTTGGCGGAAGAATAACCGTTGCTTTTCGGTTCATTTCTGCAACATATGAATAATATTCAACGGTTTTGATCTCTCCATATGTAACTCCTGCTTTTTTCTGGTCAAAATCAGCTGGTGTATTGTAATTTGTGTCAATAAATGATTTCGGTTTTGAGTAGTTCGGATCAACCGTCTCATCATTGCCAGCATCTGAACCTGCAGCGATCATAGAGATATCATCTACATAGAATGGAATCAGATCATCGGCATCCGGGCTGCTCTTAAAAGCAGTTTCAACAAACACTTTTGTGCTGGACAGATCGGCATCCGCCGGGATGGTATAGGTTCCTTCTACAAGTCCCCAATTCCCCTTGGACACGTTTGCCCCTGCCATAATACTTATCTTGCTTCCACTTTTAATGCAGATATTAAAGGTCTGCTGCGCTCTGCTTCCCTCTGTAAAATAAAATCTTGCACTCACTCTGTACTTCTGTCCCTTTTGAACCTTTCCGGTAATATCCTGCAGCGGACCAGCAGCTGTTGCCTTACGATCCTTTGCCTGCATGGAGTGGTTCCCGCTATACTTTGTAACATATCCAAGATTCAGTGTCGCGTTCCCTATGGTTGTCCACTTGTCATAACCATTTTCAAAACCGCCATTTTCAATCACTGACACAGACTCTTTCATGGAAACATCATCCACATAAAAAGTCATCAGATCATTGGCTGGTGCCGGGTTTGACACATATGGAGTTTCAATAAAAACTGTTACATTGGACAAATTAGCGTTTGCCGGTACGGTATAGGTTCCCTTAATGGTTCCCCACTCACCTTTTTTCGCTGTTGCATTTCCGATGTTGACATAGGTTCCGTCACCATAACGGAGCGTCATAAGAAATGTTTTCTCAGCCGGATAATTCACGCTGTCTGGATCACTTTCATCCTGTCTATACTGAACCTTTGCCGAGACATTATAAGTTTTTCCGGCCTGTATCCTGCCAGTAATATCCTGGGATGGTCCTGCTGAGGTACACGTTCTGCCGGATGCTTTTAATCCCAGATTTCCACTTGCCTTGGTATAATAGGCCAGACTCAGCGTGGAACCATTCTGTCCGTTCCAGTCTGTCAGTCCATTTTCAATGTCACCATTTTTAATTACTTCTGTGCTGTCTGCCTGTGCTGTATGAAAACTGAATACACAAAGAAACATAGCACATAACGCCAACGCTGCAAACTTCATTATTTTTTTCATTTTTCTTTTTACCTCCAATACTTCATTATTCATCCCTGTTACTTCTCCATAACAGTTTGTGAATAAATAAAAACTATAACTTCCTGGATGAACCACCTCTTTCTTTTTAAGTGCTGTATTAATTTTATAATAAAGGATTGATTTGGAATTGTAAACAGAATTTGGGGAATTCTCCCCAACTTTCGCTCTACATTTTTCGACATTTTTCGACATTGCTTCGCCTAAGAAATTGCTGCATAAAAGATTTTTTCATGACAGATCCAATCTGCAGTACATCCTTACTTCCCCGCAGATAAATATAACGATTTACAGAATCTACTTTCTTAATGTAAGACATATTCACTATAGTTCCCCGGTTACATTTTACAAAATCTTCACAATCCAGCTCTTCCAGCATTACTTTGCAGGATTTATTGGGAATAGTAAAATGATCATCAACCGTTGTAATATTCAACATATGTTCCCTGCTTTGTATGTAGATGATCTCACTGACTGGAACCATCTGCAGCAATCCGTCCACATGAAAAATAATCTTCTGGTCCCGTTTATCCGGTGTATGATATTTCATCGCCTCCTGGATCGTCTGTCTGACCTTCTCCCTGTCAAATGGCTTTTCAATAAACCGATAACAGTGTACCGAAGCATACATGTGCATTTTAGGATCATACAGTGAAGTAAGTATGATGATCGGTGTAAACGTATATCTGTCTATCGTTCTAATATTTTGTGCAAAATCAGCCCCGGACTGATCTCCCATAATTTCCGGGTGAAGAATAATATCCACAAGAAACAGGTCAATGCTTCTTTTCATAGCGGCTGCATATGCTTCCTCTTCTCCCGCAAAGGCATAGATCACTGCATTGGCATCAACCTCTTTGACTATTTGTATCAAAGCATCCCTTGCTGCTTTTTTATCTTCCAGAATAAGAATCTCTTTCACACCAATCACTCCTTTGTAATACATTTCTCTAAACTGCTTTTTTATCTGGATAACCTCGTAAAATGTAACAGAGTCTGCCAAAAAACCATCTCTTATTGCGACAAACTGCCACCTGGGAAACTCCCTTTATATTTCTTGTCTCTTTTTTGATAAAATTGCCACAGGAGGTATGCCGCGATGATTCAGGATTATTTACAAGCCAGTTTTGGCTATACAGATTTTCAAATCGAACAGATCCGCTATACTGTAGTAAGTCTGCTTTCAGAAATAAGCAAGCTCTTTATCATGGGTATTTTTTTTACAATGACCCATCATCTTCCCCAGTACCTCACAGCGATCCTCGTACTGCTCATCCTGAGAACCTGCACAGGGGGACTGCATTTTAAACATTATTCCAGCTGCCTGCTTGTGTCATTTCTCATATTTTATCTTGGCATATGCCAGCTACCCAGCCTCTCATTTCCAAAACCGGCATACTTTGCATTACTTTTAGTCTGTATGATGATCCATTATCTTTTTGCCCCTGTCGTCTCCTCCTACCGCCCCATACCTAATGGCATACAGGTAAGGAAGTCCAAACAGCAAGCATTTACTATAATCACGGCGTATGCCCTGGTCATGTTTATTGTTCCCTTCAATCAGTATACCATTACTGGTTTTTGGATAATCCAGCTGCAATCGCTGCAGCTGATCGTAGCAAAAATACTAAAAAGGAGGTCCATTTCATGAAACATTTTGCAAAATCCTGGTTATTTAAAGCATGTAATTTCTGCATTGTTGCCGGCGGAATCCTTCACTGGACAAAAATGAGTCTGCTTCTGTTTGGCGAGCAAAAATATCCGGAAGAACCAAAACACGAGTAATATCATCCAATGGCACCAATTTGATTTAATTTAAACTGGTGCCATTGAGCTAGCTCAACGGCGGATTCAAATCCGCCCCGTCGAGCTAATATAGTTACAGAGGGCAGACCATAAAATTTCACAGCTCTTATTCGGTTATATGGATCATAAATACAATACGGGTAGTCTCCGTTTTCTCAAAATAGATATTTAGTTCACAATCATACTCCTTTAACATCTCAACCAGATTGGCTAGGCCAGTTCCCCTCCCTGTTCCCTTTGTCGAATAGCCAGGCTGGGTAAACAAACCAAACTCCTGTCTGGAAAAAACCTCAGAATCATTTTTCACAGCAATATAAATCGAATCAGCAGATTCAAAGATTTTCACAAAAATCCCCTTGGAATCCCGCTCTGCCACTGCCTCAATAGCATTATCCAGTAAAATACCCAGGATCTCCACAATCTTATATTGTGGAATACGACATTTCATCTCATCAATCTTTACCTCATACCCAATGCAGCATCCCTTGCTCTCCGCCTCCATAAATTTGGAGTAAAGAAAGCCAATAATAATAGGTGAACCCCCAGATAACAGCCGGGAATACCGGTTATCTCTAAGAAGTTCACCACAATACTCTTTCTGCAGGGATACGAGTTCATCATAATCCTCCGCCACAATATGTAAACTATATACCGCATTAATATGATTATTAAAATCATGCTGTTTCTTACGTATCGTATCTAACAGCTGTTTATATACATCATCATAGGTGTTCCTCAGTTCAATCTCCTTTTCCCTTGCAAGTTTTTCAGTTCTCTCCTGCTGCAGCTTAATGATCAAAACCCCGATCAGTATCGTCCACATACCAAATATGATGTAATCCGTAACCCTCATAAAATCGGTCAGTTTATATGCCACCAAAAGATAAAACGCACCGCAGAAGGTAATTCCTGTTGCAATATTGGTCAGCATATTAAAATTCATGGCGCCCCTGGATATCTTTAACAGCCTTCCGTTCCTGCTGATCCTCCAAAATACCAGTATCAGCAGAGCATTAATACTGATCACAAGTACATCGATATCCACATATTTCTCCAGCAAAAAAGCAGGAATGGAACAAACCACCTGCATCACCACACCAAATGTAATAAACAAAACCAAATTGACATTTGCCACCCGGATCGAACATTTAAATTTCACCAGTTCATAAATGTAGATGCCAATATATCCAAACAGAGCCATCCCTTTGGACAGCCCCAGATAATTAGCACTTTCTACTATGATCAGTTCTGATAATATAAATACAGCATCGTAGACCTGGAAATGATATCTCTTACAGAACAAATGATTTACACAGATCAAAGTTGCTATCATTTCCAGCACTGCATTTATGCAGGTCAACATCTCTTTACTTTTCTCCTTTGTTCATCTCTTCCAAAAACTGAGCATATACCCTTAACCTTTGTGCAATGCCCGCGGGCGTCAGCTGCATTTCTGTATCATCTGTATTTAAAAGCGCG
The DNA here is from genome assembly GCA_910584645.1 of uncultured Eubacterium sp. Classification (GTDB taxonomy): domain Bacteria; phylum Bacillota; class Clostridia; order Lachnospirales; family Lachnospiraceae; genus Eubacterium_F. Next base: position 95,813 of record CAJUAU010000002.1, read on the forward strand.
GGTTCCGGAGTAATTCCATATATAAAATTCATATCACAATGCAGTTCTTTTGCCAGAATATATGCATATGAGCTTGACAGACCGGTCTCTCCTCTCTCGATCCGGTATACGCCATCTTCAGAGATATGGAAAATCTCTGCAAGTTCTTTCCGTTTTATTTGAAACGCCTCTCTGAATTTCTTAAGATTAGCTCCAATAAGCGCATCCTCAAAACATCTCTCGCCCATATTTATGCCCCTTTGCTTTTTATTCCATGATACCAATAAACGGCATAATTATGAGCGGTAATATCTACCGGATACGCGGTGTTTTATCCCGCTCTATTATATTGTAAGTACATAATTAATGTTAAATTCCTCACAAAGCAAAACTTGACATTGTCTCAGAATTAGAGTTTGACTATTTGACATTCATTCCGTTCCATACTATTAAAAAAACTATTTCTATCATGAGAACTCAAAACAATCGTTTTCCCTGACTTTTTAATGCACTTAAACAGCTCCAACACTTTATTGCTTCTTTCTTCATCTAAAGAAGCTGTTGGTTCATCCGCAATAATAATTTTTGACTTTTTAACGCATGCTCTTGCTATAGCCACACGCTGTTGTTCTCCTCTTGATAACAACCTTGTAGTTGTATGAAGAACATCTCTGATTCCTAAATACTCTGCCAATTCACAAATATTCTTTCGTGCATTATATAGATTTTTTTGTAACCTTAACGCTAACATAATATTTTCATAAGCAGAAATATCTTGAATCAGATTTAAATCCTGCGGAATGTACCCAATATCATATTTACGTATTTTTGCATTTGCTCTATCCATTGAACATTTAACGCACTTTCCCTCATAGATATACTGTCCAGAATCAAACGCATCAGTCAAGGCTAATATTTTGAGAAGAGTTGTTTTTCCACATCCCGATGCCCCCTCGACAAGCACCATTTCCCCTCGTCCTATTTGAATATTAAAATTATTCATTATAATCCTGTTCGTCCCAACCTTTTTTTGCAAATCAATAACTTTAATCAATTTTATTTTACCTCCCTTTTAATAATGCCCTTAGTCAAAATAAACACACAAACAAATGAAAAAATAATACTAAACATCAATATGCCATATAATTTATTATCTGCTATATCCTTTTCTAACACATTAAATGAATAAATTCTTACACATATATACGAAATAATTATATCAATTATTAGCGGAACAACTAAGCAAGCTGTTAATTCTAAATTAGAATATCCCTGTTCCCACATTATTTTCAATTTATTTCCACTTTTACACACATGTATATATAATAAATAAAATGTATTTAATATAATTGAAAATATTAATAATCCAAACATTATTACACTTATATGGACCTCTCTAATTTCATATTCATCACTCTTCATTTGGTTAAAATCTACATGATTTTTCAAATTAAGACCTTTTGAAACAAGTTTTTTATAACCATATTCATCCGCCATAATTGCCCTTTCAGAAATTTTCATATTCAATAAATCACATAACCGTTTATTATTGGAAATCACTATATTTTCAGATAATCTTGAAAAAATATTTTTGTAGCTTAATTTGTCACCACTCACATTTAAAAACATAAATGAGTATTCTTTGCCTAAGATACCTACAACTTTTCCAATATACATGGAATCAATATAGAACAAATCTCCTAGTTTATATTCTGATGAAAGATCTCCTCCAACAACGATTTCTTCTTCATTTTTTATCCACTCTCCATATTCCATAGGATACTTAAACTTCATCATATACTCATTGATATATACGTAATTTTCCAAATGCTCCTTTTCAAGATTTATATACGAACACAAATATCCAACATGATGATTCAAATCAGAACCTTCAACTTCTTGCATAAAACAATTAGAATCCTTTTGACTGTAAAACGGATCAGAAATATATTTAGAATCAATAGGGAAACTCACAAAAATATTCTTATTATATTCTAATTCAAATAATTCTTTATTTGCATAAAACAGCAAGCCAAGCAACAAATTAAAAAAAACAACAATTATAATCATATTTTGAACAATACATCTTTTATATTTTTTTACAATAAAATAAAACACAATAAATCACCTATCAAATATGGTATTATAAACATAATGAAACATTCGCTAAGCAAGTAAGCAAATAGCATATGTTTAGAAAGTCCTTGCTCATACATTGCAATAATCAAACCTTTTCTTTTACTAATGTAAAAATAGTAACCATAAATTACTACTCCGATCATGAATAATACAATAATGGTTCCAGCAAAATTATATCTAAATACATATTCAAATAAAAAATTAATATCCATTACATCCCGATTATATATTTGACAAATCAGGTCTGAATACAATATTTTTAATAAAACAAGAACAATAGTCATTATAGCTAAATGTATAATAACTATTGTTTTATTTGCATAAATGCTTATTTTCTCAAATCTTCCAAACAATCTTTTCTCCGATCCAATTATAAAATGTTTTAAAATATGAAATAGCCTTAAAAACCATTGTTCCAATCATTACTCCAATAACATTAAGTATTATATCATCCACATCAAACCTACGACTTGGATACTGAATGACTAAATCAATACAAATCTGAATAAATTCAATTCCTAAAGAAACCAAAGCACATTTTGCTAATAATATCACAAAAGACTTATTTTTGACCACATATCCTATTAGAATTGGCAGTGGCAGCAACAATACTATATTTCCAACGAGTTGAATTGATAGAAAGCCACTAGATTCAATTGTCTCCAAAATTGTTCTAAAAGGAATTAATTGAACATAGTCTATCATTCTACTTTCGCCTTCTATTAATGATGGATTAATTATATTAATTGGTAATAAGGTGACACTAACTAATAGCAACACATATAATTCAATAATTCCAACGTAAAACAGTTTAAGATAACTTTTCTTTCTCATTACACGAATTATAATAGTCAGTACAAAAACCAACACAAACAAGATCAAAAATGTACTTGGAAATAGTTGAATTGTAATCATTAGTTCCTCCCATTTTAATTGCCACCTCATTACGAGGTGGCACAAAATATTTAATGATTATAATAAATCTTCAAATCTGAATACCATTTACTGCTCTTAGTATTATACTGTCCGCTTAGCAACATGCTTGATTTTCCAAACAACAATCTATATGTACCAGAGCCATTTCCTTTTAATGAAAATTTACTTCCATATACACTTGACACTTGCTTTGATGAGTTGTTACTTCCTGGTGCTGCCCATCCATACCAATATTTTTTTTCAACCTCTACCCAAAGTTTATCTGACGGATTTCCGATCATATTTGATGTTGTTACGGTAACTGTAGGTGTACTGCTCGCTTCATGTGACCTGCTAGTCGTTGAACAAGCAAAACTATAATAGGTATTAACAGTTTCCGCTTTTGCATATACAATGGCCGTTGCAAAAACCATCATTAACATAAAACACATAAAACTAACAAAACCATTCTTCATAAATTTTTTAATCATCATTAATCACAAATATTTGTTAAATTAAATTATATAACTCCCACATTATTTGTCAATAGAGAAATAGTTCTTGAATTTCTAGCAAAACTACCGTTGCTGTACCTATCTTAGGTTTTAGCTTGACAGCACAATTTTGCCTCTCTGATAAATCTGAACAAAAAATCATTATTTTGTTCAGATTCTATTGACATGGAAACCTCAACTTTTTATGCCATTGCAAATATAATGGATATTTCTGCGATCGCTTTGCTCATTGTGCAAGATATAAATAAGCCAGGAAATGCTGCAAATTCAGCATCTCCTGGCTCATTTATACAATCCTTTACTCACTCATATTTGCCAGCTTTGCCGCCTGGTCAGCGGCGATCAGGCTGTCGATCACCTCATTCAGATCTCCGTCGATAATGGAATCCAGACGGTGCAGCGTCAGCTTGATCCTGTGATCCGTCACTCTTCCCTGGGGATAATTATAGGTTCTTATCTTCTCGGAACGGTCTCCCGTCCCAATCTGGCTTCTCCGTTTCTCAGCTTCCTCATCGTGGGCCTTGGCGCACTCCAGTTCATAAAGCCTGGCACGGAGAACTTTCATCGCCTTATCTTTATTTTTTAACTGGGACTTTTCATCCTGACAGGAAATGACAATGCCAGTGGGGATATGGGTGAGCCGTACTGCTGAATCCGTCGTGTTGACGCACTGACCGCCATTGCCAGAGGCGCGGAACACGTCAAATTTACAGTCATTCAGATCGATCTCCACCTCGACATCCTCTACCTCAGGCATGATCGCCACCGTCGCTGTGGAGGTATGGATACGCCCGCCAGATTCCGTCGTCGGTATTCTTTGAACGCGATGAACCCCGCTCTCGTATTTCAGTTTGGAATAGGCACCGGAACCATTGATCATAAACACAATTTCTTTAAAACCGCCAATCCCATTCTCATTAGAATTCATCGTGTCAATCTTCCAGCGGTTTGTCTCTGCATATTTGCAGTACATACGGTAAAGATCTGCTGCAAACAGAGCCGCCTCATCCCCGCCGGCTCCCGCCCGGATCTCCACGATCACATTTTTATCGTCATTGGGATCTTTGGGAAGAAGAAGAATCCGAAGCTCCTGTTCAATGCTTTCGATACTTGCTTTGCACTCATTCAGCTCTTCTTTGGCAAGTTCCCGCATCTCCTCGTCGTTCTCCTCATCGAGAATCGCCAGGCTGTCCTCGATGCCATCCTTCGCCGCCTTATATTCTTTATACTTGGCCACAACAGGCTCCAGATCAGCCTGTTCCTTCATCAGCTTCTGGTAGCGGCTCTGATCGTTGAGCACATCTGGTTCACTGAGCTCATTCAGCACCTCTTCATAACGCAGTAATGTATCTTCCAGCTTGTCAAACATAACTTCTTTCCTTCCTCATTGATCTATATATTTTCCAGCCACCACCCGGTCATGCCCGGCCAGGTCCTTACTTACCCTGACATCAGAGAATCCCTGCTTCTCCATAAGCCTCCTAACGCTCTCCCCCTGATTGTATCCAATTTCCAGGCACAGCATTCCCCTCCGGTTCAGATACCCGGAAGCTCTTTTTAGGATTTTCTCATAAAAGTCCATGCCCTCCGTGCCACCGTCAAGGGCTGATATCGGTTCAAAATCTTTTACTTCCGGCATCAGTCCTGGTATTTCTCCGGTCTCGATATAAGGTGGATTTGATACGATCACATCAAATGTTCCCTGGACAGGATCCCAGAGATCACCGCAAATTATTGAAATCCCCTGCTTTGTATGCAGAAGTCTCCCATGCCTCCGTTGTAACCGCAGCAGATTTCTCTCAGCCGTCTCCAGCGCTTTCTCCGAAATATCACTGAGAACAACTTCATCTGGCGTACCGGCTACCGCAATACTCAGACCAATACACCCGGATCCAGTACACAGATCCAGAACCTGTTTTCCAGCGCAGAAGGGAACCACCGTCTCCACCAGCAGCTCCGTGTCCTGTCTTGGGATCAGAACATTTTCATCTACCTCGAAGACCAGTCCCATAAATTCTGTATAACCTAATATATACTCCAGGGGGATCCGCTGGCTGCGTTTTTTCACCGCCGCAAAAAAATGCCTCTGAACTGATTCATCCGCCTCATCCTCCTGGTGGAGAAAATAATCATTCCGGCGGTAGGAAAAATCCTTATCGCTAAAACATGACTGCAAAAGATACCAGGCATTTTCTTCCGGCTCCGGCACCTCTGCACGAAACAGTTCCAACCGCCCCTGTTCCAGCATCTGTCGCAATGTCATTATTTTCCTCCCGTTACGCACATCTGATAGGTTGTAAGATTTCCTTCACACTTCCAAACATGCCGCCAACGGCGCTTAGCACCGCTATTTCCCAGCTTTCCCTGGATCATCAAAATACCGGTCCAGGGACTGAAGGATCTCATCATCCTCTTCATCATCACTGACCTCAACCACCTCAAAACCGGCGGCCTCCAATTCTGACTTTTCATCCGTGGCGGCAGCTTCCTCTATATTTTTGTCTGTTTTTTTCTGGTCAGGCTCATTCTGGGAGGGCTGCTCTTCGCTTTCCTCGAGAAACTTTTTCCAGTCAAAAACTGCCTCTACCGAGGAAATCGCCACTTCCAGCATCGCATCTTCCGGCTCTTTTGTGGTCAGGGACTGCAGCCAGAGTCCCGGCTTGCTCAATACAGTCATAACCGGATTTTCCGACTTTCCCGCGAAAATAATAAATTCGTAGGAAAGTCCCGCAATAACCGGGATCAGCAAAATACGCAGCAGCATACGGAGCCAGAGCGTCGAAACGGATATAAACATAAAGAGCAAAATACTTACAAACATGACCACCAGCATAAAGCTGGTGCCACATCTCTTGTGTACCGTAGTCTGCTTCCGCGCGTTATCCACCGTCAGTTCCAGTCCATTTTCCAGACAGTTGATGCACTTGTGTTCCGCCCCATGGTACATAAAGACACGATGGATATCTTCCATACAGGAAATTGTCTTCACATAGATCACAAACAGTGCCACCCGGATCACACCCTCGATCAGCCCCCGCAGCTGAACAGAAGGGATGGACTTTGATAAAAGTTCTGATACGAAAAAAGGAAGAAGAACAAACAATCCCACTGCCAGAACCACTGCCAGCATCACCACCAGGCCCATCACAAGATCATTTCCTTTGCCCTGTTCCTGATTTTTGTTTTTATCATTCTTTTTCCGGTCGTCTGCCTTCTGCTCTTCCTCTTCCCAGAAACTTGCCGAATAATTCAATGTCTTCATCCCCATAACCAGGGATTCAACAAAAGCAACAATCCCCCGGACCACCGGAATGCCAGCTATGGCATACCGATCCTTCAGACTCTTATGTTTTTCTACCTTAACCTCAATCTTTCCGTCCGGTTTGCGCACAGAAACCGCATACTGGTCTGACGCTTTCATCATAACGCCTTCGATCACAGCCTGACCGCCAATACCTGAATATCTCATATCTGACATCATCCTTTTCTGTGTATAAACTACTCTAAGCTCGACGACGCCGGCTGAACCCCTGCATCGTCGAGCTGAATATGCAACAACTCCGCAAGCCTCAGTATTATCAATACAGAAACATGCGGAGCCATACTCTGTTCATAATCTGCTTATTTTAAGCCATACTTACGATTGAACTTATCAATCGCACCACGAGCAGCCATGGACTTCTGCTGTCCTGTGTAGAATGGATGGCATTTAGAACATACTTCGACGTGAATATCTTCTTTGGTTGAACCTGTCGTAAACTCATTTCCGCAGTTGCATACAACCTTTGCCTGAAAATATTCTGGATGGATTCCCTCTCTCATGTATTTTCACCTCACTACTAAAATTTTCAATTCTCAAAAACGGCTTTTTCATTGTATCACAATTTTTTTAAAAATGCAAGTGCTTTTAATGAAGCTTGATTTTTTTTATTGTTTCTATAAATTCCTTGTTATTTTTGGTTTTACGGAACAAATTGATGATCTGCTCCAGATTGCTTTCCGTATTGGAATTCGCTCCCAGTGCCTTGCGCATAAGAAACACTGCTTCCAGCTCACTCTGGCTCAGCAGAAGATCTTCCCGCCTGGTACTCGACTTCTGGATATCTATCGCTGGAAACACACGTTTTTCCGACAAATGGCGGTCAAGAACCAGTTCCATATTGCCAGTTCCCTTAAATTCTTCAAATACCACATCATCCATCCTGCTTCCAGTATCTACCAGTGCTGTGGCAAGTATCGTAAGACTTCCGCCCTCTCTCATATTCCTTGCCGCACCAAAGAAACGCTTTGGCATATGCAGGGCCGCCGGATCAAGACCTCCGGAAAGTGTCCGCCCGCTGGGAGTGACAGTGAGGTTGTAAGCTCTGGCAAGACGGGTGATACTGTCAAGAAGGATCACCACATCGTCACCGCCCTCCACGAGACGTTTGGCTCTCTCGATCACCATTTCCGAAACCCGTTTATGATTTTCCGGAAGTTCATCAAAAGTAGAATAAATCACCTCAACCCGTTCTCCCTCGATGGATTCTTTAATATCCGTGACCTCCTCCGGGCGCTCGTCAATAAGCAGGATCAAAAGATGCATCTTCGGATAATTTCTGGTGATGGCGCTTGCTACCTGCTTCAACAGAGTGGTCTTACCGGTTTTGGGCTGGGATACGATCATCCCCCTCTGACCTTTTCCGATGGGAGCGATCAGATCCAGCATTCTCATGGATACGCCAGAACCAGGGGTCTCCAAATGTATCCTTTCATTAGGAAAAATAGGTGTCAGATCTTCAAACTTATGCCTGCGGGCAAGATACGTGATAGGACGTCCATTGACGCTTTTCATATAAAGAAGGGCACTGAACTTCTCATTCTGTGTCCTGACCCGGATATTTCCCTCTACAATATCTCCAGTACGGAGACCAAAGCGTCTGAGAAATGCCGGCGACACATAGACGTCATTTTCCCCGGGAAGGAAATTGTCACAACGGATAAAACCATATCCCTCTGGCATGATCTCCAGAATCCCCCTCTTGGTTATACCACTGTCCAGCTCTTTGATCTCCCTGGGATGTACATCTGACACCTGACGGTCCTTGGCAATAGTGATCAGTCCCGCCTTCACTACATCCTCAATGGTACGAAGGGGCTGGCTCTCCTGCTGCTCAGTGTGATTATCCTGCCGGTTCTCGCTGCGATGCATGACGGCATTGCCATTTCTGGCATGTCCCCTGTCCCCATGATTGGGAACATATGTATATGCCTGCTTTTTACTTTCTTCCTTTTCTGTCGTCTGAACCACATTTCCTTCAGATCTTTTGACGGTTCTTTCTCTCTTTGGGTACTCCTCTGACGGTGCTGCCGTCCGGGCTTCGGATCGTGTCAGTTTTTCCAGTTCATGCACAAGATCTCCCTTCCGCAGACCAGACACACCGGACAACCCTTTTTCCTTCGCCATTTCACGAAGTTCCTTCAATGATAATTTTGCTAAATCCATTCTTTCTGTCCTTTCTGAAAGCCAAACACGATTCATAAACAAAAACCGTCCCGAATGTTTCGGCAGTTAAAATTCGATTCCATTTTTCTTCATAAGTTCTCTTGCACTTTCCAGGGAGTCCACACCCGTAGCGTTTTTGATCGGCGCAAATTCTCTGTCTCTTATCACTTCAAAAGACAGGCAGTTATCCATCATATGTATCATGTCCAATACCAGTGTCTCAAATTTGTATCCATTTGGTTCCTCTGGTTTTACATATTCCGCATTGTCATTAATATAAGGGATTTTTTTCTCTACTATATGGTTAGGAAGATTTTGATTCGTAATCCTTGTGAGAACCTCTACATTGAAAAGGTAATTCAGAATCACTCCGTAATTATAAAGAAGTTTTCCTTCTTCGTCCCGGGAATGGATCATCTCATCTGTCATCTCATAATATTCCACGATAGAAGGCTTCCCATCCTCCAGACACAGCACACCAACTCTTTCATTCGGATCCGCCTTTGCCACAACTTTGGAGCCACAGACACATCCATTCTCGATCACGGCGCCGACAAATACCGGATCTGCAATCTTCTGGAGAACATTATCTACAGAAAATACATTGAGCCACTCTACCCCCATCTCCGAAATCTTGTCCAAAAGACCAGCTTTTTCAAGGGAAATAAACCAGCCGCCGTTACCGTTTGGCGAAGATGAGATCTTATACTTTTCTTCCATAAAGATTTTACCATCATATCCTACCGATGGCGCCATTTTCTGTACAAAGAAATATACATACTTTCTTTCATATCCAAAATAACCTTTTTCCTCAAAAAAATCAACTGTATCTTTATGATTTTTTTCACTGGTCATAATAAACAGTGGAATCCATTTTCCCACTTTATCTACCACATGCAGCATATTTTGGATCAACTGTCCGAACAGATACAGTTCCTTCTCCACCCCTACATTCAACATCCCTTTTGGCTTATCCAGCCCCAGCCTTGTTCCCTGGCCGCCTGCCAGAAGCACTGCGCCCACGCGGCGCTCTTTTAAAGCCTGGATCCCGACGCTCTCATACCTATGTCTGTTTTTCTGTATTTCATCGACCGTCACTGCCCCCAGAGGCTCCAGTTTTCCTCTTGGCATCTCGCCGGACTCCTCCTGAACCAGCTGCAGAAGATCTGTATCCAGTTCTTCAATCTGTTCCAGCAGATAAGTCCTCTGTACTTCATCCAATTCATCCCAATAACGAAGCAAATGTTCCTGACCGACAGCAGAAAGTTTCTTTTTTGCTTGTTCTAACGTCATCTGACAAACCTTCCTCTCAAAATTTTCTAATTATACTCTATTGTACCATTTATCCAAAAAAGCACAAGTAGTTTTCAGAAACTAAAGAAGATTTTTTATATATTGTTTTTACATATTAAAAGTGGTAGAATAAATGAGGTAAATTTGGAGTTTTACAAAACGGAGGATCACTATGAGTTATAACGAAAAGGCTCTCGCCTTACATAAAGAATGGAATGGAAAACTTGATGTCACCCCAAAATGCCAGGTCAAATCCAGGGAAGACCTTGCTATCGCCTATACGCCGGGAGTTGCAGAACCATGTAAGGTCATTGCAGAAGATAAAAAAGAAGCTTATCATTATACGATCAAAGCAAATACCATCGCTGTTGTCTCCGATGGAAGCGCTGTTCTCGGTCTCGGAAATATCGGTGCAGAGGCGGCGATGCCAGTAATGGAAGGAAAGGCTGTTTTATTCCGGGAATTCGGCGGCGTCAATGCTTTTCCGATCTGTCTGGACACCCAGGATACAGAAGAGATCATAAAAACCGTCGTAAATATTGCCCCGGCATTTGGCGGGATCAATCTGGAAGATATATCCGCTCCCCGATGTTTTGAAATAGAAAACCGTCTCAAGGAACTGCTGGATATCCCAGTCTTTCACGACGACCAGCATGGAACTGCCATCGTCGTTCTTTCCGGCATCATCAATGCCCTGAAAGTAACAGGGAAGAAAAAAGAAAACTGTAAGATTGTCGTAAATGGTGCCGGATCCGCTGGCATCGCCATCAGCCGGCTGCTTTTAAAATACGGCTTTCCCCATATAACTCTGTGTGACAGATCCGGGATCCTCAATAAACAGACACCTGATCTCAACTGGATGCAGAAGGAAATGATGGAAATCACCAATCTGGAGGGAAAATCCGGCACCCTGGCAGATGCTTTCGTCGGCGCAGATATTTTTGTAGGAGTTTCTGCTCCCAATATCGTCACACCGGAGATGGTATCCACTATGAACCAGGACGCTATCCTCTTCGCTATGGCAAATCCGGTTCCTGAGATCATGCCGGACGCCGCAAAAAAAGCCGGGGCAAAAGTAGTAGGAACCGGCAGATCGGACTTCCCCAACCAGGTCAACAATGTAGTTGCCTTTCCTGGTATATTCAGAGGCGCCCTGGAAGGACATGCTACCCAGATCACAGAAGAGATGAAACTGGCTGCCGCCCTTGCCATCGCTTCCCTGGTTCCGGAAAATGAACTAAACGAAGACAACATCATGCCAGAAGCTTTTGATCCCCGTGTCGCAGATGTCGTCAGCCAGGCAGTGAAAGAACATATCCATGATGAAACGGCTCTGGGGTGAAAAACCCTACCACTCTCTGGACTATGAGATGAAACGGCGTTATGGTGAAAAAATATATAAGGTATCTCTTGAGAGTGGTCTGACCTGCCCCAACAGGGACGGAACCCTGAACCGGGGAGGCTGTATCTTCTGCAGCGGAAACGGCTCCGGCGACTTTGCTTCTCCCAGAACCGGTTCCATCCGGACACAGATCGACAACGGCATCCGCGGTCTGTCGGAACGCAAACAGGTAGGTAATCGTTTTATCGCTTATTTTCAGTCTTTTACCAATACCTATGCGCCCATAGAGGTTCTCCGCCCCATGTACATGGAAGCTCTGAAACATCCAGATATAGTCATGTTGTCCATCGCCACCCGGCCGGATTGTCTGCCGGCAGAAGTCATGGAGCTTTTAGAAGAATGCCGCAGGATCAAGCCTGTTATAGTAGAACTTGGTCTGCAGACCATTCATGAATCCACCGCTGAGCTGATTCACCGGGGATATCCTCTGAAAGTTTATGATACAGCTGTAGAATCTTTGAGATCTATTGGCATCGAAGTAGTCACTCACGTCATAGCCGGACTGCCCCATGAGACTGAAACCGATTTTCTTGAGACGGTTGCCCATGTGGGAAACCTGTCTGACGGGATAAAAATACAACTGCTGCATATATTAAAAAATACAGTTCTGGCAGATATGTACCGGAATCACGAATTCAGGGCACTGTCCCAGGAGGAGTATATACAGATTGTACTCCGTTCCCTTTCCATTCTGCCGGAACACATCATCATCCATCGTCTGACCGGAGACGGACCGGGAGACCTGCTCATCGCTCCCGAGTGGAGCCGTCACAAACGGCAGGTACTAAATGAGATCCACCGCCAGCTTAAGATCCGGAATATCTGGCAGGGAAAGGAGTATACCCCCTGATGAAAGAAGCCTTTACCATCTACAAACTTATTATTCTGTATACCCTCAACCAGGTAGAAGCCCCTATGACCCTTAATTTGATCTCAGATTATATAACAGACCGGGGTTATACTAATTATTTTAATGTACAAAATGCCTTTGCCGAACTTCTGGAGGCAGAATTCATATCCTGCTCAGCTACCTATAACACCTCTTTTTACAGTATTACAGACGCGGGCAGGGAAACACTGGACTTATTTATTTCCAGCCTTTCTCCAGAAATACGTCAGGAAATCGATGAGTACCTGGAAAAAAACAATCTTCCGATCATGGAACGTCTTACGGTGATCAGTGATTATACCCTTTTAGATCATGGTGAATATATCGCCACCTGCTCTCTTCGTGAAAACAATCATATTCTGTTTGAAACAAAATTGTCTGTGCCGACGGAAGAGGATGCAGTAAAAATATGTAACAACTGGCGGGAGCAAAGCAGTGAATTATATTCCCTATCCATAAAAAGACTGCTCCGCTGAACAGCCTTTTTATCTTTTCCTCACAAAAAAATACTTTTCCTTTGGAATATGTATTGCAATTTCTTTCTGATTTTAGTAAACTTTAATTATATCATGTAGGAGGTGGCACAATGGCAGATAATAAAGTGATACTTAAAAAAGAACGTTATTCTGACGATTCGCAGTTCTGGTGCCCTGAATGCCATATTTTAATGCAATATAAATATGCCGGAAAATTCGTATGCGAGAAATGTGGCAGTGAAGAATATAATGATTTTGGAAAGATAAAAAAATATCTCGATGAAAACGGTCCTACCAACGCCGTTGAATTGTCTGCAAATACTGGAGTCCGTAAATCAAAGATCGGGGAATATCTCCGGTTAGGCAGAGTAGAGATACCAGAAAATTCTTCTGTCTTTATTCACTGCAAGAGCTGCGGTGTTCCGATCCGTTTTGGCAATTACTGTGCCAACTGTGTACATTCCAAAAATATACAGGGTGCTTTCATTGGCGAAGTTGCAAAATCTGCAAACAGCAAGATGCGGTTTTTGGATAATGAATAAACCACATCATTCTTTTGCTGCCCGCACCCGGTATATCCGGCTCCATTTTCCATACATTTTTTTCTTTCCCGTTTTGGAATATGCCCGGATCTTTATATAACATTTTTTTGAATATTTCCATTTAAAACTTGTCCGCATTCTGCGGACATTTTTTCTTTTCACACCTTTTTTCATTGACCGCTTTGGTGAATACTGCACCTGGTAGCCGGCCGCTCCACCTATCTTTTTCCACCAGATATAGATCTTCTTTTTCTTCCGCTTTGCCTCTTTGATCTTAACTCTGCCAGGACGGTCCACACCATCCCCGCTCCCAACATATTTTCTCTCCTGCCAGTTATCGAACATCTGGATCCATTGGGAGATGCCCTGGCCTTCCTGTACTTCCTCTGACGCAGTCACTTCGGCTGGCGTTATCCCAGGTACTGTATCTGAAGTTATATCTGGTGTTTTATCCGGAAATGTGTCGGGTGCCGCACCCGGTGTCACTGCTGGTGTTGTGTCCGGCTGCGTGTCCGGCCTCCAGGTCATCCCAGGCGTTGTATCTGGTGTTATCCCAGGATGTATATCTGGTGTTGTATCCGGCGTTCTATCCGGTCTCCAGGTCATCCCAGGCGTTGTATCGGGTGTTCTGCCCGGTGTCGTTCCAGGATGTATATCTGGTGCCGCATCCGGTGTTCTATCCGGTATCGGCGTCGGCTCCGGTGTCGGCACTATCACATGAACTGCCACCTGGCGCGTAATCTTTTTTTCTTCTTCATCATACCCTTCCACTCCGCTGAAATCATAATTTACCAGGTCCTTCGGCTCAAAAACCACCGGATAAGACCCGTTCCCGGCTTCAGGAATTTTATTGGGCATTTTCCACGAAAATATTCCATATGTATTATAATACTCTGACAGAATTGAACTTCCCAGCCGTTCTCCGCTGAGAATCGCCGAAGCAGTAGGAAATGCAAGTTCATAGATCTGTTTCCGCTTTATGATGACCATACGCATTCCGCAGAAGGTCTCATACCCCGTCCTGGAAACTTCAAAATATACGTTATATCTTCCCACATTTACATAGGATGGACAAACAGTTGTTGTATACTCTCCTTTTTGGGTGCCATATCTGACGACAGCGTCCTTATCCGTCTGAACAGAGATACTGTGGGGATTTCCGTCATAATCTCCAGAATACCCCTCGGACTCAACCTGCAGCGTATTTTTTTCAATGATTACATCCGCGCTCCCGGTATATGTAGCATAATTGGGTTTAACTACCCGGAAATACGTTCGATATGTTCCTGGAAGTGTATACTCTGGACATTTGTCCATCGTGTACTGCCCCTCTTCTGTCCCGTATTCAATCTTTCCGCCCTCATCATGAGCCACAGCAATGGAGTGGGGCTTTCCGTCATAAACTCCCTTATAGGAATAAGCTTTTAGCGTAGAAAATTCTGCCTCACGAATAGTAAATTCCGCCATACTTCTTCCTGTATAATTTCCCTTTCCTGATATATGGATGACGGCTGTGCCCGCATTTACATTATTTTCATAGGACAATGAATAATCTGTCCCCATCTTCAATTTCACGCTGCTATAATAAATCTCCAGCTCTGGCCAGAATCCTTTTCCTGTATAAGTAAAGGGTTCCAGTTCTTTTACCATGCAATCCGATATCTTTTGCTCCTTGCTATCACCAAGACGCAGACCATCCATATATTTATTACTTTCCAATGCCCCGCAATTCCATCCCCTGGAAAGATATTTAATAACCTCATCCTTATTATTCTTTACATAATTCACCTTTAACCCTTTTCCACCTCCTCCGAGATAATAAGGTTTATTGTACGGGCTGTTCAATGCCGTATCCCCGGCAAAACAATGGTACTTTTCCGGATCTTTGATCACCGTATAAATGGTCATGGAGCCCTCTGCATTTGTGCAGCACGCCAGACAATACCGCATGGTCGTGACATTGGGCGGAATGTCCGGCACTGTTTCCATACTCTGGCAGTTATAAAAGGCATAATCCAGATTTTTCACACCCTTCGGTATCTCCGGCGCTGTCAGTATTTCATAACAATAACTGAACGCACCACTCATATCCTCCAGTGTTTTTGAAGTAATAACAGGTACAGCCAGTAATTCTATGCAGTATGTAAAACAATAACTCATGGATTTTACATTAGGCGGAATGGAAGCCGCTGATCTCATTTTATAGCAGTATTCAAAGGTATGATCCATTCGTTCAACCCCTTCAGGTATCGTCGGTGCCGCCGTGAGCATTTTACACCAGCTGAAAGTATAGGACAGATCTCTTGCCGCCTTCGGCAGACGTGGTGCCGAAACGAGCGCCGTATTTCTGAACATATAACTCATGTCCTCGATACGGTCACTCTGGATCACCGGCGTAACTGCCAGGGCAAGACAGCCATCAAACAGACCTGAAGCCTCGGCTACATTTTCTGGAATAGTGATCTGCTGGTTCAGACTGCTGCAATTTTTAAAAGCTCTGGTTATGGATACAGCAGTTTTCGGTATCGTCCCAACCTGCCTGAGCTGCCGGCAGCCGAGAAAGCTCTCCTGCATTTTTTCAACTCCCATTGGAATGTTGTTGACAGAACCAAGCTTAGGACTGTCAGCAAAATAACTGCTGATATCCCCTCCAGGAACACTGCTCATGGCAAAAACAACCTTTTTAATTTCTGTCCGATAACCATACCACGGCACATTTTCCCCTTTCACAGCCACAAATTCGCCGCTGCCTGACAGGGTAAGCACGCCGTCGGAATCCAGCTGCCAGCTATTATTCCCTATCTTTCCACTAGCCACTACAACAGTAGACGCAAAGGCAGGCGCTTCCTGCAGGATTCCCGCCAGCAAGGCAAAGACCAGCAGAAAAGATACTATTAATTTTTCAAACCCTTTCTTTATTTTCATACATAAATCCCCCTTATTAATGCTAAATACAAATTAAACAGCTTGTCACTCTCTTAACTATACATAAAAAATTACATTCATGACACATTCCCCCTTGCCTTTATTATCGCTGCATTCCCGGCAGTAATATACCGTCACAGCTCCGCCGCGAAGACGCCGATATGTCCCTGCTGCCCACGAAGGCTGTGTTTTCTGATGGCAGTTCCATCTTGTGATTGTGATTTCCAGACGAAATGTCTGATCCTGAATTTAGAAGTTCAGATTGATTGTCATTATATCTCCTTTTCTGACAAATTGCAAGAGTTATTTTTATTAATTTAATAAATAACAACGAGGGGCCTGATCCTTTTGCTCCGCGGATAGGGGACTTTCCTATGCATAAAAAGAACAGGCGAATGATCTCACCTGTTCTTTTTAGCCATATGACACATGGGAGCAAATGGTATCCCGTCCTGACGGCTGTGTCAATTGCTATTTGCCAATGCCTGTGCCAGATCCTCTATAATATCATTGACGTTTTCAATTCCCACTGATAATCTCACCAGGTCCGGTCCCACACCAGCAGCAACCAGTTCCTCATCATTCATCTGACGGTGTGTCGCTGATGCCGGATGGAGAATGCAGGTATGGGCATCCGCCACGTGGGTGGCGATCATTGCTATTTTCAATTTAGACATAAACTTTTCTGCCGCACTTCTTCCGCCCTTTACACCAAAGGATACGACTCCACAGGTTCCTTCCGGCATATATTTTTTTGCCCTCTCATAATACTTATTTCCCGGCAGCCCCGGATAATTCACCCATGCCACCTGATCATGGGCCTCCAGAAATTCCGCCACCTTCTGGGCATTTTCACAGTGCCTCGGCATCCTCACATGAAGGGACTCTATACCAAGGTTCAGAAGATAGGCGTTCATCGGCGCCTGGATCGAACCCAGATCCCTCATTAGCTGTGCAGTGGCTTTTGTGATATAAGCGCCCTCCAGCCCAAATTTTTCTGCATAGGTGATGCCATGATAAGATTCATCCGGCGTGGTCAGCCCCGGAAACTTATCCGCATAGGCAAACCAGTCAAATTTTCCAGAGTCCACAATACAGCCGCCTACAGATGCGTCATGGCCATCCAGGTATTTCGTGGTGGAATGGATAACGATGTCTGCCCCCCACTCAAAAGGACGGCAGTTGATCGGCGTGGCAAAAGTATTGTCGACGATCAGCGGTACTCCGTGGGCATGTGCCGCCTCGGCAAACCGCTCGATATCAAATACGATAAGCGCAGGATTGGCAATGGTTTCACCAAATACTGCCTTGGTATTGGGCTGGAATGCCGCTTCCAGTTCTTCCTCGGAACAGTCCGGATCCACAAAAGTAAACTCGATGCCCATGCGTTTCATCGTCACAGCAAAAAGATTATAGGTTCCCCCGTAGATCGTAGATGAGGATACCACATGATCCCCTGCGCTGCAGATATTAAATACCGAATAAAAAGACGCCGCCTGTCCGGAGGAGGTAAGCATCGCCGCCGTTCCTCCCTCCAAAGCACATATTTTTGCCGCCACAAAATCATTGGTGGGATTCTGAAGTCTTGTATAAAAATAACCGCTTGCCTCAAGGTCAAATAATTTTCCCATATCCTCACTGGAATCATATTTAAAGGTTGTACTCTGAACAATAGGGATCATTCTTGATTCGCCGTTTTTGGGTTCATATCCTGCCTGAATGCATTTTGTCTCTCTTTTCATCACACATTTCTCCTTTACTTGTACCAGCTCAATTCGTTGAGCTATCTCAACACTGCCGGCCGGACAATGCCAAGCCGAACCCGACTTGGCACCGTTAGGCTACAACAAGTATATCATTTTACAACTGCTGGCACAACCGGAAAATGGTAAAACAGTGGTTTTTCTGTCACCGGGCAGAATTGGCACGCATGGCATTCAGGATGGCGATCACTGCCACACCTACATCGGCGAATACTGCTTCCCACATATTTGCCTGTCCCAGAGCTCCGAGCACCAGTACCAGCAGCTTAATTCCAAGGGCAAAGACGATATTCTGGCGCACGATCTTCATCGTCTTCACAGAGATCCGGATTATAGATGCCAGTCTGGATATGTCATCCTCCATCAGCACCACGTCTGCCGCCTCAATCGCTGCATCCGACCCCATACTGCCCATGGCGATGCCGATATCTGCCCGGGTGATCACTGGTGCATCGTTGATCCCATCTCCTGCAAACGCCACATACTTTCCCTCGCTGCACCCTTCCATGATTTTTTCAAGTTCTGTTACCTTATCTTCCGGCAGCAGCTCTGCATGCACCTCGTCGATACCAAGCTGTCCGGCGATTGCCTCACCGGTCTCCTTCTTGTCTCCTGTCAGCATGACAAACCGCCTTACCCCTGCTCTTTTCAGGTCTGACAAAGCTTCTTTCACTCCCGGCTTGATCTGGTCTGAGATAAATATACAGCCGGCATACACTCCATCTACAGACACATACACAGTAGTACTGGTCTGATGTTTTATATCCAGGCTTTCCGCGGATTCAGGGACTGCCACTCCATGTTCAGTCAAAAGCTTTTTCTTTCCAGCCAGGACCATCTTTTCCTCTGCCATCCCTTTCATTCCATATCCAGGAATTTCCTCCACTCCGGATACTTCTACAAGGTCCTCCTGGCAGGCGTTGAGAATGGAGAGGGCTATGGGGTGGCCGGAATATCTCTCCAGGGAAGCTGCCATGCGGAGGGCATCCATTCCCTCCTCTGAAACCACTTCAGATACTTCAAATTCTCCTTTTGTCAACGTCCCTGTCTTGTCAAATACGATGGTATCCATGCGGGAAACCATTTCCAGGTAATTACTCCCCTTCACAAGAATACCTCTGGAGGACGCCGCACCGATCCCGCCAAAAAAACTGAGGGGAACGGAGATCACCAGGGCACAGGGACAGGATATCACAAGAAAGATACATCCCCGCTGGATCCAGTCGGAAAATCCCTGTCCCAGTACAAGAGGAGGCAGCACTGCGATCAGAAGTGCAGCCATGACTACAATGGGTGTGTAGTATCTGGCAAATTTCGTGATAAAGTTCTCTACTTTCGCCTTCCGGCTGCTGGCGTTTTCCACCAGCTCCAAAATCCTGGCCACCGTAGAATTTTCAAATTCTTTCGTGACACGGACCCGCAATACACCGGAGCCATTCACACATCCACTGATGATCTCATCACCGCTATTCAGCTTCCGGGGCACCGATTCACCGGTCAGCGCACTGGTATCCACAAAGGAACTTCCCTCCACAACAACACCGTCCAAAGGTACTTTTTCTCCGGGTTTGACCACAATGATACTGTCCGGCAGCACATCTTCCGGATCCCTCTGCTCCACTCCCTCTTCTGTCTCAAGGTTGGCATACTCCGGGCAGATATCCATCAGCTCCGTGATGGATCTGCGGGAACGGTTCACCGCATAACTCTGGAACAGCTCTCCCACCTGATAGAAAAGCATGACCGCCACGGCTTCATCGTATTCTCCAGTTCCAAAGGCGGCAAAGGTAGCGATACACATTAGAAAATTCTCATCAAACACCTGCCCATGGCCAATATTCACCACCGCTTTTTTCACCACATCCCCGCCGATGACCACATAAGGGATCAGATACAGGCAGAATTCAAACAATACGGCATAAATATGATTTTCAAATATTTTATCTGCATCAAGAACCCCTGCATGGAACAACAGAAAAAACAAGGCGAAGATCACAGCGGAAAAAAGAATGCGGAACAATACATTTTTCTGCTTTTTCGTCATAAAATCTCCCTCCTCCGGCTTCCTATCTCTCTAAATAACAGTCTGCGTCCACTTTTTTACAGGCTGCCTCTGCCAGCTCCACGATCTTATCAAAACCCTCGTCCTCTGCGGTTAATGTTAGTTTTTGTGCCATAAAGCTGACTACGGCGCTCTCCACTCCTTCGATCTTATTTATGGCATGTTCCATCTTTGCTGCACAATTCGCACAATCCAAATTTACTATTTTAAATTTTTTCTTCATAATATTTCCTCCATTCTTAAAAGGTTTTTACCCTTCTATAGCTATTCTAAAATATGTTCCATCCCCTGGCTGAGGATCGACATCACATGGCTGTCGGTCAGGGAATAAAATACGGATTTTCCTTCTCTTCTATTCTTTACTAATTTATTCTGCTTTAAAACCCTCAGCTGGTGGGAGATTGCTGACTGATTCATATTCAGAACATCCGCAATATCACACACACACATCTCCGAGCGGAGCAGAAGATACATGATCTTTATACGGGTGGAGTCTCCAAATATTTTATAGAGATCTGCCAGATCGTATAGGATATCCTCATCCGGCATATCATCCCTCCAACGGCTGACCTGCTCGGTATGATGATGTGTCAGCTGGCAGCAGTCCACATCCTTTTCTGCCATATCTTCTCCTTTCCCTGCAGGTATACACCCTCCCCTGCAGCTTCTTATTCATTCATATGAACAATTATTCATATGTTCATTTTAATAATACTACACTCCTTATTAAAATGCAACCCTGAATTTAATTTTATTCTTTCACTTCGTAAATATAGGCGTTTCCTTTTTTTCCCACCCTTTCCACCAGTTCCAGGTAATGAAAAATATTCATGGCAGTCTGGGCGTGGGACAATGGTATTTTCGCAGATTTCGCATATTCCTTTGTGGTAAATCCCGACAATTCGGGCGGTATCATCATCCGGTAATCCTCCACCCTCTCAAAGAGCATTTCATCAACCAGTGCTACAGGAATCCTGTCATATCTGGTGGCTCCCCTTTTCTTATCCCGGCTCCAGCCATCCAGCAGTTTCGTCTCCTCTACATCGATAAACAAAAACAGCAGGTTGAGATTGGGATGATTTAAATAGGTTTTAATGCGGTACAATTCTTTGAATGCCTGATAGGGGCTCCCTTTCTTTGGGGATTTTCGCCTGCTCACTTCCTGCCCCGTCTCCGGATCTACCCAGATCACCCACTTCGTCGCCGGGATCGGATATACGATTGTTACCTTGTACAGTGGCAGAAACTTATCCAGCTTACGCCGAAGCACATTAAAATTGGCGGTCTGTATCTCAATGACCGCTTCGTCCCTAAATACATCCGCCACATAACCTTCCAGTGGAACCTCATGATAATCCGCATTTGGTTCCATATAATTTTTTACAACAGCGTGAAGCGTCTTTTCAGATAAAGTTCCTATCCCAAGACGCTCCCTCTCATTGTATACGATCTTCTGTAATGCCTGATCAAAGACCTTCCTGTCCATAGTACGCATTGTCTCCATGCTTTCTGAAATAGTGTTTATCCAGCAGCTATAGACGCTCCCTCTCATTGTATACGATCTTCTGTAATGCCTGATCAAAGACCTTCCTGTCCATAATACGCATTGTCTCCATGCTTTCTGAAATAGTGTTTATCCAGCAAATACTGGGGTGCTGGCTTCACGGATGGATTCAATGTCATGGTATGATGAGCCATCTCTGCCACCTTGTCCAGAACTACGGCATTGTAAACTGCATTTGCAGGTGAGGTTCCCCAGGTAAAGGGACCATGGTTCTTCACAACGATTCCCGGTACTTCCATGGCATCTCTCTCTCCAAGAGTCTCAACAATAACAAGACCTGTATTTTTTTCGTATTCGTCACTGATCTCGGCAGCAGTCAGATCCCTGGTACATGGAATTTCACCATAAAAATAATCTGCATGTGTCGTGCCCAGTGCCGGGATCGGCATTCCTGCCTGCGCAAAGGTGACCGCCCATGTAGAATGTGTATGTACAACCCCTGCCAGATTGTCAAATGCCTTATAAAGCTCGATATGAGTCGCCGTATCAGAGGATGGACGATATTTTCCCTCAACCACATTCTGGTCAAAATCTACCACTACCATATCCTCCGGTGACAGCTCGTCATATTCCACACCGCTGGGCTTAATTACGACAAGATTACTTTCACGGTCGATTCCACTCACATTCCCCCAGGTATAAATAACAAGCCCTTTCTCCTGGAGCTCCATATTTGCGTCATATACTTCTTTTTTTAATTGTTCCAGCATACCAGTTTCCCTCCATTTGTTTTGAAATCAAATTATCGCTGTTCAGTCATATTGTTTTTATTATAATAGATAACCCAGCGTCCGTCAATACAGCTGGAATAAATTGTGAGAGTCCCGCGGCTCCCTTTTAGGGAACTGCGGTTCTAAGCCGGATCTTTTATTGTGTAAACAATGGAGTGGAATAATAACGGTCTCCGCTGTCAGGTAGAAATACAACGATATTCTTCCCCTTATTTTCCGGCTTCTCCGCCTCCCGCAATGCGGCCCAGAGCGCTGCCCCAGAAGAAATCCCCACAAGAACCCCTTCTTCCCTGGCGATTTCTTTTGCCGTGGCAAAGGCGTCCTCATCTTTTACTACAGTAATGGCATCATAAATGCCTGTGTTCAGGACCTCCGGTACAAATCCTGCTCCGATCCCCTGGATCTTATGGGCTCCTGCTGTTCCCTGGGAGAGCACCGGCGAAGCAGACGGCTCCACTGCCACGACCTTGACCGAAGGCTTTTTCCCTTTGAGATATTCGCCCACACCAGTTATCGTGCCTCCCGTTCCCACACCTGCCACAAAAAGATCCACCCCGCCGTCTGTATCTTCCCAGATCTCCGGTCCAGTATACCTTCTATGGGCTTCGGGATTTGCCGGATTAACAAACTGACCAACGATAATGCTGCCTGGTATCTCCCGATTTAGTTCCTCTGCTTTGACAATGGCCCCTGTCATCCCCTTGCTGCCGTCGGTAAGCACCAGTTCGGCACCATAAGCTTTTATCATATTTCTCCGCTCCACACTCATGGTCTCCGGCAGTACAATAACCGCCTTATATCCTTTGGCAGCGGCAATGGCCGCCAGTCCGATCCCCGTATTTCCAGATGTCGGCTCCAGGATCGTCCCCCCCAGCTTAAGCCTGCCGCTTCTCTCCGCCTCCTCGACCATCTCCAGGGCAATGCGGTCTTTCACGCTTCCAGCGGGATTCAAATACTCCAGCTTCGCCAGTATCCTGGCCTCAAGTCCATATTTTTTCTCAATATTCGTAAATTCTACCAGTGGTGTGTTCCCGATCAGCTCAGCAGCACTCTTGTAAATCTTTCCCATCTCAAAACCTTCCTTTCCTATTACATTGCTGTTTCACAACGCCCTACTGGCTGTTGTACAGCGCCGCATAAAATCCGTCTTTCCTCAAAAGCTCGTCATGATTTCCCTGTTCTATAATATGCCCGTCTTTCATAACGAGTATAACATCTGCTTCCCGGATAGTAGAGAGACGATGTGCCACGATAAAGCTGGTCCTTCCCTCCATCATCTTTGAAAATGCATTCTGGATCCGGATCTCTGTACGGGTATCAATGGATGAAGTGGCCTCATCCAATATGAGCATAGGCGGCAGACAAAGCATCACCCTGGCGATACACAGCAGCTGCTTCTGTCCCTGGGACAGACTGCCGCCATCCTCGCCGATCACCGTGTCATATCCTTTCGGCAGTCTCTTGATAAAGCTGTGGGCGTGGCTGGCTTTTGCCGCTTGAATTATCTCTTCTTCCGTGGCATCCGGTTTTCCCATCACGATATTTTCCCGGATGGTTCCCTGTTTTAACCAGGTTTCCTGCAACACCATGCCATAATTTGCCCGAAGGCTCTCTCTCGTGATCCTGCGGCTGTCATGGCCGCTGACAAGGATCTCCCCGGCATTCACATCATAAAACCGCATGAGGAGGTTGATGAGCGTTGTCTTTCCACATCCTGTAGGTCCCACGACCGCCACCCGCTGGCCAGGCTTCACATCCAGATTAAAATCTTCGATCAGATGCTGCTCCGGCACATAAGAAAAGCTCACATCCTGGATCTTTACACTTCCATCCACGTCATGGAGTACCACTGCATCATCGGCATCCGGTGTCTGGGGTGTCTCATCAATAAGTTCAAAAATCCTCCCGGCACAGGCAATGGCATTTTGCAGCTCTGTCACCACTCCGGAAATCTCATTAAAGGGTTTGGTATACTGGTTCGCGTAGCGAAGAAAGCAAGACAGCTGTCCCACCGACAGGCTTCCCTGGATGGCAAAAAATGCACCGCTGATCCCCACCCCCGCATACACAAGGCTGTTTACAAATCTGGTGGCCGGATTGGTGATGGAGGAAAAGAAGATCCCACGCAGAGAACATTTGCGCAGCCTCTCATTGATCTCGTCAAATTTCTCCTGGGCATCATCCTCATAGGCAAAGGCCTGAACCACCTTTTGGTTTCCAAGGATCTCCTCCACCAGCGCCGTCTGCTCTCCCCTGGTCTCCGATTGCAGCTTGAACATCTCATAGGTCCTTTTCGCAATAAAACTCGCCACCAGCAGAGAAACCGGCGTGATCACTACAACCACCAGTGTAATGCTGACATTCACACTGAGCATAAACAACAGGGTTCCAAGGATCGTCACCACGCCGGTAAACAGCTGGGTAAATCCCATAAGAAGACCGTCCGCGAACTGATCCACATCGGCGATCACACGGCTGACCACCTCCCCGTGGGAATGCCCGTCAATATACTTTAAAGGCAGCTCCTGTATCCTCCGGAATGCCTCGTCGCGGATATCCCGCACAATATTAAAGGTAATCTTATTATTGCATACATTCATGATCCACTGCGCTGCCATGGTCACTGCCACTGCGCCGCCGATCTTCCATAATACATGACGGATGGCCGCAAAATCCACCGCGCCGGGAGCAATGATACAGTCAATGGCCTGCCCGGTGAGGATCGGTACATATAACGTCAGCGCCACCGTCACCGCCGCCAGCACCAGCGAGCAGATAAGGAAAAATGTATATCGTCTGATATAGCTCAAAACTCTTCGGATCGTCTCTTTCTGGCTCATCATTTTTCCTCCTTTCCAAACTGGGATTCATAGATCTCCCGGTACACTTCACAGCTCTGCAGCAGCTCTTCGTGGGTTCCCTTTCCCGCCAGCTCCCCGTCATCCAGCACAAGGATCTGGTCTGCCTGCAGGATCGATGACGCACGCTGGGACACGATAAATACCGTAGTTCCTGCCAGGTTCTCCTGGATCCCTTTACGCAGCGCGGCATCCGTCATATAATCCAGCGCCGAGGAACTATCATCCAGGATCAGTATATCCGGCTTCTTTACCAACGCCCTGGCAATGGTGAGACGCTGCCTCTGTCCACCGGAAAAATTCCTTCCCCCCTGTTCCACCAGTGCATCCAGGCCGCCTTCTTTGTCCCTGACAAATTCCGCCGCCTGGGCTGTCTCCAATGCCTCCCAGATCTCTTCATCTGTGGCGTCTTCTCGCCCCCACTGCATATTGGAACGGATATTCCCATAGAAAAGTACTGCCTTCTGTGGTACCACCCCGATCTTTTCCCGCAGCTGAATGAGCGGATACTTTTTGATATCGGTTCCACCGATCCGTATCTCACCAGAGGTTCTCTCATAAAATCTCGGAATGAGATTGACCAGGGAAGTTTTACCTGAGCCTGTACCCCCGATCACTCCGATCACGTCGCCCCGTCCCGCGGCAAAAGAGATATCTGTCAGGGACTCTTCCGAAGCATTCTGATAAGACAGTCCCACATGCTCAAATTCCACCATCTCTTTCTGTTGGGAGAAGGAAATTCCCTCTTCCGGATCCGTTCCCACAGTATCCTTGAGACTTGTCTCTACCTCAAACACATCCTGGATCCGGTTTCCACAGGCGATGGCTTTCGTGACCGTAATGATGAGATTTGCCAGCTTCACTAACTCCACCAGGATCTGTGACATATAATCCACCAGAGCCACCACAGCACCCTGGGTCAGAATCCCCGTCTCCACCCGCAGTGCCCCTGTCCAGATCAGAAGGATGATCGCCCCATTCACGATCACAAATGTCAGCGGGTTCATCAGCGCCGAAACCCGCCCCACAAAAAACTGTACTTTATTCAGATCAAGATTTGCCCCCTCAAATTTTTCCGTCTCCTCCTTTTCTTTCCGAAAAGCACGGATCACTCTGGCGCCGGTCAGATTTTCCCTGGTGATGCCAAGGATCCGGTCCAGCCCGGCCTGCACCTTTTTATAAAGCGGAATGCTGGCAAGCATCACTCCAAATACCACGATGGACAAAAGGGGGATTGCCACGACAAAGATCATAGCCGCCTTCACATCAATGGTAAATGCCATGATCATGGCTCCAAACACGATAAATGGCGATCTTAAAAACAGTCTCAGCACCAGATTAACCCCTGACTGCACCTGATTTACATCACTGGTCATCCTTGTGATCAAACTAGTGGATCCCAGCTGGTCGACCTCCGTATAGGAAAAAGTTTCGATATGGTGAAACAAAGCAGATTTCAGTTTTGCCGAAAATCCCACAGCAGCCTTGGCGGCAAAGTACTGTGCTGTCAGCGAAGAGGCAAGCCCAACCACTGCCAGCAGAAGCAGTACGCCCCCCATCATCATCACATACCTGCCATCCCGGTTTTTGATCCCCACATCAATGATGGATGCCATAACAAGAGGCACCATCAGTTCAAAAGATGCCTCTAATAACTTAAAAAGCGGCCCCAGCACAGACTCCTTTTTGTAGTCTTTGAGATATACAAGTAATTTCCACATCTTATGTTTCTCCTCCCTCAGAGATGATTTCACTGTTCCATATTGTAACACATTTGGAGAATAATTACTACAATCTTACGAAATAAAAGAATCCATAGAAAAGATATCGCATAGAATGAAAATAACAATCAAAAATAAGGGTGACTTATTTTGGAAAATAAATCAATCAGACCAGAACTTTTCGCTACGGTCACTCAGGGAGAAGATACAGGAAAACTAACCGTAAATGTAACTTCCGAGCGGGACAATCGCCCCATCGAAGGGGCCTCTGTCCGCATTACTTACGACGGACAGCCGGATAATATCATTGAAGAAACCACCACGAATCCCGAAGGGCAGATCCCTGACGTGGAATTGAATGCACCACCGATTGATTACAGCATGGCGCCTGGCGCTAATAAACCATATGCAGAATACACCATCTATGTCTCTGCCCCCGGTTATGAGACACTGGAAGTGAGCGGAGCTGAAATCTTTTCCGGGGAGCTGGCGATCCAGAACGCTGCCCTGCTTCCCATCAGCCCCACAGATCCGACGGGAGCTGAGTTATATGTCATCCCTGACCACACCTTGTGGGGGGACTATCCACCAAAGATCGCAGAGGACGAGATCAAACCCATCGACGAATCTGGAGAAATCGTTCTAAGCCGCGTAGTGATCCCCGAATACGTGGTAGTCCACGACGGCCCCCCCTCTGACCAGTCCGCCACCAACTATTATGTTAAATACAAAGATTACATCAAAAATGTAGCCAGCAGTGAAATTTACTCCACCTGGCCTGAAGCTACGATTCAGGCAAATGTCCTGGCGATCCAGTCCTTTACGCTGAACCGGGTGTTTACAGAGTGGTACCGCAACAAAGGCTATGACTTTACCATTACCAGTTCCACTGCCTTTGACCACAAGTGGATCCCTAACCGGAATGTCTTTGAGAGTATTTCCAGCATAGTAGATGAACTTTTCACCAATTTTCTCTCCCGTCCCAATGTGATCCAGCCGATCCTTACACAGTACTGTGACGGAAAAAATGTCAGCTGCCCAAACTGGATGACCCAGTGGGGCAGTAAAGCGCTGGGAGATCAAGGCTACACAGCGATTGAAATACTCAGAAACTATTATGGAAGCTCTATGTTTATTAATTCTACTGACGTTGTATCCGGAGTCCCTGCCTCCTGGCCCCAGTATAATCTGGAGCTTGGAAGCTCCGGCGAAAAGGTACGGCAGATGCAGCAGCAGCTGAATGTCATCTCCGGTGCCTATCCGCTGATTCCCAAAATTGCCGTTGACGGCGTCTTCGGACCCCAGACGGAAGAAGCAGTCAAAACCTTCCAACGTATTTTTAAACTAACTCCTGACGGCATCGTAGGTCTCAGAACATGGTACAAAATATCAGAAATTTATGTGGGCGTGAGCCGCATCGCCGAGGGCGTGGCAAGATAGACACAGGTGTGATATGCCTCTTACAGCAATTAGCCTGGAACGATACAGAGTTTCAATTCGCACCATTGAGTTAAAAAAGGAGCTGTCACAAGAATGATGAAATAAATCATAGATGTGATGGCTCCTTTTCTATTTTTATCATTTTTCCTCAGCAGGCTCTCCTTCTTTGCTGTAATACACGATCCGGTATTGTCTGGTCTTCTCACCATACTCCTCCGTAGTCTCGACCATACAGATATAAAAGTCATCCTCCGCCCCTACAAAAAAGTCCAATATATCTGCGTTTCCATTTTCCACTTCGCTCATATCTGTCTTTTCCGTCAGCCATTCTACATCATCTGAATTTTGATAGTTTGCCGCTTTGTACACACCACTCCGATTGCACATAAACAGTTCCCAGTTATCCGGATTCATGTAAAAAAACCAGTCCTTATTCATGACATCCTCGCTGAGCCCGGAACCAAAGGTATTCATTTCTTCCACATCCGGCAGGCTGACAACCTGAAAGAGATTGGTCTTGTTGGAATAGAAAATGATCTCATTCTCACCAAATACAAATCTCCGCTTCCCCGTCACCACACTGCCAAGCTCTTCACTGACCTGACCACTTTCACTGTCGATCAGATAGCCGGTTCCGCCACCATTATCTGAACTGAGCAGCAATATACTGCCATCCTCAAAAGCGTGATAATCACTAAGCCATTCTATTTTCACATCTTTGCCAAAATCATTTTCGTCCCGGGGCGCCGGACCGATCTCCAGAGGGATTTCATAAATGCGGTCATTTTCTTCATCGATCTCCAGCACAGAATATTTTTCAGCCAGCATTTCCTTTTTTCCCTCATCGGACTCCACATCCTCTTTTACATAGTAAAAAAAGATTCCATACAGGCTTCCATTATCCCCCCGGCGGAATTGGCTCAGATGACAGCTTACCCATCCTGTCTGCTCAAATTTCTGATCCATAAACTCACTGAGGGAATTCTCACAGAGCTCCTCCGATTCCCAGTTCTTTTTCTGGTCCATACTGTGGCGGGTTATGGAGGCCTGATACACTTCATCCTCTTTGGTAAAGTCGCTGTAATACACTGCCGGCTTACCATTTAGATCCGCTGTAAATCCACTAAATTCATCCCCGATATAATCACTGCCCTGAGCATTCTCCGCCAATAGGGATTCCGGCAGAGACAACTCTTCTACTTTATAACGTACCTTGTTCTCCTGGATCGTTACCTCCTGCTTTGTCCTGGGAGTCTCCTCACTGCCACACCCTGACAGTACCAGGATACATACCATAAATATGCTAAGTACTCTTTTCATCTGAAATGAACCTCCAAATAATCTATAAGATCATCGACAACTGAATTCGTTTTTTCTGCAGATCCACAGACAGCACCTTAACTTCTACCACATCTCCCACACTGACAACCTCTAGAGGATGTTTTACAAATTTTTTATCTGTGAGCTTGGAAATATGAACCAGGCCATCCTGATGAACCCCGATATCAACAAATGCACCAAAATCTATGACATTGCGCACAGTACCTTTTAAGATCATCCCTTCTGTCAGATCTTTCATCTCCAGCACATCGGTGCGAAGCACAGGTTTGGGCATCTCCTCTCGTGGATCCCGGCCAGGCTTTTCCAACTCTTTTACAATATCCTCCAGCGTCAGTTCACCCACATCCAGTTTTGCTGCCAGCCCTTTCCGGTCTTTTGCCAGAAGGGAGAGGCCTACAACACCTCCCTGGATATCTTCCAGAGCAAGCCCAACCATCTTCAGAAGCCCTTCTGCCGCCGGGTAGGATTCCGGATGCACGCTGGTGGCATCCAACGGATTTGCTCCATCGCTGATCCTCATAAATCCTGCACACTGCTCAAAAGCCTTTGGCCCCAGTTTCGCCACTTTCAGGAGCTGCTTACGGCTGGTAAAACGTCCATTTTCTTCCCGGTATGCCACAATATTTTTTGCAATGGGCTTGGAAATACCTGAAATATATTCCAGAAGAGATGCTGAGGCTGTATTCAGATCCACACCAACATTATTCACGCAATCTTCTACTACCGCGGAAAGAGCTTCGCTCAATTTCTTCTGGTTCATATCATGCTGATACTGCCCGACCCCGATGGATTTAGGATCGATCTTTACCAGTTCTGCCAGGGGATCCTGAAGCCGTCTCGCAATGGACACCGCACTTCTCTGTCCCACATCAAACTTTGGAAATTCTTCCGTGGCAAGTTTGCTGGCTGAATACACCGATGCTCCCGCTTCATTGACAATTACATACTGCACTGGTTTGTTGATCTCTTTCAGCATGTCCACGATCACCATCTCAGATTCTCTGGAAGCGGTTCCATTTCCCACCGATATCAACGTAACATTATATTTTTCTATTAATCCCTTGACAATTTTCTTTGTCTCCGCCACCTTGTTCTGGGGTTCTGTGGGATAAACCACGATGGTATCCAGCACTTTTCCGGTCTCATCCACCACCGCCAGTTTACAGCCGGTACGAAATGCCGGATCCCAGCCCAGCACTACCTGACCGGTAATAGGGGGCTGCATCAGAAGCTGGGTAAGATTTTTTCCAAATACTTTGATCGCTCCGTCCTCTGCCTTTTCTGTCAATTCATTGCGTATCTCCCTCTCAATAGAGGGCGCGATCAGTCTTTTATAGCTGTCCGCCAGTGTTTCCTTCAGGCATTCTATTGTATTCGGATTTTCCCTTGTAATTACCTTTTTCTCCAGATATCTCTGAATCCGTTCTTCCGGAGCCTGGATCTTTACCGTAAGAAATTTTTCTTTTTCTCCCCGGTTGATGGCAAGGATTCGATAGCCTGCAATCTTTTTCACCGCTTCTTCAAATTCATAATAATTTTCATAGACTGACTTCTCATTTTCATCCTTTGCCGTAGAGACAATAACTCCTTCCTCCATCGTCAGTTTACGGATATAAGTCCGGTAATCTGCCTCGTCTGCCACAGATTCTGCAATGATATCCATCGCTCCCTGGATCGCATCCCCGACGGTATTCACTCCTTTTTCTTCCGAAAGATATTCTTCCGCCTCTTCTTCCAGGGAGCGGTCTGTCATCTGGAGTAAAATGATATTTGCCAGCCCCTCCAGCCCCTTTTCCTTTGCAATCGTAGCTCTGGTCCGGCGTTTTGGACGGTAGGGACGATACAGATCTTCCACCATGACCTGGGTCTGTGCCGCCAGAATCTGTTCTCTGAGTTCCTCCGTTAATTTCCCCTGCTCTTCAATACTGGCAAGTACCTGCTCTTTCTTCTCTTCCAGATTTCTAAGATAAGTAAGGCGCTCATAGAGATTACGAAGCTGCTCATCATCCAGAGCACCATGCTGTTCTTTTCGGTACCTGGCAATAAAGGGGATCGTATTCCCCTCATCGATCAGCTTCACAACAGCCTCTGCCTGCCATGTTTTTATCCCAAGCTCTTCCGCTAGTTTTTGATTAATATCCATCTTTTCCTCCCATGATCCATTTATGCGGCATCTTCTGGTCATCTGAGCGCTTCATTTCTACTCAGCTTATTTGCCACTTTATTTTTATACATGATATCATCACTTTCATTCATGTAACTCTCAATCGTATCATTTGCCGTGGGTATACCAATCTTATAGCCCCAGCTGGCATGAACATCATAGGGCTTTTGGGATTTGAGGTTAAAATTCTCCAGACTCTCCTCAAAAACCCGGATCCAGCTTTCCGCGTCAGACTTATCACGGCAGGGAAAGATCACCTCAAATTCATCTCCACCGATACGCGCGCCGATCTGTCCCTGGATTGCAGCCTCCTGGATCGCATAACTCACCGCCCGGAGCGCAGAATCCCCTTCATGATGGCCGTAAATATCATTGATAGGCTTGAGACCATCCAGATCGATTCCAACTACACAGATGATGCTGTCCCTCGCCCTGGCTTTGGAGAACTGCATCCGTCCATACTTCTCAAATCCCCGTCGGTTATAAAGTCCCGTGAGAACATCCTGGATATACATATTTTCAAGTTCTACGATCAGATCATTCATCCGCTTCTGGGACAATATGTTGTGAATCGCATTCGACACGGCGATCGTCCAGCGCACATACGCTGTTCCACAGCTTTCATGGTGTAAAAAACTATAGGCCTCGTATCCATAACAACTGTCCTGGAAATGGATCGGATAGAAAAAGTAACACTGTGGCTCATCGGAATTCATTTCCTCTGGCAGAAGCAGTTTTCTGTCAAAGGGAATATCCACTCTCCCCATATCCAGACGTTCCCTGATGGCAGTACGCACATGCATGGTATCCGGATACCCCCGGAATTTAACTTTGTTTTCTTCTACGTCCTCCCTGAGACAGATCACATAATTTTTAATATCTTCTATATTATATATATATTTTGCGATCACCTGATGCATTTCCTCGATGGAGGAAACCTGATTGAAGTCAATGGCCATAAAACTAAGCTGCATCTCAAGATTTTCCGATTTGGCGCCAAATTTATGCTGGGCGCATCTCTGTGCTATCGTTGAAGAATGTCCTCTCTCCAGGCAGCCACAGGATTCCCTGACGACAACCTTTGTAGAGACATAGACATCTTCTATCAGCCCGTCATCCTGATGCTTATGTATAAGATCCACCGCCTTATAGGCCATTTCCTCAAAATCCACATGCAGTGTTGTGAGGGAAGGGTTGTAAACACTCCCCTCCTCCACTCCATCGAAACCAGTCACAAGCACGTCTTCTGGAACTCTCACACCCCGCTCATATAACTCGTCAATAATAGAGAGTGCCATATAATCATTGGCACATAGGATTGCTTCCGGGTACTGCCCGTCCTGCCCAAACCACTCACAGGCTTCTTTCGCCTTGCCCCGCCAGAAATCCCCATAAAATATCCTGTGATCGCTGACCGGAAGTCCATACTTATCCATCATTTTCCGAAAACAGCGAAGTCTCGCCTCGGCATCATACCGGCCCTGATGTCCCGTCATAAAAGCAATATCTTTCTTTCCGTGGTCTTCTATAATATGCCGGATCACTCCGTCCATGGAATGATCTTCATCGATCAGAATATTATTCACTCCCACCAGCTTCTCCCGGAGGCTAACCACCGGACAGTCTGCTTTTTCACGAATATGCTCTAAGACACGATCTTTAGCGGCCGGGATATTAAATGTATCAAAGGCAACAACAATACCTGCAAATTCATCATAAGGTGGAAGATCAAAGATCATCATCTCTCCCTGGTAATATTCCTGATAGGTACCATAACTTCCATAACAGGCAATAATGGCAAGATTATATCCCAGCTCTTCGGCACGTTCCGCCATACTCTGGCAGATCTGACTTTGAAAATCGGCATACGTATTAAATATTAATAATCCTATAGTTTTTCTTCCATTTGAAAACATATATCCCTCAACCTTTCATCTGCGCTTCCACGTGTCTTTCAGTATCCTAAAATATATTTCATTTACCCTATTCTATTGTAATACGTTTTTTTACCTCTGTCAAAAGAAGTTTTCGATTATTTTTCTGTGGTGAATCAATCACCATGTCCAGCAGGTCACTAAGCACTTCCCCCACCTTTGGCCCCCGGGGAACACCCAGGTCTATCAGATCCCGGCCGGTGATCTCCAGATCCCGGAGGCAGAATGCTTCTCTCTGCCGCAAAATATCCGAAAAAACATGCCTTCCCTCTTTTATACGTGCCAGCTTCTCCTCACGCATGTACTCGCTTTGGGAGAGAACATCTGCTTCCTGTATGATAAACAGATAAGGCATAACCTCTGCCCCCGCCTGGCTCACCAGACGGCGCATTGCCTTCCGGCTGCCCTCATACCGCCTTTCATGAAACCGGACGATCTTCTCGACCATCTTCACCGAGTCATTATCAAACCGGAGACGGCGCATGATATCATGTGCTATCTGGCTGCCCGCTTCTGCATGTCCGTGGAAATGATCCACGCCTTTTTCATCCGTCGTCCTGCAGCCCGCCTTTCCCACATCATGGAGCAGGGCGGCAAATACCAGGATGGTATCCACCTTCTCCTTCCGGAAATCTCCATCATAGGGACTAGGCATCACCATCTTGTCCTTTTGTACCCTTTCCCCAATCTTTCTTGCATTCATGACTGCTGCGAGGGAGTGATGTCCCACATCAAAACAATGGTGCGGATTATTTTGTGCCGTCCCCAGCATCATAGAAAATTCCGGAAGAAAATTCTCACATAACCCCGTCTTTTCCGCCAAAAGCAGCTTGTCCGGCCTTTTTGACAAAAGCAGCTTCGTGATCTCTGTCCGGATCCGCTCCACACTCACCTTCCCAATGGAGTCCGATTGCTTCTGTATCGCCTGCATCGTGCCCTCTTCAATCGTGAAATCAAGCTGTCCGGCAAAACGTATTCCCCTCAGCATCCTCAACGCATCCTCCGAGAACCGCTCCTCTGGCTCTCCCACACAGCGGATGCACCGTCTCTCCAGATCCTTCATACCATCAAAGAGGTCTACGATCCCTTCTTTGGGATTGTATGCCATGGCATTGATAGTAAAATCTCTCCGTTTTAGATCCTCCTTCAGATCCGGGGTAAATTCTACTTGTGCAGGGTGTCTGTGGTCTTCATATTTACCATCTACCCGATAAGTAGTGACCTCAAATCCTTCTCCCCCGAGGATCACCGTCACGGTCCCATGTTCAATTCCTGTATCCACCGTCTTACGAAATATTTTTTTTACTTCCTCCGGTCTTGCCGATGTGGTAATATCCCAGTCGCCAGGTATCCGTCCCAGCACACTGTCGCGCACGCAGCCTCCCACGGCATATCCTTCATAATTATTTACTTTCAAAGTATCAAGAATATACTTTACTTTTTCAGGAATCTGAACCATATTCCCCCTCCTATATCTCACATAACTATTTTACCATATCTTGTATATTTTTTCCATAAAAAGATGCCGACCGCAGACCTTTTCTACTCAAGGGCAGCCCTGAGCCGGTCTACAGCCAGCATTCACTACGGATTTATTGGCATTATCTGAATCAGCTTATGCCCCATACTCCTCGTAATAGGCATCGATCTTTGCCTTCATCTCTTCATCTATCACAATTTTTCCCTGACAAGGCCTATTATATAGATAGCTGACCACTTCTTCCATCGTAACAATGGCACCGGTCTCCATGCCATACACCTCTTTAATCTCATCCAGCGCACACTGTTCAGTCTTTCCCTTTTCCATCCGGTTCAGAGACACCATCAGCCCAATGATCTTCACGTCCCCCTGTGCCTTAACAATAGGGAAAGTCTCTTCAATGGACTTACCGGAAGTGGTCACATCTTCAATAATAACCACCTTATCCCCATCCTTGATCTTGCTGCCAAGAAGGATTCCCGTATCGCCATGATCTTTCGCCTCTTTCCGGTTAGAGCAGTAGCGGATCTCTTTTCCGTACAGCTTATGAAATGCAATGGCCGTAACTACACTCAGCGGGATTCCCTTGTAAGCCGGACCAAAAAGCACATCAAAATCATCACCATATGTATCATGAATCGCCTTTGCATAGTACTCACCCAGCCTGGACAGCTGCGATCCCGTCACATATGCTCCGGCATTCATAAAAAATGGCGACTTGCGGCCGCTTTTCAAGGTAAAATCTCCAAATTTTAATACATCTGATTCAACCATAAATTCAATAAATTCTTCTTTATATGCTTCCATCTTTTTACCTCCTACTGTTTTATTGGCATCATTGGGCTAAGGAATTAAATATTTTCCCCATTTTACCACAACTATATTTTATATTCAATGAAAATATATGATAAAAATCTCTGACCTGAAATTTCGGATATAATTTTTCCATACACAGTTTGACTTTCCCTCCCGCCCCTGTTAAAATTCTAATATCAGCTCAGAATTAATAAAAA
This sequence comes from uncultured Eubacterium sp., assembly GCA_910584645.1. Lineage (GTDB taxonomy): Bacteria > Bacillota > Clostridia > Lachnospirales > Lachnospiraceae > Eubacterium_F. The sequence goes on from CAJUAU010000002.1 coordinate 132,444, forward strand.
AAGGAGAACGAAGATGAAACATTATACCGCCCAAAACACTATGATCTTTGTCTATTCTATGCCGGTTTTGGACTCCCGGATGTATATAATGAAAAATGACCAGAATCCAAAAGAAGCTCTGATCATAGATCCTCTTATTTCAGATGAGGCCATTTCTATTTTAGATACACTTACCCACGCGGTTGTTCTTTTCACCCATAGCCACTACGATCATATCTCTGGCATGAACTGGCTACGCGAAAAACTCAGCTGCACCCTTCTGTGCTCTGAAAGCTGCGCAAAAAAGATCCAGGATCCCCACAAAAACTTCGCTGCCTATTCCAACATATTGATCATGGATAAAACCGAAGAAGAGCAGGCGCTGTGCATGGCTTTTTTTGAACTGGATTATACCTGTCAGGCAGATAAGATCTTTGGGTCAGAAATCCGCTTCTCCTTTGGCAGTTATCAGGTTGAGATCACCCACACGCCAGGGCACTCCGACTGCAGTCAATGCATCCGTCTCACAACGTCACAACAAGGATTAACACCAGAAATCCTTTTCACTGGTGACAGTCTGGTAAACGGGCATAAGATCATCACCCGGCTTCCCCAGGGAAGTAAAAAAGATTATATCGCTGTCACAAAACCTTATCTTGAAGCCATTTCGGAAGATACCCTGGTCATGCCGGGACATGGGGACTGGGATCTGAAAAAACAGTTTGAAATTTACTGATCCTGCATTGGCTGGAAACTTTTTTTCAAATCTGTAATTGTTCCTATCCGTTTTTCAGGTAAAATTTCCAACGCCTGTCTCAACACCTCTTCTTCCTGTACTGGAATCTGGATTCCTAGTTCCGACGGCATAAGCAGAGTATCCTCCTTCCAGCGCTGGCTGGCATCCACTGGTTTTTTCCCAGTTATGAGAGTATAGAAAGTTGCTGCTGCCTGATAAATATCTGTTTTTACACTGGATCTATAGTCCTCATCGTACTGCTCTGGAGCCGCATATCCAGGTTTTATCATCATTTCACCGACAGACGTGATCCTGCTTCCTGAAACATGGGCAGATCCAAAATCAATGATCTTTAATTCATTCTCTTTATTTAACAAAATATTGCCAGGAGAGATATCCTGGTGAACGATTCCTTTCTCATGAATGTCCTGCAGAGCATCCAATATGCTTAGAAAAATATCTTTTGCCGCCTCATAGGGGTATCCTCCGATCAGTTCTCCAAATCTTCGGATGTTTTCTCCTTCTATATATTCCATAACGATATAAGCTGTTTCGTTCTCCAGAAAATAATCATAGATGTCCGCTGTGTATTTATTTCCATTCAGCCTCGCTGTATATCTGGCCTCTCTCTGAAAATTTTCCAATCCTTTCTGAAACTGCTCCAGCACTGCTGATGAAACAACTTCCACACATTCCTCCTCCGGATCGCGGCAAACCCATTCTGAAGGCATATATTCTTTAATCGCCACAAGACGGTCCAGCCTCTGATCCAGTGCCAGATAGGTTACACCAAAGCCTCCTTTTCCCAGTGGCTCCACAATCCGGTACCGATCTTGTAGAACTGTATTTTCCTTGAGAAAATCTTTGGAATCTTCCCCCAGTAATAAACCAGCATCAGATTTCCGGCAGTGCCATACCAATTTTTCATAGGGTGCAGCGATCTCAAAATCCACAATAAGAAAATCCCCTTTGGAATCCGTAACAATATCTCCTTTTTTCACTGTGATCAGACTGGAATGTACTGCTTCTGAAATTTGAACTGTCTCGGCTGATATGCTAATGTCTTGTAGAATCATAAACCATCTGTCAGATAACCTTTGGCAGTTGTATATGTCAATGACATTATTCTGTTTTTTAAAATTGGATATCCATTTTGCTTTTTCCAAAAAAATATCAGCATCCAAAAACTCCCTCTTCTGCCGCAGGCTCACAAATTGATCCAGCAGACGGTCATACCCCCGATATGTAATTGTTGATTTACCCGAATGGATCACATTTCCAAGAAGATATCTTCCATTTAAAATGGTGCCCGGTGCAAAACTCTCTTTATCCGTTCCAGTTTCTCCATCCACATACCCACAGTATGGACATTGACCGGTTTCTTTTATTACAGCAAAACAGCCTTTACAGACCAATCCACCCTCCCCCCTCTCTAAATCAAGTCTCCGTATACTCCAAAATACAATTCCTCCATCGTCTGAAAACGTTCCTCCGGATTAATTGCCAGCCCCTTCATAATAGCACTATTCTGTTGTTTCTCCAGCCTGACATTTAATTCAGCCGGAGAAACAAGTGTATCCTCCCCCCGTCGTTTTCTTGCATCTGGCACCTTCTTTCCGGTCATAAGATAATACATGGTAGCACACAGGCTGTAAACATCAGTCCAGGGTCCCTGCCTGCCATCTCTAGAATACTGTTCAATGGGAGCATACCCATATTTCAGCACAATTGCTTCATCCCCTCTTCCCATTCCGTATTTTTTTGCAGCGCCAAAATCAATCAGCTTCACTTTCCGGTTTCTGTCGATCATAATGTTGTCCGGGCTGATATCCCGATGAATAATATCTTTTTTATGGATAATTGAAAGGGCCCGCATTACTGGTTTAATCAAGTAAAATACAACTTCTGGCGCCAGTACGCCTCCATTTGATTTGGCAAACTGTCTCAGATGTATCCCTTCAATATATTCCATAACAATATAGGCTGTATTGTTTGCATAGAAAAAATCTCTCACGGATACAATCCCATCCAAATCATAAAATCCGCACAAATTTTCTGCTTCTTTGAGATAGGCATCCAATCCGGACATGTATTCGGAAGTCATCTCACTGCTCTGTGTATGCACATTCGTTGTATACATAATTGAGCGGTCTGCCACTCCCCGTGGAAAATATTCTTTGATGGCAATTCTCTTACTCTGGTAAAAGTCCCAGCCGATATATGTTATGCCAAAACCACCGATTCCCAGCACACGCCCCACCATATATTTTCCATTTAGAATCTCATAGGGCTGAAGGCACTTCTCACTTCCCATATAAGCTCCCAGAAAAAAACCACAATGGGGGCAGGACGCTTCCTTGTTTTCTACTATGCTCATACAGCCCATACATAGTTTATTAGGGTCTACCAGCGTTTTTAACAATTTGGTCACTCCTTTATCCAGTTTTTTCTAATATAAGTATCAGTTTATCTTCCAGAATATTTATAGTTTTACCGGGATCTATATTCTGGCTCTTGACCAGATAATTTTCCTTCGATCCTTTGATCTTTTTCACTGAAATATTTAACATTTTACATTGTTTCAAAGCATCCACAGCCTTCATTCCTCTTAAGTCAGGAACTTCCGTCTCATAGTCTGATCTCTTCCCCAGCGAAACCTCCACCGGAACTGGCTGCAAAGCGTCCAGAATCTCTCCCGCAGCACACCCTGCATAGCCTACCACTTTTCCTTTTTCTACATTTTCACTATAACATTCTTTTTTCTTTAAAGTAATTCCTTTGGATTTCCATTCTCCCTCTATCTCCTCATAGGTTTTTCCTGGTTCCAGTTCTGGCAGAGTAATCCTTTCCCTGCTGCTTACAGTCAGAGTGACGGCCACATCTGGAGAAATGCTGCTTCCTTGCTCAGGATTTTGATATTCCACCTTTCCATCGGCATCCGGGATGTAAATATACTGCACCATAATATGTTTTACTCCACACCGGCTTAAGAGTTCTTTCGCTTCATCCTCACTCTTTCCCGTAGCATCTGCCATTTTTATGTTTGTTGCCACAACTGCCACATCTTTCTGTGCCATCCATGCTGCACCGACGCCGAATGTGAGAATCAGAATACAGGCAGATATCAGCAGTGCTATTCTCTTTTTTGTAAAAAAACGGGATTTTATTTCTATATCCCCCTCAAACACCGTTGTCTCCACAGTCCATTCGGCAGGTTGAAAATTTTCTCCCCCCAGCGCCTCCATAAAATCTCTGGCATTCTGGATCCGGTATCTGCTCTCAACATTCAGACTTGTCATAATGGCTGCTTCTGCTTCCGAAGGGAGCTCCACTCCCAGTTCCGAAGGAATGACAAGATTATCCTCCCTAAGCCGGTCAATGGAAGCAGTTGGTTTTATACCTGTGATCATACGATAAAACAAAGCACCTACCTCGTACATATCCGTCCAAGCGCCCTGTTTTCCATCCAGGCTGTATTGTTCTACTGGAGCATATCCTACTTTTAAAAGAATCTCTGTGTTGTCATCTTTTCCACGGGCTGCGTGCCTGGCTGCACCAAAATCAATAAGCTTTACCACCTTATCGGTAGTCACAAACACATTATCCGGTGCAATATCCCGATGTAAAATACCATTCATATGCACATTCCGCAAAATGTACAATACCGACAATACCAGTTCCCTGGCTTCCTCATAAGGAATCTTTCCACCATGTTCTTTGAGAAGGGTCAGCAAGTCTTTCCCCTCCAGATATTCCATGATGATATACCCAGTACCATTCTCATAAAAATAGTTATAAATATATACGATTCCCGGAATATGGCTGAGACGGGCCAGATGTTTCGCTTCTTTCAAAAACTGCTCCAGGCCATTATTAAAACGATCTGCTGCCTCACTGTTTTCCACCGTAACATAAATACCGTCCTCTCCGCGTCCTGCCAGCTTTTTAGGAAAAAATTCTTTCACCGCGATCTTTCGGTTTAACTGTCCATCCAGTCCGATATAAGTCACACCAAATCCACCATTTCCGATGGCGCGTCCCACAATATATCTTCCCTGCAGGACTGTCCCCATCGGCAGTAGGTTTTCCTTATTCTGCCCGGTCTGTGCAAATCCGCAATAAGGACAGGTCTTCTGTACTTCATCGATCTGTTCCATACACCCCATACAATAGATCATCATTTCCTCCTGTAAACCAAATTACATACCTATAGTACTATCCTGTTGATTCTTATCTGGAGCTGGCGTTGGCTGCGGTTGACTTGGCACCTGTGGCTGACTTGGTACCTGCGGTCTTGTGGTGACCACCGGCTTGCTGCCCATACTCAGATGTATTGTCACAATATCTCCCGCCCTGGCAAACCGATCCCCGTTCCTTCCTGGGTAGATAACGCTGTAGATCGTACCTTTGGGGCAGGTATTGCTGTATGTATCAGCCAAAACTTTCGTCTCTACACCAGCTTCCTTAAATGTCCTGATCAATTCTGTGGGATCATCTCCCGCCTTATAATTCAATACTTTTCCGCAATAATATACCTCCAGAGGCTTTTTCGCTGAAATTCTGACGGTCCCGCTCTGTGACTGCTTCACCACTTTCTGTAGTTCCATTCCCACTCCATACACAGGAATCGGTTGATATCCAAGATTTTTCAGTTCTTTTAACGTGACCTCACCAGTTGCACTCTTTATCTTTTCCACCTCATGGATTGTCTTTCCTCCCGCTGTAAAGTCAGGTATTTCAAAATCAAAATTGCTTTCATCCGGCTTATAATAGCATAGCTTGATCATCTGATTCTTACCTGATTGAAAGACCGCAGAACCTTGTTCAATCTGCTCTTTTGTAATCTCCATATCATCTATAAAAACCTTTGAAATCAAATGGTAGCCCTTTTTTTCTTCCGATATATCCTCTTCCACTTCATATTGGATGTTATATTTTTTCAGGCGATCAACAATCTCATCGTATTTCTTTTGATCAATCCAGTCATTTGGTATCGTCAGCTTACTATTTCCACCACTGACGCTCAATACCACTGTGGTATCCTTATCGACGGCCTTCCCCTGTTCCACGGACTGCATCCAAATGGTTCCCTCTGGATCCTCCGTATCCGGTATATACTGCACCCGACAGTTTGCTCCTAGTTTTTCCACAGAAATTTTTGCCTGCTCTGCATCCATGTCATAGGTATCGATCATTGCTGCCGTCTGACTGACAATCGTATTTGAGCCTTTACTTTTATAGATCAATATGCTCCCGGCAATGATAACACACACCAGACCGGCAATCATTCCTTTTGCCCACACTGGGAACTTTCCTGTCTCCAGTTTTGCCCTTTTTTCAACTCTTCTTTTTACATTCTCCGACAAAAGCTCTTTTAAGAACTGTTCCGCCGATGCCGTCCGGTTTTCCCTGAATACGTTCAAAGCATTCAGAATCGCGTTTTCAGAAGCTTTTGATAATGAAACACCAAATTCAGAAGGCGCTTTCAGATTGTCGATCATCGCCCGTTCCACAGATTCCTCTGGTACGGCCCCCGTCAGCATCCGGTACATCAGGGCTGCCGACGCATAAACATCCGACCAGGGACCCTTTTCTCCCATGCTGCGGTACTGTTCTTCTGGCGCATATCCTGGTTTTAAAATAATTGCCAGACTTTTTGAATTAGAGGTTGTGGAATATTTGGCAGCGCCAAAATTAATTAATTTTACCTCACCAGACTGTGAAATCATCACATTTTCCGGTGAAATATCATAATGCATTACATGGTGCTCATGGATCTGGGTCAGTCCCTCCAGCAGCGGACGGAGAATTTCCATTGCTTCTGAAAATTCATACTTTTTCCCTGTCTCCAGAATCTCTTTTAAGTTCTGACCTTCCAGATATTCATGAACGATATATCCAGTTTCGTTCTCTGCTATACAATCATATACTCTGGCAATGCCTTTCAAATCTGTCAGATGTTCAATAGTGTTTCCCTCATTAAGAAATGTACTAAGCCCTTCCTCATACTGTTCAAGAGCATCTCCGGAATAAATCGTAACTTCGGTATCTCCTTTTGCCCGGGTAGAGAAATCACTGGGAAGATATTCCCGGATCACAGCCTTACGGCTATGTTCGGCATCCCAGCCAAGATACGTTACACAGTACCCGCCATAGTCCAGAACCCTGCCTGCAATATATCTGCCCCCGATCACTGTACCTGGATCAAGATAATAGGATTCCTGGTCCAGCGATGTCTCATCGTATCCGCAGAGCGGGCACCTTTGGTGCTGATCCTCGATTTCATTCATACAGCCCATACATAATCTCATATGTAGTTCCTCCTATATGTTCCAACAAATCACATTACTACTTGTCTTGGATTTATCCTTTCCTTTTTTATCCGCGGATATATAAAAATAATATTTTTTCCCTGACAATGGAATCCACGTTTTATTACCCTTAGGAATTGACTTCACACTGGCTTTCCATTTTTTCCCAGAGTATATGGAATATCTTTTCTTATCCGGTTTATAAAATAAGTAAAATGCTTTTGTAACTCCCACGATCTTGAACTGTACCCCTCGTTTATTTTTATATCTTTTTCCCCCATTCACAACAAATTTCTTTCCTGTCAGATGCTTCATATACAGTGTTGGTTTTACTGTTACGTGGACTGTCCTGCTCTGTAACACCTTACTGGTATCTGACCTGCTATAAAGACGAAGGATGATATCTGCCTTTCCCATCTTTATCCCCCTGATCCTGCCCGTCTGGCTCACGGATGCAATTCTGGTATTAGATGATATATATTTTACAGTATATTCACTTTTATCGTATCTTCCTGTTATGGTCTGCTCCATTTTTACTTTGGGGACATATATTCCTTTCTTTGGTTTTGATCTTACATTGCAATAGGCATAGAGTGTTATCGCGGCCTTGTCCACTACAAGCAGACTGTCCTTTGGAACTGGAGACTGGGCAGGAGACGATGCCTGGGGCGGGGCCCCAGTAATAACCGGTGGCAGCGCTGGGGTAATGGTAGGTTTCGGTGTACTTGCCGGCGTTATCGTTGGTGTCGGCTTAACTGTTGGTTCCGGCGTGCCTGTCGGTGTTATTGTTGGCGTCGGCGTTGGTCCCGGTGTGCCTGTCGGTGTTACCGTCGGCGTTGGTTCCGGCGTACCTGTCGGCGTTACCGTTGGTGTCGGTATTGGTTCCGGTGTACTTGTCGGCTTTACCGTCGGCGTTGGTTCTGGCGTGCCTGTCGGTGTTACCGTCGGCATTGGTTCCGGTGTGCTTGTTGGCGGGTTTGTCGGCTTTATCGTTGGCGGTGGCGGTGAACATGTTTTAAAAGAAAACTTTAATTTCAGAGTACTGCCATTCACCTCGATAACCGCATTTTCAATTACTTCCCCATTCAAAGAGATCACTATATTTTGCGAAAATTGAAACCCCGATGGCGCATTGCACTCTAACATCGCCCAATACTCTGTATCAAACCGGGCTATTGTTCCAGGATTTAAGGTAGTTTCACCAGACTTCCATGTGATCTGTGTTTTTTGGGCTTCTATGCCGTCGAAAATCCACTCCGCTTCCTGGACCAGGACCTTATTTGGCTCTGGTACTGCAATGGAGATCTGTGCCTTGTCAATTGATTGTATCTCCGACGTCTTTCCCTTAATGGTGACAGTGATCGTTACAGTAAAAATATTTCCTTCTCTCTGTATATTTTGTGACATCCCAATATCATCGGGAATATCATATTGGTCCAGATCCTGAATGGTTCCCTGGCATGTAATTTTTAGATCTTCTGTACTCTGAGGATTATATTCACGATAAACCTGCTCTTTCCAGCTATTACTCCACTCAACCGCAGCATCTGGAAAGGCGGTAGCTGGTGCTCCTTCTGTTATAATATCTGCCTTTACCTCCTTCAGTTTGGGTTCTATTTTATTTATTATCTCACCTGCCTCATTGCAATGCTCAACCTCTATGGAGGGTTCCGGAACCTGAATGGAGCTGATTGTTCTCCTGGGAGTTTGAAATTGACAGGATACTATATGATTTTCATCCATTCCCACAACATTTCCGTTTACTTCTACAGATACATCCTGGCTGAATTCAAAATTTTCTTTTAACATTATATGAATATCCGCCGTATACTCTCTCCCATATTCTACCTTCTGTGCTGCCTGTATTTCCTGATCTCCAACCCTCCATGTTATGGACTCAACTTCTACCCCAATAATTTCAATCCCTGGCGTTTCGACCTGCGGGGTCTCATTAGACGGGTAGTCTCCTTTGATAGTTTTTAAGGATATCTGGTTTTTGCCGGGAAATTCCTCCCCGGGCATTAAGTCCGGGACTTCCAGTTGAACCAGATCAATCTTGATCTTAGACCGGCTCTCTCCCCTTGCCTCTATCCCATCTATATGCAGCATTCCAATCATTACCGCACATATCAGCCAGAAAGCAATTCTCTTCTTCGTTCCGTATTTCATACTAGATCTTCCTTTCTCTAATAAAAATGGTGACTTGTTTTTTCTATTTCATCTCCTCCAGGATCTCCCTGCTATACGCATTCAGATCCCTGGCGCTGGCAAAGACGGGCTTTACCTTTTCTTGGGCGATTGTCTTCAGAAGCGTATCGGAATAAGAGCTCTGGCCGCCGCTTCCGTTTTTCCATGCACCGAGATGAAGAGGAATCACTCTGCTGGTTCCAGAATAGTACACTCCATTTTCTGTCTGGCTCATACACAGATACAAAAAGCGCTGTGCTGCCAGCTGCTTATTTTCGTCTTGAGCTAATTTTCCATTCACTGCATAGGTATCCCGGTAAATGAAAACTGCTGATCCCGCTGCTGTCACAAGCCTTCTCTGGTATTCTATTTTCTGCTCAAAATTTTGGCTGTTATAATTGTAGAGAACCTTATTAAAATCGGTATCTGCCACCACTGCATAAATCTGCCCTTCTTTTTTTCTCTGTTGGTCACCAAGCAGGTTCATCACATTCTGGCTGCTTTTCTCTATCCACTCAGTACCTCCTGTCAGACCAAGAATATTTGTGTACGTTGTAAGGATTCCAAAGTTTTCCATTGCTGGTTCTGTGAGTGCGATGGGAGAACTCTTTAACAAAGAATTATCTTGTAGAACAAGTACCGTTCCAATGGATCTCTCATCCAAATAAACCTTCTTTTTTTGTTGTTCCGTCAATATTTCTTTAATATCCATCTGCGCCGAATCATTCCCGGAGCCAAAAGTGTAGATACATAACGTGCGAAGTCCGAAAGGAACAGACCTCAAATCCGGATGATAAATCTTATAACTGGATAATCCATAATAATCCTCATCTTTTAACAGTTCATACAGCTTGTGAAGCTCCAGGCTCTCCCCCTCACCAACAAAATCGGTGCAGTAAATATCCGGCTCTTTGCCCTCTTCTTTTGCTTTATCAAACTCTTCTGCGTACACATCCGCCGAGACCGCTTCACAGGAAATTAACACTTTTTCATTTCCCTCGAAGGAATCACTATTGCTCTGAAAATCCTTGATCAAAAGTTCCATCTGCTTTCTTGCATCTTCCTGGCTCTGGCTTCCCTCGTAGGGAACCCACAACTTTAATTCACATTTTTCCAGAGGTGTTGAAACCACTTCATTGCCCTGTCTCACTCGTTTGACCAGAACCAATGCCACAACTATGCAGGCTGTGAGGGAAAACAATGTGAGGGATACTGCCAGTCTTCTCCTTTTTTTGAGCCGTCTGATCTTTTCTTCTGGATATTCAGCAACTCTCTTATCCTCAATGGCTTCCTGAAGATGCTCCACACACTGAAAGCGGTATTCTGGTCGTACTGCCATTGCCTGCATGATTGCCCGGTCAAGATTAGGATCCAATTTAATCCCCAGAGAAGACGGCGGCTCCAGCGTATCTTTAACCATCCGGTCCGACGCCTCTACCGGCTTGATACCAGTAATCATTTCATAAAGAATCGCCCCCACGGAATAAATATCGGAAAAGGCTCCCTGCCTGCTTTTTGAACGATACTGCTCCGGCGGTGCATAGCCCGCCTTGATCACAACTTCTGAATATGTATTTTCTGAGTGCCCTGCAAACTGCGCAGCTCCAAAATCAAATATCTTTATGGAGCCAACACTTGTGATAAAAATATTATCTGGGCTCACATCCCTGTGGATGATCCCGGAACCATGGATCTTTTTCAGCGCCTCAATAATGGGCATGATCAGATATAACGCGGTCTCAACATCTATTCTGCCTTCCTGCTCTATATATTTTTTGAGAAGTATGCCATCAATGTATTCCATGATGATATATGCCGTATTATTTTCCTCAAAATAATCATACACATTTACAATATCTTTTGCCTTACCAAACTGGGCAATGCTCTGTGCCTCTATGAGAAAACGTTTCAACTGCATTTCATATTCCTGCGTCTTTTCGCCGGACATTATACCGACCTGCGATTCTCCCGGCGCACGGTTGACAAGACCTGCCGGATAAAACTCCTTGATCGCTACGATCACGCCTAACACGGTATCATATGCTTTGTAGGTGATGCCAAAACCGCCAAAACCAATGCTGGTACCAACAATATAACGATTGGCAAGGATCGTTCCAGGTTCCAGATGAAACGCCTGTCCGGGCGGAGTTCCTTCGATATATCCACAGTGTGGACAGACTTCTTCCGCTCCTTTTACATTAAAACAATTCATGCACAATTCATTTTTCATAGCAACCTCCGCTCATATGAAATCTGTGATCACTCCAGTATAAAACGATTTGCCTCGTCCCCAATGTCAATCGTTGAACCCGGTTCGAGCATAACCTTCATATTCTGCGGCAGACAGTCGGAACTTCCATTTTTAAATGTGCCTGTGCTGGAGTAATCAACAAGCACAAACATCTTTGCCTGGGGATCATAGCTGACTTCACAATGTTTTCTGCTTACCTTTGTACTGTTTTCATCATAAATCAGATTTACCCTGGAAGGATCTCTGCCAATACTGATTGTTTCATTCTGAAGCGGTATCTCTGCCCCCTCATACATTCCACAAAGCCCTCTCATGATTCCCCTGGGCTGCTCCGGTTCTGCCTCCGTCATCCCGCTATCATTTTGGGCCGGTGGGATACTCCATCCGACAGGCGGCTTGGGCATCGGCGGTATACTTGTCTTGATTTTATCGTTTTCCGGCTTCTGATCCTTTTCCCTCTTTTCACTAATACCACACAAAACGGCCAGAACAAGTGCCAGCGTACTCAGGAACAGAATAATGAAGAAGCCAATTCCAGGCGCCACAAAATAACTGAGAATATCTGAATTTCCCCCAATAGCCGCCATAGAAGACTGAAGCATGGAAAGCTCCTCTCCAAACGCGCCATCCAACATAGCATGCATTTTCGCGTATATCATCATGTTGACCGCCAGCACACAGATTCCAAACAAAAAACTGATTGCCGACAGAAAAATAAAAGGCAGCTTACTTTTACAAACAATCCCCGTGATCCCACCGGCAATACGCACCAGTAAAGGCACAAGAAACAGCAGCAGGATAAACAGGGGCAATCTATATTTCATTTCTTCATAATTTCCAATGCCCAGCATGGAAACGGTATCTGCCACCTGCTCCATATTTCCCTGAGCTGTGAAGCGAAGGAGATCAAACTGACTCACTCCCTCTCTTTTCTGCAGCATTTCTGCAATAGAAGAAATATTGGGCTCTAAATCAATTTCTATTTGTTCCTCACTCAGTCCCATCTCCGATAAGAGCATGGAATTTGCCTTATAAAATGGAAGAAACAAACACAAAATATGCGCCAGCAGCAAGATTGAACCAATGATCCGAAATATCTTTTTATTTAACATCTTCCTTTTCCTCTTCCTTCCCTTCGAGTACATCTGTCCAGTTAAATTCTTCGTTGCAGAGCGGTACAAATAGTAATTTTACATCTCCCACTAAAATCTTATCCGAAGCGCGCAGTTCCTGCGATTCTAAGATCACTTTATCATTGACATAGGTGAGCTCCTTCGACTCTCCTGACTGAATCAAATATAAGTGGTTCATCGGATCATATACGATCACAGCATGCCTGTCCCTGGAGACCGTTTTTTCTCCCTCCAGACAAACATCCATCGAGACATCCCGTCCAATATAATTTTTCCCCTGAACCAGACGAAAATCTTTTCCTATATGCTTTCCTTTTATACACACAAGCCAGCCTACCGCCGGCTTCTGTCCTTCTGTCCCCATGGTTTTCCCTCCCGGGGTGATCGCTACCGTATGATCTTCCCCCGCAGGGGACTCTGCAAACACACTATTGATCCCGTTCATTGATGCTGCTGGTGCTGTCTGATTAAACGCCTGCTCCAGACTTTTAGAGACTACTGCTTCCGGCTGGGCAGGCTGTGTCCCCACAGCCGCCGCTCCGTTCCCCATCAGGGGCTGCGGCTCACGCAGCGGCATCGTCACCGGATCCTCAAATGCCTCTGTCATACTGTCTGATGTCGAACTTCCACCATTACAGTAAGGGCAGGAACTAAACTTATCCTGATCATAAAAATGTCCGTTATTACATCGAATTAATTTCATAACTTTATCTCCTTTTTACTTTCGGTTTATGTTCTTGTATTCATACTGCAGAATTGCCACAGAGGTATTGTCCTGTGACCGGGTATTACCACGGACTGCTGCAAGCACAAGCGTCTCCGCCTTTTTTTCCATGCTGCTGGTAGGACTATTAATAATGCCCTGGATCTGCGCATCTCCAAGAGTTTTTGTAATTCCATCACTGCATAGCAGCACCGTATCTCCTGGCAGAAGTTCCAATGGCTGAATATTGATATCGATCAATTCCAGTCCTCCGATTCCAAGAAAACTGATCAGTGCCTCTTTCTGTGGCTGAAGCCTCGCTTCCTCGATTGTCATCATGCCATTTGCCACCATTTCACTCAGGCGAAGCAGATAATTGTGGTCTCTGGTCATCTGTTTCATCTCATTACCACGGAGTACATAGATCCGGCTGTCCCCCACAGACACCCAGTATAAATGATTGTCCTCGACAATTACCGCCACGATCGTTGATCCAGAGCCATGCCCGTTTTCGGAGGGAAAATCCGCGATCACCTGATCGATTCTGCGCACCTCTTCCTCTAAAAAACATGGGATATTTACTTCTGGCTGTTTTTCGATCTTCCGGAAATCTTCAGTCATCATATGGGTTCCAGTCCGTGCTGCTCTTCCTCCATCTGCCATACCTCCCATGCCATCACAAACGACTGCCAGCACCCTCGTTTTTTTATTTGCCGCCAGTATCCGCGATCCGGATACAAAGACAGAATCCTGCTGATACTGACGGTTACCCATGTGTGAATAGGAATAAGTCAGAATCTGCGGCACCTTCCGCTCCACCTTTTTTCCAGGCAGAGAGGAAGAGACTGCCGGGGAACCCTGGGAGGCAGAATCCTTTTTCTTTCCAAAAAGCATTCAGAAATCACTCTCCTTTATACAGACTAAATACAAACTTTTCTCTTCCGGCAGAGATGACATCTCCTTCCTTAAGCATCTGTCTGCTGGTGAGTTTCGTGCCATTGACTGTAGTTCCGTTCAACGTATCCAGATCCATGACAAAGAAACCAAGCTGCGTCGATTCAATGGCAAAATGCTGTCTCGACATTTTATCATCATCGGTATGGATCTGGCACATTTTATCGCGCCCCACAAAAATACTGCTGTCAATATTACAAATAATATCCTTTGTCTTTCCAACAGAATCTGTCATCTGCAAAAGAACTTTTTTTGTCTTCGCAGTAGAGATCCCCACTGTGACCGTAGTGGCGTTGGCAAAACCTTTTTTTCCATCCTGCTGCTCTATGATCCCGCCATGGCTGCGAATGACAATATACACTACTAACAAAATTACCACCACAAATGCAATTAAAATGATCCACCAATAATTCCTGATAAATTGTATAAACTGATAAGTCCGCTCACTGGCTCCATCCATTTTAAAATCAATTTCCGATGGTTCCACAGACAGCGGCATGTGGTCAATGTCGGTGATATTGGATAATTTTAAATGATAGCGGTCAGCGAAAATCTGCTGCTCCAGCATCAGGGTACACTGACGGGTTTTGACATCATACTGGATGGATCTGATCTCTACATTCTTTCCATCCCCTCTCGTGAGCCTGTAATTCTGAATCAGCTCTGCACCCTTTACCGGTTCACTGAACACAAAAGAGATTCTTTGATCGTCTTGTTTCGTAATATAATCGCTACTGCCCTCTGTGTCAGAAACCAATACCGGATTGCTGGAATTTTCCTGCCATGCAACAGCCGCAGCAATCCGTTTCTTTTCAAAGATGGCTTCTTCGCCGCTTTTTAGTGTGAGCTGACCGGCTTCATCAAAAACTGTGCTGTCCGTTGCCCGAAAGGTAGCCGTAGTCGTTTTGTCAACGGCATTTTGAAACTTTTGGAAGCAGGCTTCGATTCCACCATCCGCTCTCTCAGAATACTTCTCCCCGCCGCTCTCTGTAAACACAGAAGCTTCACTTCCATCCACTTTACTTTTTGTCTTAAGCTGAATCATATAAAAAGCGCCATTTTTTGTCATAGAGCCTATTTGTTTTCCGGCGTCTTCCTTATCGTTGTTACTTGTCGTCTTTTTGAAATTCCCCCCCGTCACAAATACCGCCACCCGGCGTTCGGGTCCTCCGGTTTCCCTCTTATTGATCTGATCAACTATATTGGTTACCGCATTCCACAAATGACTGGTCTTTTCTTTTACTTTCATCAACGTATGGATGCTTTCTTTGGCCTTGGTTTTCTCCCCGGGAGATGTCCCGCCATTTAATTTAACCGGCGGTTTTTCTGCAAATCTGTCTCCAAAAGTATACACCCTCATTTCATCGGAAGCACCCAGTTTATCTACCGCTTTTTTCAGCGCCTTTTCAATTTCCTTCCTCTGATTTTTGGTAACATATCTGGAAATTTCCACCACATATATATATTCCGTCCCTCCGTCTTTCTCTGGATCATACCTATGGGCATCCTTCTGATACTCAAGTTCCGTATCATCAAAAGAAAGCAGCGGCTCTTTCTCATTCGTCAGGGCTGAGTCACCTTCCCTCAGATACAGCCGGATCACCGGCGAGTTAATATGTACCTGCTCCAGTTCCGCCGCCTCTGCACCATGTCCTCCCATGGCCACAAATAAAACGGCTGCTACAACCAAAAATGCTGCTGCCAGCCACCGCTCTTTCCATCGCTGCTGTACTCCTCTTTGTTTCACACTTTGTCCCATCTCCGGTCCTCCTTGCAATATGGTACCATGACCAATTCCGTCTCCCCGATCCTCAACACATCATCGGGACCCAGTTCAGCAAAATTCTCCACTGTTTTATCATTTAGATAGACCACATTACCGGATTCCCCGGCGATAAAAAAGGTATTATCTTTCGGTTCATACACAACTGCACAATGTTTATTTCTGGCCACTGATTTGTCTCCCACGATGGGGACGTCCATCGTCAGCGAACGGCCAATAAAATTTTTTCCTGCATGCAGACGATAATCTTTTCCTGCCTCTCTGCCGCTGATACATACAAGCCAGCCCGTCACCGGCACCACGCCCTGGGCGCCTTGAAACAGAGACACAGTCTTGTCCTTTTCTTCTTCTGTCATCCCAGAAAGCCTGTTGTCAAAAAACTGACCCATGATACTTTCTGTCTCCAATGCGTCCTCCGCTGCCGGCGGCCTGTCTTGTCCACCCTTATCAGAATAATTGGTATGAATATGGATCTGATCCAGTGACATCGCCACCGTCCTGTCATCCTCCACAATATCCTTACCCTTCTTTAAGAGCTCACTCTCAGCCTTACAATGCGGGCACTTTCCATGATACACCACATCATCATAAAAATGCCCATTGTTACACTTTATGATAGCCATACAAAACCTCCAACTCCTATATCATTACTGCGATGGCAGAATAATTGTCCATATTGGTTCCCTCTCCATTCCTAAGTACTTCCCGTTCCATGGCTGACAGCCACTCCTCTGGTGTAACAGCCTTTTTCAACAATTTACTCATCGTTTTTTCTTCCACCAGCTCCCAAAAACCATCGCTACAGAGAAGAAAAGCATCCTTTTTACCGATATTAAATGTCTCCGAGACATCATACTTGGGAGCATTCCATACCATTCCCATCACCTTGATCAACTTGCTTCGGTCTTCATGGCCACGAATATCCTTTTCCCGGATTCTGCCACTCATGCACAACATCTGGGGAACACTGTGGTCCAAAGATCTGGAAATATATTTGTTTTTACGAAAATAATAAACCCTGGAATCTCCCACATGTAAAAACCGTGCTGATTTCTCACAGACCTCCAGCACCGTAATCGTTGTTTTCATAGAATTTTCTGCCTTCAGACGCTTCTGTTCCTCAATCAGCCTGTCCTGGCTGTCCTGGATGCATTTTTCCATGCTGGTTTCCGGATTCTCCAACAGAAGCTGACGGATATGTTCCACCACAAACCGGGATGCATAATCACCATTGCCATGTCCCCCCAGCCCATCTGCCAGCAGAAAAACAAACCTTCCCGGTAGTTCCACCACTCCCGTATAATCCTCATTTATTTTCCGTTTTCCCTTATTTGATAAAATACTGTATGTAATCATATTACCTCCAGTAAATTCTTAAAACCTGTTATTTCCTTACAGTTTAAAAATAAACTCCTCATCACTTAACCGTATCCTGCTTCCATTTTGGATTGGCAATTCCTGTCCCTTCATGACCTGCCTGCCATCCACATATGTATGATTCATGGAATCATTATCCTGAATAAAGTACTGCGTGCCATGGCGAAGAATCTTTGCGTGAACCCGGCTGATCGTAGTGTTATCGCGAATACAGTAATCAACTCCGCTGGAGGCTTTTCCTATCACCAGTTCCCCTTTATCAACAGCCTTTTCTTCCCCAGTCCTCACCCTGCACAGCACAGCAGCCGGCTCCTCCTCAAGTTTGAGCATAATGGTGTTGTCTGATACCCCCACACCACTTCCCAGATCCTGTGATATACTCCACTTTGGCTTATTACCGGAATTCGTTATCTGGGGCTGCCCCACGTTGATCTGGGAGGCGATTCCTGACAGGTCTGGTGGCACAGCCGGTTTCATCACAGGACTTTCCGGCAGCGGTAATGCTGCCTCGGCAGAAGATTTTTCCACTGGTTTTGATGGTTGCAGCGGCTTCTGCTGTTGTGAGTTGGGCATACCCGGAATCATCATCCCATTGTTTTCCCTTCCAACAGCGGGCTGCACTTTTACATTTTTCTCCTTCTTCGCCTTTTTCTTTTTCTTTCCAAATAACCCTTTTTTTTCTTTCTTTTGTTTTTCTATAGAAACAGGAGGGACTGTTCCGGCAGCAGAAGACGTATCTCCCTTACCTTCCCCAATCAAAACGTCCTGTGGCTTCTGCTTTCTCTGTCCAGCATTATGACCTATCATGCCTGCCACAGATTCTACTGCCACCGCCATCTGACCGTTCACTTCTTCTAAGGCAGACACCGCTTCACCCGGCATGTTATGATCAGTGCTATCCCGCTGGATACGCTGCACGCTGTCCCGTGTCAA
The DNA here is from genome assembly GCA_910584645.1 of uncultured Eubacterium sp. Taxonomy (GTDB): domain Bacteria; phylum Bacillota; class Clostridia; order Lachnospirales; family Lachnospiraceae; genus Eubacterium_F. The sequence continues at coordinate 150,791 of CAJUAU010000002.1, forward strand.
TTCATCCAGTAAATCTTTAAATCCTGAGATGGAAAACCCGGATCCGTTGACAAAATTTAAAATCTTAGTCACATAGTCACAATTTTCCTGAGGATTAAATTGTCCACTCCGAGTAATATTCGCCGCCAGATCCTGCAGCGTTACATTTGACACAAAGCCGGAAATAGGTAAACAGATAATTCCAAGCTCACCAGTGCCTGCATTGATATATATATTGTTAATGTCCAATATGATAAAGGACGCATCAATCATATAATCTTCTGCCAGAAGAAAGACATTAACAATCTGGGAAAAAATACCCAATGCCTTTTTTCTTGTCAAAATTCCGGAAATATAACTCTGCAGGGGCTGCATGGAAGTAATATCGTATTTGATCCACCGCTCGGAATCAATCTGGGAATAGTCAATGGGAATCATCCCTTTGATCTTATTGTTAGTAAGCATACCCATGGTCATCCGGTCAAGGGACTCTTGATGTTCCAGTTTATAGGTCACAAATGATCCCTGGGTATTGGTCTGTATTTGTAAGGGATTCATAGGATCCTCCTTTCATGGGTGAACTAATAATTATACTGGTACAGGGAGATCAGTACCCATCCCCCATTCTCTTTCACAAAAACATTGCCGCTGGAATTCATATCCATTGCCTCCTGGAACACTGGTTCTATGACAATAGTTCCACTTACATCCACAAAGCCCCACATATGATCTTTTTTTACTGCCGCATATCCATTGCTAAAAGACCGAGCCTCATCAAACTGTGGCGCGATGCACATTTTTCCCTCGGCATCCACAAACCCCCATTTACCATCTTTTTTTACTGCTGCATAAGCTCCGTTTGGATAAAAAGGTCTTGCGTCTTCATAGGTATCTGTTCCCACCACTTCTCCATCAGTGGACGTCATAATCCACGAATCACCTTTCATAAAAAAAATTCTCTTATTCTCTGTAGCAACTTTCCTTTCATCACAGGCAACTTTTAGGTAGTCAGTGCTTCCAATAGCCTTTCCCTCAGCATCGATTAACCCAAACCCTGTATCCGTCAACACCACCGCATATCCGTTGGCAAATGTAGTGGCATCGGAATAATCCCCCAGCACCTTCTGCTTGCCCATGGTATAAAAGTCATATTTTCCTGAGTCACAAATAAAATAAACTCCGTCCCGAAAATTTCCAATGTTATCAGAACTTACGCCATCCGGCAGTACACCCCTCTTATTTCCTTCGGAATCAATAAAGTATTTTTCTCCATCCAAATTTTCTACAAGGACCTTATCTTCTGTAAAATCTCCTGTACTTTTGTATTCTGCGCCTGATAAATTAACTCCAGAAGCATCCACAAACGCCCAAAAATCTCCAATCCTAACTGCGCAGATATCATTGCTGTACATGGAAACTTCCGAAAAACCGCTGGCAATAATCCTGTATTTGTATTGAATTTCTGAAATTATCTGTGTCATTCTCTCACTGACTGCCCCCACCTTATTGGCGCGGTCATATGTACGGAAGCATCCGCCATATGATTCCTGAGACAGATACAGATCCATCAGATATTCATAAGCCTGCGCATTTTGCGGAAAAGCAGAAATCATGGCCTGCGCTGTCTCCGCTGTCTCATCCATCATATCATTGTCCTTATATACATCCGCCAACTCCATCCGAAGTCCAACACTATCTTTCATTTGTATGGCTTTATTATAATTTTCAACTGCATCGAGCAGTACCTTATCATCAGAAAACCTTCTGGCAGCTTCCACATAACCATTATATTCCCGCGTCGCATTGACAGAGTCCCGAATGATCTGATACCATGCTGCAGCCATAAATATAACGAGTACAAAGGGGATCAAGTTTTTATATTTATATTTCATTTCCATTCTCCTCCATTTTTGCAAAACTTATTATTCTCTATACGCCGGCAAGAAACATAGATATTGTTGTACCAATGAGTATAAAAGGACCAAAAGAAATATTATCCTTTCTCGTTTTCTTTTTTAGGATCAGCATTCCAACCGAGCCGAAAAAGGCAACGATCATTGACATGAAAATGGCTCCAGACATGCCCGAGATCCCCTGTAGCAGCCCCATAACCATAAACAATTTTATGTCCCCCATGCCAATTCCATTTTTTATCAGGCACTTACATAAGATACAGATCAAAAATACAACAACAGCTGCCACCATAGAATTTTTCACATCCCGGAATACCAGTTCCGGATTTTTTACCAGCTCAGCCATCACAGAAAATACCCATATCACGCATGCCAGCAACAGCAGTTTATTCGGAATCTTCTGGGTACGAAGATCAATCAGGGCAATGGGGCACAAGATTCCATATAACGCTGCCATTCGGATCTTTTGGATAAATATTGTATTCTCTGGATACACAAAGATCAAGGCAGATGAAAGACAAAGCCCGGTCAACATCGTTAATCCATAATAAACTCTTCGTTTTACCGTCATCGGAAACAGATATTTTATCCTGTCTGGCAATGGTTTCTCACCTAACAGGTCTTTCCGCTGGATATATGCCATGCCAAAAGTTTCCATACAAAAGACGGCACTAAATAATATTAAAATCTTTATGTAATTCATCAATTGGTTCTCCTATCTAGTCAGCGCCAAACCAGCCTTTAGTCTCCGCTGTCTGGCAAAACGTGAATTCCATATCAATAGGCAGCAGGGGCACTACCTTTGCCCGGTAAACAGCGACAATTTTTATGTCATTTTTTCCACTGGGAAATAACTTAGATCTTGTATAATTAATTCCATTCAGATAGGAGTCTCCCTTGGGCACGACCCCTAAACCTTTTAAAAAATTTTCACAGTCATCATCGGAGGCTGATTTAAAATGCCTCTTTGACATTAATTTGGCTACCGGGGCTGCGATAAAGTGGGATTTTGCCTCATCAATGATACCATTTCCAAAGAGGGCGGCAAGACTTTTTATGAAAGCCACCGGATCCTCTGCAATCCCGGAAAGTTCGCTTTCGATAACTTCTACGCTCGCCTTTCCGCTCTCTATATTGTTATATATATTCTTCCCTGTTGTCTGAATCTGTTCCGCACTAAAATTTCCGGACTTCGCAGACTCATAACCAGACACCACCTCTGACTTAGTATCTTCGATGGCAGTTACCAGGCCGCCGACGCTCTCCACTATATTTTCTGTGGTGTTTTTGGCGGCGTCTCCTGCTTCTGCCAGTTCTTTCTGTTTTTCATTTAATCCACTGATGCCATACAAATATGAATATTGTGATATTTCTTTCGCCGTCTCATTGATAGCTATTCCCATCTTCGACTGCACATAGCAGATATTCACAATGGTAAGCAGTGTAACAATAAAAAACATAAATGTAGACAAAGATATCGTAGTTTCTACAATAATTGCCCCATCTTCACTTTTCCAGTCCATAATATCATCTCCTAATAATACCCATTCGATCGTTTATAGGATAAAGTATACCAACTCGCGTTATCTTTGGGATTTCCTTCCCAGTCTTTTGTCCATGGCAGATCCAGCATTAAGGGATTTACTCTTACTTTAGACGATACAGTAAACCATGTAGTACAGCTGCTGAGAGAATAAGCATTATTTTTTGTGATATGCGCCATATTACATTGAATGACATCTGACAATCTGGTATAAATTTTGTCCTCATTTCCCGCCGCCAGGGAGATCATAAGAAATATCTTGATATAATCACTATACCGGAGAGACAGATCAAAATTTCCGTGATTTTTGTTTTTACCAGACACATTCGCCAGATTAGCATCCCCGCCAAACACACTGCTAAACTGCATTGCCCAGGTAGATTTTGTCTTGATCACTGCCACTGGCATCCCTGCTTTGAGCATCGCGATATCATGGACAGTCTCTGCCACAGCAAGTGCCAGGATAATGGCTACTTTGATCAGCGCCGGAGGCACAACTCCATAAGTAGCTGCACTGATCGCAGCCGCAACACTCGTAATAGTAGCATCTTTCCAGTATTCCTTAAAGGCATAAATAGAATTAAAACCGAGGCGGAGAGCGAATATTGTCCCATAGGCGCTGGCCTTATTTTTTGTATTACTGTCAAAACCATATAATATGTATTCTGCCTCATTTCCAAAAGCATAATTATTATCCCGGGAGATCTCTTTGTTAGTTAAGGATTTATTAGCAGGGTTCGTATAGCTCTCTGCCTTCCACTGGTCTTTTACATCTTGTCTTTGGATCGAAGCCCTTGTTTCCGAAAGCTTGTTTACCGAATATCCCTTCCCTTTTGCAACGTCATAAAGTCCTTCATTGACGTAGGTATCATAACTCAGCATACTAGTAATATAGTCAACCGCATACAGATCATCCCGAAGACCTGTCGCCAGTTGTTTTACCGCTGACATAATGTTGGAAAACAAGGTACCAATCACATCCGAAGACTTTTTTAGATCATCAGACTGTTTACTGTCCTCATTAGATAACGGGTTACTTTCCTGGGTAATCTCCGAAGACGGCAGTTTCACCGAACTGTCCAGTGCCTTGATATTATTATCTGATACCTTGTACTTATCCTCTAACGAGACTTCTGTCTCTTCTGGTTCCTTCTCCGCTTCCTCCTCCGATCTATCCTCATACTTTTCTTCGTATTCCTTTTCTCTATCGGTGTTTCTGTTATCATTGAATATTTCGTTTAACCACTCTCTCAGAGGATCTGCATCTGGATCTGACAGCAAATCTGGTTTGCTCTCTGGTTGACTGACCCAATCAGCGGACAATTCCTCGCTTTTGTCTTTGTAAAGTGAATTAAATTTTTCTTTATACAAAGCTTCTAATTCTTCCACATAAAATACCTTTATTTTAGAATTTATTTTAAGAATCACCTTGCTGTTAAAAGTGCTTCGCGGTATCCTTGAAGTAAACTTTTTGATTACCTTATCAACTTCTTCTATCTTATCAAAATAACTTTTTCCTAGTTTCATTTTTTGTAATTTAGTTGAAATCTTATTCAGATGGTTTTTAATTTTTAGTATACGACTCTGGAGGTCAGACACACTATTTCGTGTCACATTTTCACTTATTCCTTTCTGCAGCCCCGCATCCGTCAGACTTCCATCGGAATTTTTTTCAGATCCGGAAAGGATCTCCAGATCCTCAATTGCGATTTCACTCCCTTTACACGATAAGTCTTCAGCATGCTTTATCCATTTATCATTAGCAATTTCATATTGATCTAGTACACCACCTGTTTCTATCAGTTTCTTCAATCTTTTATCTGCTTCATTAAGGTGCCCCATAGCTTTGGGGATATCTTTCTTAATATTTTTATATTGCATTCCCAGTTCTTTAAACTTATTATTCAATTCATTTTTTTTATTATCATGAATGATCAATATTTTAGATAAATTATTTGGGCCTACTCCCTCAATCTGATTATTCCATATTTTATGATAGGAAGACTGAGGATTTTCATTGTTATAAAAGTCCTTTTTGTATGTTTCATAAAGATACGCTAATTTGTTGTAAGTTACAGCATAAGTAAGCTTCAGATTTTCTAAGCTTTTTAAACTCCCCGAATATTCTTTATCCTTGTTTTCAAATTCTACAAATGCAGCATTCATATTCTGATACGTTTGAGACATTTTATTTGCCACAGCTATATAATCATTATACAAGTCAGGGACGTCTGTTGCTTTTATTACACCATTCCGAATCACACTTCCCGTTAAAAGATTGCATGATATATCTAAATTTTCTCTTATTTCTAGGTATTCTAAGATGCATTTATCCATTTCTTCAAAAGCTTTTTCAAGTGTAACATTACCTTGCTCATTGGTAGCTATCACAACTTTGTCGTACTGAGCATTCAAATCAATTTTATCCAAATCCAGGTACAAAAAGTTGAATATAACTTCCTTGCAACACTCATAATACTGATTATAAAAATTATTAATTTTTTCAATAATGTTATTCATCCCTGTAACTGTACTGATCTTATCATTATTAGGATTGAGCTCTTCGTACGCTTTTATTTCTTCATGCAGCTCTTTCAAAAGTTCCATCAGGGACTTCTGCTTTTCGCACATTGTCTTCTTTTCTTCTATTAACTTTGTCTCCTCCTGAATATTTCCAGACTGCTCCGACAATTCCTGAATGCCTTCAAGCAGATTGAGAACACCATTGATCGGGCTGCGGAATTTCATAAAATTAATGACCTGGGTTTTTACAATAGCGGGGTTGTTAAAACCGCTGTTTGCCACCTTTTTAAATTCAAAAGAATCCTCCACCAGTTCCAGGTTCATGAGATCACTGACTTCTCCAATGTCCTCTCCGAACATTCCCATCAGTTTACTTACCAGGTCATTGGCATCTTCATCTGACAATCCGGCAGAAACAAGGGATTCTTTGTAAAACTTCTCGGAAACATTTTTTATTTCTTCTTCCGATTTACAGGTTCCCAGCAGCCCATAATAATCATTTAATTTGGCATCAAATTCTGTCATAGCCGTATTCAGCACCAGATCTCCGGCAGAATCCACCATTGCCTGTCCCAGATGCATCCGCCCCACATCTACAAATAAGCTGGTCACCACCAGCATAGGTACCAGTATGATCACTAAAAATACAGATACCGCTCCATTATTTTTTGTAAATAATCTCATAGGAACCCTCTCTCTCAACTCTCATTTTCAAATATATTAAAAATACCCTTTACTTTTTGAAAACCCTCATTCAATTTACTCATTACCTCGTTTACAATTTTGCTTCTTTGTAAATAATCCACCGCCATATCTGTATTCCTGACAAACTCACTTCCATCTGTAATTGTTACTGTCTCGTAATTCTTAAAATCAATGGACATTGCATCCTTTTGTCCGATAAATTTAATGGGAAATGTAAGTTTGTAAGAAGTCTCCGCTGTAAAGGTTGAATACAATATATAATTTTTGTATTCAGTTTCACAGGAGATATCCGTGGGATCCATATTGGTAAAAAAGCCGCCACCATAACCCTTTATTTCTTTTTCCAGTTCCGTTTTCATATCATTCTGTATCTGCTTACTGGAAAATATATGGCGATAAGGTTTTACATCTTCATTCTTTGTAGGGACATCATTGCCAGCATAATCTTCTGTTACCTCTTTTACCCAGGGATTGGAATAATACTCAGCCCCTTTTATAGCACAAGCGGAAGTATACCGGGATATCGCCGATTTCACCACATACATATTTCCAAAGTAGATCAGAAAGAACAACACAAAAAACATGATAGGAAATACAAAGGACGCCTCCACGATCATGACGGCTCCATTTTCATTTGTGAGTAATTTTTGTACTTTTAATATTTTTTCTTTCATAAAATACCTCTACTTATAGGGAATGAGAGCAAGTGTCTCATCCCCCAAATTTCATAACTTTGTCCTAAGGTTTTGGAGTAGCCTTTGAAGGATCAGTGACAACACCTGAGGCATTTCCACTTATTGTACTAAACAAATCATTTAACATTGATGTTATCTGCTCTTTAAATAAAATAGCCAAAAGAACTGCAACACCAATCAGCACAACAATGGCAACCACATTCACTTCTCCGGTTTCATCTGCAAATACTTCTCTCACTCTTTCCTTTGCTGCTTCACCGAACTTATGAGCCTTGATCTTTGAATTGATATATGCCCCTAACATTCTTTCACTCATATTCTTCACCTCCTCTATATGTATTTTTATATAAACAGAAACTCCTCTGATTATATATGTATTTATACTCCCATATTAGAGAAGATCGGAATGACCACCATCACAAGAACTCCTACGAACATAATGCACATAGGAAGCATCAACTTGCTTTCCGCTGCCTCTCCCAGCTGTTTCACCGACTGCCTCTTGGAATTCCACACCTCTGTACTCTGCTGCTGAAGCATGATGATCAATTCAGTGTTTCCTTTCAACATCCCTTGAACAATCGTGGCAGTAAACTTTTTGATCTGCGGAAGAACACAGCGGTTTCCAAACTCCCGGAAAGCTTCCGTCTCGGATACTCCATTATTCATTTCGTTCACTGTACGCTTCATTTCCTGATAAATCGTTGTATCATTTGTATCCGCCACATATTCCCAGGCCTCACGCATGATCATACCAGCATTTGTCAACAACGCCAGTTTGGAAACCACCTCGGAAAAATCTGCGATCATTTCCTGGGATCTTTTCTGAATCCTGTCATGGATCTGGTTTCCATAATAGTAAAATGCCAGCCCTGCAAATAATATCAGCAGAAAAAAAACAACGATCTCATTGGTAAGTCCATATAATATAAACGCTAACACAAACAGAGTAGCGGCATAGGTAACTTTCTGCGCATAAATCACCCTAAGATAATATTCCGCATATTTTTTTTCATAGAAAATACAGATCTCCTGACGCATTTTCCGGTCTCCCACCCTACGATAGCTATAATGGATCTTTTCCATCAGGCAGTACCCAAAACAATAAATTTCCTTAAGAGGATATTCTTTCTCATCCAGCGTCTGAAATAAGTGTGCATATTTCCCACTCATAGCAAAAATTACAAGCCACACCAACAAAAATAAAGTTCCTACTGACATCATAATTATTTGAAACACAGATAATCCTAACATTTTTTACACCCCTCATAACCGAATTTCCAATATCTTTTTACCCACAAAATAAGCAGTCACAAACATGATGATGGCAAAGGTTGTAGAGATGATTCCTGTGGTAGTCGCAAAATTTGCAGCAAACTCCGGACTCATAAATTTTATCAAAGCAACAAGAAGGATCGGTACCGCCACCATAATTTTTTGCTGCATATCATTTGTTGCAACCATAGTCTTAATCTCTGACTCAATTTCCATCTTGTCATTGATGATAGAATGTGTATTCCGTATCACCTGCTTTAGATTCCCCCCCTGTCGGTAGCAGATCTGAAAAACATTAGCAAAGCTCTCAATATCCTCAACACCACTTCTTCTACCAAAATCAAGCAACAGGGATTCGATATCAATGTTATTCTGGATTCCCGTCATGATTACCTGAAGTTCATATAATATGTAAGCACTTTCCTCATATTGCAGTTGTAAATCCTGTTCTACGCTCTGAAAGGAATCGATTACATTCTTTCCTGAATTCAATGAAGTCGCCAGGGAATCTAACATATCCCGGAACTGGCTTTTAAGTTCTTTGGTTCTCTTCTCCTTCAGACTGGAAGTAATGGTGGGGATAGCAAGTTTTACCGCCCCGAATCCAACCAACGACGATATAATAATGTTTAGCAAATAAGTTGTTGACGTGGCATTTCCATAAATATCTTTTGCCAGTCCGCCATAAAATAAATATCCCACCGCAGCGCCAACAGCAAAAGCTATCAGGGTATATAAGATCTTTTCCATCCTGGACATTTGATAGATCCGGTAATTTGTAACACGCATATTCGTTTCTGACAAATAATACGCCGCTTCTTTTTCCTTTTTCTTTCCAAACATATTACCACTCTCCTCGATAACCCATAAGTTTTAGCTTAAAATCATTAATGATCTTATTTTCCGTCCGAAGCAGCTGCCCGGACACCTTTTCTACCGTAGAATTTTCATCTTCCGTAAAAACATATAATGGATTCAGATGAATTTCGCCATTCTTAAATCCCACCACTTCCGTAATTTCCATTGTCTTTCTGGACTTGTCCCGCAGACGGGAAAGATGAATAATGATATCCACCGCAGAGGCGATCTGCTGTCTTATGGCATCCAGGGGCAGTCCCTCTGCCCCCTGCAGGACCATTGTCTCCAGACGGCTGAGCATATCTTTAGTGGAGTTGGCATGTCCTGTGGACAAACTGCCATCGTGCCCCGTATTCATCGCCTGAAGCATATCCAGCGCCTCTCCTCCACGCACCTCACCGACAACAATACGTTCCGGCCGCATACGGAGGGAGGATTTGATCAGGTCTCTTATATTGATCTCCCCAGCACCGGAAGAATTGGCATTTCTGGTCTCCATACTCACCAGATTATCAATCCCGGTGATTTGAAGTTCCGCCGAATCCTCAATAGTTATGATTCTCTCATCCTTAGGAATATAATTAGACAGTGCATTCAAAAAAGTTGTCTTTCCAGAACCTGTTCCACCACAAATAAATATGTTAAATTTTGCTTTTACCAGTACTTCCAGTTTATCTGCAATCTCTCTTGTCAGGGAGCCGTAACGAATCAACATATCTATGGTCATTGGTGTTTTGGAAAATTTACGGATAGTCACCGTCGGTCCACACAGGGCAATGGGGGGAAGTACTACATTAACACGGGAACCATCCGGTAGTCTTGTATCCACAATAGGATTTGCCTGATTAACTTCTCTTCCCGCCATTCCGACAATTCTCTGTATTACATCTTCCAGACGCCTTTCACTCTCAAAATGCTCATCCATCCGCATCAGTTTCCCGCTTTTCTCAATAAATATATTATCTGGACCATTGATCATGACCTCTGTAATATCATCATCATTCAAGATCGTATCCAGAATTCCAAACCCACGGATAGAACTGTAGATCTGATTGACCATTTTTACCTTTTCATCCAGGGAAACCAGCTGGCCGTTGAGGCTCTGCTGTACCAATATACTGATCTGTTCTTCTAATTCTTCATCTGAAAGCTCATTCAGTTTGAAATTATCAAAAACATAATTTTTCAACTGAAGAATCAATTCATCTTCATATCCGCTCATGAACTACCTCTTTTCCATTATTTCCGTATTCTATAAGCTGTCGAAAATCGATTCTCTCATGATCTCATCCATAATCTGGCGGTTAGTTGCCTGACCAAAACGATTGACAGCTCCCAGTGTCATTATTGGCTGCTCCACAACGTTACAATCTGCCCGCCTGCTCATGTCATTATAGATTAACCTGGTCTTCCCGATCAGGTCACAATCACTGTCTTTCTCCATCATTTGAAATACACTCAGGCATTTACGAATTTTACTGTTCCCACTCTCGCTTCCGTCACTCACTAAAAAAATCTCTGTGGGATACTCGCAGATCACTTTTTGAAATACTCCACGCATCGAAAAATTCATATCAATAACTACATATTCATATCCTTTTACAAATACAAACTCCTGCATGATCATCTCTACATCATTCTCTGTCATAGAAAATATATCATGGGGATTTTTACAGGAGGCAAAATATTCGACACCAGAATCATGCAGCTGCAAAAAACTTTCCAGTTTCATCGCAACATTAGCCTTTTTACTCTTTACCGCAAATAATACATCACTCATCGAACTTTTTACTTCTTCCCCAAAATACATGGCGGTATTGCCAAAATCCTCCCAATTCAGATAGCATACTTTTTTCCCCTCCCTGGCTTTTTTCATGGCAAGGGCACATGCCAGAGTAGATACACCACTTCCGCCCTTAGGCGAAGTCAACAAGAATACTTTTTCATTATGCGTTTTTACTTGAAGTTTGTAATCATTGGTAGCCTTTTCTGAAAAGAGGTTTAAGATATCTTTATATAAATCCTCTATTTTCTGATATTTGCAGATCGCCTTTTGCCCTCTGCTTTCAGCGATACCCTGCATCTCTACCAGATATCCAAAAGATACACTTTCTGGTATTCTCCCAAAATCTATAGGGAGATCCTCATTGACAACGACCACCACATTCTTTATATCCTTTACATACTCGTACATATATTCCGGATCTGAAAAAGATCTTGCCTCCAGCTTATCTGACATCTTCGCGTTTAGTGTAGTCACGAGACGACTCAGATATGTTTTGTCACGATCTACAAATACCGCCCTTATTCTCATTTATCTCCTCCATTTTTTGTATATCAGACTTGTTTTACGTTTAGTATACTAAAAATGTTGGATTTTGTCAACTCTATAGAGTGTGTTTACACATTCTATAGAATATGTATAAAATTATGGGAATTTGATAGTTTATTATGTAGAACAATGATTTTAGGTAAAAAAAGAGTAAATACACTAGCCTGACGGTATCGTCAGGCTGATTTCAAGGAAAGGAACTGATATGAAAAAAGATGAATTAAACGTAGCCATCGGGAGACGAATACGTCAAACCCGCGAAAATATGGGGTATACAAGGGAAAACTTCAGCGAACTCTGTGATATTTCTGACAGTTTCTTAAGTGATATAGAACGTGGAAACAAAAGCCTGACTACTAAGACACTTTTCAAAATTTGTACTGCTTCTCACATTTCAGCAGATTATCTCTTATTTGGAACCGTTCCCGGGAACTCTTCCAAAAATTTACAGATCGACAGTATGCTTTCTACTCTCGCCAGAATGAGTACTGACCAGCGCTCACATGCTGCTGCAATCATCAATGAATTTTTTCTTGCATTGAATGGACTTTAAAACTTTCCATAAACAAAAAACCTGATGACCTTCACATACTTACGGTCACCAGGTTTTATGATATAAGTCAAAACCCCAGTAGTATTTGTTTTTATGAAACACAAAGCATCATCAAATGCAGATATTAAAAATCAATTTCGCCGGTAATTTCCTCATTGATCACATAATATGCCTTGAATTCATCAGGCTTTACATAAATATTCAAGCTCTTCAAAGAAGTCTCGCGTTTTCCCTGCTCTTTCCACATCTCTTTGATGCGGTTTACCAAATCCGTATAAGCGATTTCTCTTCCTCCGTACTGAACATGAAGCTCTACAGTTCTCTCTGCTGCCGGCTTCGGTCCCCTCTTAGCGCCCTTTTTAACTGAAGTCTTTTTCTTCGTTGTCGTTTTCTTCGCTACAGTCTTTTTCTCCGGTTCTGCTTTCACTTCTGCTGTCTTTTTCTCTTCTGCCTTTACTGGTGAGGCCGCTACCTCTGTTTTCTTTGTCTCTGTTGTCGCAACACTATCCTTGACGGTATTGGCCGTTTCGGATTTTTTTGGTGCACTTGTTTTTGCTACTGCCATGTCTGATATCCTCCATAAAGATAAATAGAATAGTAATAAAATAATGAAATTGTTTCCCTATTAGATAATATTACAACATATAAAAGAATTTTACAATTATAATTTTTCACAAAATTTATATATTTTTAATTTATTTCATTATTCGATTTGTATAAAACCCTTTACATTTTCTAATTTATCCCGTAAAATATGTATATAAATTTCCATACGTGCTATAATAAGCATGCGGACAGAAAGGACGATGAATATGAAAAAATTTTTTAAATTTCTTCTGGGGGCAGGTGCCTTGATTGCCACTATTGGAGGCATTATGTATTTCCTGAAAAATGTTCTAATGAAAGATTATCTAGAGGACTATGACGATGATGATTTTGATAATGACCTTTACGACGAGGACGATGCCTCTGAGCAAAGAGATTATGTAACAATACATGCTCCGGAAACGGACTCCGACTCAGCAGATGAGACGCAGGAAGATGATTTATCTGCATTTGACGCCGACGGGGACGAATCCAACTGATAATAATTTAACACCAGGATAACTAAAAAACTCCCGGCGGTTTTTCCCAAAAACCTGTCAGGAGTTTTATATTTTTATTGACTTTAGCCCGAGAGCTATCTGGAAAGACGCATTGTCATACTGAACAAATGCTCGTCAATATCTTTTGTCATAGCAAGGGCTTCATCAATATCGTAGTGGCAAAAATGTCCATCACGATAAGCTACTACGCGGTTTGTCTGTCCCTCCAGAAGGAGATCCACCGCCAGCGCTCCCATGGCAGAGGCATAGACACGGTCGCGGCAGGTAGGATTGCCTCCCCGCTGTATATGTCCGATCACCGTGGCACGGGTCTCGATCCCGGTAGCTTTTTCGATCCTCTCTGCCATGCCATAGGAATCTCCGATTCCCTCTGCATTTACAATAATATGATGTTTTTTCCCGATCCTTCTCTTGGCACGGATCTTCTCGATGATCTTCTGCTCATCGTTGTCATAGCGCTCGGGAATAAGAACATACTCAGAACCGTTGCTGATTCCGCACCAGAGAGCAATATGTCCTGCCGTCCGCCCCATAACCTCTATGATACTGCAGCGCTCATGGGATGCTGAAGTATCTCTTACTTTATCAATAGCTTCCATCGCCGTATTGCAGGCAGTATCAAATCCGATGGTATACTCCGTACAGGAAATATCAAGATCGATAGTTCCTGGAACACCAATAGTATTGATCCCGTTTTCTGAAAGCTTCTGGGCGCCTCGGAAAGAACCGTCCCCTCCGATCACGACGATACCATCTATACCATGTTTACGGCAGATATCTGCTGCCTTTTTCTGTCCTTCTGGTGTAGTCATTTCCTTGCAGCGGGATGTATAGAGGATGGTTCCTCCCTTCTGGACGATATCCGACACACTCATCGTAGCCATATCTATAATATCCTCTTCCAGAAGTCCAGCATAACCCCGCTTGATGCCCTTTACCGCTACCCCGCTGGCCAGGCCGGACCGAACTACCGCCCGTATTGCTGCGTTCATACCCGGTGCGTCTCCGCCGCTCGTTAATACTCCAATCGTTTTCACAGCCTTTTCTGACATAATATCCTCCATTCCTGCACTGCCCCAATTACAACAGTTCTATAATATGATATTTCTTTTTCTTACAAGCCATATACATTTTTATTGTACGACATTTAAAGACTTTTTTCAATACTCATTTGCACTACTTTTACATTCTCATGACCAACATCCTCATAAAGTTTTTCCAGAAGTTCCGGGCACACTTTTGTCATACGGCTGTTGGGCAGCTGCTTCTTTGCCCTCTCCTGGGAAAGATATATGATCACTGTATCCTGTCCGTCATACTGCCCCAGCACTGCAAATAAATGCTCCTCCATTTTACGGTACTCTTCACGGTCCGTGAACTGGATCCAGAGCTGTCTGGGAATTTCATCAAAAGGAAGGATCTTCTGGCAGATCATCTTCGCCGGTTTGTCCTCCTCCACAGTGATCCGGCCCTTGATAAATACCTTCCGGTCCGTCTCAAGCAGACTCCGGTATGTCTCATAATCTTTGGAAAATACGATGATCTCCACAGTCCCCATCAGATCTTCCAGCGTGATAAATGCCATCAGGCTGTTGGTCCGCGTAGTCTTTACCACCTTGTCCACGATCATCCCGCCGATCACTGCTGTCTCATTGTCCCTCACCCGCGGGGCAGTCTCTCCTTCTGCCACCACAAAATCTGCCGTAGTCCGGGTAATATTCTTTTCCATCACCGGAATATAGTCCTCCAGGGGATGGCCGCTGATATAGACTCCCAAAACTTCTTTTTCAAAGCCCAGGATCATCTCTTTATCGTATTCCCCCACATCCGGCAGCTTCGTCTCCAGCTCTTCTTTCTCTTCTTCCCCGGCAAAATCAAAGAGAGACATCTGCCCCGTCATAGTCACTTTCTTTTCCTGGCTGATACCATCCAGTATACCAGCATAAGCGCTCATCTTCTGTTTTCTGGTACCCTCTAAACAGTCCAGGGCCCCCGCTTTGATAAAGCTTTCCAGCGCCCTCTTGTTTACTGCCTTGCCGTTCATCCGGCTGCACAAATCTTTCAGGGAAAGAAAGAGACCTCCCGCCCTTCTCTCCTCTACAATGGCATCGATGATCGGTTTCCCCACGCTCTTGATCGCCGCCAGCCCATAGCGGATTCCCGTCTCAGAGGGCGTAAACCTTGCCTCCCCCTCATTGATATCCGGGGGCAGGATCTCAATGCCCATCTGGCGGCAGGTCAGAGTGTACTCGGTGATCTTCCCTGTAAAATCCATAACAGAAGTGAGCAGTGCCGCCATAAATTCCCTGGGATAGTAATATTTCAGATAAGCCGTCTGGTAGGATACCACCGCATACGCCGCCGCATGGGATTTATTGAAAGCATATTTAGCAAAGTCTGTCATGTCGTCATAGATCTTTCTCGCCACCGCCTCCGGGATCCCGCGGTGGATACATCCCTCTACACCTTCCTCTTCATTGCCGTAGATAAAATTATTTTTTTCCTTCTCCATCACCGATGCTTTTTTCTTGGACATGGCCCGGCGCACCAGGTCGCTCCGGCCATAGCTGTAGCCCGCCAGCTCCCTGACGATCTGCATGACCTGCTCCTGATAGACGATACATCCGTAGGTGGGAGATAATATGGGCTCCAGTTCCGGACAGTCATATACGATATTATTTTTATCGTTCTTTCCCGCGATATACTTCGGGATAAAATCCATGGGACCAGGACGGTACAAAGAGATGCCCGCAATAATGTCTTCCAGGGACTCCGGTTTCAGTTCCTTCATAAAGCTCTTCATACCGGCGCTCTCCAGCTGGAATACCCCTTCTGTTTTTCCCGCCGATATCATCTCAAAGACATTGTGGTCATCATAGCTGATGTCCTCCAGGGACAACTTCCCTTCGATGGCATTCTTGATCACAGTCAGGTTCCTCAGTCCCAGAAAATCCATCTTTAAAAGTCCCAGTTCTTCCAGTGTCACCATTGTATACTGGGTCGTTATCGTTCCGTCCGCCGCCCGGGAGACCGGCACAAAATCATCCACTTCCCTTGGACTGATCACCACGCCGGCGGCGTGGATTGACGTGTGTCTCGGAAGCCCCTCCAGACGCAGGGACATATCGATCAGTTTCTTTACTCCCTCATCTGAATCGTACATCTGCTTCAGTTCCGGATTCATCTTCAGCGCCTTGCTGATGGTGATGCCCAGTTCCATCGGCACCGCCTTTGCCACGCTGTCCACATAAGCATAGGGCATGTCCAGCACACGTCCTACATCCCGGATCACCATCCGGGCAGCCATCGTACCGAAAGTAACGATCTGAACCACCCGGTCCTCACCATATTTTTCCGTCACATAATCGATCACTTCCTGGCGTCTCTCCACACAAAAATCAATATCAATATCAGGCATCGTGACACGTTCAGGATTCAAAAACCTCTCAAACAGAAGATTGTACTTAATGGGATCAATGATATCCGTAATCTCCAGACAGTAGGCAACAATACTTCCCGCCGCCGACCCTCTTCCGGGACCCACTGGGATTCCATGGTCCTTGGCATATTTGATAAAATCCCACACGATGAGAAAGTAGTCCACAAACCCCATATTGACAATGGTATCCAGCTCATATTCCAGTCTGGCTCTTAATTCCTCCATGTCATAGCCGCTGCTGCCATATCGCTTTTCCAGTCCCTCTGCGCACAGCTTTCTCAGATATCCTTCCGCCTCATACCCCTCCGGCACATCAAACTTTGGCAGTTTATAATTGCCAAACTCAATCTCCACATGGCAGCGCTGCGCGATCTTATATGTATTTTCCAGTGCCTCTTTTGCATAAGGAAACAGCTCCGCCATCTGTTCCGGGGATTTCAGAAAGTACTGCCCCCCGTCGTAGCGCATGCGGTTCTCGTCACTGACCTTTTTGCCCGTCTGGATACATAGAAGAATATCGTGGGCTTCCACGTCTGTCTCATAGATATAATGAAGGTCGTTGGTGGCCACCAGTTCGATGCCTGTCTCCTCATGCATCCGGAGAAGCCCCTGATTCACTGTCTGCTGGGGAGCGAGGCCATGATCCTGAAGCTCCAGGAAGAAATTTCCTTCTCCAAATATATCCTGAAGTTTCAGAGCCTCGTTTTTAGCTTCTTCATAGAGCCCTTTTACCAGTTTAGAAGCCACCACCCCGGCAAGACAGGCGCTGAGGGCGATGATCCCCTCATGGTACCGGCGCAGCACCTCATAATCCACCCTCGGCTTATAATAAAAGCCCTCGGTAAATCCTTTGGATACGATCTTCATCAGATTTTTATAACCAGTATCATTTTCCGCCAGAAGCACAAGATGATTATATCGTTCCTCTCCCTGATTATTTTCCCGATCAAATCTGGAACCCGGCGCCACGTATACCTCACAGCCGATAATAGGCCGGATCCCTGCCTCTTTGGCTGCCCGGTAAAAATCAATCACCCCATACATGACTCCGTGGTCTGTGATAGCGATGCTGTCCATTCCCAGCTCTTTCGTTCGCGCCACCAGTTCCTTGATCTTACTCGCGCCGTCCAGCAGACTGTATTCTGTATGAACATGAAGATGAGTAAAATTCATTGTTCCGTCCTTTCCTAGTAAAATACACCTTTCCGTACTGCCTGCGGAAAGGTGTATCTTTTTCTTGATTTATTTGCCAAGCAGATACTGTTCGATACTGTACATGGCATCCTTCTCGTCTTCCCCCTCGATCTCAAGATCAAGACTCTGTCCCAGGGAAAGCCCCAGCGTCATCATTCCCATAATGCTCTTTGCATTCACGGTCTTGCTGTTCTGTCTGATGCTGACCCGGCTCTGATACTGACTGGCGATCTGCACCAGCTTCGCAATCGGTCTGGCTCCGGCCTCAGCAAGATTTACTTCAATATTTTTTTCTATCATTTTTATCCTCCAAGCTGCCACATGATCTATATGGCTTTATTCATTGGGATCACGGTTTCTAAGATTTTCCGCGATCTCACTCAGTTTGCGCAGACGATGGTTCACACCCGATTTGCCGATCGGGGGAACAAGCATCTCACCAAGTTCTTTCAGCGATACTTCTGCATGTTCCAGTCGAAGGTTTGCGATTTGTGCCAATCCCTTAGGTAGTGTTCCAAACCCGGAAGTATCCTTAATGTATTGTATGTCTTCGATCTGTCTGGCTGCCGCAGAAACTGTTTTCTTGATGTTGGCAGTCTCACAGTTTACTTTGCGGTTAATGGAATTTCGCATTTCTTTTAAAATACGTACATTTTCAAATTCCATAAGCGCCACATGCGCCTCCATAACATTCAGAAGGTCTACAATACGTGCCCCCTCTTTCAAATATACAATATAGTTTTTCTTTCTCTCTACAATTTTGGCCTCGATGGAAAAACTCAATAGAAGCCGTACCACCTCTCGTGCCTTGCCCTGGTTGTCTAATGTGATTTCAAGATGATATCCCCTGCCCGGATCCGTTATGGATCCACAGGCTAAAAATAATCCCCGTAGAAAAGCTCTTCTGCAGCAATTCCTCTGAACGATCAGCTCGTGAACCAGCAGTTTTCCTTCCAGCAGTTTGAGAGCTTTAAAAAAAGTCAACGCATCCTCTGGATCTAAAATATAGATCAGATACTGATGACCTCTTACTGACATTTCTATGTGAAAATGAAATGCTTTCTTAATTAAGATAGAATATTTTTTCGCAACTGTCAAGTTTTCTGTGACAAATTTCGCAGAAAAGTTTTGTTTTCCGTCAAAACTTGTCCCGGAAATTATCTGGCCGCAGCAGGAAAAAAGTGCCGCCAGCTCAGCGATCTGACAATGCCTCGCCCGGCTGATATGGACACCAAGCTCTTCTTTTACTTTTCCGGAAAACGACATAAATTCCTCAACCTGTCCTTCTCTATATCTCTATGCTCTTTCTTACAGCCATATTCGGAATTTTCAAACTCTTTATAAATGGCATTGGTCAGCGTTACCGAACGGTGCTTTCCACCGGTACATCCGATGGCGATCACCAGCTGATTTTTTCCTTCTATAATATAATTGGGAATGAGAAAATCCAGCATGTCCTTTAACTTTTGCAAAAATTCTCCGGCATTGGGAGATTTCATGACATAATCGTATACTTCTGCATCATTTCCGGTCAGAGGTTTTAATTCATCGATGTAAAAGGGGTTCGGAAGAAATCTCACATCAAAGACCAGATCGGCATCCGTCGGTATTCCGTACTTAAATCCAAAAGAGACAAAGGTAAGATAAAAGTTACAGTACTCTCCATCATTTACGAAAATGCGCTCCAGCTCCTGCTTTAAATCCCGGATCAACAGAGTACTGGTATCTATGATGTAATCCGCGCTGCTCTTTAATTCGATCAGAAGCTCCCGTTCTGCCTCAATACCTGAGTCAATTCGTCCTCCCTTTGCCAGTGGATGAAGACGCCTCGTCTCTTTATAACGTTTTACCAGCACCGCAGTACTTGCCTCAAAGAACAAAATCTCAAACTGATTGCCCCCGCGTCTTAATTCCCGCAGCACGCTGGCGGTCTCTCTCAGAGCCTCTTCCCCCACGCGGATATCCAGACCAAGCGCTACCTTTTGAATCTGCTCGCTGGAATCCTCTGTCAGCTGCATAAAAGTAGGAAGCAGGGAAACAGGAAGATTGTCCACACAAAAATAGCCGCCATCCTCCAGAATCCGCATCGCCGATGACCTTCCGGCACCACTCATCCCCGTTACAATGACAAAACGCATGACTTTCTCCTTTCCGGCTCACTGAATGATCTTTACTTCCGGTTCCAGCTTCACGCCGGAACTTTCCAGTACCTTTTTCTGTACGTCACAGATCACAGCAAGAACCTCTTTCGCTGTGGCATGTCCCCGGTTGACCACAAAACCACAATGTTTTTCCGAAACCTGGGCATCCCCGATGCGATATCCCCTCAAGCCGGCATCCTCGATCAGTTTTCCTGCAAAATGCCCCTCCGGGCGCTTAAATGTACTCCCGGCACTGGCAAACTCCAGAGGCTGTTTATCCCGCCGTTTTGCACTAAGTTCCTTCATTCTATCCCGTATCTCTCCGGAATCCCCCGTCTCAAATTGAAACTCCGCTTCCAGTACCAGATCGCCACGTTTCTGGATCACACTGGTACGATACCCCAGTTCCAGCTGTTCCCGCTCCAGCCAGGATTCATTTCCTGCAGAATCCATCACTCTGGCACTTACGATACAGTCCTTGATCTCTCCGCCATAAGCGCCTGCATTCATCACTACGGCGCCTCCCAGCGTCCCCGGTATCCCTCCGGCAAATTCAAAGCCTGTCAGGGAATGTCTCGCCGCCTCACTGGCTATGGCACTCAGTAAAGCCCCAGCCTGTGCGCGGATCTTTCCGGCTCCGCAATATTCTATCTGGTTCATGCCGCTGCCAATCTCCATGACAACACCACGATACCCCTCATCCGGAAATAGCATATTGCTGCCCCTGCCAATGGTAATAAGAGGAAGCTCCCGCTCTCTGGCAAATCGGATCCCTTCCCTTATCTCCTCTGCATTTTCCGGAATCATATAAAACAAAGCCGGCCCTCCGATCCGAAAGGTGGTATGGGCGCTCAGCGGTTCCTGTTCAAATATACGCATCTTATCTTCCCTTCCTGTCTCTTTTACAATACCATGCGCACTGCACCATAGATTCCTGCGTCATTCCCCAGCTCTGCAAGATGAAATTTCTTATCCCTCAGTGCATATAGCACATTATCATTATAATACTTTTCCACGTGATTTATGATAATATCTCCAGCTCTTGATACACCGCCGCCGATGACAAACGCTTCCGGATCTACTACATGGGACACGTTAGCCAGGGCTGTTCCAAGATATTTTGCAAATTTATCCACAATATAAAGAGCATAGGAATCCCCCGCCTTTGCCTGGTCAAATACGTCCTTTGCCGTAACCTCCTCCAGGGCTGCCAGCGCAGAATCTTCTTTCATCTCTTTCTTTGCCATCCTCACAATTCCTGTGGCGGACGAATACTGCTCCAGGCAGCCTCTGCCGCCGCAGCCGCACTGTTCCGTCTCATGTAGTTCTACCTTCATATGCCCGATCTCTCCGCCGGCACCGCTGGTACCTGTAAGAATCCTCCCGCCCAGGATCACACCACCGCCCACTCCGGTTCCCAGAGTAACCATCACGATGCTGTCATAGCCTCTGCCGCCGCCCTTCCACATTTCACCCAGGGCAGCTACATTGGCATCGTTTGCAACCCGTATATTTCCCACTCCAGTCAGGTCAAACAGCTTGTCTTTTACATTGAACACCGGCCATGGAATATTGGGGCATTTCAACACTGTGCCATCCTCTACCACAGGTCCAGGTATCCCCACGCCGATCCCCATGATATTGCCATCGTTACACTCCCTTTTCTCCTCAATGCTGGCCGCCACATCCGGGAGAATATTCTCCCCCTCATTTTCCACCCTCGTTTCGATCTCCCATTTTTCCAGCAGCTCACCAGTATGGGAAAACATTCCGAATTTCACCGTTGTCCCACCGATATCTGCCCCGATATAAAACTTATTCATTGATCCCGCACAACCTTTCCTAATTTTGTCCCAGCAAGAAAACATTCCAAATTATCTGCCCCGATATAAAACTTATTCATTGATCCCGCACAACCTTTCCTAATTTTGTCCCAGCAAGAAAACATTCCAAATTATCTGCCCCGATATAAAACTTTTTCATTGATCCCGCACAACCTTTCCTAATTTTGTCCCAGATTGCTGGTGACACGATTATACATCTCCATCGCTGCATTGTAACCCATTTTCTTCTGGCGGAAATTGACCGCCGCCGATTCACATATGATCGCCACATTCCGGCCCGGACGAATAGGGATCGAATGGCACACCACCTTATTGCCCAGATATTCAATATATTTTTCTTCCAGCCCCATACGGTCGTATTCCTGGTTCTTATCCCATTCTTCCAGCTTGATCACCAGATCAATGGACTGGGTATTTTTCACGCTCTCCACACCGAACAGTGCCTTGGCATCGATGATGCCGATTCCCCGGAGTTCGATAAAATGCCTTGTGATATTCGGCGCTGTCCCGATCAGCGTCTCATCACTGACCTTCTTGATCTCCACCACGTCATCCGATACAAGACGATGTCCCCGGTGAATCAGCTCCAGCGCCACCTCACTTTTTCCGATACCACTCTCTCCGGTGATCAGCACACCCTCACCGTAAATATCCACTAACACGCCGTGGATACTGATCCGGGGCGCCAGCTCTACCTTCAGCCAGCGGTTCAGTTCCGATGAAAAAGATGAGGTTGTCTGTTTCGTTCTGAGAATCGGCACCCCATGTTCCTTCGCCAGCTCCAGAAATTCCCCCGGCACCTCCATATTGCGGCAGAACACGATACAGGGCACTTTGTAAGACATGATCCTTCCCATCATCTCTTTGCTGTAATCCATCCCCTGGTTTTCCATATACGTATTTTCTACATGCCCGATGATCTGAACCCGGTGATGATCAAAATAATCAAAAAAGCCTGCCAGCTGCAGCGCCGGACGGTTAATATCTGACTGGGTGATCTTGATATCCTCCAGCTCCACCTCCGGAGTGAGACACTCCAGATTCATCTTATCGATACATTCCTGTAATGCTACGGTATACATAATTTACACCTCTTTCCCCAATGATACTTTTATTATACCTGCAATGGAGACCCGCGTCAACGGAACAAGCAGACCGTTTGTGCAATTGGCGCCGTCGAGCCAGGCCTTAAAGTCACTCATCAAACATCCCACTCCCTGCAATCTCACCCAAAGCTTCTATTGCATTTTCATATTTCACTGGATGATTCTGAAAATAGGTGGTAATCTCTACATAATCATTTTTGTATACTTCTTTATCAATTATCTCATTCAACAATCCTGGAATATTTACACCTTTCACAGCCGAAGGACATATGCTCATTTCTGCACGCAGTTTTCTTACCTGCATCACAAGCCCTCTAAAACCTTGATTTAGTTTTACTTTCGGTAACAACATATAAATATCATATATATGCCGGGAATATCTAGTTACTTTTCCCTGCATATAATAGTCACAAACGGCAAACACTTTATCAATCAATGTGCGTTCAATGCCCTGAACATTCATTGCAAACGGATGAAGGTCATATTGATCTACAATGTCCATATTTTCCTTTATTAAAAACTGGTATACATAACTTGCAACCGGAAGTTCTTCTGTTGGAAAAGAGATAGAAGCCAGGGAAACCTCCATCTTAACTCCTGGAATCAATTTACCTTGTGTCACATAACCTTCCAGTGGCTCATAGGAAAAAGTATAACAATTGTAATCTCTTCTACTACGTATATTTTCCCAGTCCAATATAGGCAGTCCAAGACTCTCACTTATCCCCAGTATCGTTTGATTTTTTAACTTCTTTCTCATTCCCTGGGTAAAATTATTAGAAAATGCAATATCAATATCCTCAGAGAAACGTTCAATTGCATGGTGACACTTCGACAAAGATGTTCCTCCTTTAAAAACACATTCTGGCTGCTCTACAGACAGAGCTTTCAGGATCATTGTTACATAATAGTCTTTTTCTACAATTGGTACCACAAGTTCCAATTCTTCTGCTGTTGATATGATAACTTCCCTAAACAATTTTCTGTCATTATGCAAATGCATTATACAACCTCGTTATATATAAATATTTATAAATTCTGTCTGGATAAAGCCCGATATACTCATCTATTTCAGAACCGCACAATCCTAGTTCTTTAACATATGAGCTTATCCTTTTTGCAGCTTTGGAAATATCATCATCTACGTACAATTCTAAGTCTTTCAACAAATCAAGGAGCTGCAAAATACAGCAGTTTTCGCTTGTAATATGTGTACGGGGTTTACGAAGCATAATCTTCTGGCTTTTAACACTTACCTCCCGACATTTTGCACTTGCCTGATTGCTGACAATTTCTATCATAAAAGGAACCTGCGAGGTTAAGCCAAGCTGATTAGCAAATGTATATCCGGAATAATACCCATTTACCTGATTATTTCTCGATATATACTTATATCTTGCCACCTCACTTGCTGATAAAGTAGTACCGCCCCTTAACCTTGAGATCCCTTTCATGTAATATATCCCCGTATCATATCTTATAATCTGCCCTTTATCGCAAAGTACCTTGAACATCTGACGCAAATTATTATCTGTAACCGGCAGATCAATATCAGAAACAAAGATTGGCTCATTTACTTTATAGTTCTCCTGTAAATAGTCAAACAGCATATTCCCATCTCCTAATGCTTTTTAATTTGTAATATATATCCTATCATATATATTCTAACCCATTTTAACTTCCATTGTCAACATACATTACAAAAAAGAAAACCTATGTGTTATAAATATAACCTTCCTCCACCCTTCAAACCCTAGTTTGACCGATAAACCCTAGTTCGCCATCACTTCCTTCCACTTCTGGTTGTATATATCGTCCACATCCGGTCCCAGGTACTGAAGGGTTTCACAATTAGTAAGGGAGGAAAACTCTGGAAAGGCAATGGTGCTGTTGCGGTATTCCTCTTCCTCGATCAGTTTTCGTCCCTCGCTGTTGGGAATAGAATAGGTAATATAATCAAAATTCATTTTTGCGATCTCCGGCCGGCAGAGAAAATCCAGAAACTTCTCCGCGTTCTCCTTATTTTTTGCCCCTTTGGGGATCACCCAGGCATCGATCCAGAGATTGCTGCCTTCTTTCGGAATGACATATTCCAGATCCGGATTTTCCGACTGGCAGGTCAGCGCTTCTCCAGAATAGATGACTCCTATGGCAGCTTCATTTCCGATCATCTTATCCCTCACTTCATCCACCACATAGGCCTGTACCACCCCGGACTGTTTCTGCTGGATCAGCTTCTGTTTTGCCTCTTCCAGCTCCTTTTCATCGGTGCTGTTCAGGGAGTGTCCCAGATATTTCAACGTGATGCCAAAAGCATCCCTCACACTTTTCTGCATCAGGATATTATCTTTATATTTTGTATCCCACAGGATTCCCCAGCTGTCCACTGGCTCTTTTACCATCGTTTTATTGTAAAGGATCCCCACAGTTCCCCACAGGTAGGGAACACTGTATTCGTTGGAGCTGTCAAAACCTTTTGCCGCATCCCGGTACACCTGATCTACATATTTGATATTTGGCACATTGTCAAAATTGATCTTTTCCAGCATTCCTTCCGAGATCATCCGCTGAACCATATAATCCGACGGACAGACGAGATCATACTGCGCCGCCCCATTGGCTATGATCGGGTACATCACCTCATTGGTCTCATATTCATCGTAAGTTACTTTGATACCAGTTTCCTCCTCAAACTGCGCCAGGGCATCTGGATCAAAATATTCTCCATAGTTATACACATAAAGCTCTCCGGCGGATTTTTCTCCTCCGCTTCCTCCGCAGGCAGTAACACTGCCAAGAACCAGCGTCATAATACAAAATAGTGATAAAATTCGTCTCATATGGATATCCTCTCTTTATTCTCATTTTTCCCGTTTTTTCTATTTATCATGACCAGCAGGATAAATACCGCCACAAACATGATCGTTGAAAGCGCATAAATCTCCGGCTTGATCCCTTTTCTGACCTCTGCATAGATCTTCGTGGAAAGTGTATCGATGCCCATGCCTTTGGTAAAATGGGTGATCACAAAATCATCCAGGGACATGGTGAAAGACAACAAAAAGCCAGTCAGTATCCCCGGTAAAATATCGGGAAAGATCACTTTTATAAAAGCATATCCACGGGAAGCCCCCAGATCCAGTGCCGCCTCGTAAACACTTTTATTGATCTGCTTTAATTTGGGCAGCACACTGAGCACCACATAAGGCAGATTAAATGTAATATGGGCAAGTAAAACGCTGCTGAATCCCATACGGTACCGCAGGGCGATGAATAGAAGCATCAGGGATATTCCTGTCACGATATCTGCATTCAGCATGGGAATATTCGTCACTGTCATAAGGATCATCTTCGGCAGGCGTTTCATCCGGTTCATGGCAAAGGACGCCGCCGTCCCAAGGACCGTCGCGATCAGTGCCGATAAAAATGCCAGAAGCAGCGTGGTCCACAGCGCCTCCATGATCTCTCTGGAGGAAAAAAGACTCTCATACCACTTTAAACTAAAACCGCCCCATCTTCCCCTGAATTTTGATTCATTAAAAGATAACACCATCAATGTAGCTATCGGTCCATATAAAAATACAAAAATAAGAAACAAATAAATCCTGCCCCCGGCATCCACAAGCCTCTGCACCGGGCTCCGGTATGCTCTTCTCTTTTTTTCTACCATATCGCAGCCCCCTCTCCATCTTTATCGTACCGGGACATGACTGCCATGCTGCCCAGCACAAGAACCATCAATACGATGGAAAGCCCTGCGCCCTGATACCAGTTATTTGCCGTCGTAAACTCCTGCTCAATGATATTTCCGATGAGATTGATCTTGGCGCCGCCGAGAAGGTTGGAAATGACAAAGGTGGTCATGGCCGGCACAAATACCATCGTTATGCCGCTGATAATCCCTGGAAATATTTGGGGAAGTGTAATATGCCAAAGGATCTGAAACCAGTTCGCTCCCAGATCCTTTGCCGCGTCAAAGGTATCCTGCCCAACCTTCACCAGGGAGTTATAAATCGGCAGAACCATAAAAGGCAGATAATTGTATACCATGCCCAGGATGATAGCACCCTCTGTATTGATCAGGCTCTGCCCCGGAAGCCCCATGGCATGCAGGATAGTATTAATGATCCCAGTTTTTTCCAGTAAAGACTGCCAGGCAATGGTACGAAGCAGGAAATTCATCCACATGGGAAGAATAAAGATAAAAATAATAAACCCGCTGCTGTTGAGCCGCAGGCCGCGGATCACCATCGCCAATGGCAGCGACAGCAGAAAACAGATCAATGTGCTGATCAGTGATAACTTTACCGAAAGCAGAAGCGCCTTCCAGTGTACCGGGGACCCAATGCTTTTTACATACTCCAGGGTAAAGTTTCCTTCTCTGTCAGAAAAACCATAATAACACACGATCAACAGCGGTACGATCACAAATATCGCCATCCATACAATATAGGGATAGGACAGGCGCTTAACTCCTCTCGATTCTGTCACCAGCAAACGCCTCCTCTGTCTCATTTTCCGGCTTTTTCATGATCTGGATATTGAAAGGATCCACCCACAGGCCAGCCTCTTTTCCCACCTCAGCAAGACGGGTACTCTGCACCAGCCAGGTATATCCCATGGATTCAATCTCCATCTCATAATGCACTCCCTTAAAAACCAGGGAGGTAACAATCCCACGGATCATAGCCTTTTCTGGCGGCACCAGAATAAGATCCTCCGGACGTATTACCACATCCACAGGCTTATTTTCCCCAAACCCTACATCGACGCAATCAAACTCCTTCCCCAGTATATTCACCCGTTTATCTCTTACCATAGTCGCCGGAATAATGTTGCTCTCTCCGATAAAGTCCGCTACAAAGGCATTCTGGGGTTCATTATAAATATCCTCTGGGGAGCCGATCTGCTGGATATATCCCTGGTTCATTACCACAATGGTATCCGACATCGTCAGTGCCTCTTCCTGATCATGGGTCACATATACAAAAGTAATACCCAGCTCCTCCTTCAGACGGATCAGCTCATACTGCATATCCTGACGCAGTTTCAGATCCAGCGCTCCCAGCGGCTCGTCCAGCAAAAGTATCTCTGGTTCATTCACGATCGCCCGGGCAATGGCGATCCTCTGCTGCTGGCCGCCGCTTAAAGAGTCCGGCATCCGTTTCTCATAACCCTCCAGATTTACCAGACGCAGGGCATATTTTATCTTATCCTTAATATAGTCCTTTGACTTCTTTTTTATTTTCAAACCAAATGCAATATTTTCCTCGATATTCATATGAGAAAATAATGCGTATTTTTGAAATACGGTATTGATGGGACGCTTATTGGCAGGCACCCCTGCGATATCCTCGCCGTAGAGCAGCACCTCTCCCTCATCCGCATTTTCAAAGCCTCCCATGATCCGCAGCGTTGTTGTCTTGCCGCAGCCACTGGGACCAAGCAGAGTAACAAATTCATTCTCATGAATATCAAGATTCATATTATCTAGAACGATTTGTCCGTCAAATGCTTTGGTGATGCCTTTTAGCTCAATACATTTTTCAGCCATAACAAATCCTCCCGGTATTTTTTTGCAAACACTCGTGACTATCTTAACATAAAGCAGGGGAATATGCTACATTTTTTTCACTTTGCCTGCACGGAAAAACAGACCAGCCAGAATATACTTCTGACCGGCCTGTCCTTTTTTATTTTTTATTATTATTCCTGTACCTCACGGACATAAATGCCGTAAATAGTAACTTCCTGCATCTTACCACCAGAAACAGGTGCTTTCAGCAGCAGATTATTGGCAGTTGTCACTCTTTCTTCTTTTTCGGTGTGTCCAACAGTCAAAACCTTCTGGAGCTCAAATGCCCCTGTCTTAAAGAACACATCCGGATCACCGGCACCACCAAATCCAACACCGGTTTTGGTGAAATAATACTGGTCGGAGGCAGTTCCTGTGCCATTTGCCAGCCACATGCGCAGCCCTTGGGAACCGGTGCCAAGAGTACCTTTGACCACTACCTCCAGTTTCTTTCCGTCGCCCTCCACAGTCTTGGGCAATGGTACTGTCACCTGCTCTATATCATTCAGTACTACCCTGCCCTCTTCTTTGGTACCGCCTGACATCTGATCCAGGGGAAGAGCCTGCCATCCCTCCCCTTCTGGAGCAGCATCCAGATCCGGCTCTGGCTCCGGCGCCGGGGTCTGAACCTCATCCGGGTTCAGCTCCCATGGATAATAAGCTGTCTTCTCATAAAAGATCAGGGATTTTATGGTGATCGTGATCGGCTTTTCTACAGAGGCTTCACCGCCATTGAATATCTGGAATCCCTGAAGGATATCATTCACAGTGTACTCATTTGCTGTATTCAATCCACATGTTTTCACATCCGCAGATGCCTTGAT
Organism: uncultured Eubacterium sp.; assembly: GCA_910584645.1. Taxonomy (GTDB): domain Bacteria; phylum Bacillota; class Clostridia; order Lachnospirales; family Lachnospiraceae; genus Eubacterium_F. The sequence goes on from CAJUAU010000002.1 coordinate 180,396, forward strand.
CTCACCACCCCAGTTGGTTTTCTTGCCCGCCTCGGTATAGAAGGAATGACCAAGATTACCTCCTGAACTCGTATAGGTGAGTACCACAGATTTATATGGACTATCTTTTTTCAAAGACGCCGGCAGATCAAACCGAACTGCTGCATACTGGGCTGTAAAAGTAACAGTCAGCGATCCGTCCTCATTGAGCTGACATTTCGCATCATTAGATTCACTTTCATAGGCCCCCTGGGAATTAAAATCAAGCTTTACTGCCGAGGATACCGACGGCTTCACCGGTTCTTCCGGAACTTCTTTTGCCGCCTGCATAAAGGCGTAATATGACGGTTTCGCGTCATTCATATCCTTGTCAAACATCAGCACGTGCTCATATTTGCGCCAGGAGATAGCATCATACAGTCCCCACCAGGTCAGACCCGTGATCTTATTGCCGGACCATTTCTGCAGGGTGATCAGCTGTTTGGTCAGCTCTTTGACATATTCTGCCTGTTTCTGATAAGCTGCTGCAAGTTCTTCTTCTGTAGGATCTGGATCATCTTTATCTTTATTTGGAGTACATCCTACATCCAGCTCCGTGATCTGCACCTGGAATCCCTCCTGGACAAATGCTGCTACTGTGTTAATATAGGTATCCACAGTAGGATTCGCCAGCGCCAGATGGCTCTGCATGCCCACACCGCTGCAGACCTCCCGGTCCTCATTGATAAAGTGTATCATCTCAATGATTTTTTCCTTCGTAAAGTAGGTGTTAAAATCATTGTAAAACAGCGGCACTTTATCCTGCAGTCCAAATTCTGCCAGGGCATCGTATGCCATCTCAAATGCTCTCTTTATGTAAGTAGGCCTGGTTCCCAGTGCCGGTCTGTCGGTACTGGTTTCTCCTTCAATATTCTCTCTGTTTCCGAATACTGCAGCCCAGTTTTTATCCGGTGTATTACTGAAATATTCATTTGCCACATCCCATGTATAGACAACGTCTTTATATGCCCCGTTATCCAGTGTATACACATGATGGATCATACTGCTGATATACATTTGCATACGTTCGTACATCACTTCTTCTGAGACATATTCTGCAGCTTCATCCTGACTGTAGTTCACCTTAAAGAACCATTCCGGTGACTGGGAATGCCAGACAAGCACATGATAACGTATCTTTAGACCATTATCCTTTGCAATCTTAAGTACCTTGTCTACAGTATCGTAATTGAACTGGGGAACCGTGGTCTCCTTATAACTCTCTGGAATGACATAATCCCCGGTCTTTTTCTTAGCCTCTTCTGTACTGATCGGTTGCAGCCAGCCAGGCATAAGATAATCCGGTTTCATCTCATTCTCCAGGGTAAAGCTGGAAAAATGTTTTTTCACATATTCCAGTGTTTCAGGATCCTGCAGCTGCACAAGATTAATACATGTTCCCGTTTTTCCAAAAATATTATCATAGGTATCTTTCATGCTGACAATCTCGGTAGGATAATCTCCCGGATCCGCTGTTGCCGATGCGCTCGGGGATGGTTTTGTCCCTGGAGCCGCTGTTGCCGTCGCACTTGGAGACGGTTTTGTCCCTG
>CAJUAU010000002.1:182063-272514 GCA_910584645.1 uncultured Eubacterium sp.
TTGTCCCTGGAGCCGCTGTTGCCGTCGCACTTGGAGACGGTTTTGTCCCTGGAGCCGCTGTTGCCGTCGCACTTGGAGACGGTTTTGTCCCTGGAGCGGATGTTGCTGCCGCGCTTGGGGAGGGCTTATCTCCTGGATCCGCCGTTGCTGCCGCACTTGGGGACGGCTTATCCCCCGGATCTGATGTCGCTGCCGCGCTTGGGGAGGGCTTATCTCCTGGATCCGCCGTTGCTGCCGCACTTGGGGACGGCTTATCTCCTGGATCTGCCGTTGCTGCCGCACTTGGGGATGGTTTATCTCCTGGATCCGCTGTTGCTGCCGCACTTGGGGACGGTTTATCTCCTGGCTTCAAAGAGACCAGAGGCTGCGTAGATGCCCCTACTCCCGGATTTGATGAAGTTTGCGGCTGCGCCGGAGCTGTATTCATAGAACCTGTATGTATAGGAACCGGCTTCTTCTTATTCTTAACTGTCACCCGGCATACCAGTTTCTTTTTGCCGACTTTTGCTGTGATACGGGCAGTTCCTTTTTTCTTTGCTGAAACTTTCCCTTTAGAAGAGACAGATGCTGTCTTTTTGCTGCTGCTCTTCCATTTCGCCTTTTTCTTTGTTCCCTTAACCTTAAGCTGGACACTCTTGCCAACATACAAGGTCACTTTCTTTTTGTTGAGTTTTAGCTTTGCCTTTTTTGCAGCAGACTGCTCAGGCGAGACCAACATAGAAAGCGTCAATGCAAAACAAAGGATCAGCGCTATACTTCTCTTGTTCATTAAATCAATTCCTTTCTGAGACATTATAATTTGTTATAATGTTATCGGAGGATCCTTTTGATTACAAGAGATATTTCATTAATTATTTATAAATTTTCTGTAATTTCCACAGGCAAAAACTTGATCTTTCTGGCGAGATTAAGCACCTTAAAAGAATGGCCAATGGCCATTCTTTTGCTCCGCAAATTGAGGAATTTCCTATCAAAAAAGGTGCGGCCATAAAGCGCGCACCTCTTAAGAGTTTTCTAAATAAACTGTTTCTGAGGGATCATACCCGCGGACTCTCCTCCGGTCCCAGATAGGATTCCGGAAGCTCTCCCCTGTATAGAATGAGCTTCTGCAGGGCAAGGCCAGCCTCCACGCCATAGTACCGGATCTCGTTCACTCCGGCCTTGAGATGATGGGTGGTAATACCGTAATGGCAGTTGTTGAGGACGCCCTCCGCCCAGCCATGGGCGCGGTCCCAGGGACCTCCGCCGATCTCATAATTTTCCGCCAGGATCGTATCTCCCACTACTGGTGCTTCATCTCCGGCGCAGACCGCATAGCGCACTGTCCTTCCGTGTTCCAGATTGTTTTCCGGTGTGGTGATCACCTTCAATGAATACTCTCCAGCTTCCTTTACATAGACCGAATAAGTCAAACTCGGCGCCTTGCCAATCTCATCAAAATTTCCGATGGTAGGATAGATCTTCATGGCAGAACATGTTTTTCCATAACCCTCTAATTTCTCAAAATGATGTTCTCCAAAGGTTTCTGAGTTTATAAAGTTTTCCGCCTCCATGGAAACGATGCCATCCCTCTCAATAAAGGTACCGGAAGGAAGTGTTTCTACAGTTGTCGTGTATCTTACCTTTACTTCTATCGTTTCTTCTGCTCCTATTACTTTTACTGTCTTCTCAAAATCACCCGAAACCGAAGGATCTACGCTGACATCGATACTGACAATTTCATCAGACACTCTTCCGCTGGAGGAACTCACAACAATGCCATCCTCTGCTTCCACTGTAAAATCGAAAGACTCTCCGCCGCCGCTGGCGATCTCAATGCTGTAATGTTCTCCGCCTGCCTGGGTAAATTCCGGAAGACTTGTCTTCCCGGATGCCACAAAGCATTCTGCATTCTCCGCATGTACGAGCATCTTCACAGTCTGTGCCACCGGAATCTCTTTCACCTCCGGAAAATGCCAGCCCTCTTCATTCCAGGAGACAAAGCAGGCATGGTTTGACATCATCATGCCCTTCCATTTTCCCTCTGCCATCTCTTCATTATAATACCTGGTCAGTTCCGCATCATATTCGATGGCGGTCTTGACTTTTTCTGCGTAATAATTTGCTGCCGTGATCCCCTGTTCTGCGTACCAGTGATTCAGTGCCGCATAGAGACTCATAAGCTGCAGGTTCATTCCCGCCACCGCCGGATAATAAACCAGACCATAAAAAGTATCTGCGGATTCTGCCGGAATCTTTTCTTTTATAGAATCTGTCTTCCGGATCAGCGCCTCACAGCGTTGGATCATTTTCTTTGTCTCGTTGAAATGAGAAACATGATATACCTTGGGATTCATCGACTCTGGTCTTCTCAGTCCATGGATCCTCGTGTATTCTCTCAGTATATCAGCGATCTCTGTCTTACATGCTTCATCTTTCACATAAGCGCCAAACTGCTCCTCTACCCAGCCGGCGAGGAATTGATCCGTCTCATTTTTGTGGTCCGTTCCCCTGCCCTCGAAATCATAAGCCAGCTCCATGATAAAGGATAAGGGAAGCTCATCCGGCCGGATATCTCCCACATTGGCGATCCAAAGATCCCGTATTCCATAATCATAGGCCATGGACACCTGCTCCCATACTTTGGGGAGCGGCGTAGAATTGACCCACTCATAAGAAATGGGGCCGCCGTGATAATCAAAGTGATAATATAGTCCCCAGCCCGCTTTTCTGTCTCTCAGCTCCTCCGTGGGAAGAGTCCGCACATTACCAAAGTTATCGTCCGACAACAGTAGAATAGTATCCTCCAGCCCTTCCCAGGACTGCAGCCCCTTTACTCCATTGCCTCCGTAATAAAATCCCTCCACTTCTTTGTAGAGCGCAAGCATCTTCGGCATATGGTCACAGCCTTTGTCGTGGATGATCTTCTTCTGGTCTGTAATGATACGGCGCAGCAGTTCCACATTTTCCTGTATGGTGGAATCCGGTCCCAGCATCATCGAATCCCTTTCTCCCCGCATACCGATGGTGATCATATGTTTAAAATCTTTGTCCCTCTCCACACCATCTTCCCAGTAACGGTAAAGCCCTTCGCTATTTGTATAGTAATTCCAGTCTTTTCCGTATCCTACATTGTTCTCATCGGTCTTCACCTTATCCCACTCTTCACTGGCGCGCATCAATGGCTCATGGTGGGACTGCCCGATGGTGATCCCCAGCTCCGTACCCAGCTTTATGATGGCAAGAGGATCCTCAGAACCATCCAGAGGAAGGGATGCCGACCACATCGCCGGCCAGAAATAGTTTCCTTTCAGACGCAGCAAAAGGTCAAATACCTTCTCATAGAAAAACTCATTAAAATCCCCAAAAGTATTTTCTACAAAATTGCCCAGGGAGGGCCACTCGTCATTCATAAAGAAACCACGGAATTTTACTGACGGCTCTTTAGAAACAAAGTTTATGTCCTCATCAAAAATAATTTCTTCCCTGTGTGCCGGCTTCACATCTGCCCAGTACACCCAGGGAGAGACACCAATTTTCTTTGACAGATGATAGATCCCGTGAAGGGTGGCCACCGTCTCTGTCCCCGCGATCACTAATTTTTCCGTGTTGTTATATGTAACGAGCTGGATCAGGAAAGATTCCCTCTTTCCCTCCAGCTTTGAGCTCTCTAGCACACCATCTTTTTCCATCTGCTGCAGCACGGGGCTTCTTCCGATAGTCCCGGCGATCACCTGCGGCTGATCTGTCAGCTCTTCCTCAATCTGTGGCCTCACGCCAGTCACCAGCTCCACGTCACCGGCAAAGATCCCTGCCACATGAACAAGCCCTTTTATATCTTCGGAATCCGGCGACAGATAGATACCTGCCGCAGTTCCTTCATTCATTAAATTAAATTTCATTCCGCTCTCCTTTGTTATAGTTATAGATCAAACCCAAAATACCTCACTGCATTATAATATGAGATGTCCTTCACCATTTCTCCCAGCAGCTCATAATCCTCGGGATACTCTCCCTCCTCTACCAGCCTGCCAATGTAGTCGCAGAGGATCCGCCGGAAATACTCATGTCTCGGATAAGAGACAAAACTTCGTGAATCTGTCAGCATACCAATAAAGTTACCCAGAAGGCCAAGACTAGCCAGAGAGGTGATCTGCTCTGTCATCCCCGGCTTGTGGTCATTAAACCACCAGGCAGATCCCTGCTGGATCTTTCCACGGATCCCGTCTCCCTGAAAACATCCGATCATCGTACCGATCACCGCATTATCCACAGGATTCAGTGAATACAGGATCGTCTTGGGCAGCTCGTCCCTGCGGCAGAGAGCATTAAGAAAATCTGCCACTTCAGAAGAAAATCCTTTTTCATTGATACAGTCAATCCCTGCATTGGCGCCGGCGCTCTGGTAAATGCGTTCGTTGTTCTCCCGCTTCGCCCCGTAGTGAAGCTGCATGGCAAGATTTCTTTTGGCATACTCCCTGCCCAAAAACAGCATAATCATCGTCTTGAACTGAAGAAGCTCTTCCAGCTCCAGTTTTTCCCCGGCAAGACTGCGCTTTACCAATTCATCCATCTCATTTTCAGTTACCGGACGGTACTGGGCATAATCCAGACCGTGATCTGTGATGCGGCAGCCATTTTCCACAAAATAGTCCAGGCGCCTTACCAGTGCCTCCCGCAGAGTAGAAAAATCTTTGACCGGAACACCACTCACATCCGAAAGCTGTCCCATATATGCTGTAAATTCATCCTTTTCCGGAGACATAGCAAGATCCGGACGCCATGCCGGAAGCACCTGAACTTCAAAATCCGGGTCTTCCTTGATCTGTTTGTGATATCTCAGATCGTCCACCGGATCATCGGTGGTGCACACCAGTGTCACACCGGACATACGGATAAGATTCTTCGCAGACATCTCCGGACGCTGAAGCTTTTCATTGCAGATGTCATAAACCTTCCTCCAGTTCTTTCCACTTAAAGTCTCCGTGATCCCAAAATACCGCTGCAGTTCCAGATGGCACCAATGGTACATGGGGTTGCCGATGGCTCTGGGCAGGGCTTCCGCAAAAGCCTGGAATTTCTCTTCATCCGGAGCATCCCCGGTGATATATTTCTCATCCACACCATTGGAGCGCATGATACGCCATTTATAATGGTCGCCTCCAAGCCAGAGCTCTGTTATATTTTTGAACTGTCTGTCCTCTGCGATCTCCCTGGGATCCAGGTGACAATGATAATCGAGGATCGGAGTTTTCTCCGCATAATCGTGAAATAATTTCTTTGCTGTCTTCGTATTCAGAATAAAATCCTGGTCCATAAATGCTTTCATATCAGCCTCCTGTCTGCTTTTCTATCTGCCATGCAGATATGCACTGCCATTTTCTATGTTCTTTCCTTTTCTTTCCATCAGCTCACTGACGGTAAGTATATCGTACCCTTTGCTCTGCAGCCAGGGTACTACTTTCTCCACTGCTTCGGCGGTAGTACTATAAATATCATGCATCAATATGATATCCCCATCTTTTACCTCTTTTCTTACTTCCCTGAATATCTTTTTCGTATTTCTCGTCTTCCAGTCCAGAGTATCCAGACTCCACAGGATCATCGGCATGTCAAGTTTTTTTCTCATGGTTTTGCTGATGGATCCATAAGGGGGCCGTAAAAGCCGGATCTGATATCCCCCCGTCAGTTTGCTGACTGTCCTATTTGTTTTTCCCAGCTGGCGCTCCACCTTGTTCCACTTCATTTTACTCAGCTGGGGATGGTTCCAGGAATGGCTCCCGATCTCACAGCCCGCCGCCAGATACATCTGAAGAATGTCACCATCTACTCTTGCCCTGTCCCCAAGAACAAAAAAAGTGGCATGGGCCCCATATTTTTGCAAGGTTTCCACAATTTTCCCGTCATTTGCCCTGGAAGGACCATCATCAAAGGTTAAAGCAACTGCTTTGTCCCTGACCACAGGCGCCGCAGGTGCAGGTGTCGGCTGTGCCACTGTTTCCACCGATTCAGGTAACGGTGAAGCTGTTGCCTGCACCTGATGAGCTTTCGGTTCGTATCCTGTTCCGCCGTTTTTCACCGTAGAGTAAATCTTCACAATGGATAACATCAGTATCATGACGACTGCTGCCGAGACAGATACTGCCAGAACCACATTCTGTTTTCTTCCTCTGTTTTGTTTGAAATATTTTCCGCTTTTCTTTCGCACATTCAAACGTCTGTTCATTTTACTCTCACAACCTTCTATTATAATTTAATAGTCAAAGTGTAACACTAATTTTCTGGTTTTTCAATGACAATTTTTCCATCTACCAGCTCCAGTTTTACTTTATTTCCCTTCATTCCCATTTCCTGGAGAAGTTCAGAGGGGATCTGGATCCTTCCGGCGCGGTCAAGAACGGCAAATTCTTCCTGAACCTCTTCTTCATTCCAATTAATAGTAATATCCTCCAGCCTCTGTTTATATTCACTTTTCATGATACGTTCACTGCTGGTCTTTCCATCCCGGATGGAAATCACCCGGTTTACCTTAGAAGCCAGTTCTTTATCATGGGTCACGATCACGATCGTAACCCCCAGCGTCTCATTCAGCCGCCGGAACATATCCAGAATATCATCCGCGGTCCGGCGGTCCACAGCTCCCGTGGGCTCATCCGCCAGCAGAAGTTTGGGATCATTGGCAAGGGCGATGGCAATAGCGACACGCTGCTGCTCTCCTCCCGACAGCTGGCTCAGTTTATTGTCCTTCCGTTCCGAAAGACCTACCAGCGCCAAAAGCTCCTCTGCCCGCTGTTTCTTTTCCGCCTCTGTCATGGAATCCTGACGGAACAGCATCGGCGTCATGACATTTTCCCAGGCGGTCAGATAGGGAAGAAGATTCCTGGCGTTATTCTGCCACACAAAACCGACTGTACTACGTTTGTAGTCCACTAATTCTTCCTCAGTAAGCTGAAACAGGTTTTTTCCATCTACATACAGTTTTCCCGCCGATGGCCGGTCCAGTCCCCCGATCATATTCAAAAATGTGGATTTTCCACTGCCGCTGTTTCCTATGATCGCCATGAGTTCTCCCCGGCGGACTGTGAGATCCAGTCCCTGCAGCGCCAGAACCTCGATATCTTTTGTTTTGTAGATCTTCACCAGACCGTCACACTCGATCATCACATCTTCCGGAACATCAAGTTCATCCATTTCCTGACTTCCAGAAGCCTGCCGGTTGATGTGGCGGAAATCCTTTATCTTTTCCAACACTTTATTCTTCATCGATAATCTCACCATCCTCCAAATGATAGATACAGTCTGCGATCTCCAGCAGCCCCATATCATGAGTTGTCATTACGATGGTTACCCCTTCCTTACTGATCAGTTCCCGGAAGATCTTCATCACCTGAAGCCCGGTAGCGGTATCCAGTTCCGCTGTCGGTTCATCGGCAAAGATGATCCGGGGCTTGTGGGCGATCGCTCTGGCAATGGCTACCCTCTGCTGCTCTCCTCCGGACAGTTCCTGGGGCATATGGTGCATACGCTGTCCAAGCCCTACCAGCTTCAAACATTCCTCTGCGCGCTTGCGCTTATTCCCCGGATACTTTGCCAGCCGCAGTAGAAACTCCACATTTTCATAGGCTGTCATCATCGGGATCAGCGCCACGGACTGAAATACAAATCCCACATTGGTCTTTCGGAACTCTTCCCTCTGGCCATCGCTCATCTTTTCCAGATTGCTGCCGTCAAAAATGACCTCCCCTGCCTTGGGATAATCCAGAGCGCTCAGAATATTCATTAAAGTCGTTTTTCCCGAACCGGAACGCCCTCTTAATATCGTGAGTTTTCCCTCTGGAATCTGGATGCTGATATCCCGCAGCGCCACAAACTCTCCCCCGGAAGCCACCGGAAAACTCTGTTTCACACCCTCTGTAACAATAATATTTTCCATGTCCTTACCTCGCTTCCATTAGTCCTCACCAAGTTTCAGTGCCTGAGAAATATTGATCCTGGATATCAGCCTGCCAAGAACAATCATGCAAATAATGATCACGATCCCTATGATACTGAATAATCTCACCATATCCAGCGCCTTATTCACTACCTCCAGTGGTATCGCCTGGTCGGTAGATGCATAGAAGATCTGAACCAGCGGCACAAACATCCGGGAAGCCAGAAGACCGATCACAGTACCGATCAGAATGGAGACACCAGAACTGAATATCTGCTCATTGACCAGCATCTGTATCACTTCTCTCTTGGTCATGCCCATTGCCCGGAACACACCGAACAAAAGCTCTCTCTGCCGGATGGACAAGATCCAGTAGATCAAAAATCCGGTACAGCACAGGATCAGGATCACGATAAAACTCATGGTCAGGATTCCATTGGTTCCCTGAAACAACGCATCGTTTTTGACTGCTATCATCTTGGAAGAGACATCCTCAAAGGTGGTATATGTAATATTATTTTCTTTGGCATAATCGTAAATAAACCGGGAGGTACCGGATGTCTTCAGCCACACCTGGTATGGACGGAGCCCATAGGTGTGCTGGATCTGGGCCAGGTTGGCCACGATCAGATAATTCTCTGTAGTTACCAGGGTCTCTTCTTCGTTCAAAGAATGGGTCTGAGACACATATCCCGGAAAATAATCAAAGAATCCATAAACGACTCCCTCTGCCTCTACTCCCTCATCGTTGGTAAAAGTGATGCGGTCCCCGATCTCGATTCCATGCTTCTTATGATAATTCATGCTCAGTAAAACCGCATCCGTACGCTTCGCCATGGCATTCAGATACCGGTTGATATGTACCGGAAGCAGATCCTGCTGAAAATCAGAAACCGTCTCCCCAAAGCTTTTTGTATCAATAGCCATCAGTGTCGTACGGACTTCACTGTCCCCGCTCTTTTTATTATAGGTAGTCTGGATCTCGTCATTGCGGTATACCTTAGCTGCTGACTCCACTCCCTCCATACTCTCATACACACCGAAATCCGGTTCCGTGTAGGTTAATTCCAGATCCGGATAATACGAGAGAATCAGTGAGTTATCCTCCCAGGGCTGCTGGAGAACCAGGTCTGTCCCGGTACTGTACCGGATCCCTTTCTCAGAATTGGAGAGGATCGTCCTTGCCACCGTGGCATTGAAGATGCCGAGAGAGACGGTAAACATCAGAAATACCATCATAAAGCCCTGCTTTTTCCTTGTCCGGATGATCTGCAGGAAGGAGGCGAAAAATGCCGGCTTCCAGTATTTCCTGCCTATGTAGTACACAAGTTTGATCAGGAGAGGCTGAAGTCTCAGACCTACCAGGCTGGCACTTATGATAAAAAGAGAGGAACAAATGAACAAAAATGGGTCAATGGAATCCCCTTCCAGCATACTTGTCATCAACTCATTGCGCCTGGCACTAAAAGAGTACAGGCCATACAGGGATACCGCCAGAAGGATCACATCCAGATAAACCCGGCTGAATATGTTGTGCTCATTGTTGTTCTTCTTATGTTTGACATTAACGATCGTCACGTTGGCATCCTTGATCACCGGAAGTACCATAAAGGCAACGGATACCAGTATCGCTCCCAGCGTATACAATAACACTTCCGGACTCATACGCACATGCAGAGCCTTACGCTGTATAAATTCCAGAAATCCGTTGGTGGACCCAAGGGCCTTTGTCAGAAAATATCCCAGCGGCACACCCACGATGCTGCTCATTACCGACAGGATCAGTGACTGAAGAAAATAAATGAACAGGATCTGCTTTTTACTGCTGCCGCGGCTTTTCAGCAGAGCGATCTCATTCTGCTCCAGATCCAGCATCTGCCTGGAGATCATAAAGATAAAGGCAAGGAGCAGCGCCAGCACCGGTATCTGCAGGATAAGCAGCGTCGTATACACTTTCTTTGCCGCCGTCTGGTACTCTCTGAGAACCTCAAGATAATCCGGCTCCTTGACATTGGTAAAACGGCTTTTTGACATACTGCACAGCTCTTCTGTCCGGTCCACAAGAGCATTGATCTCGGAAGGGAGTATATTTTCATAATCAAAAACCTGATGCCAGAGGGCAGTTACATTGTACTGCTGGTTTTCCAGATTGACAAAAGTCTCCTGAAACAGCTTTTCATTCATAAACACTTCCAGATAATAATCACTCGGTCCCTTCACCCAGTAACAGTCCTCATAGTCACTGGCTTCAAATACTCCTACGATCTTAATCTTCATGCCGGTGCCATCTGTCTTTTTCAGCTTTGCAAATTCGATCACATCCCCCAGGATCACGTCCAGTTTTGTCATGGCACGCTGGCTCAGGATCACCGGAATGGATCCATCCTCCAGCAGCTGGTCTCCGCAGTTCTCCCCGGCAAGAATTTTGATATGATCGGAGATCCCGGACAATGCTGCAATACGCATGGACTTGGTAGAGGTCTTATTGCCTCTGGACTGAAGGAAATCTCCTCTTAGTTTGGAAGTCTCATACAGTGATACAAGATACTTCTGGTCCACCCCAAGAGTCTCAGCAGAATCTTCTGCCGTATTTTTCATATCAATAAACTCTTCCTCATGCCCCTTCCCGGCATCCATGGAGGCCTGAAAAGTGATCACACCCGGGTAGGCATTTTTCCTCTCTATATATGCTGAATACTTAGATTTCAGAGTTTTTTCCAGTGCCGCATCCCGATACATGGGATTACTGCTGGCAATGGCGGCAAGTAGAATGTTTCCGATCAGAAGGCATACAACCATCCATTTTTTATGTATCAGCTTCTGCTTTATAAAACGAATCACATGAATCCCTCCTCTCTTATTCCACTATGGCAAGTGTCTGACCCTCGGACAGTCCCTGGGATACCAGGTAGTCCTTCTCATTATTATAATTACTTACGATAAACCGCTTATGAAGATTTCCATTTTCCAGCACCCAGACAACAGATCTATTGGTAAAACCTACCGACTCCGATCCCACCGCCCTGGCATCCACCATCAGGGCATCTTTGACCTCAAAAGATACTGCATGGATATATATATTGTTTGTCCGAAAATCATATTTTTTCTTATCTGCATCGCTTACATCAATATAAATGGTATTGTTCGCATCCTGATCTGCACTGCCGGCATCGGTAAGGTCGCTGGCTGTCACCACTTTGCCTGTCACCTCGTGCTGGCAATTTTTCATATTCTTGCCCAGCCGCACCTTCACTTTCATATTATATCTGAGCATAGACTCCGGATCTGATACCTTGATCAGCCATTTGTCATTATTCCGGAATTCCACGATCTTCTGGGAAGAATTAATATCCTGTCCCACCAGATCCCTGTCCACGGACGTAACCACACCGCCCTTTTTTGCCACCAGCTTCGTAGCAGACTGCATTCTCACCAGCCTGGCATATTCTTTTTCCTGTTCAAGCAGTTCCTTTTCGCCCTTCTTATACGCTTCAATTTCTTTTTGCATCTTTTTGATCTCCAGGCTTTTCATTTTCTTTTCTGCCGCATTTGACAGGCTCTTGTATTCCTGTTCTGCCTGGGACAGGCTGTTTTTCAGGCTGCCCAGACCGGACTCAAACTGCGCTCTTGCCTGCTGGTTCACAAGTTTCTGTTTCTCCAGTTTGGTTTTGGAAGTCTCCAGATGATAGACCGCCAGCACATCCCCTTTCCGCACCCTCTGGTCCCTCTTCACCTTGATGGAATCCAGTACGGCGTCCTCTTCATTAATATAGACCGACTCAATATCCGTATATTCCAGCTCTCCGGTGTCGGAATATACCTCCTGGTAATCCTCCCGGCGTACGGTAACAGTCTCATATTCCTCAACAGCTTCCACAGCTCCCCCGGATACTTCTTCTTCATATAAAAGAACTTCTCCATCCCCGCTGCTATTGCTGCCGCAGGCAGTCAGGGCAAGGGCTGCCAGGACAGCCAGCGGGACCCATTTAGCTTTCCACATATACAACATCCCCTTCCTTTACTCCTGTAACGAGCTGAACATAAGCATCGGTCTGTGTCCCTACGGTCACTGCTGTTTTGATTTTGGCGTCCCCCTCTACCAGATATACGTATTTTTCCTCCCCGCTGCCCAGCAGTGCATTGAACGGTACAACCAGGGCATCTTTTACCGAGTCCGTATGCAATTCTACAGCTGCAGAATTCCCCACCTCAGCCAGTACATGGTCTTCTTTAAAATCAAACCAGGAATTTTCTGGCGGCGCCGAACCCATCTCAATCTCCTCCCTGGACAGCTTCTGTTCTTCAATCTCAATCTCATACTCTTTCCCATCGATCACCGCGATACAGCGGTTCGCCTTGGCGATCAGGGAGGAGGACACATAGGCTGTCTTCAGCCGCGGTCTCTCCATATTCGCCACCTGGATAGCGGTATCCCCCCCCTGTACCATATATCCGCTTCCTCCTGCCGTTGCGATCACCTCTCCGTTTATCGGAGAATACAGTTTAGCGCCTTTCGTGCTTTTCTGCTTCTCAGTAAGCTCTCTTTCCTTCTGCCGGATCTCCAGCTGCTGCTGTTCCTTTTGCTGCACCAGCTTTTCCTCCGCAATCTTTACGTCCATTTTTGCACTTTCGATCTGCTTTTTCACTTTTTTGATCCCGGAGGGCTCTTTTTCTTTGGAAAGCTGTTTCCTCAGCTCCTTTATATTTTCCTCCAGCATCTCTATATCATACTGCCCCTGCTTATTCCTGTCCTCATTCTGCGCTTTCAGTGTCTTAATCTCATTCCTCAGATCTTTTATTTTTGCGGAAGACACGGAAAGGGTCGCCAGAAGCTGCCCCTTCTTTACCTTATCCCCAACAGATACATTGAGACTGCCAATGCTTCCTGAGGACAAAAAAGAAAGTTCCTCCACACTGGGTACGATCTGGGCAGAAAATGCCGTCACTCCACTCAGATCCATCTTTATCACCTCCGCTGTATCCATGTCTACACCCACAGGCTGGATCAGCTCCGGTGCTTCCAACGTCTTCGTCTCACCGCAGCCACTCAGAAGAAGAACGGCTGCCATACACACACCCACGATCTTTTTCATATCATTCTCCGTTTCTGTGCAGAAATATTTCTGCACTTAATTTGCTATCACCTGTTCATTTTCCTCCAGCCCGCTGAGGATCTCCACCGAGTTATTGATCGTTTCCCCCACCGTAACTTCCTTCATGGTCTTCAGGCCGTTTTCATCTTCGTAATAAACCACATGTTTATCCCCCATGGTATATACGATGGAAAATGGAAGATACAGGACATCTTTTTTCTCTTTTAGCACCACCTTATAGATGCAGGTGGTTCCATCCTCCAGATTAATCTTATTATTGGGGTAAAAATAAATGCTGTCCGTGGAATCTTTATCTTTCCGGATGGTTGCCTTGTACTCCATACCCTTGACTTCCACCGTGACCACATCCCCCTCCTTACAATGGGAAGCATATTTGCTGTTCGCCTCAAAGCGGTTTTTCGTCGCCCCCTCTATGATCACAGTAGGTTTTGTGCTGTCTCCAAAAGTTCCCTCCGCTTCCTGATCCACAAAAGTCACAACGCCATTTACCGAGGCCGTGATCTCCTCTGCCTCGATCTCTTCCCTGGCGATCCTGGCATCCATCCGCGTAAGTTTCAGGCTGGATTCATAGGAGCGGATCTCCTGTTCATACTGCTGCTTTATACCATCGATCTCTTTTTTGCTTCCGCCGGTCTTTTTCTGCTTTTCAATCTCCAGATTCATCAGCCGCTTTGCCTGGCGGATCTGCAGTTCCATCTTTTCAATCTTGTTCTCCGCCTCCCGCAGCGTATTTTCGCTGCCCTGGAGCACATAGCTCAGGATCTTATCCCCGGCTTTCACCCTCTGCCCCTTCCGGACATGTATTTTTTTCACAATACCTGCTCCGTCCGTCTGGATCTCTTCTTTTATCGTCCCTTTAAATTTGCCGGTAATCTCCTCCGTCTTTACCAGATTGCCTCTTTCCACAGAGACTTTATTGAAATCTGCCCCCTCATATTCTTTTACAACAGGTGCCGCATCAAATTCTTCTTCTGTAGGCAGAAGCCCACAGGAGGTCAGGCACAGGCATAAACTGACTCCCGCCAGGACCGGGATGATCTTTTTTCCTTTCAAATGTATTCCCTCCATTCGTAACCCCTTCATAAAACCGCAGGCGCGCCCGCATACCCCGCAGGTATTTTCGCTCCGCCTTCGCGTAAACCAGAATACGGACTCCGGCATAACCCGGAACCCGTATTGATTATAACATATTTTTCCGAACCATGAAACCAAAAAACAAAATTAATACAATTAATTTGTCCCGCCTCCGTCCGTATCACCCAGCTGCGAATAATGAAGAAACAGCGTCGGATCATACGGGCCCTCGTCCGGAGAGATGACTGTATCCGTATCCTCCCTGTACTCCTTCATGCCGGCATAATAATCGCCGTTATCTCCTTTGAAAACACTCAATACTACATAGCCATACAGTTCTGACCAAAGATAATAAATATTGTCGGTTTCGTGTCCTAAGATGTAGCGCAGTTTGTTTTCTCCTGGCTCCGCTTCGTATATCCCTTCGCCACAGGCCAGTATAACGGTATTATCCTTCACTCCCAGTGCAGCAAACGGACGGGCCTCTCCTTTGTACTCTACATCTGTAGTAAAATCCTGGAGTCTGTCTCCTCCCTCATCCAGGAGCCGTATCTGGATCTTTTTGCTTTTCTGATCATAGGTCAGATATGCCCAGAATCCATCTCCTGCGTATACACAGGACATACGCTGAGGCATTTCAAATTCACTGGTTTTTTCTAATGTCCTGCCGTTATAAAGCTCCGCCTGATTAGTCTGATCCACCAAAAGGATCGTCCCATCGGATGCCACCGCAAAATCCATCTCCCCCTCCGGTTCCTGCATAACCGGCATCTCTGCCATAGTCCCTTCTTCTTCATCCACCCGCATAAGATGGCGTTCCAATACCCGCAGGGACTTTCCTTGATCTACTGTATACCGGGCATCTGCTTTGCATAAATTATACCGGACCACATAGAGATACAAAAAGCCGTCCCCGCCGTATTTGTAACGTTCCAAACTGTAATTCCGGCCAGGAAAACGTTTTTTGTATTCGGCAGACCATGTATTTTCTACCTTACTCCAGCCTCCATCTTCATTCCCTTCAAATTTACTGTACGAAACCTCTTTCTCTTTCTCTTCATCCAGCATGATAAACCGCACCAGCTTTCCCTGAGAATCCATGACACTTTCCAAAGATCTCTGACTTAATATGGTTTCCTCTTCCTCTCCCTCACCTTCTTTCCGATGCTTCTTATTATATTCCTCAGCCGCCTCATCGTCCAGACCGACCCCCATATCCTTTTCCACCCAGAGACCTTTCTCCTGTTTTTCCGGCATACTTTCCGCCTTTTTCACCGGTTCTGACACGATGCCGCAGCCACACAGCACCACCGCGGCACAGAGCATGACCGTAACTGCCCGCCCCGGTCTCCGGTAGCGCATCACACTAAGGATACGCTCCTTCACAGTCCCTGCGCTGAATCCTGGATTCTGGCTCACCACCATCCTTCTTCCAGAAGCCAGGGAGAGCAGCAGATGAGAGTAATACTCCCTCTCCTGGCAGCCAAGTTTCCGGATCACCGCTTCGTCACAGGATATCTCCATATCCTTCATCATAAAGTAGTAAGCTGCCCAGATCAGCGGATTAAACCATAAAAGAGAAAATATAGTAAATGCCAGCGGTTTTACCAGGTAATCTTTCCTGGCGATATGTACCTGCTCGTGACATAGAACATACCTCCTGTCCTCCGCAGAAAGATTCTCCGATACATAAATCTTCGGGGACAACAGCCCCATCACAAAAGAATTATCTGCCAGCGGATGCTGATATACATTATCATGCAGCCACAGGGCATCAGAATACCGCCACCGCGTCCGAAGGATCGAAAAAACCATGTACAGCCAGCAGCAGAGAACTCCGGCTCCCCAGATCACCAGCAGCCATTCTCCCGCCTGAAGCTGTCTCAGCGGTTTCAGGACATCCATCGCCTTTCCTTTATCCGTCTCCTGAACTTTACCTCTGACGGCAGTTGTTCTTTCCAACGCCGCCGGTTTCCCGGCTTTGTCTTCTCTGGGGGACAATCGCGGGGTATCCTCCCGCCTGATCTGGATCTCTTTTGGCAGCCGGTAACCATTGGCGTTTCCTCCATATGTACTCCGCCGCCGCATTTCTATCTTCTCCACGATCCCTTCTACCTGCATATAACTGCCAATACTCCCTATTGACTGTTCCACCTTCTCCGGCAGCAGTCCATATATCCCGTTTACTGTGGCAGGACAGAGGATCCGTACAAACACCAAAAACCAGAGTATGTACATACCGATCCTTGGCAGGCGTTTCATCAGTGGACGGATCATCAATAAGAATAAAACAACCACTGAAGTGACTGTACAGATATCCACGATATGAATCAACACCGTATTTCCCGCTATGATCTCCACCCCTCGTTCCATCATCTTCTCCATGTTCGCTTTTCATCCCCTTCAAAATCACACGACTCTCTCATTTCGTATTCGCATCAATGATCTGACGAAGCTCCTGGATCTGCTTGTCAGATAGTTTTTTTCTTCCGGTAAAGGCTGTCACAAATTTGGAAAGAGACCCCTCAAAACGGTTGTTTACGATAGCCGTACTCTCCTGCTCCAGATACTCCTCCCGGCTCATTTGTGAAGTAACAACTGCATTTTCATTCTGAAAGATTCCTTCTAGGCACAGGTTTTTCAGCACTGTATACGTCGTAGATTTTTTCCAGCCAAAACGTTCCTGGCAGATCTTCACGAGTTCCCCTGACCGGACCGGTTCCATCTCCCATATGATCCGGGCAAATGCCATTTCGCTTTCAGAAAGTAAATTATTTTTCAAAAAATCGTCCCCCTTTTTATTTGGTCTATTCTTTTTAGACCCTGTAATAAGTCTATCATTTATAGACCCAGATGTCAACACTTTTTCACTTTTTTCTTCTAAATCTCCTTAAGATATGGTATACTAGGCTGGTAAACTACACAACGAAGGAGGATTATTATGGCTTGGTACGATGAAGCAATTTTTTATCATATTTATCCTTTGGGACTTTGTGGTGCGCCAAAGGAAAACAGCTACAGTGAGCCGGTTCACCGCTTACGGGAACTGCTTCCCTGGATCCGCCACATCAAAGAGATCGGATGCAATGCAATCTATATCGGTCCGCTGTTTGAATCCGTAGGACATGGCTATGAGACGACGGATTACAAAAAATTAGACAGCCGCCTTGGCGACAATAAGGACCTGGCAGATTTTGTCCAGACCTGTCACAAAGAGGGGATCCGCGTCATTCTGGACGGAGTCTTCAACCACACCGGCAGAGATTTTTTTGCTTTCCAGGACATCCGTAAAAACCGGGAGAATTCCCCTTACCGCGACTGGTACTGCAATGTGAACTTTGGCGGAAATAATGAGTACAATGACGGCTTTTCTTATGAGAACTGGGGAGGCTACAATCTTCTCGTAAAACTTAACCAGCACAATCCTGCTGTCCGGGATTACATCTGTGATGTGATCCGCTTCTGGGTCAGCGAATTTGATATCGATGGAATCCGTCTGGACGCCGCTGATGTGCTGGACTTTGAATATATGAAAGCACTGCGCCATGTGGCAAATGAAGTCAAACCAGATTTCTGGCTGATGGGCGAGGTGATCCATGGCGACTATACCCGCTGGGTGAACGAGGGAACACTTCATTCCGTCACCAATTATCATCTCCACAAAGCACTGTATTCCGGCCACAACGATCACAACTTTTTTGAGATCGCCCACACGGTAAAGCGCCTTTATGAGATGGGCGGCAACCGGCCGGAAGGTCTGAAGCTCTACAACTTTACAGATAACCATGATGTGGAACGTATCTATACAAAACTTACAAACAAGGCCCACTTTGCTCCCGTTCATATACTCCTGTATACACTGCCGGGCATTCCTTCTATTTATTATGGTTCCGAATTTGCCATTGAGGGAAGAAAGGAGCAGGGTTCCGACGACTCCCTGCGCCCAGCCCTGAATCTGGATGATTTCAGCGATGCCCTGGCACAGAATCCATACACTGGCCTTATCGCCAGGCTGGGGGCAGTCCGCCAGGAAACCCCGGCACTCTCTTATGGCGACTACAAAGAACTGATCCTCACCAACCGCCAGTATGCTTTTTCCAGAAATGCAGAGGGGGTTTCTGTGATCGTAACTGTAAATAATGATGACAGCGATTTTGTCATGACAGTTCCTGCCGGCAGTGCGGATACCTACACCGGAAAACTGTCTGGTGAGACAATATCTGTCGTAAATGGAAATATCGTAGTGAACGTCCGGGCAAATTCTGGTGATATCTGGGTACCCCTGGCGGGAGAAGAAAAGGGCAAATCTACAGAAGTAGAGGACATTTTGGAACCCCTGTCTGAACCCATAGCACCGGAAGAGCCAGAAAATATGATTGTAGCTGAAAAAACGGAAACACCAGACTCCCAGAAGACCTATGAAGACGGAAAAATCGCGGGACTTCAGGAAGCGATCATCGCGATCATGGAATCAAAAGGTCCGGTCACAGACCAGATGCGGAAGGATGTGTGCAGCCAGACCCATTACCCTTCCCTGATCAACTGGATCAAAAGTTTTTAGTATTATTAATTAGCACAACGGGCTGCCGGCAGAGTGAATTCCTCCCTGCGGCAGCCCATTTTATTTCTTATCTATTTTTATTCTTTTTTATGGACTCTCCCCATCCGCTCATAACTCCGGGTATCCTGCGGCAGTCCCTTTTTCTCCAGTCTTCTTGCACTCCAGTTCTTAATGGTCTTATACACCACCGCAAACACTGGAACGGCGCAGATCATTCCTATGATCCCAAACAGGGAACCGAAAACCAGGATCGCAAAGAGGATCCAGAAACTTCCCAGACCAATGGAGCCGCCTATGATCTTCGGACCTATGATATTGCCATCCACCTGAAGTATAATGATGATGAGAATGACAAAAACAATTCCCTTGACCGGATCCACCAGAAAAACCAGAAAAGCACTTGGGACGGCTCCGATATACTGCCCAAAAAACGGAATGATATTGGTAACACCGATCAAGACACTGATCAATGCTGTGTAAGGTGTATCCGCAATACTCAGAACAATAAAAGTAATAATTGCCACAATAATAGAGTCTATGATCTTACCGCTGAAAAATTTAGCAAAAGAGCGGTTGATATCCTTTCCGATCTCCAATGTCAGTTCCGCATATTTCAGTGGAAGAACAGAGAACAGCATCCTTTTTGCCTGGGCACAGAATGTTTCCTTGCCCGCCATAAGGTAAATGGAAATGATAATTCCGATCACCAGATTCAGAAGCACTCCCAGCGCGTCCATCAGCCCGTCAGAGACCGTTCCTAAAACCTCTGTGCTGGTGGGGATCAGTTCATTTTGCAGCCACCCGATCAGCTGTACATAAATGGATTCCGAAGTTTCTTTTAAATAAGCAGCGATCTCCGGATGCTTGCCACTGAGTTCCTGTGCCGCATTCACAATATTCCGGTAATACTCCGGAAGACTGTTGGCAAGATTGGTGATACTTTCCACCACCTCCGGCAGAACCAGCATCGTCAGCCAGAACAGCACAGCCAGGGCCAGCACCAGTACCACAGCTACGGAGACCGCCCGGCTTATCCCCCGGACTGCTTTACGCTTTTTGACCATCTTCCGAAACAGGGGAATAAAGACATTCCTCTCCACCACATTCACCAGGGGACTCAGCAGATATGCCACCGCCAGCCCGATGTAAACCGGCATTAGCGCTGAATTTATCTTCCCTATAATAGCCAGAACCCCATCCATATTAAAAAATAAAAACGCACAGATCAAAACTGCGATCAAAACACAAAAGGCAGTAAGCCCTGCATATACATACTTACTGTCAAATCTCTTCTTCAATAGCCTCATCTCCTCCCGCCATTCCAGCTTTACAGTTCCATTCTGAACATTATTATATAATGAATTGGAAATATTTTCAACCCAGCTTTATTCCTCTGGATATATATGTAGTATTCATGAAAATTTATAAAGTAGTGATTCTGCCATTTTGCCTCTCTTTTGCTCCTACTATAAACACAAAATGCAGCTCTCTGACGATATATTCCCAAAAAACAGTACCATTTGTGCTATTCTCTGTCTCGGAGGATAACATAAATGTCAACATTTAAAGATATTTCCCCTTATCTGTCACGGGAATTTCATTTTACTGAACTGGAGATCGCCAGGATCCGTTATGTGATCATCAGCTTCATATCTGAGACCAGTAAACTGGCTGTTTTGTTCACTGCTTTTTCCCTGATGAACCGTCAGAAGGAATTACTGGCAGCCATTCTGGTACTTTTATCCATACGTAATTTCACCGGCGGGATACATCTTTCCCATTATCTCTCCTGTCTGCTCTTTACCTTTTCGTTTTTATTGGGCGCAGTAGGATTGGCGGAGCTGTGTTTCCCTCCCCTGTGGATCCAGATCCTTTGCCTGGCGGCGGGGATACTTATCGTCGGTGTCATTGGTCCGGTTTCTTCGGACAGGCGTCCCGCCCCTTCTAAAAAAAAGGGCAATATATTCCGGATCATCGCCTGTATGGTGCTGCTTGTCTATATTCTCCTGCTTTTGAATGTCAGGTACTTACCCTTCCGGAATCTTATATTCTGGGTAAGTATTTTACAGATACTGCAGCTAGCTGCTGCCAAACTAATAAAAGAAAGGAAACAACATCATGAAAAAATTCACAAAAACGTCCCTGTATAGTCTCTGCAGCCTGTGCCTTGCCCTCGGAGCATTTATGCGTTTTCACGGCACCAGCTTTGTATTTTTTGGAGAGCCGGAATACCCGGAAGACAAAGACTGAGACAGAAAGAAGAGGTGTCCCACACTTTACCACGGCGGGACATCTCTTTTTATTTACACGGAAGACACAAACCCTGGCGCCGCCTGCGGAATCGTTTTATCTTATTTTATCTTCACCGCGATCGAAAAGTACGGCTTTTCATTTATCATCTTATTATGGATCAGGATCTCTCCATCGTACTTCCCCATCAGCTTTTTCAGATGATACAGCCCGAGCCCTCTGTCCTTTCCCTTTGTAGAATATCCTCTCTGAAGAAATTTTCTCCACTCAGACTGGTGGATAAATGGATGCTCATTGCAGACCTCGATCATCACATCCTCTTCCTGCCCCGTTATCTCAAGATACATCTCTGCCTCAGGGCGCTCTTCGAGAATATTTTCCATAGCATTGTCAAAAAGCGTCCCTATGATCTCCACCAGATAGATGTCCGGTATGGACACACTCTCCAGCTCACAGGTGAACTTGGTATGCAGCCGGATTCCATGATCCGCCGCCTCACAGATCTTCTGATACACATGAGCGATCACAATGGGATTTTTCAGTACAATGACCGTGTTTGGCATTATGTATTTACAAAGTTCCTCTGTCTGTTCTTTCTGCTTTTCCACCAGTTCCTCGTAAGTATGGTAGAGCTGGTGAAGGGCATAGATGGCATTCAGCTGATTGGAAAACTTATGCTGCCGCTCCCTGATCTGCTCCAGCACCTCACCATATTTTTCCGAGTACTCCGTCCGGAGTTTTGCTTCATAACGATACTTATTTAACCTGTAGGTGGACAATGCAATAATCGCCACGCAGCAGATCACATAAAAATATTCAGAGAAGGTAAGTCCCTTGCTGCCGCTAAAAGAAATAATAGCATAGATCACAGCAGCACTGCAGATACTGCTCACAATAAAAGAATATTTTTCTTTTTGAAATAAAAGCTTATGAACCGTATGCACCGAAATTCTCTTGTAAATAACAAAAATAGTAAATGACATTGCTAATACAACAATAAAAGAGATCAAACTATCCGAAACATTCAACATACCCAGCAGACTAATCGGAGCAAAATAAATCATCTCTAATATTCCCACTGTTACAACTGAACCAATTACAACCATCACCCCTGGCAGCATAGACATCCGATACTGCCATTTTGCAAATAAAAACAGAATGATATATCCCAGAGCAAATAACTCTTTACTCTCCATATAAAGGTTCACCCAGATAAGATATGTAATGATACAAATGTAAAACAGCACAAAGTTCAACAGCCTGCCTCTGGGTTTTCCGACATTCAGCACATGGATGAGCATGATCACACTGGTAATCTCCAGAAGACTGTTTACTGGAATCACTAATTGATCAAACGAAAACATTCTTCAAATTCCTCTCTAAACCTTTTTTTCATCCTTCCCCCGATATCCACCACATCTTTCGTCCGTTTCAAATAGACTTTATTCTGGGCGAAATCTACGGATCTGATATATCTTGCATTAACAGCTGTTCCCTTGATGGGAATCAGGAAATGATTATCCCGGATCCTGCTCAAAAAGGTACTCATGGGAAGGTTGGGAATCTCAATCTGATCCTCTATTCCATAGATATACAGAACTCCTCTCCTGCTGACCATATAGATGATCTCATCTATGACCACCGGAAAATTTACCCCGTCATAACGCAATGAAAGCTGTTCCGGCTTTTTCAGCTTACGTTCTGACACAATGGCATCGAGAGCTTCAAGAATGCGGCGCCGGACCCGTGGCGCGTCAATCGGTTTTTCGATATAATCATAACAATGCACCTGCCTGAGAAGTGCTCCTTCCAAACCAGACAGAGTGGTTATGAATATAATAGGCTTTGCCTTATAACGGATATTATCCCTGAGATCATTGGCAAACCGTATTCCCGAGGTATCATTTCTCTCCTTTGGATTCAATATGATATCCACGAGAAACAGATCGATGTTTCTGTCCATGGCACACAGATAAGCTTCTCCCCGATTATCAAAAGCAAAAACCTGAATCTGGTTCATGCAGGATTTTACAATCTTAACCAAGGCATTTCTTGCCACTTCATTATCTTCTAAAATCAGTACATTCATGCATTTCCTCCATAAAGAAAAAGAATAAATAATCAGAGCGTAGCAAATTATCTATTCTTTATCAGTCAGACGACAAAGCAGCTTTTCAATTGCAACCAGAACTTCCTGTTCTCTCGGGTTCATACGTGTAAAATAGTAAATAAGTTCCCGAAAGCCTGTTCCGTCCTGTCCCAGCGGCTTCGCTTCATCCACTTCCATCTCAAGACGAATGTCGCTTATTCCCAGAAAATAATCTGCCGTCACTCCAAAATATCTGGCGCATCGAATAATAAGCTCATCACTTAGCGGCGCTTTATTTCTCTCAATCTTACTGATCCGCTGTTGTGAAATATCCAGAACAAAAGCCAGTTCTTCCTGCGTTATGTCTTTTTCTTCCCTTAATTGTCTCATTCTGCTCATAAATACAACCTCGCCTTTTTGTACTATTATAAGGAGTAAATACAATTTAATTCCATACCGATATGTTGTATTTATAATTTGTTAGAGTATTTTCAGAAAAATATTTTATTTTTTGTGAACGATCTCATAGGCAAATTCTAATAAATCTTCTACCTGCTCTAAAAAATCGGGCTCGAACCGCTCCAGTGCAACTGCAAGCCGTTCCTCATATCGCTCGTTACCATCCCCTGTCATGATGTAATCTGTGCTGACATTCAATGCCTTTGACAGGCGAACCAGCGTTGTCGCTGAAAAACCTTTCTTGCTCCTTTCGATCTCAAATAAAAACTTGGCAGAGATCCCCGCCATCTCCGCCAGCCGCTCTCTGGAATATCCGTGGTCAAGACGCAAATTCATAATACGCAGTCCCACATCTTTGTCTCTTATCTTATTTCTCATAATGGTAACACTCCTTACGCGAAAAGTATAGCAAAAATCGATTCTCACAACAATGTACTATAATTCCTAACTTTTTTCACCTTTTGTTCTGGAAATCAGTATAAACCTTTTTGCGTCCAGAAATGTCCTTTTTTACTAAAAACCGCCATTTTGCAACTAAACATATTAAAAACAGCTGATGATATTAAAAATGTGTTACCTTAGTGGTTCTTTCCCTGCATTCAGCGAATGCAGCCATGCCCTGGAAATATGATCCTCTATCCCCTGTTTTTTCTGCGGTCCAGAAAATAACAAAAAAACAAGATCAGCGTCCCCAGCCCCACCGTTATGAGCAAAGCTCCGAAAATATCGCGGAACGCCAGATGGATTTCCGACACAGCCTGGACAATGCCAGCCATCAGAACCAGTCCTGTCCCAAAACCAGCCCCCGCGATCAGATAAAACCGCCTGGATATTTCCATGCGCTCTGAACGCCTTTCATAACCACACAGTTTCCACGCAAAAAACAACTGTCTGCGAAAGCGGAGCCAGATCAGTGTGACCAGCACCGTACTCAGCGAAAAACTGACCAGTATCGTGGCATACATCGTATCCAGAATAACATCTGGCGCCAAAAAACGATCTATAAAGGAAACAGACTCTGACTCCTCCAAAGTGATCACTACCGTCGAAGGGAAGGGCATATTGTCACGGATCTTCTGACCGATCTCTAATAAATCATTTTTTTCGCCATCCAGCAGATAGTTTGTTTCCAACCCATTGATACGTACAGCAGATTTAAAATCTATTAACAGCATTTGATTGATCCGGCTTTTATCTTTGGTACCCATGATCCCGATCACTTCAAAATCCGTCTCCTGAAACCTATAATATTTTTTTCCATCCCGTTCTACAACATCCTTTTGGTACTGGCTTCCAAGAACCGCCCTGGGCGTATCCGTCCAAGATGTGGAAAAATCAAAATATTTTCCCCAGATCATCGGTACCTCCCTGTCATCCCCCCGGGTGCAGATTCCCTTTACGATCATTCCCGGATCCTCCATGGGAACATAAAGTATAAAATGCTCATTCTGGGATGCCAGTTCCGAGATCACAGGTTCCCATTGCTCTGCCCCATCTCCGCCGCTTATGCTGAATCCTTTCTGATGGCCCGAATACATCGTGTACTTGTTCAGGCGATTCACCTTCTCGGCACGGACCGCTGACACGATCAGTAAAAGGCAGAGGGAGATAGCTGTAAAACTAAAAAATAGAAGTACATTTCCCCTGGGGATCTTCTTTCCCGCAACCTTCATCACACATCCCCTCCTCCATCATGCTCCGCTCCCTCATTCTGCGGTGTTCCTGACACTCTTCCGTCTTTCACATAGATCACCCTGTCACAATTTTTCGCCACTTTCTCATCGTGTGTAACGATAACGATAGTGTTTCCCTTTTCATTCAGCTTCCGGAAGATATTTTGTACCTCATCCCCCGTGGCCTCATCCAGCGCCCCGGTAGGCTCATCTGCCAGGATCACCTTCGGCCGCTTCACAATGGCCCGGGCGATCGCCACTCTCTGCTGCTGCCCTCCCGACAATTCGGAAGGATACGCTTTAGCCTTATCCTCAATCCCAAGTTCTTTCAGGGCCTCCATTACCATCTCCCTGATCTTCCTCCCTGAATATCCCTGATACTTTAGAGGAAGCGCCACATTTTTATAAACATTGATATCCTCCACGAGAGCAAAGTACTGCACCACAAATCCAATCTCATTGCGCCGGAATCTTGTCAGATCCCGCTGGCTCTTAAAATTGACTGCACTTCCATCATACAAATATTCCCCGCTGTCCATCGACATCATCCCACCAAGGATATTAAGAAGGGTGGACTTACCAGAACCACTCTTTCCCATGATAGCTGCCATTTCACCCTCCTGGATCGAAAGCGTAACACCCCGGAGAGCCTGGACGCGGGCTTCTTTTTTGCCAAAGGTTTTGCATACCTCTCTGATCTGTATCTTTTCCATCTCCATTTCCCCTCCTTTAATCCTTCTGGCGGATCAGATGCTCCGTATCGACGCCCCGCATCAAAAACACAACAACTCCTATGCCCGCCACAAATACCAGACCTGCGATCACACATGCCGTTCGTATGATATCCTCCGGCATATAATACACATTTGAATTCTCTCTCACAAACACAAGTCTGCTGACAAAAGCTGCGGGAACCAGGATCACAGCAATCTCCAGCAGGAGCGGAACCAGGATCATACTCAGAGAACATCCATTCATCAGATATATGCCATATACCCTGTTGTTGGACTGTATCTTGTCATAAAAGGTGATAAAAATACCATACAGCGTAAAACAGGACAGGGTAACAGACAGGATCAGCAGGATTCTAATGCTGGCAATGGATTCGTTCCGCAGAAGATCCACTCCCATGGTGGTACCTATCACCTGAACCGGCGGAAGTTCAAACTCTTTTCCCACATCCCTGAACACCGCAACTTGTTCTTTCACTTTTCCCTCCGGAATCTGCGCGATTCCTGACTGCAGACTCAGATAGGAAAGATATGCATATTTTTTGATCTCATCTACTGTCTCAAAAGGTTCTGAAACCTGGATCCCAAAGGGCAGGAGTATCCGGGAATCCAGCTGGCAGAAATCAGTATTTTCTGCAGCCGGGTGCTCTGGGATCATAGCCCCCTTCTCCAATATGCCCACCACCCTGCAAGGGTAAACATATCCCCAGCACCAGAGGCTGAACTCATCTCCCGGTTTCATGATCCCCTTATAATCGCTTCCCAGGAGGACGGGGATGGGGTCCGACCAGTGATCCAGTTTCAGATTCTGCTCCGTGAAGCCCTCTCCCTCCTGGGTTCCCAGACCAAAATAACGGTACGCACCCAGATCGATCCGAGCCCCCTTCATATTCAGCAGACTGCATACCCCCTCATCTCCAAAATCCGCCATATATGCTTCTCTCCGCGTCTCCAGCTGAAAATTGAAATAGCTTCTGTCACCAAAAAAACGTTTCACATCCTCTTCTTTCATGATGATGTTAGGTATTTCCACTGAAATAATAGGACAATCTCTGGAGGACTTGAGGGTTTCATAATATTCCATCATGTTTTGGCAGCCCGTGGCCGTCATCAGACTTTCCTCGATCTCACTGTCATTTTCCGTCATAAGATCCAAGGGACACCAGGTTCTGTCTCCCACCTGCTGCGTCGATTCATGATGACGCTCCCCTAAACCAAAGTAGTAAGAGCCCATGATCACCGTCATTACAAGACTGATGGAAAACATAACCATCAGCAGCAGATTCTTCAGCAGACTCTTATGAAAACTCCGAAAAAATTCCTCAGCCATAAATCTTATTTTTCGCATAGACAACTCCTAATCTAAATCTAAGGACCA
This sequence comes from uncultured Eubacterium sp., assembly GCA_910584645.1. Taxonomy (GTDB): domain Bacteria; phylum Bacillota; class Clostridia; order Lachnospirales; family Lachnospiraceae; genus Eubacterium_F. The sequence continues at coordinate 209,305 of CAJUAU010000002.1, forward strand.
ACGGGCGTCAAAACCAAAATTAATTTTGTGTCCACTCTACTTTGCTTCCACCACCGATTCGATAATTATGTTTGGCATCCGCAAAATAACTAACAGATTTAGAACGGACATCTACAATCCCCTTGCCTTCCCAATAACTCCATTCTCCTCCAGCAATTTGGGCTCCTACTTTCAAATTATGCCCATATCCTCTGTCATCGTAACTTGATACTTTTGTATAACTGTAATAGCCTTTTTTATCCTTATCTCTTTTACCATACCGATCGACAGATCCCTGAGCTACAGATGAAACCATACAAACTGCCATCATGGTCAGAAACAGTCCTGCCACTGCCTTTTTACCATTCTTCAATATATTCTTCATATTTATCATTTCTTTCGTTCTCCTTTTGTAGTTTTCTGTTTTCTCTTAGCATTTCTTGAAATTTTTTTATTTAATCCTTCTGACGGATCAGATGTTCCGTATCGACACCCCGCATCAGAAATGCAACAACTCCTATGCCAGCCACAAACACCAGACCTGCGATCATACACGCCGTTCTCATGATGGCTCCTGACATATAATCTACACTTTCTCTTACAAACACAAATCTGCTTGCCAAAACTCCGGGCAGGAGGATCACGGCAATCTCCAGCAGGAGCGGAACCAGGATCATACTCAGAGAACATCCATTCATCAGATATATGCCATAAACCCTGCTGTTGGACTGTATCTTGTCATAAAAGGTGATAAAAATACCATACAGTGTAAAACTGGACAAAGTAACAGACAAGATCAGCAGGATTCTAATGCTGACAACCGATTCCTTCCGCAGCAGATCCACTCCCATAGTGGTACCTATCACCTGAACCGGCGGAAGTTCAAACTCTTTTCCCACATCCCGGAACACGGCGACCTGTTCTTTCACTTTTCCTTCCGGAATCTGTGCAATTCCAGCTTCTAAACTCAAATAAGAAAGGTATGCATATTTTTTGATCTCATCTACTGTCTCAGCAGGTTCTGACACCTGAATGTCAAAGGGTAAAAGTATCCGGGAATCCAACTGACAGAAATCGGTATTAGGAGAAGCCGGATATTCCGGGATCATAGCCCCCTTCTCCAATATGCCTGCCACCCTGCAGGGGTAAACATATCCCCAACACCGGAGACTGAACTCATCCCCTGGCCTCATGATACCCTTATAATCGCTTCCTAGCAGGATGGGTATGGGATCTGACCAGTGGGCCAGTCTCAGATTCTGCTCCGTAAAGCCCTCTCCCTCCTGGGTTGTGAGACCAAAATGTCGATAAGCCCTCATGTCAACTCGCGCTCCTTTCATCTCCAGCAGGCTGCATATCCCCTCTTCCCCAAACTCCGCCATAAATGCCTCTTTCCGTGTTTCTAGCAAGAAATTCAAATAGCATCTGTCATCAAAAATGTGCTTTACATCCTCTTCTTTCATGATAATTCCTGGTATTTCCACTGAAATTATAGGACAATCCTTAGAGGACCTTATGGTTTCATAATAATCCATCAAATTTTGGCAGCCCGTGACCGTCATTAGACTATCTTCAATCTCACTGTCATTTTCCGCCATAAACTCCAAAGGACACCAGATTCTGTCCCCCACCTGCTGTGTTATATCAGGATATCGGTCTCCCAGATCAAAGTAGTAGGAGCCCATGATCACTGTCATCACAAGACTGATGGAAAACATAACCATCAGCAGCAGATTCTTCAGCAAACTCTTATGAAAACTCCGGAAAAATTCCTCAGTCATAAATCTTATTTTTCTCATAGACTACTACTACTCCTAATCTAAATTTAAGGACTAACGGACGCCAAAACCAGAACTTATTTATTACCTGACCACTCTACTCTGCTACCACTGCCGATCTGATAACTGTGCCAGGCTGTTCCAGCATTAGAACTAGACGCTGATCTAACTGATACTGTCCCAATACCACTCATATATGTCCAACTTACGTTACCAATTTTGGCTCCCACTTTCAGATTATGCCCATATCCTCTGTCATCGTAACTTGACACTTTGGTATAACTGTAATAGCCATTATTATCCTTCTTTCTTACTCCATATCGATCTGGGGCTGCCTGTGTTACAGATGAAACCATACAAACTGCCAACATGGTCAGAACCAGTCCTGCCACTGCTTTTTTACCATTCTTCATTAACTTCTTCATGTTAATCATTCCTTTCGTTTTTTATTTACATTATTTTCTGTTTTCTCATAATTTCTGTGCATGGTTTTTGCACATCCCGAGTTTTGCAAAAACTTGCTAATAAGTTTGTCAGAACTTATTATTTTCTCTTGACATTTCTTCATAATTCATAGATAATATAAGTGTTATGTATCTCGGCGTTCTTTTCGGTATTGCACTACCATATGAAAAGAACGCTTTTTTCAATTTCTTCTCTGTAAACGGATTTAATATTCTTATACATTCTTTCACCTCCCCTTTTAAATCAGCAGCAAGAACATTCTCCCTTATTTTTCCTTCCTGTTGCTTGGTATAAATATACTACAATAATTTATATTTGTCAAATACTATTTATATAAAAGTATTTTGCATAAAATATTTGACTTTTTTCCCATTTTCATGTACAATGTAGGTATTCTCCCTTACCAGAAACTTTAAATAAAAGACGAACCGAAGGCTGGTATCTATGACAAAACAAACTCGAAAGCAAAATAACATAAAGCGGGGCACGATCGAACTCGTTCTTCTTCTTTTATTACAAAAGGGGCAAAAGTACGGATATCAATTATCCCAGGAGCTCGAAGAATTCAGCGACGGTGAATATGAGCTGAAAGAGGCCACGATGTACCCCACATTATATCGTTTAACACAAAATGGACATTTGACCTGCAACCAGGTAAAAGTAGGTGTCCGCCGTACTCGTGTATATTATGAAATCACATCTTCTGGCCGGGAACATTTGCAGAACCTTAAGCAGGAATATGCTTCCATAACTGGTGCTGTAGATAAAATTATGAAAAATACCAAGTAATATTACGATGGAGGACCAGATCTTGGATAATAAAGTGCTAAAAAAATATCTTCGCCAGGTAAAACATATTTATCACGGAGACAAAAAACTTAAAAAACAGTTCCTTCAGGATGTAGAAGACGCTCTTTTATGTTATGCAGAATCCCATCCCGGCTGCTCCTATGATGATGTCGTTCATAAATTCGGGACACCAGAGGAACTTCGCGAATCTTTTGCTTACTCTGATATGTTAAAAAAACGAAGTATATTATTATACCGGTTTGTTATCCTTTTCGCTGTCCTCATAACAGTGTTGATCATATTATTTACAGCTAATTATATCCATAATTCTTTTGGTCACTCAAAAGGACATTACATTGAATACACAAATCGAAAAGATACGACAGATACCAGCCCTACACCGCTGAAACGTACCCCTTATAAGGAGTACACACTTGATTAAGGAGATGATACTTATGAAAAGAATACTATCCTTTTTGTTTATACTGACACTGATCACCTGCTTTGTACATACCCCGGCTGCTTCGGCGGCTACATCGGCACCCCGGGTTAAGACCACCATTACTAAAGAGGAAGACGGAGGCTATTATGTAGAGATGATTACCGAGACCAGTCCCCTGTCCCCCTATGGTATCAGCCCCTGCAGCGCCAGCGCGGCCACAGTAAGACAAACAAGAAATATCGAATATTATAATTCAAGCAATTCTCTCTGCTGGCGGTATTCCCTGACGGGAATCTTTCACTACATTACCGGGATCAGTGCTGCGTGTGATGATTCCTGGGCAAAAGTGACGATCTACAACCCCACTTATTCCCTATATGATGAAAAGCACTCCCACTCCGGGAGCACCGCCACGGGAACGATCAAAATGAGACGTCAAACACTGATAAAAAGCAAAACTATTTCTATTACATGCAGCAAAAACGGAACTTTTAGTTATTAACGGAGACTTCTATGAACCAGAAAAAAGAATTAAAAAAGATTGCCAGACAAGCATTTCCCCTTTTCAGGTATTCTTTTTTTGAGGGAAGAAACTATAGAAAAAGCCTATATAACGAGATGTCTGCCTATTGGCACAATCATCCGGAGACCTTATCGGAAGATATAAGAGATTTATTCTGCGGAGAAGAAAGCATGGATGAGGAGTATACAAACATCGGTATTCCCCAAAAAGCAAAGATGTGTTTCATTATTTTAGGATTATTGATCATTATCTGTGTTGCACTTTTCTTTATTTCTGGTTCATGGGATGCCCCTACGATTACAACGAATTGATGTAAGGGATACACTTTATTCTACTGAAAGAAATTTAACCGGGAATATTTTTAACATCATAAAATATTCCCGGTTGCTGTTTTTTCTTCAAAAAACTTCTCATTTTTTTCCTGAGCTTATTGAGTTCTCACCAAAATAATACATATACACATCTTCCAGATTGTTCCCCTGGACTTTTTCGATCAGTGCCGCAGGCACATCATCAGCAGCTAATATCCCCTCTTTCATGATCAGAATCCTGTCAGCGATGCTCTCTACATCACTTACTACGTGGGTTGCCAGTAAAATAATTTTATCCTCAGAGATCCGCCTGATATAGTTCCGCAGATTTACCCTTTCTTTGGGATCCAGACCTGCCGTGGGTTCATCCAGAATCAGAATTTTAGGATCTCCCAGCAGCGCCTGGGCAAGAAGGGTGCGTTGCCGCATCCCCCCGGAAAACTCCTCCATTTTTAAATCTGCTACATGTGAAAGATTTACCACCCGAAGCAGCTGTTCAATTTGCTCTTTTGCCCTCTTTCTTGCTATCCCCTTTAATTCTGCCATATAAAAAAGAAACATTCTCGCCGAAAAATTATCATAATACCCCTGCTGCTGGGGCATATAACCCACCAATGCCCGAAAAGAAGCTCCTAATTTCAGAATATCAACTCCGTCATAAAGAATACTTCCCCCGGTACGGCGCACGTTATCTGTGATCAAATTCATCAATGTACTTTTCCCTGCACCGTTTGCTCCTAACATTCCATATACCCCTTTAGAAAAAGAATAATTAAATCCTTTTAACACCTCTTTATGTCCGTACCTTTTCACTAGATTTTCAATCCTTAACATATGTCAGCCTCCTTATCTTTTTGCTGGCCACAAGCAAAAGAACAATAAATACACCAATCACTGCCTCTTTACCTATACCGGATACTCCCTGTCTAAAAAAGTGGGAAACATGAATTATTTTCGTGATTGAAAACCAGGAAAACATCTCCAGCCCCATTAAATATAAAATGGAGGGAAGTAGAAGCAAACCACACAGTAAAAAACTGATTTCCTGGCTTTTCAGCCACATAGCAATTTCACAATACACCACAGCAGATAAAAGCAGCCAAAAAAGACGGGTCACATATACCCACAGGCAATACTGCCAGATCGTAACGTCCACTGGAACCTTTGCCATAAAGGACAGACTTTGAACAGGGGCGCTCAAACCGCTTAATGAATATGTCCTTGATATATTGTAAAGCTCCATGCCGTTCAAAACCAGCCACAAAAATACTACTAAGATGGCAACCATAGTATATTTTCTTTTCCGCAGACAGCTGCGTCCTTTCGGGGAAGCCCGCAGCAAAAATTCCATAGAAGATTTCTTCTCGTAAGTAAACACCCCCGAAATCAATAGCATCATGCACAAAGAAACCAGCAGAGTAGATTCTGCCATACTTCTTTCTCCCTTTTTCCCAAACAGGTACCGATACCCATCGGGGTTAACCAGCCATAAATCCCTTTCCCTATGACCTTTTGCATAGTCAACCCTTTCCTTCAATTTTTTCAGACCGTTGCTGTAATATGCGGCGGCGGGGTGGTTTTCTTCCTGAAGCTGCACTAACTGTCTCTCCCTCTCTGTTATCTCTCCCTCCACCTGCTCCGTAACAGGTCCAGTCCACTCCTCGTAAAACTCCTTCATATATTCCCCAGTACTCCCCAGCGTCAGCTGTTCACCCTCCGACTGAGGCTGCCACACTCCCTTGATCAGAATGACAAAAAAGAATATCAAAATATAAAGGCCCTTTTGGGACACGAGCATTTTGTACCCCTCAAAAAATTTCCCCGGCATTCTGGACAGTACACTTCGTATCCGACAGAATATTTTTTGTACTGCCCTTTCTAATAAATGCTTTTGATAATAGGGACGCCTTTTACTGGAAAGCACAATACAAAAAACTGCGAGAAATACGCTAAGAAAAGCAATTGCTATATAGATCCATTCTTTTCGCTCCAAGCAAATACTCCCTGCTGTATATAATTGATACTCTCCATATAACGGATTCATATCCAGGAGTGTCAGGATATTAATATATTTTAACATGCTCAACTGGCTCTGGTCAGGAAGCCATTGTTTAAAAGAATACTCTAATACAAAAACCATTCCACAAATGGTCAGTGCAATTTTACTGTTATGAATCATAAGTAAGATCATCCAGCATAAAAGAGTTACCACAAAAATCCCACATGCAGAAACCAGACTTAAAACACAAAAAAATGAAATTCCATTCACTGGCAGTATACAGCCTTTCAAACTATTTACATATTGGACCGGCTGCCAGAGAGCTGATATATTCCGCGCTTTCGCACAAGCTAATAACAGGAGGACAAAATTGAAGATTATGCTGATCCCAATAGCTGCAAAAAAATAATATAAAAGACGCCTGAGAGCAAGAACCCCTCTTCCTCTCTTTGTGGCATATACCAGGGGAAACAATCCCCGTTTTTCCACATCAAAGGTAAGAAATACTAACCATACACAAAAGAACAGCGAAAAATAATTCTGCATTGAACTTGCATACCATAAACCAATCCCCTCTCTTTGATGTGTCTCACCAGAGACAAAACAGATTCTGCCATAGTCCCGCAGTATCTTTTCATTTTCTAAAAGATTACTTTGTGTATTAAAAATTGAAACGCCTCTAAGACTCTCCATCTGTTTTTTTATCTTTTCATACTTTTTAGAATAATCTACCTCTTGAATCTCTTCCCTGGACAGCGGCGTATAATCCTTCCATGACCCATAAGCAAACAATCCTATATTCAGCAGCAGGAACACAATAAAAAGAATCACACTTTTTCTATTCCAAAATATTCTCCTTGCCTCCATCTGAATCCTCCCCTAACACCAATATGTTTTTCCACTCAGCAGCTTTTTCTGACAATCTACTCTTATCAAATTGCTTTACCATGTATTTCCCATCGTCATAAGCAAAGGCAAAACAATAATCATTGTCTCCAAACTCCCACTCCATATTTTTTTCAAGAGGAATCTTTCCCGCCCTTTCTCCTTCTTCATCAATTATGTCGATTCCATAATCGCGGTAGTCATTTTTTTCGTGGCAGTCATACCAGTTGCAGCTATACAAATATTTGCCTTGAAAACTGCACTCTGCATAAATTTTCTCTCCTTTTGTGACCTCCTCTCTTTTATTAGAATCCATATTCAGCCTGTATAGTTTGTATGAATCATAGTATAATACATCATCTTCTTTCTTATAGATCATTACCAGATCCCGTTCTTTGTCATACAATACATCTTTCCGTTCTTTACCATTTCGTATATCTACAAAGTTAGTATGTGTCCGAAAATCAGAATCAACAGAATCCGCATAGCATCCGGTTATGACTAAAGTGTTTCCAAAGGCTTGAAGATTTTCTATGGCAGCCCCATATCCCTCCACTGAAGCCACTTCCTTACGATCCAGGCTCCCATTCAAACTTATTCTTTCAACTACAGCTCTTCTTTTTTTCAAAGTAGCTCCCTTCGATACGCTAAAATAAATATTTCCCCTGTGAACGCAAAACTCAAAATGCACTCCATTATCCGAAGGGTCTAATGTGGCTATCTGTGCCACCTTTTCTCTCTGTCTGCCATCTTCGCTAAGAAAATATAGATACCACTTTTCTGCATTATTATTTTCCGACGCAATATAATAAAATTTATGGTCATAATAATTTATTTCCTGTCCATCCCCCATGCTAGCATTACATGTCTCATCCGTGTGGCTGCAATCCGCTTTATTGCACACCGGAACTGCCTGTTCCATTGATGGTTCATAATAGTAAAGATATTGAGACACTAAAAAATAGTAACCCTTTCCAGCCTTTTGGATCCTGGGCAGTGAACCTGAGCCAAAACCGCTTTGCCAGTCACTGCCCTCTACATACTGTTCCCCCAGGTCTTCCACTCCCTCCTCATTACATGCTGCACTAAAAAAACTCGCCAAAATTAAAATTAGACATATAACTAAATGTTGATATTTCCTCACATTCATTCCCCTCCATTCCGTTACCCCGATATTATGGAGATTCCCACTACAGCCAACGTGCAGCGGGAATCTCCAGATCCTTTGTACATAGAAAGCAGCTTAGTGTTTTACCACCATCGTTCTGTACAGCATTAAATATCAGTATCAATGTTAAACTTCTTAGAACCAACGGTATACACACCTTTAAAATGTATAATGTCATATCCAGGCGTATCAAAAGCGAATTCCTTTTTAAGACTCGTTCCTGTCCCGCTCTTATTACCGGTCATCGTATATCTCGAATTATTCTTTTTGGCCGTGATCGTTCCATTGATCTTCATACTGACTGAACTTGGGTATGATAATTTTGCTGTGCACACCTCAAGATAGTTTGTAGGTCCATATGGCACCGTTCCCATCTCATATGTATATGTTACCGTTTTTCCATTATATGTTCCAGTCTTTGCAAAAGATACACTGGTACAAGAAACTACCACAAGCGATAAGGCAAGTAAAGTAGCTCCCATTTTTTTCAATACATTTTTTCTCATATTTCTCTCTCCATTTCGTTTAAATATTTTTTGATTTGTGGTATAATATGTTTGATTTTTCTTACAGCGTTCTTTTCGGCATCTCACTGCCATATGAAAAGAGCGCTTTTTTCAATTGTGTTCTCTGTCCCTTTAATTATGCACATTCTTTCACCTTCCTTCCATTAATATAGCAGTAGATCATTTTCCTATACCATTATCTTCCTGCTTGCTTTTATTATATCACTTTAAAATATATACTGTCAAATACTATTTATAATAAAGTATATTTCTAAAAGTATAATTTCTACCCTATTTATAACTGCTATGTTTTTTCCTACAACCAAAAAAGGGCTGGATGAAAACCGCAGCCCTATAAAAACATTTCGTGTTTTTCGCTCCGCAGATGTCGAACTTTTCAATAAGAAAAAACCATGTGCGCCAGCGATTTTTTATCGCTTTTGCACATGGCTTCTTTCTACTTATGATGCGTTGACCACTGGCAAATGTGGTCAGCGGCAACTATATTATCTGCTGCATGCCTCGAAAATCCAAGTCTGGTTTGAAGTTGCATTATACTGCCACTGGCATACATTGGTTCCATCGGTTTTACCAAAGTTGTACACGTCAAGTCCCTTTGTATCTTTTGTGACTTTGGTCGTTATGCCAAAGGTATTTGCTGCAGATGTTTTCTGGATCTTGAACATCTGGGCCTCTGCACCATTTGCTGAATAGGTCTGGATATTGGCTCCGTCACTGTTGGCTCCGTATTGTACATCCAGCATATATCCCAGACCATTTTTCAACGTCACATATCCGTTTCCAAGATTGGTGAGATACCACTTCTGGCCTGCGGATGCGGAACCTGTTCCGATCACTACATTAACACTGTTTCCGCCCTTGTTATCTGCCACCTGCAGGTATTTGCCAGAATTCGTATTCTTAATGTAATACCATCCGTCTGACAATGCCCCACTGCTGTTCTGCACCTGATCCGCCGTTTTCTTTATAGACACGTCATCCATAAAGAAGGACACCAGATCCTGGGCAGCAGGATCCGCCTTGTAAGCGGTCTCGATAAACACTCTTACATTGCTGAGGTCAGCCCCTGCCGGAACAGTATATTTACCGTTTATCACTGCCCACTTATCACCAGCTGTTGTCACAGATGCCATATTTTCAATCTTTCCGTCACCATAAATGATACTCATGAAAAACTTTGTCTGACCGGTTGCACCGGGATTCTCTGACAGATTGTACCGCACTGCAGCACTGACCTGATAGGTCTTTCCTTTCTCAAGACGTCCTGTCATATCCTGTACCGCCCCGGCAGATGTCATTTTCCTTCCCGCTGCTTTCAGGGAAAGTTTTCCCGAATGCACCGTCACATAACCCAGGCTCAGATTAGATCCATACAAACTGTTCCAGTTCGTCAGCCCATCCTCGATGTTCCCGTTCTTTACCAGTTCGTCCCCGGATGGCGCGGGCACATCGACTGCTGTATTTGTTCTCGACATCTTCCAGTAGTCCAGATAGAAAAGTTCGCCGGAAGATGAACCTGTGAAAACAAAATAGATGTCATGTACACCTGTTGCTGTTGAAAGAGACGCGGAATAATCTTTCCATGCGGTTGAACTTCCGTTGATCTGTACTTCTCCCAGCTTAGTGCCGTACCGGCTGTCCAGTCTTACCTCTACTTTTCCGCCGCTATTTACGGGCTGGGCGCCGATTGTAATAGATTTCAGTCCCGTTTTCAGATCAACGTCCGATACAGCCAGCCAGTCCCCGTTATGAATATTGGATACTTTCATATTGGAGGACTGGATAAAAGAACCTGGCTGCCAGGTCATACTGGTTTTCAGCCCGCTGCTCCAGCCAATGGTCTCCGCCTCATTTCTCACATAAGGATCCAGATTCTTCGTCTGTGCCACGCCCTGATAGGTTCCTTTGACCAATTTAATATGTCCATTGGAATCGTAGGAAACCTTATCCATATGTGTCGAGCGGTATCCCTGGCAGTTCGCCGGGAATCCCAGCGCTTTGGTCACCGTCTGCGCATGGTATGTCAGATAGGTATTTCCATTAAACTCAAAAAAGGCATGATGATTATTTCCACCAATTCTAAAGTATGTATATGGGTTTTCATGCACGACGCCGACGTAAGTAAAAGGTCCCATGGGGCTGTTGCTCTCCATGGCGCATATGTTCCCATTGCCGGTCATCGGAAGATTATTTGAGAAATTGGAACAATATGTATAATAATATTTTCCGTTCTTCTTATGTATTCCAGAATCCTCAAAGAGCCCTGGTGCATTGATCGCCACAGCATTTCCCGCCAGCTGAACCATATTATCTGCCAGACGGACCACTCTCGCGGTCCCAGGATAGTTTTTCTGATTCTGGGATGCGTTATCTCCTCCTGGTATGCCGCCGCCATAATACAGATATCCCGTTCCGTCATCATCAACCAGCACAGCTGGATCAAACAGCCATTCCACCCCCTGGGCAGCCTGGGATCCCCTGCGGATCAGATGGCTTCCAGTCGGCGGCTCAGTAAAGGGTCCCAGCGGTGAGTCCGCCTGCAGGACACCGATGCCGTTGCCATTATCGGCGAAGTATAAGAAAAACTTGTCCCTGCCATTGATGCGCTTCCAGCACGCAGCCGGCGCCCAGGAATTTCTGGCCCAGGATGCAATATCTGCCACTTTGATCTCCCCGTGGTCCACCCAGTTCACCATATCACTGGAAGAGGAAACGGTCAGCGTCGAAATGGTACTGTACTTATTGGAAGCTGTCGGATTGCCGCTCCCGTCTTTGTTCGTACGGTCATAACATTCGCTGTCATTTGTCATATACACATATACTCTCCCGTTGTAAGTCATGGCAAAAGGATCCGCCGCAAACTTATGATCCATAATAGGATTGTTGTTTGAAGAGCTTCTCACAGAGCCGCTTACCAGCTTATCGGCAGCAAAGGTTTCATCAACCCTCGCCAGTGAAGCGATCACCCCCAGGATGATCAGCATACCCGCTACATACAATTTTGATTTGATTTGTTTCGTCATGATACCTTCCTTTCCTAAATTTGTAAACCTCCATTTTGGTTGTGCTAAATTTATTGCATTTTTTAAATGTAAATCCAAATTTGATACGTGAATATGATACCTTCCCCCTTTCTGTGATATATTATCAAATTCAGTTTTACATTCAGAAACATAACCGCTAAACATATTGTACCAAATTATGGATAAAATAGCTAGTCTGAATTCTAAATTTACTGCACCAAAATTTGATTTTTTATCGATCAAAACATTGCTGCTAATTTTTAAAATCTAAAATTTTTTCATCCATTCCCTCCGGTTCTATTACAAATCCCTCTATGTTTTTTATTATAACAGAAATTTTTACATTCTCAAGAATTCCATAGGAGAAAAATGCACCTTAAAACCAAGAACCTCCTGGTTTTAAGGTGCAAAGGGACCAAACCCGTTTTTACTTCTCTATTCCACTAGTGTACTAGGACATCTTCGGCTTAAACACCAGAGCTGCCAGAAAACTCAGGATCAAAGCTCCTGCAATCCCCACAGCGGCTTGTTCCAGACCGCCGTAAAAGATTCCCACAAAGCCCTGGCTGTCCACCGCTTCCTTAACTCCTTTAAATAACAGATGCCCAAAACCGATCAGGGGAACCGTGGCGCCGGCCTTTGCCCAGTTGGCAAAGGGCTCGTAGATGCGAACGGCGCTCAGCACTGCCCCCAGACATACCAGGAGGACCATGATCCGTCCGGGAAGAAGTTTTGTATTGTCCATGACGATCTGTACCACCGCGCAGATGGCGCCGCCTACCAAAAAAGTAATTAAATAATCCATGTTCCTGCTCCTTTCTTACTGTGCGATCTCCAGCATTACCCCGTGGGCGATGCCCGGCACGCTGTTTCCCTCGTTAAAACTGACCGTGGAGAGCAGCGCTCCCGTCGGCACAAAGAGAACACGCTTCCATTCGTGCTTCCGCATCTTGTTGAGAATGTAACCCGTGAGGGTGATCGCACTGCAGCCGCAGCCGCTTCCGCCGGCATTGGTATCCTGCTCTTCGTTGTAGTAGATCTCCGTACCGCAGTCCATGTGCTGCTTGCCGATATCGTAGCCATAACCCAGCAGCATGTCTTTCAGGATACGCTGACCGATGGTTCCCAGATCGCCGGTGATGATCTTATCATAATAATCCGGCTGGATCCCAAAATCTTTCAGATTGTTTAAAATACAGTCACAGGCTGCCGGGGCCATACATGCCCCCATATTCATACTGTCCTTAATTCCATAGTCTGTGATCACCCCTGTTGTCAATCCGGAGATCTGCACGTAAGCGGTCTCCTTGCGTTTCCAGCTGCCATCTCCTTTGCCCAGCACCACAGCACCGCTCCCCGTCACCGTCCACGTGGAAGAGTAAGGACGCTGGTTGCCGTATGCCAGGGGAAAACGGAACTGCTTTTCTGCACTGGCAAAATGACTGGAAGTAAGCGCCACCACATAATCCGCAAAGCCACCCTCCACCAGCATGGATCCAATGCCCATGGATTCTCCCATGGTGGAACAGGCACCGTACACTCCAAACATCGGAATATTAAAATTCATGATTCCAAATGAGGTGGCGATCAGCTGTCCCAGCAGATCCCCGGCAACGATGTAACGGATATCCCCAGGTTCCAGACCAGCATTGCGTATCGCGATGTCTGCTGCGATATGCTGCATCTTACTCTCGGCTTCCTCCCAGGTATTGCCGCCAAAAAGCGGATCCGTCTCCACAAAGTCAAAATATTTTCCAAAGGCTCCGTTCCCTTCTTTTTCTCCTGCCACTGACGCCGCACCAATGATACAGGGCGGAATCTCAAACTGGACACTTCGTTTTCCAACCGTCTTTTCCATATCTTTATTCTCCATTCCGTGCACACTAAATATCATACCGTATACCAGAAATACGCAGGTATTCTCCTTTACCTATCAGATAAAAAAGATGCACATACCATTTTCCCATAGTATGTGCATCTTTTCTATTTTCATCCACTAAAAAGACCAGGATTGTTATTTATTTACTTTTTGCTTTCTTTTTGATTGTTTTATTCAGGAAGAACCACACGGTGCCTGCCAGACATACGGAAGAATAACATCCGGAAACGATACCTGCGATCAGCGGGATTGCAAACTGGCGGACCGCATCTACACCCATGATCGCCAGAACCACTACCATGATCAATGTGGTAATGGAGGTATTGATACTTCTGCTCAGTGTCTGGGTGATACTCTCATTTACGATATCCGCAACCTCTGCGCGGCTTCCCGCTTTCTTCCGGTTCTCACGAACACGGTCGAAGATAACGATCGTTGCATTGATGGAATAACCAACGATGGTAAGCATACATGCGATAAATGTGCTTCCCACAGAGATGAAGGCACTTCCCACCGCATATACCATCAGCACAACGATGACGTCATGGATCAGAGCCAATACGGAACTGGCACCAAAAGCAAGATTCTTGAAACGGATCCAGATGTAGATCAGCATACAGATCGCTGCGATGATCACCGCAATTACAGCGTCTGTCTTCATCTCATTACTTACCGAAGCCGAAATCGTCTCAATCTCAATATTTTCTTTTGTCACACCATACTTTTCGCCAACAGCAGTGACCACCGTCTTCTGCTGATCTTCTGTCAGATCCACCGTACGGACGATCAGTGTCCTCTCTCCGGCAACATCAGAAATCTCTGCATCCGGCACACCGGCTGCGGTCTTGACCGCGTTGGTAACTTCGGTCTTGAAATCTGCACTGGCATTTCCACTGCCATCAAAACCTTTTGCATTCTGATCAAAAGTGATGGAAGTAGATGAACCACCCATAAAGTCGAGACTGTAATTCAGGATCTGTCCAGTCTGTACTTTATTAAAGATCAGACCTCCGATACAGAGCAGGAACAGCGCTCCTGAAATAATGATATATTTTTTGAAATTTCCAACAAAATTGATTGCTTTTCTCTCTCTCTGGACACCAAAGAACTTCGCATTATCCAGTCCCAGGCTGACGAAACCGTACAGGATCCATCTGGTGACAAAGATGGCGGTAAACATCGAAAGAATAATACCAATAGCAAGAGTCTGGGCAAATCCCATAACTGTTCCCGATCCCTTGATATAAAGTACCACAGCTGCGATCAAGGTCGTTACGTTACCGTCAATGATAGCAGACAGCGCTTTCTCAAAACCAATCTTAATGGCAGAACGGACGGTCTTGCCTGTGGCAAGCTCCTCACGGATACGGGTAAATATAATACAGTTGGCATCCACCGCCATACCGATGGCAAGGATTACACCGGCAATACCCGGAAGGGTAAGGGTGACATCAAGGGCATTCAGTGCCAGAAGCGTAGCTGCTACATAGAGAACCAGTGCAAGGGATGCAGCGACACCCGGCAGGCGGTACATCACGATCATAAATATAATGACAAGGATAAATCCGATCAGACCTGCATAAAGGCTGGTCTCCAGTGATGTAAAGCCAAGCTTCGCTCCCACGATATTAGAACGGATGTTTTTCAGTTCCAGGGGAAGGGCACCGATACGGAGAGTGGCTGCCATATCCTCTGCGTCTGAGAATTTATCAAAACTTCCGGAAACAACTGCGACACCGTCTGTGATGGCTGTCTGGATCACCGGTGAAGAAACCTCTTTGCCGTCATAGATGATAGAAAGAGCTTCTCCTACATGGTCACTGGTGACGTTGCCAAACTTCTTGGCGCCTTTTCCATTAAATGTGATCTTCACCACATTCTCTGCCACACCGGTCTGGCTGTCCTGCTGGGTTGTCGCCTCCGCAGTGGAGATCATAGACCCGTCCAGCAGTACTTTTTCTTTGTCGTATGTGGCGGTTTTATCCTCAGCGATCTGACAGTCTGTCTTCAGTACAAACTCCAGCGCGCCGGCTTTTCCCAGCTTGTCCAGCACTGCCTGGGGATCTTCCACGTCCGGCACATCTACCGTGACACGGTTGCTTCCCTCCTGGTACACGGAAGCTTCTGTACTTTCATTTTCCACACGTTTCTGCATCTTATAGACCGTATCGCTCATTTCCTGGGCCGTTGGATTGCTTTTGGTCGCCTCATAGGTGACACTGACACCTCCGGCAAGGTCGAGACCTAAACGGATATTTTTGGCACTTCCTCTTTTGCCTGCCCCAACACCTGTATACGCAACCACACCCATGGCGGCTGTCACAAGCAATACGAGCAAAATCTGAAAGATACCTTTCGTCTTACTATTCATTGTGAAAATCTCCTTTTCTAAAAATGTACCTAAAAATTATAGCACAAACAATCATGTACTTCAAGTAAAACTCGATAAACATTGAAAACATTGAAAACATCACGCAGCAAATGGAAACAGCCGGTTTCCACATTTATCCTTCTTTCTCTTTCTTCCGCAGCCGGAGTTCCCTGAAAAAGCCGCTCATCATCTGACTGCACTCTTCTTCCAGAACCCCCTTTTCCAGCTCCACCCGGTGATTAAATCCCTCCATCTGCAGAAGATTCACCACAGAACCGGCACAGCCTGCCTTGGGATTCATGCTTCCGATGACGACCCTGGGGATCCGCGCCTGCACGATCGCCCCGGCGCACATCGGACACGGCTCCAGCGTCACATACAGGGTACATCCCTCCAGCCGCCAGTCCCCCACAACCCTGCCCGCCTTATGTATGGCGATGATCTCTGCGTGGGCCAGAGTATTTTTCTTTTCATTGCGCTTATTATAACCGCGGGCAATGATCTTCCCCTCCCGGACGATCACGCACCCGATCGGTGTTTCCATTTTTCCATACGCCTTCTTTGCCTGGCGCAGCGCCTCCCGCATATAGGTATCATCGGTATTCATCGCTGTCCTCCATGTTACAAGCCGCGAGCGTCCCGCTCCGCGTAAATTAAAAACATTGTAGCACAAGTCCCTGGCAGCGTCAATTTTTTCCTAATGAACTGGTTGCAAACCTCTCACGAATCTATTATAATAAATCAGAAGAATAAAAGAATGTGAGAGGAACGCAGCAATGTATTTTATTTTCCTGTTGTTTTGGATACTTTTGAATGGAAAACTGAATCTGGAGATTTTTCTTTTCGGTATATGCATCTCCCTGGCAGTATATCTGTTCTGTTGCAGATTTCTTGGCTATTCCCCGAAAAAGGATCTGGTCTTTGCCCGCATATCCCTGTATGCCCTTGGATATGCCTTCCTTCTCGTGGCAGAGATCGTTAAGGCAAATATCGGGGTGTTAAAAGAGATCTACACCGAAAAGACAGAGGTGGAGCCCTGTGTGGTAGAATTTATTTCTCCTTTTGAGTCAGAGGTTCTCAATGTCATACTGGCAGACTCCATTACCCTGACACCAGGAACCATCACCGTAGAACTTTCTGGCAGAAAATTTACCGTACACTGTCTGGACAAGTCTATGTCTAAGGATTTGGACCGCTCTTCCTTTGTTATATTATTACAGAAAATAGATCACTGCATAAGCGCAGTCTGATACTTCTTATATAAAATGAAAGACTAACTAAAGGAGAAATCATGTTACAGACTATACAATCGACTTTTTTTACCGGGGCACTCATACTGCTCTCCCTGTGCATCATTGCCTGCCTCATAGCAGCCATCAAAGGGCCGTCGCTGGGAGACAGGATGGTGGCAGCAAATATGACCGGAACCCTGACCATCATCGCCATCTGTGTCCTCGCCTGGCATCTGGACGAGGGATGGCTGGTAGACGTAGCCCTGATCTATGCCATGCTGAGTTTTATCGCAGTGGTGGTTCTGACAAAGATCTTTATCGGAAGCTACCAGTCTGGTTCAGAAGAGGAGGAGGACGACGCCCTGTGATCTGCAGATTAAAATGACACGACAAGAAGCCGGAACACTCATAAGAGGACGTTCCCGGAATGGAGGAATATTATGGAATGGTTACGATTCAGCATCGCAGCACTGCTTATCCTCGGCGGTATTTTCACTGCCATATCTGCTGCGGTCGGTGTATTCAAATTTAAGGAATGCCTCACCAGAATGCACGCGGCAGCCATGGGGGACACCCTCGCCCTGGCACTGGTTCTGGCAGGGCTGGTCCTGCTCTTTGGCATATCTTTCACCTCTTTGAAACTGGTGCTTGTGATCGTCTTTTTATGGCTGGCAAGCCCCGTATCCAGCCATCTGATCGCTCAGATGACATATGAAAGGAAGAAAAGGGAAGATGACAATATTTAGCCTGATACTCGTTATATTTCTTATCCTGTGTGCAGTGGCTGTATGCCTGAATAGAAATCTTTTGACATCCATCGTGATCTTTATGTCATACAGTGTGATCATGTGCATACTTTGGATCATTCTGGAATCTCCGGATCTCGCCGTCACAGAAGCCGCGGTGGGCGCCGGTGTTACCAGCGTACTCTTTTTTGTAACCCTCAAACGGATCCATGCCATCAGCACAGATGAGCGCAGAGAAAACACCTCCACAGATAATGCAGAGGAAGGGAAAGAGGCAGAACGATCATGAGTAAACCAAGAGAAGATTATGAAAAAACATGGTGGCGCAGGCTGGAACGCTTTGTGAACGGCGATCGCATCGAAATCCATGAATATAACGACATTTTTGAACAGAATCCTTCTTTTTTAAAAGAAGATATCCAGAAGGAAGATCCTGTGCTGGAACATAAAAAAAAGAAGAAAACCGATTGGCCGGAGCGTCTTGAGACACTGAAAGAACTGTATAACCGATATGAAAAATGGCCGGAAACCAAAGGGATCACGATCTTCAAGCGGATCTACGGCTGTATGGCAGTGCTGTTCTGCCTTGTTTTGATCTCCGTGCTTCTGGTTACGGTGTCCAACCTTCCCACTTTCGGAAGCGCGCATAATCCGGCCTCCAATGAAGTGGTGCAGCGATACATTGAAGAAGGTCTTGCTGAGACCGGCGCCGTCAATATCGTGGCAGGGATGATCCTGGACTACCGCGCTTTTGATACCCTGGGAGAATCCCATGTGCTCTTTATCGCCGCCACCTGTGTGATGATCCTTCTGCGCAAAGACAGGCAGGGAAAGAAACATGCCATGAAAAAAATTACTCCCCAGCCCAAGCCAGATCCAATCCTGAAAGCAGCCGCGACGCTGCTCACCCCTTTTATCCTGATCTTTGGTATTTATATTGTGCTGAACGGACATCTTTCTCCCGGAGGAGGCTTTTCCGGGGGGGCTATCATTGGTGCGGGACTGATCCTGGCAGCAAATGCCTTTGGCTTTGAGCAGACCGGTAGATTTTTTACGCAGAAAACCTATTCTGTCATTTCCCTGTTTGCCCTGTTGTTTTACTCCGCCGCTAAAAGTTATTCCTTTTATACCGGCGCCAATCATATCGAAAGCATTATCCCCAAGGGCACTCCCGGTGCCATTCTGAGCAGCGGGCTGATCCTGCCTCTGAACATCTGTGTCGGCATGGTCGTGGCCTGTACGATGTACGGATTTTACTCTCTGTTTAAAAAGGGGGAATTATAGATGAACAACACAATATTTACGAATTACTACGAAGTGGCAGCCGTCATCCTTTTTGGCATCGGCCTGACAACCCTTCTTCTTCATAAAAACCTGATCAAAAAAATCATGGGATTTAATATTATGGATACGGCGATCTACCTGTTCCTGACTTCTAAGGGCTACATCATGAGCCACCTGGCACCAATACTGGTAGGTACGGACATTCCGGATCCCTCCGGAAATGCCGTTCAAACATATACGAACCCGATCCCCAGCGGACTGGTTCTGACGGGAATCGTCGTCTCTGTCAGCGTCACAGCGCTGATGCTCGCCATCACGGTCCGCCTTTACAAACGATACGGCACGCTGGATATCGATCAGATCGCCCTGAGTGCCAAGAGAGAGGAGATTTAGCATGAGCCTGGTTCAGAACTTTCCTTTTTTTAATATTATCATGTGTCTGGCTGGCGGCGTCACCTGCTCTGTCCTCAGGGGAAAATACGCAAGGCGTCTGACCATGGGACTTTTGACCGTGATATTGTGCATGTCTGCCTTTGTTCTCGCCTTTGTATTCCGGTCCGGTGAAAGCTATACCTTTATGATGGGGCACTTCCCGGCTCCCTGGGGCAATGAGATCCGGGTGGGGATCTTAGAGGCGCTGATGGCTGTCTTTTTCAGCCTTATCATGATCCTATCGATCCTCGGAGGGGGCAAGTATATCCTCTCTGACATCACAGAGACCAAACAAAATCTTTTCTATGTACTGATCAACCTCATGATGAGCTCCCTGCTGGCGCTTATCTATACCAACGATCTCTTTACCGCTTACGTGTTCATAGAGATCAATACCATTGCCGCCGGAGGATTGATCCTGATCCGGGATACCGGACATACCCTGGTGGCAGCTACCAAGTACATGATCATGAGCCTGATCGGTTCCGGACTGATCCTGATCGGACTTTCCATGCTTTATGGGATCACCGGACATCTTCTCATGTCTAACATACATGAAAGCGTGATTCAGATCAACGCCAACGGGCAGTACACCATTCCCCTCACGGTTATCATCGTATTTATCTGTGTGGGTCTGGCGATCAAGTCTGCACTGTTTCCCTTTCATTCCTGGCTGCCGGATGCCTACAGCTACGGGACGGCGGCTTCCAGCGCTATTCTTTCCAGCCTGGTATCCAAGAGCTACATCTTTCTGCTGATCAAAATATTTTACCGTGTGATCGGACTGGATATCATCATGCACTACCACGTAGAAAATATCCTGTTCATTTTCGGGATCCTCGGTATGATCCTGGGGTCTGTCAGCGCCATCCACCAGATGGACATACGACGGATGATCGCATTTTCCTCGGTGGCACAGATCGGCTATATCTACATGGGCATCGGACTGGACACAGAGGCTGGTATTCTCGCCGCCCTCTTCCATGTCATCTCCCATGCAGCGTCCAAATCCCTGCTGTTTATCTCTGCCAGGGGGCTGTCGGAAGTATCAGGAAACAGCAAACTGTTTCCCGACTTAAAGGGCGCCGGCTACCGGAACATCATCGCCGGTATCGGTTTCAGTACGGGGGCTCTTTCCATGATCGGTATTCCTCTCTTTGCCGGGTTTACCTCCAAGGTTTATTTTGCCCTGGCCACTCTGGAGTCCTCGCCTTTTAAGCTCTGGACTGCCATGATCGCCCTTGCCATCAGTACGGTGCTGAATGCCGTTTATTTTCTTCACACGGTACTTACTATATATACACCGGTCAACAAGACAGACCGCATCGGGTTCCGGGCAAAGCGGCAGTTTACTCTTGCCATCCTGCTGTTTGTTCTTTTGAATCTGTTTCTGGGAATTGGTTCTAACCTTGTATGGCAGACGATCCAGCTGGGAACCGACATGTATATTTAAAAAAGCGTTGTGAAATCGGATGTTTCAAAGAATCAGTTTCGCCGATTCTTGCTCCGCGAAAAACGAACTTTACTATAAAAAAGGAGGCTGTTATGCTGGCGATACCAGTTTTACTGCCGCTGTTCTGCGGCATGATATTATTTTTTGCTTCTCCCCGTCTGGAGCAATATCTTCCGGAGCGGAGAAACTGGCTGACCGGTTTTACCGGACTGGTCACCATTTTTGTTTTTTTGTGCACCCTTGCCAATCTGGCGGCGCCGGAAAACACCTTGATCCTCTGGCACATCAAGGAAGACGTGCCAGTCATGTTTCACCTCGATCCTCTGGGAAAACTGTTTGCAGCGCTGGTCGCTGCCATGTGGGTTCCCGTCACCATGCACTCCTTTGAGTATATGAAACACGAATGGAAAAATGTACGGTTTTATGGCTGTCATCTTATGACACTCGGGGTTGTTCTCGGCATCTGCAGCGCAGGAAACCTGGTCACCATGTATCTTTTCTATGAGGGTATGACCCTTGCCACCATCGGCTATGTCATCCACTCCCAGACAAAAGAAGCCATATCTGCCGGTTTTAAATATATCTTTTACTCCATCGCCGGGGCATTTCTCGGCCTGATGGGATTTTTCTATATCTATCAGTTCGGTACTACTCTTGCCTTTACGCCAGGAGGCGTGCTGGATCCTGTGAAGACGGCAGGACACGAAGGATTTCTCCTTGTGATCTTCTTTGGCATGATCGTGGGCTTTGGCTCTAAGGCAGGCATGTTCCCTCTGCATGGCTGGCTCTCCACAGCCCATCCGGTGGCTCCGGCCCCTGCAAGCGCTATCCTCTCCGGTATCAATACGAAGATGGGTGTACTTGCGATCATCCGGGTGGTCTACTATATCGCCGGAGTCTCATTCCTAAAAGACACCTGGGTGCAGACCGCATTTATTACCTTGACGTTGATCACCGTATTTATGGGATCGATGCTCGCCTACAAAGAAAAAATACTCAAACGGCGGCTCGCCTATTCTTCGGTGAGCCAGGTATCTTATATCCTTTTCGGGGTGTCGCTTATGCATCCCCTGGCGCTGGTTGGCGCCCTGGCACATGTGGTCTTCCATTCCATTATGAAAAATGGATTGTTCCTCTGTGCCGGCTCAATCATCTATAAGACAGGAAAAACTAAAATAGACGAATTAAAGGGGATCGGCAAACAGATGCCCGTTACCCTGGCCTGCTTTACCCTGCTGGGGATCTCTATGGTGGGAATTCCGCCCTTTTGCGGATTTTTCAGCAAGAAAGACCTCTGTCTGGGGGCTCTGGCCTCCGGGATTCCCGTTGTCCGTTATGCCGGTCCGGTGATCCTTCTGATCAGTGCCCTGCTGACCGCCGGATATCTTCTCGTCCCCGCCTTCCACGCATTTTACCGCACGCCGGAAGGGGTAAAGGAGGGAGAACAACCGAAAAGCTGTGAAGCAGGTCTCTGGATCCTGATCCCTCTTGTAGTTCTGGCGGCAGCAGCCATCATTTTCGGAATCTGTTTTTCCGGTTTTGAGACACTTTGCATCGATACCTCATACTTAAATGGTATTTTTTAATAAGCCTGGCGGAACTGCCTGTTGGCAGTTTCCTGTGGCATGCATGAAAGAAATGGTGATAAAATGAATGGAATCTTACTTATTATACCTGTTCTTCTGCCCATACTGGGTGGAATGCTGCTTCCGCTGTTTCCATTTAACAGCAGAAGACAGCGAAATATCTATGTGGAAACCATTGTGGTGGTCAATTCTCTGCTGATGTGGTATCTCCTGGTCACACATCCCTTGTCTTACACGAGACTGATCAACCTCGCCGGCATCCTGGAAGTATCCGTCCATCTGGACGGCGCCGGCATGGTATTTGCGGCACTGGTAGCCACTCTGTGGCCCTTTGCCACACTGTATGCCTTTGAGTACATGAAGCACGAGGGGAGTGAGACACGCTTTTTTTCCTTTTACACCATCACCTACGGCATCACCCTTGGTATTGCGCTGTCTGCCAACCTTATGACCATGTACATGTTCTATGAGATGCTGACGCTGGTTACCATTCCTCTGGTCATGCATTCCTTTAAAAAAGAAGCGAGGTTTGCCGGCCGGAAATACGCCTATTATTCCATTGGAGGCGCGGCCTTTGCTTTTATCGGCTTTATCTTTATTCTCAATTACGGCAGTTCTATGAATTTCACTTTTGGCGGCGTATTGGACACAGCTAAGATCGGAGCGGATACCAATGTGCTCCTCGCCGTCTTTGTATTCATGGTACTGGGCTTTGGTGTAAAGGCTGCGATCTTCCCGCTGCATGGCTGGCTGCCTACCGCCTCCATCGCACCGACTCCGGTCACGGCCCTTCTTCATGCCGTCGCCGTAGTCAAATCCGGTGCCTTCGCCATCATCCGCATCACTTACTACATTTTCGGGACTGAATTCTTGCAGGGCACCTGGGCACAGTATACCGTCCTTTTGTTTGTGGCGGCAACGATCCTGTACTGTTCTTCCAGTGCAGTAAAAGAACAGCATTTGAAGCGCCGTTTCGCCTATTCCACCTCCAGCAACCTTTCCTATATCCTGCTGGGTGTTCTCCTTATGACGCCAGGTGGACTGGTGGGAGGCTTTACCCATATGATCTTTCACGGCATTATGAAGATCACGCTGTTTTTTGCCGTAGGTGCCATCATGCACCAGACCGGCAGCACCTATATATATGAAATATCCGGATATGGAAAAAAGATGCCCGTGGTATTTGCCTGCCTCTCCATCGCCGGCATCGCCTTGATCGGCATTCCGCCCCTCACTGGCTTTATCAGCAAATGGAATATCGCTACGGCTGCCGTCGGTGCCTGGCAGCAGGGAAACAGGCTGGCTCCAGTGATGATCGGTGTACTGATCCTCTCTGCCTTTCTGACATCGATCTATATCTTTACCATCATAATGAAAGCTTACCTGCCGGCAAAGACTACAACGTTGCCAGAAGGACAGGCTCCGGCAGAAAGACAGGCAGACAGCAGCACCGGGGAGATCTGTGATCCAAACTGGCTCATGAAATTACCTATGGTCCTGTTTGCTATACTGATCTTTTTATTCGGCATATATTCTGCGCCCCTGATGAATTTTTTCAGCCAGGTGGCGTCAGGACGGATCTAGGAGGTGATAACATATGGATTGTTCAATGATGAGTTTTACAATGAAAAACCCGCTAAGCCCTTATTTTATCGGAATCACACTGGCTGTATACCTGGTTACTGCCAGCACTCTTCCCCAGCTTTTAAAGGACTTCCGGAATAAAAGACGTTTTCTATTGTTTTATATACTAACCGGCGCAGCTTCCCTGGGAATTTTTGCTGCCGCAGACTTTTTTACCCTGTTCTGCTTCTTCGAGATCATGACCTTATGTTCTTTTGCCTACGTGGGCTGCGATGAGAGCCAGGCTTCCCGGAAAGCTGCCATGTCCTATCTGATGTACGGCATTCTGGGCGGGCTTGTCATGCTCTTTGGTCTGATGCTGATCTACTGGCGTTTTGGGACGCTGAGCTTTCAGCAGCTGGCAGATACTTCTTTTGCGCCGGCTGACACACCTCTGCTCTACACCGCCGGAAGCTGTCTTCTCTTTGGTTTTGGCGCCAAGGCGGGCATGTTTCCCCTGCACACCTGGCTGCCAAAGACCTATACTGCAGCCCCTTGTGCCGGTACCACGGTACTTTCAGCTGTACTGTCTAAAACCGGTATCTACGGGATCCTAATGGTCAGCATATGTCTGTTCCAAAACAATCCCGCTGGTGGAGCCTGGGGGGCTGCCCTGTCGATCCTGGGCTGCCTGACAATGTTCACCGGGGGACTGCTGGGGCTGTTTTCCACCAATGTAAAACGGACCCTGGCCTGCTCTTCCATGTCCCAGATCGGATTTATCCTGGTGGCCATCGGATGCAGCGATTCCCTGGCTGCCCTGCTGCACACGGTAAACCATTCCTTGTTTAAACTGATCCTCTTCACCATCGTCTCCTTCCTCTTCGGCATGACCGGGGAACTGGATTACAACCGTCTTGCCGGTTTTGCCAACCGCAAGTGGTGGCTGAAACTGCCGTTTCTTTGTGCTGCCCTGGGAATCAGCGGTGTTCCTCTCTTCAGTGGATTTGTGAGCAAGACCTTGATCCACCATGGAATCGAGACCTGCATGCACATTCCTGCTTTTGCAGATATAAATGAGTATGGTGTTTGTATTAGTTTTCAGCTATCCCCTTACGCAGATGTGTACAAGGGTGTGGAATGGATCTTCCTTATTTCTGGCGGCATGACCTTTGCCTATATGCTGAAAATGTACTTTGCCCTGTTCCACAACCATCCCCAGGAAGAAAGCTGCCGGGAAGATGCCTGCATCGCAAAACCGGGATCCCTCTCCGTATTCCTGCTCTATGCCTTTGGCTTTCTCTGCCCCGCCATCGGACTGTATCCAGATGCGTTGCAGCTGCTCCCCGTGTGGGAGAACCTCAAAGGCATACTGATCTCACTCTCCATCGGTACCCTGATCTATCTTATCTTCATCCGCACCTGCACGATGAAACAGGAGGGCCGGGAGGGAGGTTCCTATATCCGTTATATCGATATTTACCCTTCCTGGCTGGATATCGAGGAACTGGTCTACAAACCAATATTTTTAAAAATACTGCCTTTTATCGGCGCTCTGTTCAGCCGGGCTGCTGACCGCCTGATGGACGCTCTTTCGATCTTTATCATGAAAACACTGCTGCGTCCCAGGGGACGCTCCCATGTGCGTAATGATCACCCTCTCGCCTATGCCGCCGGCAAATTGGCTGACGCTGTCTTCACACTGGTACATGTAAAGATCCGGAAAAAGCCTCCCGTATCCCGGGCTTCCTATGCAGACCTGTTCACCGTTGGAAGCACCGAATTTACCCGTGCCGCCAGACTGGTGCTCTACAGCGTATCCTTTGGACTTCTCTTATTTGCGCTGGGGCTTACAGCAACACTAGTATATCTGCTTGCCACTCTTCAATAATCTTGGAAAAAGGGGGATCACCTATGAAGTGGATCAAATTTACACTGGATACCCATACTGACGCTGTGGATATCCTGAGCTACATGTTAGACGAGATCGGCGTGGAGGGCATTGAGATCGAAGACCACCTCCCACTGACCGAGTCAGAAAAAAAACAAATGTATGTGGATATCCTGCCAGATCCAGAGATCAATGACGGTTCCGCCAAAGTCCACTTTTATATGGAACCCCAGGACTGCAATCCGGAAAAGATCATGCTCCAGGTTCATGAGATCTTTCAGGAAATCAAAACTTACACAAATATCGGAAACGGCACCGTGAGCCTTTCGGAGACGGAGGACAAGGACTGGATCAATAACTGGAAGACCTTTTTCAAACCCTTCCGCGCTGCTGACAACGTGATCATAAAACCCACCTGGGAGACATGTACATTAGAGGACTACCAGCCTGACAGGGATATCGTGATCGATATCGATCCAGGTGTCGCTTTCGGAACAGGAACCCATGAAACAACAAAACTTTGCATCCAGGCACTGTCCAAAACCGGCTGTCAGGATAAGCGCATCCTGGATGTGGGTTGCGGAAGCGGGATTCTCGCCATCTCAGCACTGAAGCTGGGCGCCTCTTTCGCAGCCGCCACCGATATCGATGAGACAGCTGTAGAAGTCGCCCGGGAAAATATGCTGGTGAATCATATTTCCCCCGATTCCTATCAGCTCTTTGCGGGTGATCTGATCGGCAATATGGCTTCTGACCACTCTTACACCTTCCATGCCCCGGCTAACACCATGCCTCTCGGGGAAAAGATCGGAGGCGGATATGATATCATCGTGGCAAATATCCTCGCTGATGTCATCATCCCTCTGTCCGGCGTTCTCCGCCCGCATCTGAAAGAAGGAGGCATCTTCATCTCTTCTGGTATCATTAATACGAAGGCAGATGAAGTAGAGGCTGCCTTAAAACAAAATCATTTCCAAATTCTTTCAAAAGAGACTTTAAAAGAATGGGTCTGCTTTATTGCTTCTTAAACTGGTACGCCGCTTTCTGCGGCATCTGCATAAATAAAAATCGATTGCATCATTTTCCCCTTTCAGTACTCTTATATATAGAAGCTTCGATAACACTGCCGCTAAAAAGGCAGTGTTGCACTATGTGCGAAAACGATGGAGGATGGCTTATGAAAACAAAATTACCTGAACTCGTCAGGCAGGCAAAGCAGGGAGATGCCTTTGCTTTTGCCCGGCTCTATGAAGAAATCTATAAAGATTTGTACCGCTTTGCCTACTGTACCGTAAAAAATGCCCATACCGCAGAAGATGTAGTCAGCGATTCGGTACTCAACGCCTATGAAAACATACATAAGCTGCGAAAAAATGAATCTTTCCGCAGCTGGATGTTTCAGATTGTGGCAAATGAATGTAAAAGGCAGTTCCGGCTCCAGTCAAAGACAGTCTCTTATGAGACAGATGTAGTACAGGATGCCCCGCAGCCAGCTTCTGATCTTACAGACCGTCTGGCGATCCGCCAGGCCTTTGACATGCTGAATGAACAGGAGCGTCTGATCGTAGGCCTAAGCCTTTATGGCGGCTACAGCGGTAAAGAAATCTCCCATTTTCTCCGTAAAAAAGAGAGCACAGTCCGTTCTATCAAAGGACGTGCACTGAACAAGATGAAACAAATACTGGAGGTGTCAGATAATGATTGAAAAAAAATTAAAACAGCTTAGTGAAGAAATAGAAATACCAGATACCCTGAAACCAGAACAGATCGAACAAAAACTCCAGCACTCGAAAGCTGGACTCCAGAGCCGGTATGCCAGACGTTTCACCACCCGGCTTGCACTAGGAGCCGCCTGCATTCTGCTGGTGGCTGCTGTGGGAAATTATCTGCTGGCTTCCGGCATCCTGAATCATATCCCGGGTCCAGCAGCTGAACAGCGTCCTGCCTCGCAGCCAGAGTCCGCCGTCCAGACCGCCAGCCCCACCCAGTCACGGGAAGAAACTGCCACACCAAAGGGAGAAGTATACGAGACACTGAGACAGAAAATAGCTTTGGATCTGGAAAGCAGCAGGGACTGTATTAACTATGAATACGAATACCTGGCAGAGGCTGTCCCAGAAAAATCAAAAGCTGCTGATACTGCAGGAAGTACCGCAAACTCCACACAAAGGAGCTCCTCCAAAGAGTACTCTGGCACCAATCTCCAGGTACAGAATGTAGATGAAGGTGACGTTGTAAAAACCGACGGAACTTATATCTATACTTCTTCCGCCGATACCTTTGGAAGCAGCATCCGTATTTATAAAGCTGACGGAAAGAACACAAAAAAACTGACGGAACTTACCGTGGAGTCCGTGAACATTTCAGAGATGTATCTAAAAGACCATTTCCTTGTACTGGTTGGCAGCGGCTGGGAAAAGCCATCAACATCAGCGAAAAAAAAATCTTCCGGTGCATCTACAGAAAACGGAATCCAGCAGGAAAATACACTGGTTATGGTCTATGACATAACAGATATTGAAAACCCAAAACAGACGTTCCGCAAAAACCAGTCCGGGATCTATTCCAACTCCCGGATCAGTGGAAACCATCTCTATACCTATTCAGTGATGACCGCTGAATCCGCTGAGAAAAAGGATAAACCGAAATGCTACATCCCCTCTGTAGGGGGCAGCCTGGTTCCGGAAGACCGTCTGGTGATCCCCTCTGGCGTCTCCTCCCACGCCTATATGGTTTTCACTTCGCTGGACATCACAGGGGGAGAGGACTTCACTGATTCTTTATCCATCCTCGGCGGAGATGGCATCTGCTATGTCAGCGAAGAGAATATATACATCGCCTCTCCGACGGCAGACTACACCAAAACAACCATCAGCCGTTTCCACTATCAGGATGGAAAACTCACAGATAATGGTGAAAAGACCTTCCGTGGAAAGATACTGAACCAGTTTTCCATGGACGAGTATGAAGGAAAACTACGCTTTGTCGCCACCACAGATAACCCCGACAGAACAAAAACCTCTAACGGGCTTTATGTTCTGGATGAAAACATGGAACTGTTAGGTAAGGTAGACCGTCTCGCCAAATCAGAACGTATCTATTCCTCACGGTTTATGGGAGACAAAGCATATTTTGTAACCTACCGGGAAACAGATCCGGTATTCCTGGTGGATCTTTCCGATCCCTCCAAACCCGTAGTAAAGGATAAACTGAAGATCCCCGGGTTCTCCGAATATCTTCAGGGCTATGGAGAAGGGCTGATGCTGGGGATCGGCAGTAACATCAGTAACGACTGGGATGCCCAGATAAAGCTGACGATGTTTGATATTTCCTCCGACACCAATGTCCGGGAAATACACACCAAACTTTTGGAAATGGAGACTTACAGCCTGGCAGGGAAAAATCATAAAGCAATCCTGGCAGACCCTGGGAAAAACCTCATCGGCTTTGCAGCAGAGTCCTATGAGAAGAATGGAAAACAAAAGATCACATACCGTCTCTATTCCTATGACCGGAAGAAAGGCTTTAAAAAACTTGCCACCCTCTCGCCCAAAGACATGGATATGTCTTCTGCCAGGGGATTGTATATCGGTGAACATTTCTATCTGGCCGACGGAGAAGGGCTCGGAGGCATATATGTATACGATCTGAACACCTTCAAGCAGCTGGCTAAAGTAACGAAATAAGAAAGGGGCTTTGACACTTTCCCCCCCCTATACAGAGTCTTTGAAAAAACTCTGCAAATAATAAATGTAACAAAAAATATAATGTTTAAATCAAAAAGCCGCAAAACCCGTGTTTACGGGGTTTGCGGCTTAGCTCCGACTATTGGAACCCAACAGTGCTAATTAAATCCATATAATTTTCTGGAAATACTGTAGCCCCAGACTACCATCTTGCGGCCAGCCTTTCCTCGTATCTGCATTGGCTTGCTGAGCACCTGCTTATTTACGAGGCGAAAGGTATTGCGGCTGGAGTTTTTCAGATACTTCCAGAGCTCCGTCCGCTTTTCCAGGCTCTCCTCAGAACCTTCTTTGATCAAGAATACGGAACTGACGGTCATCATCATGGCGAGGTATTTCACCATATAATCCCTGAGCTTTTTATTCTTGATCTTATTCAGATCATGGGCATCGATCATAAGTTTATTTACCTTGATCTGCTGATCGATCCGGCCCATCATCACCTTCTCATTTACCGACTGGTCATCCCTGCCGATAAAATAGCGGTAGAGATCTACATCCATATAATACATTGTCTTTACATAAGGCAACGGAGTATATACAAAAATGTTATCCACATAAAAAGTGTGTTTTGGAAGCTCCAGGCCACAATCCAGAAGCAGCTGCGTACGGTAGATCACCGAGTGCATCAGGATATTCTGGCTGATCTTAAACTTCTTAATATCATTCCAGCCAAATACCTTTTCCTGGGGAAACACTCCTTCATAGCGGATCGCCTTATGCTTATGCACACTGGGCTTCTCATATACATAGTTTGCCAGAAACATGTCCACCAGCCGGCCTTCCCGAATAAAGCTGCGGAGCTTCTCCAACACCTTTATTAGAGCTTCCCTGTCCAGCCAGTCGTCACTGTCCAGCACTTTATAATACAGACCTTTCGCATTTCTGATCCCGGCATTTACGGCCTCGCCGTGTCCGCCATTTTCCTGATGGATCACCCGGATACTTCCGGGATATTCCTTTTCCAGCTCATCTGCTATCTTTCCCGTGTCGTCTACGGAACCATCATTTATGATAAGGATCTCCACATCTTCTCCGCCCACCAGCACACTCTCCACTGCATGACGCATGTAATCCTGGGAATTATAACATGGGATCGCTACTGTTAAAATCTTCATCGTTCTCCTATAACCTCTCTGCCAAATCCAATGCCCGTTCCACGATGGCATCGATATTGTAGTATTTATATTCTGCCAGTCTTCCAAGCAGATAAAATCCTGGGATCTGGTCTACCAGCGCCTTATATTTCTCAAACAAGGCATCATTCTCTGGATTGTTGATGGCATAATAAGGAATTTCTCCTTTACTCCCCGAATATGCCTTGGGATACTCCTTCACAATGGTGGTATCCTTCATATCCAGCTGACCGGACAGATATTTAAACTCTGTAATTCTCGTAAATTTCTCACTCACTGTGTAATTAACCACAGCATGGCTCTGATAAAAGGGCTTCTCGTAATGCTCAAAGTAAAAATCCAGGGAACGGTAAGGAAGCCTTCCATAACAACAGCCAAAAAACTCATCCAGTGCACCAGTAAAGATCACGTCACCATGAAAAGGTTCATCTTCAAACCTCACTTTCACATCTCCCTCCGGATCCAGACACAGCACATCTGTCCCCTGGCAGTTCAGACGGATATCAATCCCCTCGTGATCCAGCATTTTCTCAAAGATCTCTGTATATCCATGCAGGGGAATCCCCTGGTACTTATCCTGAAAATATCGGTTATCACGGCTCAGAAGTACAGGAACCCTTCCTGAAACTGCTGGATCGATCTCCTTGGGCGATCTGCCCCACTGCTTCATAGTATATTTAAGAAAGATATTTTCATACACATACTGCGCAATTTCCTGAAGATCTTCGTCCGGGTGATTCATAAGTTCCAGGATCGGAACCCTCGCTCCCTCTCCAAAAGAAGAAATAAGTTTATTCTCCAGCTCCAGTGCCCGTTCTCCATACACCATATCCAGCGTATTCAGGTTAAAGGGGATGGGAAGCTCTCTTCCTCCGATCTTTCCCACCACTTCATGCCGGAATGGGTACCACTCTGTAAACCGGGACAGGTATTTAAATACCCGCTCATTGTTTGTATGAAATATATGAGGTCCATACTGATGGATCAGTATTCCATATTCGTCCTTACGGTCGTAGCAGTTGCCGCCGATATGCGGTCTGGAATCTATGATCAGAACCCGCTTATTTTTCTTCTCAGCCAGTTCTCTGGCCACAACGGCACCTGCAAATCCACAACCGATCACTATACTGTCATACATACTGTTCTCCATTCCACCAATACAGCATAAATTCTGCTGTATTAGTCCAAAAAGCGCATCTTATTTTCACTCGGTCCCTTCTTGACTGGTGCTGCCGCCACCGGGCGGTTCATCCCTGCAGCATCCTTGAGACCACTGGACAGTTTATCTTTACATGATTTGCAAAAACGTCCTGTCTTAATTAGAGTACCACAATTCTCGCATTCAATTCCCACTGGTGAATCCTCAGAAAAACACAGTCTTTCTTCTTTCACCCAGCGCTTGATCTGACGGATCGATACATCCATCTCTTCCGCCAGTTCATTGATCCCGATCTTTGGATGATCATACACATATTTTTTCACTTCTGTAAATTTTTCATCCATTTTTTTTACACACTGCGGACAAATTCTTGATCCACTGATATAATTAAAAATTTTACCGCAGCTTTTACATGTGATCACTTCCATACCATCTACCTGCCTTCCTCCATGCCTATAAATGTCATGGTATTAGTCTCCCCTGCCTATACAGAGACAGAGAAAATATATTCTGTCAGTTCCTGCCTCTTTTAATGCTTTTCCACAGGCCTCCAACGTGGCGCCTGTCGTATAGATATCATCCACCAGCAGCACCTTCCGATATGGTCTGCCGGTCTGAATGACGCCAAAGCTCCTCTGAAGATTTTCTATCCGCGCCCTCACATCAAGTCCCTTTTGCGGTTTTGTGTTTTCCATACGGATCAGATAATCTCCCAACACAGGAATCCCCAGTTCCATTCCAATCTGTGCCGCCATGTATTCTGCCTGGTTAAACCCCCGGAAGCGAAGCTTCTTTTTATGCACTGGCACCGGAAGGATCACTTCCGGCGAAAGTCCTTTGACCCAGGTACCATATCTTTTGACGAGTTCTCCGGCAAAATAAGCGCCACATGAAAGTTCTCCGCCATATTTAAAATTCGCAATGGCAGTCTGCATCATGCGGTCATAAGAATACAATGCCATTCCCTTCTTCACATAGAAGTTTTTTCCCCGGCAGTCTCCGCACAGCTCTTCTTCGGATATCTCCAGAGATTTGGAACAACGTTTACAACGAGGTTCTGTTACAGGGTGAAGCTGCCTTCGGCAGGCACTGCACAATGCCCCTGTCCCCCTCTTTTTCAAAATGTCATGGCATATGATGCATTTATCCGGAAATACTGCTTCCAGAAATAAATTCCACAAAATTACCCCTTTCCACAGGGCAAACCGCTCATTATTATTTTACCAGAGATTTAGTGGTATTGCAATTCTTTTAAACGAATTTCCAATGTGGAATATCTTTTTTGCTCGGATTTATTGCTGATCATATCGTAAACTGCCTTTTTGCTCCCCACAATTGTCACACACTGCCTGCCCCTTGTAACCGCTGTATACAAAAGATTGCGGTTCATCAGCACCCTGGGACCTCCCATCAGAGGAATGACCACTGCCGGATACTCGCTTCCCTGGGATTTATGGATGGTGATGGCATATGCCAGTTCCAGCTCATCCATATCCCCGGATCCATAAGTGACCAGCTTTTCTTCATCAAAGGCTACGGTTAATTCTTTATTGAACAGATCAACCTGGCGGATCACACCGCAGTCACCGTTAAACACACCGGTGCCCTCTTCGATGACCACACCGTGAAATCCCTCCACCCTCCAGGGCATCTGATAGTTGTTTTTGATCTGCATCACTTTATCGCCCTCACGGAAAATAGTGCCATGGACTTCCAGCTGTGGTTTTCCCTCCCGCTCCGGATTCAGATATTTCTGCAGGATCTGATTGCATCGGATCACCCCCAGATCCCCTTTTTTCATCGGTGTCAGCACCTGTACATCAAAGGGAGTGCAATCGGTGTACCTCGGCATCTTATCCCTCACCAGCCAGAGCATTACCTCCAGAACGCCGTGACTGTCTTCTCTTTCCAGGCAGAAAAAGTCCTGGCTTTTATTGTCCAGAGCAATGGGTTCTCCGTGATTGATCCGGTGGGCATTGACTACAATATCACTTTCCGCCGCCTGGCGGAAGATCCGCTCCAGCCTCACCACACTGCAGCAGCCGGAGCTGATAATATCCTTCAGTACATTACCTGGTCCCACACTGGGCAGCTGGTTTACGTCCCCCACCAGGATCAGTCTTGTTCCCACAGAAACCGCTTTCAAAAGACTGGTGAAAAGATAAATGTCCACCATGGACATCTCATCGATGATCACCACATCTGCCTCCAGGGGATTCCACTCATTCCGTTCAAATACTCCCTGGCCCTCCGCCTCCGAAAAAGAAGCTTCATTTTCTGTCATTCCGGCACCATTGTACAGGAGCATCCGGTGAATGGTCTGGGTCTCCCTGCCGGTGGTCTCACTCATCCGCTTGGCAGCCCGTCCCGTGGGCGCCGCAAGCAGAATCGTCTGGCCCTGGGATTCCAAAAGCTTGATGATCATATTGATGGTGGTAGTTTTTCCCGTTCCCGGCCCCCCGGTCACCACCAGCAGTCCATGGCTCATGGACTCCCTGACAGCCAGCACCTGCTGCTCTTCCAGTTCGATCTCCGACTCCTTCTGGAGTTTTTTGATCACCCGGTCCAGGGAATCGTCATACTCCGCCGATACGTTTTCGATGTCCAGAAGCATTCTGGCACAATTCATTTCATTATAATAGAGATTGGGAAGATAGATCTTTTCTCCGTCCCGGATCACACTCCTATCTATCTCCATTTCCTCGGTCATCCGCATGAGACGCTCTACACCCACACCTAGAAACTCCACGCAGTTGCGGTACAAAAGTTCCTCCGGCATATAAATATGCCCGGAATTGCTTCCCAGCCCCAGTACATACAGGATCCCGGCGCGGATCCGGTAATCCGAGTCCATATCCAGGCCGGTCCTCATGGCGATGCCGTCGGCAATGCGGAATCCCACTCCCCGGATATCCTCCGCCAGCTTATAAGGATTATGTTTTACCACATCATACAGCTCTTCCCGGTAAGTCTTGTAAATCTTTACCGCCAGCTGGTTGCTGATTCCATATTGCTGTAAAAACAGGAGAGCATTCCGCATCTCCCTCTTCTCTTCAAACTGTCCGGCGATATCCCGTGCTTTTTTCTCGCTGATCCCCTTGACCTCGCTGAGACGTTCCGGCTCTTTCTCAATGATCTCAAAGGTTTTGTCACCGAACTTATCTGTGATACGCTTTGCCAGCCCGCCGCCGATGCCTTTGATCGCCCCGGAAGCCAGATATCTCTGCATGGAGATCACATCATCAGGATCCCTGCTCTCACTGCTTTCTACTTTGAACTGTTCGTGATATGTAGGATGTTTTACGATACTGCCCCGCAGCAGCATGTATTCCCCCTCATTAATAAAGGGAAATACACCCACACAGGTCTCCAGCACTTCACCCCCGTCGTTTTCACAGGCAAATTCAAAGACTGTATATCCATTTTCCACATTGCGGTAAATAATATGCTCCACATATCCCTTCCGCTCTTCCATAGTAATCCCCATTCCTCCAAAAAGGCGCCCTGTACAGGGCGCCAGTTATTCCATTATGTTACCGCCAGCCTGATGCTGCAGACCGGTTTATTACTAGCTATCAAAAAAGTGTCAGAACCACTTCCACATCTATTCTTCCGTCGTGGTGAGCCCCATGTTTCTAGCCATGGAATCATAGAGAGTCTGGGCGATTCCCAGTCCATTGCCTGTCGATACCATATTCTCCGCCAGTGCCTGATACATATTGTCACTGAACATGTCGACATACTCGCCGCCCTCTTCTTCTTCATCACTAAATACCTTCGCCGTCTTTTCCATGGTCTGGAACATTTTCTGCAGAAGATAGGTCTCAAACTGCTCACATGCTGACATCATCTCTTCGTCTGTTCCGGCATCCTGGATCTGATCTGTGAGCCGGTTCGCAGCAGCACCCGTCAGGGAATCTGCCCCTATGGAAGAACCTAACAGAGCACTATTTAAATTATTTACGGATAAAGACATAAGCTATCCCTCCTTATGATCTGAGGTTGTTCGCCTGCTGAAGCATCTCATCGGATGCTGTGATCGCTTTGGAATTCATTTCATAGGCACGCTGGGCAACGATCATATTGACCATCTCATCCACAGCCTGTACGTTGGATCCTTCGAGACGCCCCGACACGATCTTAGACCCCAGCTGATCTGCTGTAGTCGTAATTACCGCTCCGGAAGCCGGAGATTCTTTCATAATTGTATCCATGGTCCGGTCCAGACCCGCTGGGTTTGGGAATCTGGCAAGTCCGATCTGTATCCCCATCAGCTGGGCATTGTTCGTTTCATCCGGATACATGAAGTTACCATATACGTCTACCGTCAGCTTGGAAGAATCAATATTTTCCGGGAAGGTAATCGGCTGTCCATTAGCCGCGATCACAGGATGACCGTTGGAATCCGTAAGTGCCATACCATCTCCCGTTACCGACACGTTGAAATTTCCGTTTCTTGTATAGCCAATGCTTCCATCATCCAGTCTGACCTGGAAAAATCCCTCTCCCTGGATAGCATAATCAAAAGCTCCGTTGGAATCAAGAAGTGGCCCCTGGTTAAAGTCTGATACAATGGCCGCCGGTCTGACGCCAAGCCCTACCTGGGCTCCTACTGGTTTCGGCTCTCCGGTACTGTCATAGGACTTTCCCTGTATCGTCTGGTATAATAAAGATTTAAAGTTGACAGCCTCTGTCTTATAGCCTGTCGTATTGATATTGGACAGATTATTAGAAATCGTATCCAGATTTGTCTGCTGAGCGATCATTCCTGACGCCGCAGTCCAAAGTGAACGCATCATAATCATTTCCTCCTAACGTCTGCTCTCGCCTGTCTCATGCGCCGCTATATTCTTTGTTAGCCAAGCTTTCCAACCTGATTTGCCGCCCGTTCAAGCATGGAATCCATAGAGCGGATCACTTTCTGGTTTGCCTCATAGGCTCTCGTTATAGTAATCATATCGACCATTTCGGACACAACATTAACATTTGACATCTCAATATATCCCTGCATCACAGAGGCATCGGCTTCTTTCTCCGTCGCTCCGTCCACAACCGTATACATATTGTCGCCAACTTTTATTATGTAATCATAATCTGCAAAATCCGTGATCTTTAACCGGTCAATGATAACTCCATCTGCTGTCACTGTTCCATCATTGCTGATCACAACATTTTTTGCATCTGTGGGAACCTGGATATCTCCACCTTCTCCCTGTACCCGGTTTCCTTCAGAATCTACCAGAACGCCTTCCTTGGTCACCTGAAAACTTCCGTCCCTGGTATATCTGGTAGAAGTCTCTCCCCTGGAATTTGTGTAATTTATAGTAAAGAATCCTTTCCCGCTCAGTGCCAGATCAAAGCTCCCGCCGGTGTTTCTCACCGATCCCTGGGTATAATCTGTATACACCTCGCCAATCTTCACACCCAGGCTCATCGTCCCGATGGCCTCGTTGTGATATGCCTGAGATCCGTCTCTAATCTTAATTGTCAGCAGTTTATCAAATGCCTGGCTGCTCACACTCTCCTGCTTATACCCGGCAGTATCTGAGTTCGCCAGATTATTTGAAATAACATCCAATCGATTTTGTTCGTTGACCATCCCTGTCCACGAAGTATAAAGACCTCTTAACATTACTTTCCTCCTCTTCAGCTCTCATTCGTTGTTCCGCTCAGGAACTCTACGTACTTACCAGTTCCAATGGCCACTGCTGTCATTGGCTCCTCCGCTGTCATGGTGGTGATACCTGTCTTGCTCTCAATCAGCTCTTCCAGTCCATACAAAAGACTTCCTCCACCAGTCAGCACAATACCGCGGTCTGCGATGTCTGCTGCCAGCTCCGGCGGCGTCTTCTCCAAAACACTGTGAACCGCCTCCACGATCTGCAGCGTCGTGTCCTTCAATGCCTCTTCGGTCTCTTCGGAAGTTACTGTGATGGTCTTTGGCAGACCAGTCACCAGATTTCGTCCACGGACATCCACTTCCTCCACTTCCGGTCTTGGAAACGCAGAACCAATTCGGATCTTTATGTCCTCAGCAGTTCTTTCACCGATCAGGAGGTTGTGTCTCTTTCTCATATATCTTACGATAGCATCATCAAAATCATCCCCTGCGATCTTAATAGAAGTGCTTACCACGGTTCCGCCCAGGGAGATGACTGCGATATCTGACGTTCCGCCACCGATATCCACGATCATGTTTCCACAAGGTCTGGCGATATCAATACCTGCACCTATCGCAGCTGCAATTGGTTCTTCAATGATCTTGACATCTCTGGCGCCTGCCTGAAATGCCGCATCTTCTACGGCCTTTCTCTCCACCTCTGTGACACCGCTGGGCACACAGATACTGATCAACGGCTTACGGAATCTCTGCTTGCCAACTGCCTTCTGAATAAAATATTTAAGCATTTTCTCCGTCACCGTATAGTCAGAGATAACTCCCTGTCTCAACGGGCGAACCGCCACAATATTTCCCGGTGTACGTCCCAGCATCAGTCTCGCCTCTTCACCGATCGCCTTGATCCTATTCGTATCTCTGTCAAATGCAACCACACTAGGCTCCTTCAGCACAACACCCTTGCCTTTCACGTATACAAGAATACTCGCTGTACCCAGATCTATTCCAATGTCCATGACTTTCTCCTTTCTTGACTTTCCCTGACTTTATCCATGTATTTTCTCTATATTCCAGTTTCCCCAATCCCGTGTCAAGTAAACATACTTATTTCTATTATAAACCCAATCCGGCATTTTTCAAATGTTTTTTGCAAAATTAATATATAATTTACATTTGAGAAATCTTCAAACAAACAATATAGCCTGTTTTTATTCCTCTGCTGCAAGGGCAGCCTGAATCATCAGGGCACACTCAATCCTTTTTTTCTGTAACTGGCAGCCAATTTCGTAGGGTTTATTAATGTCCTGGTGCATATTAAATGCATTTGCGGCACAACCGCCGCTACAGTAAAATCTGGCAAAACAATTCCGGCACTCCTCTTTGGCATATACGTTACAAAGTTTAAACTCATCCCGGATCTCCGTATTTACAATCCCATCCTCCACATTTCCCAGCAGAAAATCCTCATTTCCCACAAACTGGTGGCAGGGGTACAGGTCTCCCCAGGGAGTAACTGCCAGATACTCCGTCCCGGATCCACAGCCGGACAATC
Organism: uncultured Eubacterium sp.; assembly: GCA_910584645.1. Taxonomy (GTDB): domain Bacteria; phylum Bacillota; class Clostridia; order Lachnospirales; family Lachnospiraceae; genus Eubacterium_F. Next base: position 248,838 of record CAJUAU010000002.1, read on the forward strand.
TCTTGTAGACACAGGGACCTCCTGTCAGATCGATCATATAGTGAAAAAAGTGGAATCCTCTGCCTTCCTTTTTTCTTTTGATCATTTCCTGGGCCAGTCTGTCATACCCCTCACAGATCACCGGTATATCTTCTTCCCGTATAGCATAGGGCTCCTCTGGTGCCGCCACCACTGGTTCCACAGAAATCTGTTCAAACCCCTGATCCGCCAGATGCAGCACATCCTCCACAAAATCCAGATTGTAATGGGTAAAAGTTCCCCGAACATAGTACTTCTGCTGATGGCGGCTCTCCGCCACCTTCTTAAATTTCTCCAGGATCAGATCGTAACTGCCTTCCCCGTTTTTATTGGGACGCATATGATCGTGCACTTCTTTTCTGCCGTCGATGCTGAGGACAATATTATCCATCTCCTGATTGGCAAATTCTATGATCTCATCATTCAGCAGCACTCCATTGGTGGTAAGGGTAAAGCGAAAATGCTTGTCATATTTTTCCTCAAGGCTCCTGCCATATGCTACCAGCTGTCTGACTACCTCAAAATTCATCAAGGGTTCCCCGCCAAAAAAGTCCACTTCCAGGTTGCGTCTGCTGCCAGAATTCTCCACGAGAAAATCCAATGCTTTTTTTCCCACTTCAAAACTCATCAGGGACCTGTCTCCCTTATACTCCCCCTCGCCGGCAAAACAATATCGGCAGGAGAGATTGCAGGCATGAGCAATATGAAGACAAAGAGCCTTCACTACTGTCTGGCGCTGTTTAAAATCAATCACGCCCTCTTTATAGTTATCCTCTGTGAATAAAGTTCCCTCTTCTTTCAACTGCTCCAGATCATTAAATAATTCTCCCAGCTCTTCCTCTGTGATCCCCTTGTCACTATATTTATTGCAGATGATCTCCGTAATCTCTTTTTCTCCCTTTTCTTCGTACATGCTGATCACATCATATGCCACATCATCTACCACATGGACAGAGCCGCTGTTTACATCCAGAATTATATTATATCCATTATTTTTATATTGATGAATCATTTCTAATTTTCCCCGTTATCTTCAATCTTTCAAAACATAGCCTGACTGCGCTAACGCAAGAAAGGACTTTGCCTGATCTTTACAAACCAAACAAGTCCTCTATTGCTCAGATTCTTATGTCATTTATTTGTTTTCACAGCTCTGGTTCCCAACGGTACAGGAGGTTTTGCAGGCAGACTGACAGGATGTCTGGCACTCGCCGCAACCGCCTTTTTTTACAGTATCTTTGAGATTTTTTGATGTAAGTGTCTGAATTCTTTTCATGATCGTCTTCCTTTCTTCGATACGTTTCGCATATTATCACTAGTATATCACAAAAAAACCGGGATTTCAACTAAGAATCATGAACTCAAGCTATTTTATCCCGGATCGGATCATTCCTCCCAGCATTCCCGAAAAAATACAGACCAGAAATGCCGTGAGCATGCCAGGCATCTGCGCTGCTACACTTTGGTTCCACACGGCACTGACACAATATACCACCGCAAAGTAAACAAGCCCCAGCAGACCGCCGCCAAGATATCTTTTTTCCTCCAGCTCTCCGCTGAAAAGGAATCCTCCCGCCAGGCAGGAGATCACATATGTAAATAATATTCCCCCATTGGCCCCTGCCATAGACATCTTGCATTTATACATGATAAAAGACAGCACCAGCAGCACCACCGCAGTCAGTATATAAGCCACCAGAATGCTTTTCAACATTTTTATAGCTTTTGTTTTCATGTTCATCGCTCCATATCTCAGACTTAATTATTTTTTATTATATGAGTCTACCAATTCTAATATGCTTATGCTATAATAGTTTGTTAGAAGCGATAAGAGATAATAAGGAGGCTTGGAATGAGATATATAGATTTACACGTGCACTCCACCTGCTCGGACGGTACACTGACACCGGAAGAACTGGTGCTTCGGGGAATTAAAAATGATCTTGTGGCATTTGCCCTCACCGACCACGACACCGTAGACGGGGTCGCCCGGGCAATACGCAAAGCTGAAGAACTGGATCAGCACATTCAGGTGATCCCGGGAGTCGAACTATCCTGCCAGTATCCGGTTTCCCCCGACCAGAGTGTAGAGATCCATATTCTGGGCTACAACATTGACCACACAAATCCTGCCCTGGTCTCTACGTTAAAAAAAGTAGCAGAAGAGCGGGACAACCGCAACAAAAAAATGTGTGAGAATCTTCACAATGCCGGATACCCCATTACCTACAAAGAACTGACAGAAAAATTCGGTGACATGATACTCACCAGGGCTCACTTCGCCAAATTGTTATTGGAAAATGGAGGCGTCCCCTCTATGGATACCGCCTTTAAGACCTGCCTTGCCATAGACAGCCCTTATTTTGTGAACCGTGAATATTTAACACCGGAAGGAGCCATTCAGCTCATCCAAAATGCGGGCGGCATCCCTGTACTGGCGCATCCCCTTTTGTATAAGTTGTCCGTCAGCCAGATCCGAACGATGCTGGAAACACTCAAAACCTATGGCATCCGGGGAATCGAGGCCCTTTACTCACGAAACCATGGCACTGATGAAGCATTTGTACGCAAGCTGGCAAATGAATACGGCCTTTTTATCACTGGTGGATCGGATTTCCACGGGGACAACAAACCGGATATCGAAATGGGTACCGGTACCGGGAATCTGAGGATACCGGTCATGTTATTGGAGAACCTGAGATAGCTGGGCAGCGCCACCCGGCTATCTTTTTATCCCCTCCAGTTTATCTACCATCTGCTCCGCTGCTGCCGTAATGTCCTTTGCACCGATCACTGCGGAGATCACAGCCACACCATCCACACCGGTTCCCCGGAGTTTTTCCACGTTTCCATGGTTCACGCCGCCGATGGCCACCATCGGGATCTTTACGGTATTTCTTATTTTCACAAGCTCCTCAATGGATACATGATGGGTATCTGCTTTGGTAGATGTGCCAAACACGTCCCCTACACCGATGTAGTCTGCGCCATCCTTTTGTGCCTGAAGTGCCAGCTCCGCATTGGAGGCGGACACCCCGATGATCTTATCCTGGCCGAGAAGTTCCCTGGCTGCCATAGCGGGAATGTCCTTCTGGCCCAGATGAACTCCGTCCGCATCCACTGCCAGGGCGATATCAATCCGGTCATTGACGATAAGCGGGATCTCATAGGCGTCTGTCACCTCTTTTACACTCTGGGCAATCTCCAGAAACTCTCTGCCAGAACAATCCTTTTCCCTCAGCTGGATAACCGTTGCCCCCCCCTTAATGGCAAGCTCCACCGCCTCTTCAATGGTATCTGTTGTCATAAGATCTCTGTCCGTACAGAGATAAAGAGTATAATCCACTCGTGGTTTCATATGCTGTGTCACTCCTTTTCCTCCACCTTTTTCTTTAATTCCAGGATCCGGTCCCTAAAGTGTTTCAGAACAGATCGTCTGGTGATGATGCCCACAAATAAGCCTCGGTCATCCACCACTGGAACAAAGTTCTGATTGAGAACACGTTCCAGCAGATCCTCTACGGTGGCGCTGACTTTTACCGGATGGTTCCAGTCCTTCCGCAAAATATCCCGCACCAGTTCTCTGTCCAGATGTTTCAGGTCTCCTTCTTTGTTACGAAAGATCCCCCGTAAAAAATCTCCCTCGTTGATGGTCCCCACATAGTATCCCTCATGGGAGATCACCGGCGCCGCCGTATAGCTGTAGCCGCGCATTTTTTCCAGGCCCTGTCTGACAGTATCATCGTCATACAAATAAGAAACTGATTTTTTCGGTTTCAGCAAAAACAGTATATTCATACATTTATCCCTCCAATTCCCTGCCACTCAGCATATCTTCGATCTCCTGCGCATATTCTGGCTTTTTGTTCCGGATCCGTTCCAGTTCCTGAATAAAATCCTGCATGATCCCATTGTTATAATCGATCTGGGCCCGCAGTTTCTGACGCTGCTCATTGAGCTCATGCCGGACCTCAACCATCTCTCTCGGATCCACAATGGCATTCGCCCTGCCAAGCCAAAGATCCCGGTCTTTCACACCGAGCTTGTTCAGTTCTGCCAGAAGAATCTCATTTTTTTCATTCAAAAGAAACGCATCTTCCCGCTGTCTTGCCCATTCCCGTTTCGCCTTGCGGTACTGGTCGTAAACAAATTCCAGTTCTGTCACATTCCGCACACGGTATTTGGTACACATATAATCTATGGTTCTCGTATTATTTACATACTTGATCCTGACCCGGTTTGAAAAAGAAATGGCGCGGTTGCATTTTCTCTCGGTGATAACCATATCCCTCCGGTTTTTTCCCGCTTCGATAACGATGATCAGAGTCACCACAAAGGCAAATGCGGCTGTGGCAATAAAAGGCACACGGATGTCGGTCTCAAACACCACCAGTATCGTTACGAGAAGAACGCCAAATAACGCCAGCATAAAGCCAAGCACCTTACTTACCAGCTGCAGCGTACTCTGCTTCCGGATAATATCCCTCTTATCCCTTAAAAGCATCCTTTTTTCCCCGTCCAGCTGCCGCATGTCGTGCTTGATCCTGATCTGATAATCCTCAAATTCCTTTAATTTTGAGATGTCATCTTCCACCTTTGGTTCAAAATTTTCCATGGCTGCCCTCTGGGCGTCCGTGAATTTATAACGTCGTCCCTTTCGTTTTTCCCGTTCTGCCGTCAGCTCCACAATGGCAGATGCCGTATCCTTCAGCACCACTTTCTCTTCTTCCTGTGCCTGATCCATCAGCTGGATATCCTTCAGATAAGAAGTTACCTGTCCATACTCCGTCTTGATCTCCCCACACTGCCTCTTCGCTTCCCGGATTCCATCGTATAATCTCTGGATATAGTCCAGCCGGATATGTTTATTCGTCAGATCGACCTTTTCCTTTTCCAGCTTGATCTGCTCCGGCATGGTTTCCAGATCTCTTTCTACATCTTCCGCCTCTGTTCCGTTTTCTATATCGGATTCTGCTGGCGGCTGCTGATCCCCCTTTTCTTTTTTCTTACTGCGAAACCATCGGAATCCCATCATTTACACCCCCATCTGAATAAGCTGACCGAAGCTCATTTTTACAGCGGCTGATAAACTCATCCCCGCCACCGTCATCCTTCCCCCCGGTTTTCGCTTCTATATAGTTCTGTCTTAATTGTTCTAATTCTTCCTCGGTCTTTCCAAAAGAACTGCCTTCCTGTTCAAACTGCCCTTCCTGGCCATTGATCAGCAGCGCATACAAATACTGTTGAAGAGACTGTTCACTGTGATTTCTGGCATACGCCTCTTTGAAGCCATTGGCTGCCTCCCGGAATGAAGATACATGAAACAGGGCAATCGCCTGATTATGGAGAAGATCACCGTACTCTTCCGTGGAAAACTGTTCTGCCATTTCCCCATAGAGAAGCCGTTTATACTCCTGCAGGCTCTTTCCATACTTTCCTGCCCGGAGATAATGATCCGCCTTTATCTTGTTCTTCTCATGGGCCGGGAGATTTTCAATCTTCTTCATCACCGTTACCAGCTGCACGATCTCCTCTTCCCTGTAATAATCACAGGAACACATCAGCGTAACTACCAGATCTTTGAGATCGTTCTTTTTCCGGATCAACCCGCGCATTTTTTCCGCCAGCACATCCAGCCCCGCCTGTTCACTGAGCCATTGTGCCAGCTTCTCGTCAAAAAACTCTTCCGTTACACTGTAGATGTGATGATACATATAATAGCATAGTTCTTCCAGCGAATATACCGGGGTCTCCGAGACCGGTATGATATACGGCTCTTTTGCCAGCTCTCCCTTGCACAAAATAAACATTTCAAATCGCTTCCTTTATTTAATCGTGATGGTCTTTTCCCAGATCCGGCAGGTTGAAGGATAAAAATCCCCAAAGCCCTTGTCCCTGACTGTGACAATGCATTTCTCCTTACCGGCAAATCTCATCTGCAGGCCGATCCTCGCCTTTCTGTCCGTCCGTCCGGGAATCCCCTCCATGGGGATACATTGTTTCTCCTTATCCTTTGTCCGCATATTCTTCACATTCAGTTCCAGTTCCCTGTCGCCATCGGGAATCAGGTCGATCTCATGGTCGATCTGATGCCAGGGAGTTCCTGCCCTGACAAGAAGAATCTCCTGGGGCTTTCCATCTGTATATACATTTATAGAAATATTAACCTCCACCGTATCCTCATCCAGGTATACAAATTCTTCCAGCCTGCGTTCCCCTGACATTTCCCGGGCACAATAACAGGCACCGGACACATACAGGTTATCTCCCTGAAACAGATGGCGCCCCACGCAGAGCTTTTTCATCACAGCTCCGGCGAATCCCCCTTCAAACCCGTTCCCAGTCATATACAAAGTCGTGATGATCTTACCGTGGATGGCGCCCTGGACCATCCCCTCAAAGATCGAATTCTTTTCCTCTTCGGTACTGTCCTTTTCCTGAAACATCGGAATATAGTCGCTGTAGTCCCTCTCCTCCACGGCCGCTAACATCGGCCGCTTGTAACGGTCCGTTTCCATTTGAAGATACATCAGTCTGTCCTTCGTATAATCAAACAAACCTACATGGTTGATCCATAACTCTTTTTTCTGGCTCAGCACATAATAGATAAAGCTCTGGCGCCGGTCAATGACCATCGCGCGGTCCCGGTGGATCCCGATCTTTGACAACGCCTGATAGATGATTCCGATCAACCGGTAATCACGGTATTCCGTAGTAACCACCAGCTGCCGGATGGATTCATTGGGATACTTTTTCCGTGTCTTTGATAGTATCTTGCGGAAAAATGCAGCCAGAATGTTGACTGGATCCGTCTCCCTGCCCGCAGCCACCACCGGCTCCTGGCGGCAGATCTTCTCCAGAAATCCTTCTATATACTCTTTTGTTCCTGGAACTGCCACCCTGGTAGGATAATCAATTCCATTCTCATTTCCTCCCGGATCCAATATCTCCGGCTCCTGAAGCATCGGCCCCAGAACTGCGATCTGGGAAATATCATTTCTAATATCCAAGCCCACATACAGCCTTCGCTGGCTCATAGCAAATCAAACCTTTCCAATCATACTGACATGCCGCTTTAATAACAGCACCCGCCTTAAAGTGGATCAAACAGCTTCCCGGAAACTTCCTGCATGGAACGGTACTTCCGGACCAGCTGGCGCAGCACCTCTTCTTCCCCGTCTTCCTTCGCCCGGATCATCTGGTTCACCATCTCATAAAAGGCGGCTGCCTCCTGTCCCGTTTCTGTCGTTTCTTCTTCTGCTGCCCGGATCACTCCCTGCCTGACAGGGCGGGATCCTGCTCCGGCAAAAATCTGGTAATGAACTGTCTCCCCCCGGAATAACAAGGTCTGATATACATAGATATCCTCAAATACCGGCTTCATCTGACAGACCTCTTTTTCCCCATCCTCATGGGTCAGCTCAATATAGAGGTCTTTACTGCGGGAATAATACAGCTGGATGATACTTCCATGAAGTACCTCAAAAGGAATCTCCACTTTGCCAATAAATTCCTTCATAAAGGAAAATATCCTGCCGGTGGAAACAAAATGGGACAGATGATACCCGATATACTCCTTCTCCGCCTCCGTATACTCATCCATGCCGGCATAATAACGCAAAGATGCCAGTATCATACTCTGATTCTCCTCGGAAAGCCCCTCTCTCCGGATCTTCTCCCAGATCCCTTCTGGCATCTGGCATTTTTCAGTCAGATATCCATAGGAGATAGAACCTAAAAAGGCTTTTACAAGAATCCGGTTAGCACCATACTCATAATATTCAAGGAATATATCTGCATATTTCTCAAGATCATCCTCTACAAACAAAGCCTGGCCCAGAAGCCGTTCCGTCCCACCGTCCGATATTTCCGCCCCGTTCTTCCGGGCAGTCTCATATATATCAAAAAGCACAGAAATGCTCCCCATATAAAAATCCGCCAGATAAGAAAGGATCTGATTATTTTTTATGCCTCCCCGGTATAGGAAACTGCAGAGCTTCATATAGTACGGCTCAAAATGCTCCCGATCCTCCTCCAGCTTCCAGGTGATCAGAAGCAAAAGAAGTTTCCGGCTGCAGCTGGTGATCTCATACTTTTTCAGTACACCCAGAGCTTCATCTTTCCATTCATGCTGGATCATCGTCTGCAGGATCCCCGCACGCCTCTCCTGGGTGAGATAATGGAAATCAATGCTTTGTATCACCTCCTCCAGCAGCAGATCCTCCCCAATGGCTTTGTAGTAGTCATAGAGAATGAGCAGGGTCTTCTGCCTGTACTCCATTCCGGGCACCTGCCGCCGGATCATTGTATGCAGAAGAATGGCATCTTTGGCGCCGATATCCTTCTTTTTCAGTGTCTCTGAAAATAAGTAAAGCAAAAGTACCAGATTGTCAGAACCATTTTCATAACAGCCCTGCGCCATAGACTCCAGGTTCAATATCTTTGTCAGCTGGTATGGCACTGTATTTCCATGATAATAACCATTCTTATCTATAAAATACAGCTTAAAATTTTCCGTCCCTATGCTGATATCTGCCTCTCCGTTGACAAGATTATAAACCATCTCCCCGCCGCCCTCATCATGAAGGACTACCACCCGCTCCATATTCCTGTTCTCACAGTGAAGCCGGTGAACAAATAAAACCCCCGGCAGTTCTCTGGCGATCCGGTCTTTACAACTGTCCACAGTGAAAAATTCTTTGTACAGCACTGCCAGTTCCGGACTGATGCGGTGCTCATACAGCTGCCGGAGCGTATATTCCTGTATCGCCTCACGATAACTTTGGTAATATTCCGGATACCTTTCCTTGTTTCTGACAATGCTTGCATAAAATCCGGACCTCACCGAATCTCTTAGATGGTTCTCATACTGAAAATAGGATGCCACCATCGGCAGAGCTTCATCATAACAAGCTTTGTCCATTGCGTACATATAATATTCAAAAAGTTCTGTCAGCCGCAGCCGCCGCTCCACTCCGAGACGGAACCATTTAAAATATCTGGTGTCCTGCTTCTCTGTTCGGATCAGAAGGGCGCAGATACTCTGAAGAGTGTCCTCACTGCCATATATCTCATAACAGCCCTGAAGCAGCGCCAGAAGTCCAGGCGTACATTTCTTCTGACGCGCCGCCAGAAAGGATACTGCAATCGCCAGATCTTCCGTGATCAGATCGTGCTTCAGCCCGAATCTGAGAGCCCCTATCGTACTGCTATCCAGCTTTTTCAAAAGTTCCGGCTCCTGCAGCAACAGTAACATTCTATATAAGTACAGGTAAGGACTGGCCGCCTTCTCATTCCAGAGCAGCTCCAGTTCTTCCAGAAGGTTTCGGGAACTGCCCTCAAAATATCCCAGCCGCTCCAGCATAACGAAAAGCCGCCAGTGATGGTAGCCATTTTCATAATACTCCCTGATCTGCCGGCACAGACCGCTTTTTTCTTCCGGCGTACCCAGCGCAAGACACCGTACATACATAGTAGTCAGATAACTGAATACTTTTTCCATGCTGTCCCCTGGGACCGGAGCCGGCATCCCTGTCACCGCATTGACAAAGGCAGTCATCTTCCTCTCTTCCCCGGTCAAAACAGCCATATATCCTTCCAGGAGAATATCATTTCCCTTGCCGGAACTGCCAATCTTCTCCCGGTTCTCCACCAGCACCCGGAGCCACTTGTCTTTTAAACTGCTGTTCATCATGTACTGGATATGACACTTCACCAGCTGCCCCGTCAGCTTGTCCAAACTGCGCTTTTTAGCCCTTTCTTTCCTGCCCCGGATCCCGTGAAGCCTCACCTTGATCTCCAGTTTCTGATACACATTTTCCAGAAGGACCACGCTCCGGTGAATCCCCTCCGGAACCTCCGAGGCCCGGATATGAAAAGCAATCACCGCCTGATTTTGTAAAAAGTCCTTATTGCTCAAATTTTCTTTTTCCAATGAAATATAAGAACTACTGGTGCTCACCCGGATCCCTGCCATCCCCCAGCTGTCCAGAGCGACCAGGATCTCACCATGGATATCTTCGTCCCTTACCTCAAAGGAAATCTGCTTTTTATTCGCTGCAAACCGAACCGGCTTTTTATCACCATGGGCTACCAGAAACTCCTCCAGCGCCTGTTTCTTCGGATTCTTCAATGTTAAATTCTGATATAACCTTTTTTCTCCCCACTCCTTCAGATAAATCCTTTTGAATTTATCGTGATAAAAAATTGTAACTGCTTCTTCAAAGTTTTCCCTGGCAAGCTCCACAAATTCCTTATAAGAATGAATCTCACCTTCCGAACTGCAGAGACAGCGCGGCAGTACCCTGACCTCATAGGGCAGCATATATTCCCCACAGTCCGTCACGATACAGAGCTCTCCTGTCATGACCTCCCCCGCTTTTTTATTGGCAGCATATACCTTTACTGTAATTTCATTTTCTTTTCCATCAAAAACCGGCAGAAATTCTATGTTGAAATGATCCACTGCCCCAAATCCCTTGATCTTCGTTCCCGCAGAATTAGACACAGTAAAAGAAGAGGCAGTTTCCCCTCCCTCGACTACTTCCAGCTCCAATCGGTCTGTGGAACAGATGATCTCCGGCTGCTCATATGTAAATCTGCCCTGAGCCAGTGACATGACTTTCTCTCTCATCGCAATTTCTCCCCGGTTATGATGGTGTTTGCTCAATGCGTTTGATCAGTGCCTCAATAAAACGCATCTCCATATCGCGGCAGCCCGTCAGGGAATAACCTTCCACCGCCTTCATCGCCTCCATGGCGATCTGCAGGGCCGCTCCCTTATCCTTCTCGACAAAGTACAGCCAGTAGGCAAAAACCCTCTTTGTATTCGCCTCCTCATTGCCTTCCATTTTTGCCAGAAAGGCTTTTCCATAAAAATGCGCCTTCCCCTCGTTGGGCTGAATGATCACATTATAAAATACAAATTCGCATAAACTGGATATCTCCCCCCGGGACCATTTATCCGGCACATGATCCTCCATCTCGTCCATTACTTTCCGCAGACTGTCATAATCACCCTGATCCAGAAAATGATAATACAGCATCAGAAGATACTTTTTATAGACGGGCAGATCGGTCAGCTTTCCGGTGTAAGATACCGTCTGGATATCCAGCTCCGCCGGAGATCTGCCCTCCCGGATCGCCGCATAGCACCGCTCGTACTCGCGCCTCATGATCCCGGCCGCACCGCTGCCTGCTTTCTGCTTCTGGTTGAATGCCAGAAGCACCATCAGCACAGTAGTATATGCCACCATAACAATGGCCATCGGAACCGTAAAGACATTTTTGGGCATAATCTTTGTCCCCCAGATCTGAAAACAGGCTGTCTCCGTAAAAAACAGCGCCACCGCCATGGAGAATGCCCCGTAGATCAGATTCCTCATCCGGGTATCCTTCGGGTCTGTCATACTACAACTTATGTAGGGCTGTGGATCACACAGCCCGATGGAAAATCCTCTGTTTTTCTTACTGATTTTTATCATAAAAAAAATAAAGTGATCAAACCTGAAATGTAATAATGATCCCCCCACGATCCTGCCGATGGCGGCAGCGATCCCTATGATGATATAACCAGCCAGTACACCGCCTGCCCCCATAAAAAACTGTGCTGCCCCGTCCATACATATATCCGCCTTTCTCTGAAAGTGTCTGGATCCATATCCAGATTCTATTATAATTGTATATAAATACAGCGGTTTTGTAAATAGGAAATTCCAGTGCATTCCCTTTCCTGACCACTGTGGCTCCACCGCAGCTCTACTGCAGCGCCCCCGCCAGCTGTATGATTCCGATGGCAGCCAGGGCGACCCCGGCAAAATAATGGGAGATTCCGATACATTTTACCTTCTTATCTGCCAGCAGCAAAAAACCATAGGTGAGAATCCCCACGATAAAGGGAAATATATAGGCTTCTGCCCCCATGGCGCACAGGCTGAGACCGCCGCAGAAAGAATCCGAGGCAAGTACACCTCCCAGAAGAACCCCCTCCCAGGGATCAATGCTCTTAGAGGAATCCGCGTCATAATTCTTTTCTTCCCGGTGGTGCCAGACGCCCCAGACTGACCGCAGCCCGATGACAAAAAGCACAAAACCTCCTGCCATCTGGATATAAGCCGTATCCACAAAATGCCCCATGCCATTTCCCAAAAACACTGCAGCCATGGACGTAATGGCGGAGACCAGCGCCACGACCGCTTTTGTATACCAGGGGATACGGATGTCCCCTGCCCGGTAAGCAGCCCCCACCGCCCAAGAATCAATGCTGGCGGATAAACCAAGCAATATTATCTTGATCACGTTCTCCAAATTCTCCTAAAATCCGACTTATTTATTTTATCTTATGATTATCCTGGGGAAAAGTTATAATTCCAGATTTAAAGTCATAAAAATGATGTAAAACAGATTCGGGACAACAGGGATGAAAAATAAAAGCGACTGGTATAACACACCTGCAAAAGAGATAGAAAAACATTTCCACACGGATATGGAAAATGGACTGCACCAGAAAAAAGCGGAGGCATATCTTCAAAAATACGGGAAAAACCAGCTGGCTCATAAAAAACCAGACAGCATGTTGAAAAATTTTATCGACCAGTTTAAGGATTTTATGATCATAACTCTTCTGATCGCCGCCGGCATCTCCTTTGCTGTCTCCTGTCTGGAGCATCGGATGGACTTGATCGAGCCCTCCATCATACTCGCCATTGTGATCATCAATGCGATTCTGGGCGTTGTTCAGGAAGCAAAGGCGAGACGTTCGCTGGAGGCGCTGAAAAACCTCTCCGCGCCCCTGGCGCTGGTATACCGGGAGGGTGAATTAAAGCAGATCGATTCCTCTCTTCTGGTTCCCGGAGATCTCATCGTACTGGAAGCGGGAAATCTCGTTCCCGCCGATGCAAGGATCATATCTGTCATGGGACTTTCCATTGAGGAATCCACCCTGACCGGCGAGACAAATCCTATAGATAAATCCACCTCTCCCCTCCATCAGGAAAATCTTCCGGTGGCGGAACAGGTCAATATGGCATTTTCCGGAACACTTGTCATCTCTGGACACGGTCTTGCCATCGTGACTGCCACCGGAATGAATACCGAACTGGGGCACATCGCCGGAATGATCTCTTCTGAGACACCGCCAGACACCCCGCTCCAGAAAAAGCTGAACCATACGGGAAAACTCCTGGGGACACTGGCACTGATCATCTGTCTTGTCCTGTTTGTCCTTGGCATATATAAAAAGCAGCCTGTCTTTTCCATGTTTATGACCTCCGTCAGCCTGGGAGTGGCGGCGATCCCGGAGAGCCTTCCTGCCCTGGTCACGATCATGCTCTCCCTGGGAGTGGAGCGGATGGCAAAAAAACGTGCTATCATCCGCAGGCTTCCTGCCGTAGAAACCCTTGGCAGCGCCACTGTGATCTGCTCAGATAAAACCGGAACTCTTACAGAAAACAAAATGACCGTGGTAAAAACCTATACCATGGACACCGCCCAGCGGCTGTTTACTTATTTCTGCCTGTGCAGCCACGGCATCGACCCCATGGAAAAGGCATTGTGGGAATACGCTGATACCCTGTCCATAAACATGGAAGCTGAACAGAGAAAAAGACATCTGAAAGACGAACTTCCCTTTGATTCCAAACGCAAACGGATGACTACATTTCATGAAACCTCAAAGGGGATTATGAGCATTACCAAAGGCGCGCCGGAGATCATTCTCAAAAGCTGCAGCCATATTTTGATCGATGGTGAGAAGAAACCCATTACCCACAGCATACGGCGGAATATCGAACAGATCTTCCAGGAATTTGCCAGGGATGCCCTGCGTGTACTTGCCCTCGCCTGCCGGGAGGACATTGGCACCCACCTGAAACATAACAAATCCGTCTATGAGGAAAATATGGTATTTGTCGGCCTGGCAGGCTTTATGGATCCTCCCAGAAAAGAAGCCGAATTTGCTGTCACAAAATGCCGCCACGCCGGGATCCGTCCCGTGATGATCACCGGCGACCATCAGGTCACCGCCTCCGCCATTGCCCATAAGCTGGGGATCTGCCGCCATCACGACCAGGTCATGAGCGGCGCCCAGCTGGACCAGATCAGCGATGCTGAACTCTCCCGTGTCATCTATCAGTACCCCGTTTTTGCCAGAGTCTCTCCGGCTCACAAGGTACGTCTGGTGAAGGCATTCCAGAACAACGGAGAAATAGTCGCCATGACCGGAGACGGCGTCAATGACGCTCCGGCACTCCAAAAAGCGGATATCGGCTGTGCCATGGGCAGATCTGGAACAGATGTGGCAAAAAATGCCGCCGATATGATCCTGATGGACGATAATTTTGCCACCATCGTCGATGCGGTGGAAGAGGGCAGGGGAATTTTCCAGAACATAAAAAAGGCCGTCCATTTTCTCCTTTCCTGTAACATTGGAGAGATCATGACGATCTTTGTGGCAATCCTATTGGGAAGGGCCGCACCGCTGCTCCCGGTACAGCTCCTGTTTATCAATCTGGTCACCGATTCCTTTCCCGCCATCTGCCTGGGACTGGAACCACCAGAAAGCGATATTATGAACCATCCTCCCGTCTCCGCAGCGAAAGGACTCTTCGGAGGAGGCGGCATGTTTACCATCATTGTTGAGGGCATGTTCATCGGCTCCCTCGCCCTGTTCGCATACATGCTGGGCGGAGATGCCGCGGGAAGTACGATGTGCTTCGCTGTGCTCTCCCTGTCCCAGCTGATTCATTCCCTGAACATGAGAAGCAGCACCCATTCCATCTTTAAGATTGGATTTTTCACTAATAAAAAGCTTCTGTTCAGCGTGATCTTCTGCATCGCCCTGCAGTGCGCTGCCATATCTGTTCCCACACTGCAGATGATCTTCCACACCACATCCCTGTCGGTTTCACAGTGGATCCTGGTGGGAATACTGGCACTGATGCCGGTGCCGCTGGTGGAACTCGAGAAAAGGGCTGGCTGAAAAGCGCAGCCCTCCGGAGAATCAGCGAAGCTGATTCTCTGCTCCGCAAATTGATAACTTTCCCCAAAAAGGGCTGGCTGAAAAGCGCAGCCCTCTGGGGAATCAGCTTCATACTGGTACACCAGGTATCATCCCATCTTAAACACTTTTGATTTACTCCAACACCAGTCGTTGCTATCATTTTCATCATTGACATACTTGTCATCATATAACGTGAACTGGAAATAGTACGTCTTTCCTTTTTTGGCTTTTATGGTAAATTTCTTTTTGTACCCTTTCGGCTTTCCCGAAAGATATTTTTGTATTTTTTTGCAGTTTCTCATGGTCGGCTCCGTGGAGTAGCGCACACCGATTCCATCCAGTATACATCGTGTCTCGCTCGCATCTGTCGTGATGGTAATACGATTCTTGCTTTTCTTTTTGATTGACACCTTTACAAATCTCGGCATGACAACGATGGCTCCCTTATCTTTGGCACCCTCTGGCACATAGTCAAGACTTTCAATCCATGTCGTGGATTTCGCAAACCGTTTTTCGTTCCAGTTCCATCCAAAAAATACATGTCCTTTCTTTTTGGCCGCGGGCATTTCTGCAGCGAATCCATATTCATATTTTGAGGGGCGCTTACCCAGACAAGTGACGCCCTTCATATATTTGTACACTATCTTGTACTTCTTGCCCTTTCCAAACGCTGTTTTCCCTGCTCCCACGACATCCGTCCTCACACCGTCTACACTCCATTTGACCAGGTTTGTCTCAATCTCAAATTCCTTTAAACGAAAATCAAGTGAAGAATGATTTTGAATCTCGCGCAACGACACAGCATCCATATAGCTCTTGTCCATACTCCTCACTCCTCTTCCGATGACAAGTTTCTTCAAAAACCTCATTTTAGACAGAGCATCCTTACAGATCTTCTCTACACCGTCCGGGATTATCAGCTCCTGTATAGCGTCAGAGTATTCAAATATACCCACACTCAATATTTTCAGGTTTTGAGAAAGACGAACTTTTTCCAAATAATCGCAAGAGGCGAAAGCACCCCCACCAACTGAGACAACCGAATCCGGCATAGACAATTCTGTAATCTTAGAACAACGAAATGCCCCACTTCCTATATTTGTAAGACTATATGGCAGGATCACTTCACCTGCACTGCACTCATAAAATGTCCCCGCTGCAATCGAGGTTATCCCCCCCTCCACGACAATTTTTTTTACATCCTCTTTACTTGCCCGCACCAATCGCTCTGAGGTGCCGATCTCTCCTGTCCCACGTATAACCATTGTCCCATCGTTATACATGAACCACTGAGCCGTTTCCCCACAGGTTCCTGTCTCTACCGCCTGTGCCGCCCTGACAGGCGGAGCGGAGAGTAAGATCAGGCACAGGAAAAACAAACCAGTTAAGAAAATATGTTTCATATGCATATAATCTCGCCTCTACTTTCTATCCAGTGACATAATCTAATCGCCCTCGCTCCAGTACCTTTTTTACCCGATCAGCTCCTCAATGAGCTTCACCACCTTTTCCGATGCTCTTCCATCGTCCCAGATGTTATATTTCCCACGGAATTTCTCGAACCGCTCTTCGTATTCCTTCGGATCATGATTCAGTATATTGTCTATAAGCTGTTCTGTATCCGATGAGATCGGTCCCGGCATCTCTCCCTCATAGTCAAAATAAAATCCTCTCAGGTCATTTCTGTATTTGTCCAGATCGTAGGCATAGAAAAACATCGGCCGTTTGAGAATGCTGTAATCAAACATAACAGAAGAATAATCTGTGATCAGCATATCAGACACAAGAAACAACTCCGCTATGTCATAGCTCTGGTCAAAATGATAAATAAATCCTTTATAGGGAAACCAGTCAATATAGTCCATGATCAGATAATGATACTTGACGATCAGTATATAATCTTCCTGAAGTCTCTCCATAAGAAGGTCAAAAGAGAGTTTCGGGCTGAACTTATAGCTGGTGTTCTCTTCAAATTCATCGTCACGGAATGTGGGCGCATATAAAAGGATCTTTTTATCCAGCGGCAGCCCCAGCCGTTTTTTCAACAGCCAGATATCCTCATCATTGTTTTTTGAAAGCAGCAGGTCATTTCTCGGATATCCGATCTCTAACATCTCCTTATCAAAGGCAAAAGCGCGCCGGAAGGTAGCTGTGGAAAATGGGTTCTGGGAGATCAGATAATCCCAGATCTGCACATTTTTCACAAAGCCCTTCTGATATGTGCCAATGTCTGTCTCATTCATCATAAATACATTATCCATGTCGAGAACCAGTTTCTTTAACGGCGTTCCATGCCAGGTCTGGATATAATAACAGTTTTTCCGCTTTATAAGCCATTCCGGCTGACGGCAGTCAAACACCCATACCTTTGCTGTCGCCATATAATAAAGATAGCGCAGCCGCCCATAGCGGAACTGGTAACCGTCCCCAGGGATCGGATAAGGAATACTTTCATAAAACCAGGTGCATTCCCATTTTTCCTGATAACCATTTTCCACCATATACTCAAAAATATGCCTTGGATTTCCCGAATAACTCTTTCCCAGACTGGAATCAAATACGATCCGTCTTTTGTTTACCGGGAGTACAACACACATGACACGGTAGATAATGATCACTATCCTTTTTACGAGAAACCGAATGAAATTTCTCATGTCTGCTCCTTCCCGAACACAATATCAATGGCACGCTGGGAAGCAAAACCGTCATCCACACTGCAGAATCTCTCATAAAACTGCTCATAGCGCTCCTTGTACTGTTCCGTAACTTTATCAATATTATGAAGTGCCTCCACAAGTTCATCATTTGTCTGAAGGATCGGTCCCGGAAGCTCCGTGTTCATATCAAAATACATTCCCCGGATCTCTCCTTTGTAATCCTCATAATCATAAGCAAAAAACAACATCGGCCGCCTCAGGTTGGCAAAATCAAAAAAAACAGAGGAATAATCCGTAATACATATATCCGAAGCCAGATACAGTCTAGAAACGTCATTGTAGGTACTTCCGTTATATACAAAATCTTCCAGGCCCGTGAGATCAAGAATATCCGCGATGTAGTAATGGGTCCTGAGAAGCAGTACACTGTCTTTGCCAAATTCCCGGCGCATCCGTTCCAGATCCATAGCCAGGGTAAATTTATATTTTGCCTTGCCATAAAACTGATTGTCACGCCACGTCGGCGCATACAGGATCACCCGTTTGTCCTCTGGGATACCAAACTCCCGTTTTACTTCCTTTGCAATCTCCCCGGCGCGCTCCGAATAAAGAATATCGTTCCGCGGGTATCCCACCTCAATGATCTGCTCCCTCGGATAGCAGAAGGCGCGCTCAAATACATCCGTGGAAAAACGGTTTGCTGAGATCAGATAGTTCCACGCCTTGCTCTGACGGTAAAATAATTTCTTATGATCCTGGCTCACTGCATGGATATCATCCAGATCAAAAGCAAGTTTTTTCAGTGGTGTTCCATGCCAGGTTTCAAGAAATACGACTCCCTCCCGTTTTTTAAACCATGCCGGCTGCCTCGTATTACAGATAAAATATTTAGCCCGGGAGGTATAGTATACATATCTCAGGGAATGTCTCTTACAGATGGAAGGATGTCCTTTCATCTCCGGGGCCCTCTTATTCAGGCACCAGATATAACGGTATTTATCACCATAAGTATCATACAGATATTCATATAGATACTTCGGACTGTCCGAATAACTCTTTCCAAAAAAGCTCTCCACAAATACCCAGTTTTCTTTTGTCGGCATTTTCCTAAAAAAGCGTTTGTCCAGAAATCTCCAGTACTGTATAGGTTTTCCGAACAGACCTCTTTTCTTTTTAAATACATAGGCAAGCCGTCCCATCGGTTTTGCCAGACGGTATTTCCCCCTCACAATAAACTCCAGTTCACGGCGCCTGAAAAATTTCAGGTCCTTCTTAATGCGCCTTAAATCCTCTTTCGGGATCTTCTGGAGATTTTGCGTATACCTTATGCTCTTCTGTCCCTTCAGGCTGCTGGGGAACTTACCAAGAGTAAACATACAAAGACAGCGGGACAAAGCATAGCGGAGATGTTCATCTGCCTGGGCAAGAATCTCATACGCCTGCTCGTGGCTCTCTATGTATTCACGAGTTCTGCGTTTTCTCTTTTTCTGGCTCAATGCCGGCAGATGAATGGGATCATTCCGGTGTCTCCACACATAGATACTGCTGCCATCCACCCACATGTCTCCGGCCGCCCCGGCAAGAACCTTAGCCACCACCGGCATATCCGAATAAAAGGTATTGTATTCATCAAAGGCCATTCCCAGGCTGTCAAAATAATCCCTTCGGATCAACAAATGCTGTATTGTAAAACGTTTTTTCAGAATCTGTTCCAGTCCCTCTCCCTCCAGAGGACATACCCCCTCGATCTCGGAATCCGGTTTGGCTTTCTCAAAATCAAAACTCACCGGACGGAACCAGGAACTCCAGCGGTTGCCAGTGACCACCTTGGCCTTTTTCTCCTCTGCCAGCTTCACCAGCTTTGCCAGTGCGTCTTCCCACAGGTAATCGTCGGCATCCAGAAAGTAAATATACTCACCCTCTGCATACTTCAAGCCCATATTCCTTGCAGCTGCCACGCCAAAGGGGCGCAGCGGAATCTCCAGCTCTCCTTCAAAAGGCGTATCCCCGCTGGCCGAAGCACTTCCTGAATCATCCATGTCATTATCATCTTCACTGGCCGCCTGGGATCTCTCCCGTTCTTCTTTATAGGCCTCATATTCTTCCTCTGTCATGCCCAGGGATTTTCTTTTCTCATTCTCAAAAAACTGATGTTTCCTGTCAAAATACTCATCCGCATCAATTTCATCATCCATCACAATATGCTTCACATTTTTCATGGCCAGCACCTGATCTGGAACCTCATGCCCATCCTTGTCATCTACCAGAATGATCTCAAAATCAGACAGATTCTGATCCTCAATACTTTGAATGCATTCTTCCAAATAGGACGGTCCCTTCAGATAAGGGACGATAACACTTACCTTTGACATTTTATCCTCCAAACCTTCCTCTGCAATATTTTACTTCTCCTGTCCGCTCAGGCCAAACACAGCATTTACCACCTTTTCTGTTGCATGTCCGTCTTCCCAGGAACAATATTTTTTGCAAAAACGATCATATTTTTCCTTATATTCCTCTTTTACCTCATCGATGCGGCATACGGACTCTATGACCTCTCCCGTCTCGAAAAGCATAGGTCCCGGAAGCTCCTCTTCCACATCCATATAAAATCCCCGGAGTACGCTGCGGTATTTTTCCAGATCGTAGGTAAAAAACAGCATAGGCCTTCTCAGATTCGCATAGTCAAAAAAGACCGAAGAATAATCTGTGACCAGAATATCCGATATCAGATAGAGTCTGGCGATATCGTCGTATTTGCTCAGATTCCACGCAAATCCCTCATACTGACCCAGATCAAGAAAATCTGCGATAAAATAATGGGTTCTGAGGATCACCACATACTCCTCTCCCAGTTCCCTCTTCATCTGCTCCAGATCTAGTTTAAGAGTAAATTTATACTGGGCATGGCCATAAAATTCGTCATCCCGCCAGGTCGGTGCGTAGAGGATCACCTTCTTGTCATCTGGTATGCCAAGCTCTGCCTTGATCTCCCTCATCAGCTGTTCTTTGTCTTCCCGGTACAAAATGTCGTTTCTCGGATACCCTGTCTCCAGCATCTGCCCGTCGTACATAAAGGCGCGGCGGAAAATATCCTCCGAAAACTGATTAGGCGCCACCAGATAATCCCAGGAACGGGTCTGGATATAAAACTGCTCCTTGTACAGCGGCGATGCCGTGGTCACATCCTCCATGTCAAATACCAGTTTCTTCAATGGTGTTCCGTGCCAGGTCTCCAAAAATACATTGCCCTTCCGTTTGATAAAATACTGGGGCTGTCTCCCATTAAATACGATATACTTTGCCCTTGCCATATAGAAGAAATACTTGAAACTAAACCGCTTCATCTGTCGGGCAGGATAGGGAAGTTTCAGCTTCCTCCCCGCATTCACCCACATATAGTTATATTTCCCTGGATATTTTTCGTTAAGATATTCAAAAATATACTTCGGGCTGTCAGAATAGCTTTTCCCAAAAAAGCTCTCAAAGATTACCGTATCCTCCAGCATCTTCATCTTAGAAAACACCTTCTCATACAGATAGCGCTTCATCTTGGCCCGGCTGGTACAGATCCGGAACAGCGTCTGTTTTCTTGCATGATTCCTGGTTTTTCCGGCAAGCCCCGCCGCATCCCCCGCCAATCCATACCGGATCAGTTTTTTGGGATGATGCTTCAACATAGGGAGTACACCATTTCCCAGCAGCTTCAAGGTATCCTGAAGGACGATCACCGTTTCTTTTTGTTTCGCCGGCTTTGCCTCCACCACAAATGCAGCGATCCTGGTCACAAGCCACATCACAAATTTATAATCAAGATATTGGTTCTTATTCTCCTCCTGGGCAGAAATGAATTTCTTTGCCCTGCGATAAGCCTCCATACCCTCAAACACTTTTTTCTCATCATCCTTCGCCTGCAGCAGTGAAGGCAGGTTCACTGGATCATTATGTTTTCTCTTTATATATAAGCCGTCTTCACAAAACAACGTCTTTTCTGCATGGGAAAGCACCTGCATTAAAAAAGGCAGGTCTGAAAAGTAATGCAGATCCTCACAAAACCGGATCGAATGTCCCTGGATCACCTTTCTGGAGATCAACATTCCAAGAATGGTTATACCCTGAAGGCTCCCGGCACGCATGGGAAGGTATTCATAGGCATTCCCCACATCTCCCTCATACTTTGTATGTTCTGTACCGTTCTGACGGTCCAGTTCCTCTCCATTATCAAAATATACCTTCCGGCTGTACCACGTACTCCGGATCTCTCCATAAGCCACTCCACCGGTCACTTCTTTTTCCACCAGCCGCTGCAGCGTGTCCGGAGCCAGATAGTCATCGGCGTCCATAAAAAAGATATATTCCCCTGTGGCCATATCAAGCCCGGCATTTCTTGCCGCCGCCACGCCACTGGTGTCTTTCGTGCGGGCAAAATGCATCTGCAGCCCGCCCCACTCACTTACATCTGGTTTATCACATCCGTCACATACCATGATTACTTCAAAATCACGGAAGCTCTGATCTGCCAGACTCCCAAGGCAGTCACGGATATAGTTCTTTTCATCGTGATAAGCTACAATTACACTTATCTTCACTGATCATTCCTCCAGCATAATATTATAATAGAGTATCATACAGATACCCAGTTTCTTACACATTTAAGTCCGACAGGACTTATTTTATCACATTTTATGTGCACGTCTTCTGCACATATTGAGTTTTGCTAAAAACTCATGGATAAGTCCGACAGGACTTATTTTATCACATTTTATGTGCACGTCTTCTGCACATATTGAGTTTTGCTAAAAACTCATGGATAAGTCCGACAGGACTTATTTTATCACATATATATCCTGTGTGGCAAGAAATAAAATTTCCGCCAAACTCAACTATGGTACAAGTTTACCCCTCTTTTGCAAAAAGTACCTGCACTTCCCACACTTATCTGCAGAAAATACAGGTATCTTGTACTCAGCCAGACAGGCCTTTGTCACCCAAACAGTCCGGCAAACCAGTTCGCGATCTTTTCAGCGATCTCGGTAAAGAACTGAATGATCTTTTCAAAAATTCCCTTCGCCTGGTCCAGATCAATGTTCAGGTCTTTAAGACGGTTATACACATCTTCTGCCTGCTGTTTGAGCTTATCCACATCCAGATCCAGGTTCTTGATCTTTTCCAGAAGTTCCGCCAGTTTCTGTTCCTGCTCGGCCGTCAGCTTCACATCCAGTTCTCCAGCAGATTCCTGAATGATCTCTTTGACCTCTTCCACCGTCTCCACATCGCCGTCCAGCACTCTCTGTTTAACCAATGCTACCAGTTCTTCCGCTTTTTCTGCTCCCAGCTCCTGCCCCAGCTCTCCAGTCAGCACGAGCTCATTCGTCGCAGCGTCTGCATTTTCTTTTTTCAGATCCTCGCCGGTCATCGTAGAATATGCCTTCATGGCTCCTACCAGAGCCGCCGTTCCCGACAGATTAAAAGGACCCGCCACTGTCACTTCTGCGTCGGTGATCCCCGCTGTGATCAAAGCATTGGTGTACATACCACTGGTACAATAGGTAATGTTTTTTGTGACAACGCTGATCCCTTTCCCCTCTTCCTCCTTTTCGATGCGGACAGAAGAAAGCGCCTTGGTCCCGATCACCGAATCTGAAAGATATTCATCCAGATAGTCATGTTCATCCTCATTGGTCACCTGGATCACTTCATAATCTGCCAGTTCCTCTTCTGTCACATCCAGAAGAGAAAGAACCGTATTTTTCTGTTCTTTCGTAAGGTCCGCCCCCAGGGATATATAGGGCTTTTCATCCCCCGCTACCGCATCCGCCTTTGAGACAGATACCGGCATCAGAATCATCCCAAACGCAATGATCCCCACTAAAACCTTTTTCCATCTGTTCATATTTCCCCCTATTCCTGCGCGCCATTCCGCGCATATATCGCTTTGCTAAATTTATATGAGGCTGCGGATTACTTTTTCAGCCGTTCCATCGCCTCTCTGGTGTTTTCAAGA
>CAJUAU010000003.1 GCA_910584645.1 uncultured Eubacterium sp.
GCCGCCTGGATCTTCACCGCCGTATCCGGGGAGACTCCCAGGCCGCCCTGGATGGCAGAGAGGTCTTTCTCTGGAAGAGGCGATGATGAAGCTTGGGGGGCTGGTGTCAAAGACGGATCTGGCTCCGGGGATCGTGCTGGTTCCGGGGTGGAAGAAGCTGCCGGGGACACAGCAGGTGACGGGACCGCTGTTGGCACTGGTGTTCCTGTCGGTTCCGGAGTTTGCGTCAGTCCGGGTGGTTCCAGGGTGGGAATGGGGGTAGGGATCGGCGTGGGAGTTGGTTCCAGCGTTGGCGTCGGCACTGGCGTTGGCTGGGGGGATCCTGTAAAAGTTACCACTACCGTATGGCTGCTCTGGATACCAGGAATCCTGTAGGTGTTTCCCACCACATGTCCCACCTCTCCATCGATGGTTAAAATATAAGGTCCTGAGCCCTCTGCCGGCTGGAAGGTAAGCAGGACGTCTTCACCGCTGTTTACTTTCATATCTATGGAGGCTTTACCCTCGGTGGTTATAGCCGTGTTTGATGTGTTCACGGATACCGCCCCATTCCCACTGGTCTTTATACTGAGATCATAGGTTTTCTGGGGAACAGGGGTTATTCCAGGCTTTGCCGTTCCCGTCGGTGTCGGTTTGATCGTTGGCTTTATTGTCACCAGGGGGGGCACTGTCCCTTCTCCTTTTCCATCTGAGGTCACGGTATCGGCAAATGACCAGCCGGGGGCTGATAGGTCCTCTGACGCTTCCTTAAGATTTAGATGCAAAGCCGGGCGGACAGCAATCATGGTGTCGGATACATCGATACCATTCGTAAGGACATATCCAATTTTAGTCACATAGGAAGCGGCATGACTATCGTACCCCGGAGAACGGAGCCACCAATGATCCGAGCTTCCAGCACTGTTCATATTATTACTCCCCACTTCTCCTCCCGCTGCCGTATAAACTGTATTTACCGATTTCCTTGTATTTGAACTGTCTACTGAAGAGGTAAACCCATAAGATGGATCCATTACCTCTTCGATGGACAGCAGATACACCCGGTCAGAAGTATTATTTCCCCCGTATGTTCCACACTCCGGATTGTCGTTGTTTACTACATAGGCAGACTTTATGGCCTTCTGTTCCGTTTCCGTGAAGGCATTGTTTAGAAAACCGTCTCCACTGTAGTCTTTTCCTTGTAGATTCGCTTTTGCCCCATACCCGTTCAGCCAGCTGCGCATCGTGCAGGTCTCCCAGGTAACATCTGAATCTGTTTCATTGTATTTCTGGCAGTCCAGACTCTTGTCTGCCATCAGAAAAACGTCATCGCCATCCACCGACAGCACCCTCCACTTAATTGGCGTTTTTTCATCATTCTTATCGGCTTTTCCATCCTTGTTGGTATCTTCCTGCCAGTAATTACCAAAATAAATACAGTCCCAGGTGGTGACACCGTTTTCTATGGTCGGATTTTTCAATTTGATCTTCTCTCCTGGCCCCGCTGTCGCCGATGGTTTCAGAGTCATTTCCGGTTCCACTGGTTTAGGAGTTACTGTCGGCGCTGCAGTCGCCTGTGGTGACGGTGTAGTCTCGTTTGTTACTCCTTCTGAGGTCACGGTACCAGCATATGACCAACTGGAAATAGATGAAAGATTTAAATGCAAAGCTGGATGGACGCTGTGAGCAGCGCCGTTGACATAGTCACCAATCAAACTGGCATAACCATCGTTATTCACGCCAGAAGCGTAATTACTAGTATCACCCGGCGATCGGAGCCACCAACTACCCATTCCTGCAGTCTCCCCAGATGTATTTGTATCTGCTCCCTGCCCTTTCGCAAAAGCAGTGATCAAAACCCTTCTGTTTTTGGCCTGTTCTTCTGTTGAAGAGCTGAATCCATATGCTGGATCCGTTACCTCTTCGATGGACAAAAGATACACCTGATCCGAAGTATTATTACCTCCCGCTGTGCCATACTCCGGGTTATTATTATTCTCTACATCTGTAGTCCGAATTGCTCCCCGTTCTTCCGCAGTGAATGCGTCCTTCATAAAATTTTCTGAACTATAATCTTTGCTACATACATTCTGTTCCGCCTCGTACCCGTTCAGCCAGCTGCGCATCGTGCAGGTCTCCCAGGTAACATCTGAATTTGTTTCATTGTATTTCTGGCAGTCCAGACTCTTGTCTGCCATCAGAAAAACGTCATCGCCATCCACCGACAGCACCCTCCACTTAATTGGCGTTTTTTCATCATTCTTATCGGCTTTTCCATCCTTGTTGGTATCTTCCTGCCAGTAGTTCCCAAACCAGATACAGTTTCAGGTGGTGATGCCGTTTTCTATCCTTGGATTACTGACACTATAGCCGGCCGCCTGGGCCGGCGGTGCGGCGGGTATCGGCAGGATCCCTGCCAGCAGTGCTGCAATCAGGCAAAAAGCTGCCTGCCGTCTCAGATCAGATTTTCTTAACTTGCTCATACCTCTTTTCCCCTTTCTATATATATGGTCACTCCAGCCTTCAAGGCAGCCCGGTGGCCGAATCCCCATATTGGTCCCTGGCTGCTTTTCCGCTCCCGCTTTCCTTTTAATAGCATTATATAACAGTCTCATAATTTATACAAGTCAATCGGCACCAGCGACAGCAGTTAGTGAAACTGGTACAACGGAAATTAAATAATTGACACATTCACTTCTAATTGTCCAGCTACTTCGTCAGAAAATCTAGCTGTAGCCACTGCTAGTACATACCGTAAAAACAGCCACAAACCTTTGAACAATCATGACCACCGGCTAAGCCGGTGGTCATGATTCCGCGAACTGAGAAGTTTCCTAATCCAATAAAAAACACCACCCCCTCTGCCCCGTCATGGTTTTCATGACCAGGTTTACAGAAGAGATGGTTTTTCTTCCGTATTTATTTTCCAGTGAAGTTTGTTCTTCCGCTACTACTTCTTGTCGTTCACAACAGTTGTGGTTTTGATTGCTGACTGTTCAGTCTCTGAAAATGCATTATTGAGAAAATTATTATCACTATAGTCTTTCTTTTCTACATTCATTTCTGCTCTATAGCCATTCAGCCAGTTCCGCATCGTGCAAGTCTCCCAGGTGACGTGTGCATATGTAGCATTGTAGCTCTGGCAGTCAAGATTTTTATCCGCCAGCAGAAACGCATCGTCGCCGTCCACCGACAGCACACGCCACTTGATGGGAGTTTTGTCGTCCTCTTTGTCAGCTTTCCCATCTTTGTTCGTGTCCTCCTGCCAGTAGTTCCCGAACCAGATACCGTCCTAGGTGGTAATGCCATCGGCATCGGTTGTGGGATTGTCCAGGCCATGGCCTGCCGCCTGAACCGGAGCTGATCCGGACAGGGGCAGAATTCCTGCCAGCAGGGCGCTGATAAGAAGCAGCGCCAGTGATCGTTTACTCCTTATCTTCATGTTCGTAGTCCTCCTTGAAACCAGTTTTATTCTCACGATGGCAAAAGGAAATACTGCTGTCATATTTTGGCAGGTGTTTTGAGACATTCTAAAGTTCTTAAAAGAAGTCCCTTAAAGATTTCACATGTGCCTGCATTTACAGCGGTGCCATCAGAACCTTTCCGGTTCCCCGGTAAACATTCACCAGCCCCTCGCCGCTTGCCGCAGAACCGATCAGTGTTTTGGTGGAGCGCTCTACCGTAAACTTAAGGCTCTGGCTCCAGGCGATGGCAAAGTTTCCATCCACCTTCAGCTCATCGTCCTGAAGTTCTACTTCCACCAGCTCTTCCCTCGGGCAGTTGCATTCGAGAACCGCAAAACCGCTTCCGATCAGGCAGGAATTAAAAAGTCCCTCTCCTCCCGCGATGGCTGAAGAAAAGGATTTACGGGATACGGTCTTGATCTCCGTATTGCCGTCACAGGCGAGAAACAGTCCATCATCGATAACCATTCCATTCCAGGATGCCACATCTTCAATGATCAGGTATTTGTAGGTGGGCTCCAGCATCAGGATTCCCTTACCTGTATATTTTGGCTTGATCGCCGACTCATTTGTCACCTTGGAACTAACCAGTTTCTTGGCAAAATCACCGACTCCTTTTACGTTTGTGCCGCTGCTCACGCTTCCAGCCATCCACTGCATCGCCCCCGCCTGGACGATCACATCGTGTTTTCCGTCCAGATCAAACATCACCTGGCGTCTGCGGATATTCATTTTCGAGGAATAATATGCCTGCATCGCAGCTCCCGGATTGGTGCTGAGATCCTGCTCATACTCGTAAATCGTAATATTCCCTTTCTGCTCGATCACCTTGCGGTTGTTCGTGTCCGGCATCTTTACCTGGTACATATACTTCTCCTCCTTGGTTTATTAAATTTATACCGGCGCCATTCCTGCGCCCTTGTTTATCCTTAGTTTAACAAATCTCAGGAGAAATGTCACTACCTCTTTATCTTCTTTGAGGGAGTTTTTTCAAATTCCTGATCCCGGATCTTCAGGCGGTATATTCTTTTATGGGTTGGAGCCCCTGCGTTGTATTCGTCGATCAGCTTCTGCAGTTCCTTCTCCACATCATGGATCTGTTTTCGCATCACATATTCCTGATCCGGGAAGATCTCTGCCTCAATAACGCCCTCAGATTCCCGGACAAGGATCTCCTGCACCAGACGGGAAGTGCCAATTTTATTCTCCAGCTCTTCCGGGGATACATTTTCCCCATTTTTTGTGATGATAAGATTCTTTTTCCTTCCGGTGAGATAGACAAAGCCCTCCTCGTCCACGTATCCCAGGTCTCCGGTCTTTAACCAGCCGTCTTCCAGCGTCTCCGCGGTTTCTTTTGGCATTTTGTAATACCCTGCCATCACACTGCTTCCCCGGATCCACAATTCATGTTCCACCACCTTTGCCTCACAGTTCGGCATAAGCTGGCCCACAGAATCCTTGCGGATGTTCCAGCTGAGGTTGGTGCTGATGACCGGGGCACATTCCGTCATCCCGTATCCCTGCTGGATACGGATCCCGTACTTCTCAAACAGATCGATATAGTCTGGATTCAGATAGGCGCCGCCACTGCAGATCGTATGCAGGTTTTCTCCGAATACCTGCTGTCTGACTGCCTCCGGGGGAAGCCCTTCCGCCACCTCCAGCTTCTTGGCCAGCGTCTCGATCATCAGCGGCACCATCAGGATCATGTCCGGCTGGAAAATCTTCATATTTTTTGCCATGTGCATCAGAGAATCGTTGATACAGATCACACTTCCCAGGGAAATTCCTTTTATGATATCCATGCTGAGACAGTAGGCGTGATGGATCGGAAGTACCGAAAGAATAACTGTGCGCTCCGGGAACTTCATATCCAGGCAGGTGGCGTTTTCTGCTATATTGCGCTGGGTGAGCATCACGCCTTTGCTCTTTCCTGTGGTTCCTGATGTAAACATAATGGTACAGAGATCCTCCGGCTCCGGGCGGTGGTCTAAACTCCCTTTCTGGGCGTTCACCAGCTCCCAGAAAGACTCCATCCCTGCCTCTGCTTTTTCTTTCTGCATAGAAAGGACATAACGGATCTTCGGACAGCGCTCCCTCACCATAGCGCCCACATCACCACGGACCTCATCCAGCACCAGTACCGTGGCATCGGACCGGTGGATCAGTTCACACATTTCCTCCGCCGGCAGGGAGACATCCAGAGGCACCGCCACACAGCCGCTTCCTGTTATGCCGAGAAACGCGGTGATCCACGTATAAGAAGTCATACCCGTTAAGGCTATATGGTTTCCCAGCTCTCCTAGTTCTCTCAGGACACAGGAAAAATGATCGCTGTCCTGTTTTAACTGACCATAGGTCTTTGCCTCGATGCCGTCTTTTGGGACCCGGTACCGGACTGCCTCTTCTGAACCATATTTTTTATCTGCCGCATCAAGTATTTCCCAAATTGTCGAATAGATCATAGTATTGCTCATCGTATACCTCCCGTATCTAAAACAATCAGTCTATAAGTGTAGATAAATAATCAACCGCTTCCTGCACCGTCCGGACTGAACCCGCCCGGGCCGAGTCGATCTCAATATCAAACTGCTCCTCCAATTCTCCCATCATACTCACAAAGTCAAAGGAAGTAAACCCAAGATCTTCCATAAACCGGGAATCCGGATGGATATTCGACGGCTCTACCTCCACATAATTACAGATGATTTCTTTCAGCTCTTCAAACATGATCTTCCTCCTTTATGATAAAAGCCACTACACAAGTTTCATGATCTCACCAATCGTGAGATTCGGATTTTCTGCACCTTTGAACATGATCCTGCAGAGATAATAATACAGATATTCCAGCTGTTTGCGGCTGACTGCCTTCACCTGGTGTTCAAAGCTGAAATCCAGCCCGTTGTCCTCCGGGCGGTGCATGACCGTAAGGTACATCGCCTGGGTCGTGGCGCCGTTGGGATACCATTTGGTCTTATATTTGATATCTCCCAGCTTTTCCAGTTCTTTATCCCGCATGGACATCGGCTGGTAGGTCAGGGACATCGGTTCGTACACCCGCCCCGGCGCCTTGTTCCACACCTTGCTCTGATGGGCAAAATATGCCACCGGATCGTAATTCGCATGGCGGAAATACTCATTCTGCCGGTCACGGATCTCATAAATTCCTTCTAAGAAAGTCTTATCCTCGGAAATAATAGTGCGGAAGGGGAAAGAATGGATCCTCGTGCCGCCGCTCTTCTTCTCTTTCAGGGTTCCCCTCCGGGCGATGGTTGTCGTAATGGACACATCGTCATTGTGGTTCATTTTCTGAAAATAAGTCCGCAGCCCCATCATCAGCAGGCAGACCAGGGATACATGATAGGTCTCACAAAAGTCCATAAGACGTCTGGTGGGTTCTTCCTCCAGATGAAATACATCCAGCGCCGAATCCACAGAATCCGATACGTTCACTGCCGCCCTGGCATCTGGATTTCCAGAGGCCTTTCTTTCAGCCTCCAACCGTCCCGGACCGTCGATGCCGTTATAGATCGGTTCCGAAGCCTCGATCAGCTGTTGGAAAAAGGCTTCGTCCTTTTGTTTTGCCTTTGATTCTGCCTCATAGGCTAGATCTTTCTTTACCTGCTCGATATAAGAAGACATCTCCTTGGGATAGGCAACCCCCTCATACATATTATGGCAGTAGATCTCAATGATATCTTTCAAAAAACAGATCATTGACTGGGCATCCATGATGCGGTGGTCCACCAGAAAATATACCCCCTGATATCCGTCAGGCATATGGATCATAACGATACGGCTCATGGGTGCATCTTCTTTGGTAAAGGGAACCTGGGTCCAGCTCTGCAGCTCCGCTTCCGCCTCTTCCATGGTTGTTCCGGAAAAATCTTCCGAACCAATCTCCATCGCCGCCTCCTGGCACACATACTGATACCATGTGCCATCTTTATCCTTAAAAAACTGCACTTTCAGGCACTCACATCGCTCATATGCCTCCCCGATGGCCTTTCTCAGCAGGTCAAAATCCAGATCTGCCCCGATGGTCAGGCTGGTTCCAATATTCAGAACTTCCTTTTTGGGACAGAAATCCATGTAATAAAAATGAAATTTCTGCGCTACCGTCAGCGGATATACCGGATATCCTTTTCTCGTCTTTCTCATACTCTCCTCCATTCCTCTTCCAGCCACTCATCCAGCGTGCTCTCATACTGCTTCATGTCCTTAAAATAACTTTCGGCGTGGGCCGCCCCCTCGATGACCAGCTTTCTTTTAGAAGCTCCATATTTTTCAAAAATCCTGTCGCACATCCAACTGGGAACAAAGCCATCCCCGGAGCCGTGGATGAGCAGAGCCGGAATCTTTGCCTTTTCTACCTCTCTGGCCGCATTGCACTCATCCAGCCCGTATCCCGCCAGCCGGCGGTTCAGCCAGTCGGAAATCTCCATCATCGGAAATGCCGGTATGTGGTACATGGAATGCAGTACATGGGTAAATACCTCTTTCGGTGAGGTAAAGGCGCAGTCCGATACCACCCCTCTCACCTGTTCCGGCAGCTCCAGGCCGGTACACATAAGCACCGTCGCTGCTCCCATGGAAATTCCGTGGAGCAGTATATCCGTATCCCTGCCGCAGCGTTCTAACAACCAGAGGATCCATAGCAGGGCATCCCGCCGGTCCAAACAGCCAAATCCTATGTATTTTCCCTCACTGTCTCCGTGGGCCCTGGCATCCACCAGAAGCATGCTGAACCCCCGTTTCAGATAAAAATCTGACAGGGCAATATAATCCTTCATCCCCTGGCTGGTGTACCCATGAAAACAGATCACCACTTTCTTCTGGTCCCCCTCAGGGAAATAAGTGGCATGCAGTCTCAGACCGTCTTCCGAATCCAGATATACGTCTTCCCTCTCATGGGCGAGAAACCGCTCTTTCCGCTCTTCGATCACCGGCATATAGCGTTCCCAGTCGGTTCCCGACATTTTGATGGTCCTCTTATTATTTGCCTTCCCGGGACAACGTATCATCGTCCGCCGGTACATATAGACAGAACCCGCCAGCTCCGCAGCCACAAGCCCCCCGAGCACTGCCAGGATTCCTCTTCCTATTCCCATCATCCTTCACCTCCGGGATCAGCCCTTGCTGTTGATCAGATCCTTTAATTTGAGCGCTTTATCAATATTTCCCTCTACCTTTAATTTCTGCAGGGTAAATGCCAGCACCGGATCCAGCTTTCCTTCTGCAATCTTCATCAGTGTTTCTGCAGACGCAGTAAACATGGCGTCCCGGTCAAAATATTCATAGGGCTCTACATACAGCTGCCCCTCTTTCACCTCAACATAAAAAATTCCTTCCGCCTCGCCCGTGATATTGAACTGATAGGCTAAATGTTCTGTGACATCACTGACATCGGCTCCCATAAACTGCTCTTTTACCAGAGCAAAAAAATCTGCATAGGTCATTTTTCAACATTTTCCTTTCTTTTTTCGACCAGTGGTCAAGTTTATTACAAATTTACAATAACACTTTTTCGACCAGCGGTCAACTTATTTTAAAAGATTTAGGAAAATTTTTCCGCTCTACAGGAAAAAGGGTATAAATTGATCCCATGAAGCTGACATTTTTTTCAGAAATATGATATACTTGGGTGTATCAGTAACGATCGGAGGAATATGACCATGCCAGAACCTATGAAATATGAGAAAATATTAGATGCACTGGAAGAACTGCTGACCAGCAGGGACATGCAGGCGATCACGGTCCGGGAGATCGCCCAGGCCGCCGGAATTGGAAAGGGAAGTATTTATTATTATTTTTCCTCGAAGGAAGAGATCTTAGATGCATTGATAGAACGTAATTATAAAAAGCCCCTGGAGCTGGCAAAAAATCTCGCCACCCAGAGGGAGATTCCCCCATTCACGCGGATGGCAATGCTTTTTCAGGCATGCCGCAGCTCTTCCGCAGAATTTATCCGGCAGGATGCCTCGGTCTCTGCGCTGGAAACCGGCACGGAATGGGCATTCCTTCACCAAAAATACCTGAATTATATGGTGACAGAATTAAAGCCAGTGCTGACGTCCATCATCGAACAGGGCATTGAGTCCGGGGATATCACCTTTGACCATCCCGCCGCCCTGGCTGAGATCGTATTGATCATCTTAACGGTAAAACTGGACAACACCATCGTCCCTTCCACTGATGAAGAGACGGCGGAGACGATCCGGGGGTTGATCTGCCTATTGGAAAAGGGCACCGAAAATCCTGTCGGCGCCCTCAATTTTCTCATGTCGTAGATAAGCCCCATCAAGCGGTTAAGCGGACAGGCAAGTAAACTTGCATGGACGCTTAGACATTTGATGGGCAAGACGGTATGAGCATGGAGGCTGAGCCAGCCGGAATGCGAATGCCGGCGGCGATTGCGGGAGTGCGTCAGCACGAAGCAATCGGCTTTTTTATAACAAGCCCCATCAATCCTCAAAGCGCACAGCGATGGAATTGGCATGCGCCGTCAGCTGCTCCGCATTGGCAAACTGAATGATGTCTTTGTGGATCGGCTCCAGCGCTTCCCTGGAATAAGAGATCAGACTGGATTTCTTGATAAAATCATCCACATTCAGCGGTGAAAAAAACTTGGCGGTGCCATTGGTGGGAAGTACATGGTTCGGTCCCGCAAAATAGTCCCCCAGGGGTTCACTGCTGTATTCTCCAAGGAAGATCGCCCCGGCATTTTTTATTCTTGTCATGGTATCAAACGGATTTTTCGTCAGGATCTCAAGGTGCTCGGAGGCAATCTCATTGGCCGCCCGGATGGCGTCGGACATGGAATCTGCCACCAAAAGATACCCATAATTTTCCAGAGATTTCCGGATGATATCCGCACGGCTCAAGGTCTTCAAAAATTCCTGAATCTCTTCTTCTACCTTCACTGCCAGTTCCTCACTGGTGGTCACCAAAATGGCAGATGCCAGTTCGTCATGTTCTGCCTGGGACAAAAGATCCGCCGCCACATAACGGGGATTTGCCGTCTCGTCTGCCAGCACAAGGATCTCACTGGGACCTGCGATGGAATCAATGCTCACATGCCCATATACGCTCTTTTTCGCCAGCGCCACAAATATATTTCCTGGTCCACAGATCTTTGCCACCTTTTTGATGGAGGCGGTGCCATAGGCAAGGGCAGCCACTGCCTGGGCCCCTCCTGCTTTGTATACCTCTGTGGCTCCTGCCAGGTCTGCCGCCACCAATGTCGCAGGGTTTACCTTTCCGTCCGCTCCCGGAGGCGTCACCATAACGATGCGTTCCACCCCCGCCACCTGGGCCGGAATGATGTTCATAAGCACGCTGGAAGGATATGCTGCTTTTCCGCCGGGCACATATACGCCGACACTGTCTAAGGGCGTGATGCGCTGTCCCAGGACCACACCGTCCTCTCTGGTCTCGATCCAGCTGTTCCGAAGCTGTTTTTTATGAAAATCCTGAATGTTTGCCAGAGATTTTTTCATCACTTCTACCAGAGATGTCTCCACCTGGGCGTATGCCTCCTGGATCTCTTCCCCGGTCACACGGATATTGTCTGGCGTGATCTCAGCTTTGTCAAATTTTTTTGTATAATGGAACAGGGCTTCATCCCCCTTTTCCTTTACCTCGTTCAGAATCTCATTTACCGTATCCTGATAGGTGTCATACTGGTTCGGACTGCGTTTCAGCAGACTTTCCAGAATATTTTCCATGGATGCATCGTCCAGTCTGATCCGTCTCATCATCACCCTCTCCTTTCTATTCGCTCAACGCCTGCTTTAAGTCTTTTACGATCTTTGTGATCCGTTCCCGCTGCATCTTCATGCTCGCCTCATTGACCACCACTCTCGCTGACAGCGGACAGATCTCCTCCAATACTTCCAACCCGTTCTCTTTCAGGGTAGAACCGGTCTCCACGATATCCACAATCACCTCGGAGAGTCCCACAATGGGCGCTAGTTCCACGGAACCATTCAGTTTCACGATCTCCACGGTCTGATGTTTTTTATTGTAAAAATAATCCTTGGCGATCTTTGGATATTTGGAAGCCACCCGGATAATCTCATTTTTTTTCAAAAGCTCCCTGGCGGACGCCGGACCTGCCACACACATACGGCATTTTCCAAGTCCCAGATCCAGAACCTCCAGAATCTTACGCCCCTCTTCCAGAATGGTATCGCTTCCCACCACTCCGATATCCGCAGCGCCGTATTCTACATATGTAGGCACGTCTGAAGTCTTGGAAAGGAAAAATTTTAGTCCCAGTTCCTCATTGACAAAGATCAGCTTTCTCGTATCCTTGTCCTTCATCTCCTCACAGGTGATGCCCGTCTGCTCCAGTAATGCCAGTGTCTGCTTGGCAAGTCTTCCCTTTGCCAGTGCAATCGTTAAATATTTCATACCTTCCTCCATCCTGAATCTGTCATAGATCGATCGTTGTCGTCTGGTCGTCTTCCACATAGACAATGCTGGAAATCTGGTTTTCTAACGCATAGCCGCGGTATACCTCCAGCTCTGTCTGGGCATCCCTGCGCATCAGCATCACCCGGCGTCCCTCATTCCGGTAACGGTTTCCAAGGTGAACCGCTTTTTCGCGGCTGGCGGAACGGTACAGGATCAGAATGCCATCCGTCTCTGTGGGGATCTCCGCCTTCTGGCTGGCAAGGGCGTTCATCAGCTGGTCTAAGACGATGGCAAGCCCTACCGCCGGCGACTTTTTGCCAAACTGCTCGATCAATTTGTCATAACGTCCCCCGGTGACGATCGCCTCCCCGGTTCCGTATGTATATGCTTTAAAAATGATACCTGTATAATAATCATAATGACTGAGCATCCCCAGGTCAAAGGTCACACTCTCTTCCAGTCCATAGATTCCCAGAATCTCCTGGACGGTCTCCAGACGCTGCAGTGCCTCCAGCGCCCCCAGATGGTTCACCCTCTCCCTGGCATAAGCCAGTGTTTCTTTGGCGCCAAAGAGATCCGGAAGCCGGATCAGCAGCTCCTTTAACTGGGAAGAAAGATTCTTTTTCTCAATCATCTCCTGCACGCCAAAACTGTTCTTATTGGCGATAAGACGCTTATATTCCTGAATCTCTCCGGCAGAAAATCCCGATTCTTCCATCAGGCCACGGATAAATCCCGCGTGCCCCACATCGATCTTAAATTCCTTCAGGCCGGACTTGGCGAGACATTCTACGGTCATGGCGATCATCTCGGCATCCGCATCGGAACTGGAATCATTCATAAGCTCGGCGCCGATCTGGGCGATCTCCGAGAGCTTTCCCTGATACCCCCGCCGGTGGATAAAAGTATTTCCCGCATAAGAAAGACGGATGGGCATCTCTTCTTCCGAATAATATTTTGCCACACACCTGGCGATGGACGGCGTGATATCCGGGCGCAGCGCCAGGGTATTGTTATACTGGTCAAAGAATTTGAACATTTCCTTTGATTCCACGGTGCCCCGCTCCTGGTTGAAGATATCGAAAAACTCAAAGGTCGGGGTGAGGATATCCTGAAACCCGTAGAGTTTCATGATCTTATGGATCTCAGCTTCCACCCACTCTCTTTTCTCACATTCTACACCATATATATCCCGGACTCCCTCCGGAGTAAACAACAAATTCTGTTCGTATTCCATTCTGCCATCTCCCTCCCTGTTTTAGTGATAGATCGCCGTCGGCTGCTGGCTCTTCGGTGCATATCCGGCATCTTCCAGCGCCTTTATGATCTGCTCCTTGTGCTCGTGGCCAAAGGCCTCCATGGTGATCGTCAGCTCCACTGCGGCATTGCGGTTGATGCTGATAAACTGGTTATGTTCCAGCCGAATGACATTTCCCTGCGCCCTGGCGATCACATCCGCCACATGAAGCAGCTCACCGGGACGGTCTGGAAGCTCTACGGACACAGTAAATACCCTTCCTCTCTGGATCAGACCATGCTGTACCACAGAGGAAATGGTGATGACATCCATGTTGCCGCCGCTGAGGATGGACACCACTTTCTTCCCCTGGATATCCATTTTCTTCAACGCCGCCACGGTCAAAAGCCCGGAGTTTTCCACCACCATCTTATGGTTTTCCATCATATCAAGGAAATTCACGATCAGGTCATGGTCGTCTACCGTAATGATATCATCCAGATTTTTCTGTATGTAGGGGAAAATATTGGATCCCGGCGTCTTCACCGCGGTACCGTCAGCGATGGTATTCACTCCCGGCAGAGACACGACTTTCCCCTGTCTTAAAGATTCCTGCATGCAGTTTGCCCCCGCCGGCTCCACACCGATCACCTTGATGTTTGGATTGAGCAGCTTAGCCAGGGTCGACACGCCGCAGGCGAGCCCGCCGCCCCCGATAGGAACCAGAATGATGTCCACCGTGGGAAGTTCCTTAAAGATCTCCATGGCGATAGACCCCTGGCCGGTGGCAACCACCTCATCATCGAAGGGATGGACAAAGGTATATCCCTGTTCTTCTGCCAGCTTCAGCGCATGGCTGCAGGCATCGTCGTATACATTTCCATGTAATACCACCTCAGCACCGTAACTTTTCGTACGGTTTACTTTGATAAGTGGTGTGGTTGTGGGCATGACGATCACGGCTTTTACTCCAAAAAGCTTTGCCGCATATGCCACACCCTGGGCATGATTTCCGGCAGATGCAGTGATCAGACCCTTCTCCCTCTCCTCTTCGGACAGGGTGCTGATCTTGTAGTAGGCGCCTCTTACTTTATAAGCCCCCGTATACTGCATGTTTTCCGGCTTGAAATAAACTTTCGCCCCGGTCTCGGCGCTATAGTATTCGCTGTAGATCAGGTTCGTAGGAAGTATAACCTCCTTGACCCTCTCGCTCGCCTCTTCAAATTTATCCAGTGTCATCATGAATTGTCATCTGCCTTTCTCTCAATTTTTATGTCGGCACTCATTTTACCACGATTTCTATTGTTCTGCAACATCAAATAGAGCGTCCACAAACTCTCCAGCGTCAAATCTCTGCAGATCATCGATCTTTTCCCCGATGCCGATATATTTTACCGGAATGTTCAGTTCGGACTGGATGGCAATGGCAATGCCGCCCTTTGCCGTCCCGTCCAGCTTGGTAAGGACAACCCCTGTGATATCCGCCACCTCACTGAACTGCTTCGCCTGGACAAGGGCGTTCTGTCCAGTGGTTCCATCCACTACGATAAAGGTCTCCAGATGGGCGTCACTGTACTCATTTTCAATGATCTTATAGATCTTGTGCAGCTCCGCCATCAGGTTTTTTTTGTTATGAAGGCGTCCTGCGGTGTCACACAGAAGTATATCTGTATTTCTCGCCTTTGCCGCCGCCACCGCGTCATATACGATGGCTGCCGGGTCTGCCCCCTCCTGACCGGCAATGATATCCACACCGGCGCGGCCGGACCACTCCTTCAACTGGTCGATGGCGCCGGCGCGGAAGGTGTCTGCCGCCGCCAGAAGCACTTTTTTTCCATCTTTTTTCATCTGTCCTGCCAGTTTTCCTACACTTGTAGTCTTTCCCACACCGTTGACGCCGATAAACAGCACCACGGATTTCTTTTTCTCAAACTCATAAGCATCCTCATGTACCTTCATCTGATCTTTGATGGTATCCATCAGCAGGGTACGGCAAGCCGATGCTTCTTTGATCTTCTCTTCCTTCACCTTTTCCTGGAGCTCCTCGATGATCTTCATGGAAGTATCCATACCAATATCAGCCATGATCAGCTGCTCCTCCAGCTCCTCGTAAAAATCATCATCAATTTCAGAAAAACCGGAAAATATTGAATCGATGCCCGACACAAAACTATCCCGCGTCTTGCTCAGTCCGCTCTTTAATTTACTGAAAATACCCATTATCTTCTTTCTCTCCTTATTCACACTTCCAGACATGCCGCCGCAGGCGGCACAAACAATACTTGAATCTGTTGGATCCCGCAGCTATTGGGCAGCCGCCTTCTGCTCATTCTTCAACTGTTCCTCGATCAGTTTGACAGAAACGAGAGTTGACACACCCTTTTCCTGCATCGTGATACCATAGAGGGCATCCGCCGCCGACATCGTTCCCTGCCGGTGGGTGATCACGATAAACTGCGTGTTCTTCGTTAGTTTATGTAAATATTTCGCATACCGCTTTACATTGGAGTCATCCAGCGCCGCTTCGATCTCATCCAGCAGGCAGAAGGGGGATGGTTTCAGGTTCTGGATGGCAAATAAAAGGGCGATGGCCGTCAGTGCCTTCTCTCCACCGGAGAGCTGCATCATATTCTGCAGTTTCTTTCCCGGCGGCTGGGCGATGATCCGAATGCCGGCTTCTAACACATCCTCGTCCTCCACCAATTCCAGGGTTCCCTTTCCACCGCCAAACAATTCCCGGAATACCCGGTCAAACTGGGATTTGATCTGGCTGAACTTTTCGTTGAACTGTCCCCGCATCTCCACATCCAGGTCGGCAATGATCTCTTTCAGTGCCTCCTCGGACTCGATCAGATCATCGTGCTGGGTTTTCAGCAGTTCATAGCGCTCGCTGACACTTTTATAATCCTCAATGGCATTGACATTGACATCTCCCAGGCCACGGATGCTGTTTTTCGTCTCCCCCACCAGGTTTTTGATCCTGGCATAAGTAAATTCCGGTTCTCCTGCCATCTCTCTGGCATTGTGGTAAGTAACCTCGTACTCGTTCCACATATAATTGATGCGGTTTTCCAGCTGTTCCTCCAGTTTTTCCTTTCGCGCCCCCAGCCGGAAGCATTCTTTATCCAGTTCGCCGATATGCTCCATCATCTCATTTCTCTTGTCAAAGAAATCTTTCTGGGAAACCATCAGCTCTTCTTTTTTCTTCGTGTAATCTTCAATCTCCTGTTCCAGTGTGGCGATTTCTTCTTTGCACACCGTGATCCGTCCCTCAAACTCTTCGATAGACTGGTTCATCTGATCCACCTGGGTATCTGAACTGTTCTGTTCCTCCACAAGGGCCTGATATTCTTTTTCCAATTCTGTCAGCCGGTTTTCTGTCTTTTCCAGGTTTTCCAGAAGAAAGCTGTTTTTCTGGGTAAAAGCTGAGATCTCCAGTTTGAGCTCTGCCAGCCTTTCCTGGGATTTTGAAAGGGTTTCCGCTGCCTTTTCCAGTTCCTCTGTGGTCTGCTCCTGGATCTTTTTCGCCTGATCATTTTTCTTCTGGCTGTCCTTCAGCTGGGAATCGATGCGGGACAGAGTTTCCGTCAGAATGTTTTTCTGGCTTTCCAGTTCCTTGCCATCATTTACGATAGCATTGAATTCCGCCTCTTTCTGCTCCTTCACTGCCACCGCCTGCTCATATTTGATGTTCGCCGTATTCTCACGAAGCCCCAGCTCTTTGAGCACAGAATCCTTTTCCTTCGCCCTCTGCTCTGCCTTGCCGGCTTCTTCCTCCAGCCGTTTTCTCTTTTCCCGAAGCTTGTCCATGGATCTTTCAATCTTCTGGATCTCCTCTTCCAGTTTCTCCATCTCCCGGCGCCTTCCCAGCAGATTATTGCTGTTCTTGTAGGCTCCTCCGGACATGGATCCTCCCGGATTCAGAAGCTCCCCCTCCAGTGTTACAATACGCAGGGTATGCTTAAATTTTCTTCCCAGTGCCATGGCATGGTCAATGGTATCCACCAGGACAAACCGGCCCAGCAGATACTGTACCAGACCATCAAATCTCTGGTCTTTCTTAACCAGTTCCGACACGCAGCCGATCACACCCTGTTCCGAGAGCACCTCCGGCTTGATCCGTCCCGCCGCGGCAGAAACGGTGGTCAACGGAAGAAAAGTAGCCCGTCCATAACGGTGCTTTTTCAGGAAATTGATCATATCTTTGGCAGTCTGCTCGTCCTCTGTGACTATGTTCTGGATACTCCCACCCAGAGCGGTTTCCACCGCCGTTTCATATTTTTTATCCACCTGTATGATATCCGCCACAACGCCGACGATACCAGGATTCTCCTGCTTTTGCTCCATTACCCGGCGGATACTCTGTCCATAGCCGTCATAGCGCTCCGTAATATTTTTCAGTGTGGCAAGACGGGAGGATTTCATATGATAATCCCTCTGCCTTTCATGGAGTTCGTGCCGCAGGTCGTTAAACTCAGTGCGGCATTCTTCTGCCTTCTTTAAAAACTCTTTTCTCTTTACATATTCCGCGTCCAGAGACTGGCGGATCTCTTCCAGGGCAGCTTCTTCCTGCTGCATTTGTTCGACAGCAGTAGAAACCTGGCTTTTGTTAGACAGGATCCTCTGGTTCAGCTCCGCCTTGCGGATGGAGTTCTGCTCCATCATGGACTCAATCTTCTGATGCTCAATATGGATCTCTGAGGTCTGGTTCATGGAAGACAGGATAATGTCATTCTGCTCGGCGATGGTTTTCTCCATCTCCCCGATCCTTTCATTAAGCCGGTCTGCCTCTTTGAGAAGCTTTTCTTCTTCCGACTGCATCTGAGCCAGCGTCCCGGTAAATTCCTTCTGGCTCTCCAGATATCCTTCTTTCTCTTTCGTCACCTCATCCACAGAGGCCTGGATGCTGTTCATACGGTCCGTATAGTATTCTTTTCCATGGGAAAGAGAAGAAATCTTCTCCTTCGCGATACGGATCTCTCCCTCGATGCTGGCAAGGGCAAGACGGTCTCTGTTGCATTTCTCCTTTTTCTGTTCCAGGAGCCCGTCGTATTCCTTGATCTGATGTTCCACCTCTTCAAACTGAGATTTGGTACTCTCCTGTTCTTTCTTGACCTCCTCCAGTTCTTTTTCCGCATTGGAAATATTGGTCTTTGCCTCCTGCAGGTCTTCCTGGAAGCTGTTATAATCCTGAATAAATAAACTGATCTCGTATTTTTTCAGCTCTTCTTTCAGCCGCAGGTACTCTCTTGCCTTCTCTGACTGTTTTGCCAAAGGACCTACCTGTTTTTCCAGTTCTGTCAGTATATCGCTGACACGGAGCAGGTTCTGGCTCTCCGCTTCCAGATTTTTCTCCGCTGTCGCCTTTCTTTTCTTAAACTTTACGATCCCCGCCGCCTCATCAAAAAGTTCCCGGCGCTCCTCCGGTTTACCGCTGAGGATCTTATCGATCTGGCCCTGTCCTATGATTGAATATCCTTCTTTACCGATACCAGTGTCAAAAAACAGTTCCTGTACATCTTTCAGCCGGCATGCCGCACCGTTGAGAAGGTATTCACTCTCCCCGGAACGGTATACCCGTCTCGCCACCTGCACTTCCTCATAAGGTACATTTAACTTATGGTCCTCATTGGAGATCGTCAGCGCCACATAGGCATAACTCTGAGGCTTGCGAAGCTCTGTTCCGGCAAAGATCACATCCTGCATGCTGGCGCCGCGAAGCTGTTTGGCACTCTGTTCTCCCAGAACCCAGCGGACGGCATCAGCCACATTACTCTTCCCGCTCCCATTGGGTCCCACAATACCAGTTATGCCGTTATGAAACTCGAACACCAGCTTGTTGGCAAAGGATTTAAAACCGTGAACTTCGATACTTTTCAGATACATAGACAAACTCCAATCATTTATTATTCTTTAGCTTACATAAAGCCTCATAAGCAGCATTCTGCTCTGCCGTCTTTTTGGAATGTCCCATTCCTGTTCCGAGACATGCCCCATCCAGCAGACAGTTCACCTCAAACACTTTCGCATGATCCGGTCCGGTCTCCGATTTAAGCTCATAACAGATACTGCCAGTTCCCTGGGCCTGGACCATCTCCTGTAATATTGTTTTGCTGTCATAAAATAACTTTTTGTTCTCGATATCTGAGAGCACAAAACGTATCACAAAAGACTTCGCCGTCTCCAGACCGCCATCCAGGTACATGGCGCCGATCACCGCTTCAAAGGCATCCGACAGGATGGAATCCCGCTCTCTGCCCCCGGTAGCGGCTTCACCCTTTCCCAGCCGTATAAACCGTCCCAGTCCGATCTGCCTGGCAGAGTCTGCCAGACTTCTCTCACAGACCAGACTGGCCCGGAGTTTGGTCATCTCGCCTTCCATGTCACCGCTGTGCTCGTGAAAAATGAAATCACTGCTCACCAGTTCCAACACAGCATCCCCTAAAAACTCCAGCCTCTCATTGTTTCTATTGTAGGTCCAGTGCCTCTCGTTGGCAAAAGAACTATGGGTCAGTGCATTCTGCAAAAGCCTTTTATTTTGAAATGCATAGCCGATCCGGTCCTCAAATTCTTCGATGTCCTTCATATCAATCACAAATGCTTTCTTTAATTTTCTCGTTTATGCCCTGCTTTTTAAAGGAGACACACTGTTTTATGGCGATCTCAATCTCCTTACAGGTAGAATTTCCATGTGCCTTTACTACCAGCCCTTTTAGTCCAAGAAGGGGCGCACCTCCCTGGCTGCTCGTATCAAACTGCTTTTTTAATCCTTTCAGGGCCGGTTTGACAAGCGCCGTACCGATCTTTGTCCGCAGACTGGATAACAATCCCTGCTTGAGACTGTCAAACATCGTCAGGGCAAGTCCCTCGAAAAACTTCAGCACGATATTTCCCACAAATGCCTCACAGACGATGACATCCGCCGCCCCCCGCACGATCTCACGGGACTCAATGCTGCCAATATAGTTAATTCCCCTGCATTCCTTTAACAATGGCTTGGTATCCTTCACCAGCTGGTTCCCCTTCTCTTCTTCCGTTCCGATATTGAGGAGCCCCACCGTAGGATTCTTCTTCCCCATCACATTTTCATAGTAAA
Source organism: uncultured Eubacterium sp. (assembly GCA_910584645.1). Taxonomy (GTDB): domain Bacteria; phylum Bacillota; class Clostridia; order Lachnospirales; family Lachnospiraceae; genus Eubacterium_F. The sequence goes on from CAJUAU010000003.1 coordinate 20,195, forward strand.
TGGATCCCATCTGGGCAAATTGAACCAGATGCTCCGGTCTGGCATCCACGTTGGCGCCACAGTCAATGAGCAGGGAAAATCCCTTCGTCGTCGGCACAAAAGGCGCAAGAGGCGGTCTCTTGATCCCTTTGAGACGCCCCACTACCAGCTGTCCGCCTACCAGGATCGCACCAGTGCTTCCCGCAGAAACGACCGCATCCGCTTTTCCGTCCCGGACCAGCCGCATCGCCACCACCAGTGACGAATCCTTTTTATTTTTGATCGCCGCCGTGGGCACATCTCCCATGTCAATGATCTCTTCTGCATGAACCACCTCAATGGAATCACTATTATATTCATATTTCGCCAGCTCTGCCTGGATCAGATCCTGCTTTCCCACCAGGATCACTTTGATCTCCCCGGAGGAATTTACCGCATTGACAGCTCCCTGCACCGTCTGCTCCGGTGCATAATCTCCGCCCATGGCATCCAGGGCAACAATAATCTTTTCCATAATTACCTCTTTTCTGCGCTTTTTTGCACATCTCAAGTTTGTGGCTGCAACGCAGACACAAACGTTGGAGTGAAGAGAGCCAGGTGTCACGAACTTCTGACACCTGGCGGACAAATGCCTGGTGAGGTTTTTCCAAACCGGCAATTGCCTTCACTTTCTTTTCTTATTTAAAGCCACCCGATTTGGTTCGAGTGGCTTATTAACACGTTTTCTTTTCTTAAAGTTTTTTGTAGAAAAAGGATTGAAATGTCTCAAGACCGTACCGGTCTGGACCAATGATCTGTTCTGTGCTGCCCACAAAAAGAATTCCATTCCTTTTGAGACTTTTCACAAATCCTTTATATATTCCATCCTTTGCATCATCGGTGAAATAGATCAGAACATTTCTGCACACCAGCAGGTCAACGTCTGCTATGTAAGAATCCTTTAAAAGATTATGTTGACGGAAAGTAATACACTTTTTTATAGAATCCACTACATGATACAGCCCATGTTCATCTTTCTCAAAATATTTATTGATATATTTATCCGGAAGTCCCTTGACGCTCTTTTCATTATAGCATCCTCGTTTTGCCTTGGACAAAACTTCCTTATCCATATCAGTGGCAATGATCTCGATCTGATTCAAGGAAACATAATCACTCAATACCATGGCCAGAGAATAAGGCTCGTCACCAGTAGAGCAGGCGGCGCTCCAGATCCGGAGCTTCTTCCCAAAACATCCAAGAAGATGAGGAATGATAACTTTCTGCAGAGTAGTCCATTGCGCCGGGTTTCTGTAAAATTCCGAAACATTGATGGTCAGATACGTAATAAACATATCATAAATATTACTGTCTTTCTGGATCAGTTTCAGAAAATTAACATATCCTTCACAGTGGTTTTTTTCGATAAAGTTATCAATCCTTCGCTTCATCTGGTTTTCCTTATAGGAATTCAGATCGATCTTGGAAACCTTAAAAAATTCTTTCTTAAAATCTTCATAATTATTTAACATAGATATACACCAGCAATTTTAAATCATAGGAGCACAGAATTATTCTTCCTCTTCTGTCTCCGCGTCATCAGCTTCTAACATCTCCGGAGCTGTCTCTTCAGCCGGAGTTTCTTCTGCTTCTTTCTGATTTTCAATCTCCAGTGCTTTGATACTAAGACTGATCTTCTTTGCTTCCTCGTTAAAATCAACGACTTTAGCAGTGATCTCCTGTCCAATCTGCAAAACATCAGACGGCTTCTCCACATGCTCGATAGAGATCTGGGACACATGCAGCAACGCATCGATGCCCTCTTCCAGCTCTACAAACGCGCCAAAATCTGTCATCCGGGCAACCCTGCCATCCACAACATTTCCCTTGGCATATTTCTCAGGTGCTGTTTTCCATGGATTATTGGAATCCAGTTTCATCGTAAGGGCAATCTTAGTGTCTACAATATCTTTGATCATCACAGTCACCTGATCACCAACTTTAAACAGTTTCTTTGGATCCTCTACACGTCCCCAGCTCATCTCGGAGATATGTAAGAGTCCGTCTGCTCCTCCCAGATCAATAAAAGCACCAAAATCAGTAAGGTTCTTCACAGTACCTTCAATCATCATACCTACTTCGATCTTTGACAGCAGTTCTTCCTGCATCTCTTTTTTCTTTGCCACAACCAGCTGTCTGCGGTCACCGATAATCCTTCTCTTACGTGGATTAACCTCTGTGAGGATAAACTCGATCTCCTGTCCTGCGTACTTAGTCAGATCTCTTTCGTATACATCAGAAACAAGGCTCGCAGGGATAAATATCCTTCCCTCGCCATAGGCAACACTGAGTCCGCCTTTTAATGCAGCTGCTACCGTTCCGGTAAGTACTTCGCCTTTTTCCATCGCTTCTTCAAAGAATTTATTCAGCTTATCCTGCTGTAATCTCTTATAAGTAAGAAGAACCTGGCCTTCCCCGTCATTGACCTTCAGCACTTTTACAGTGAGCTTATCATCCAGTTTGACTTCTTTTGTCAAATCAACATCCGGATTGTTGCTGTATTCGTTCTTTGTCAATATACCATCTGCTTTATATCCAATATTTAAGATAATCTCATTATCCTTAACGCCGATAACTGTCCCTTCTACAACCTCATTATTATGGATTGTTACTATTGATTCCTCTAATAATTCTCCAAAACTTCTTTCTTCTGACATGCCTCTAGAACCTCCTGAATAATGTTTTTTGGGGTGGATGCCCCCGCAGTAATACCTAGGCTTTCAGACGACCGGACGCATTCCATGTCCAGATCTTCCAATGTCTGTATAAAATAAGTGCTCTCACACTGATTTTTACTGATTTCATATAGTTTTCTGGAATTTGAACTGTTCTTTCCGCCAATCACAATCATGGCATCCGAACAGGCCGCAAGTTCCTGTGCCTCTTTCTGTCTCTCTGCCGTCGCATTGCATATAGTATTCACAGCAATTATATCATAACCTTTTTTTGAGATAATTTCAACTAAATCTTTAAATTTTTTGTAATTAAATGTCGTCTGTGCCACAACACACACCTTTTTTTCATCATTCTGAGGCTCATAGGAAGATATTTCCTGCTCTGTTTCCAGTGACGTCCCACGTCCCAGGCACCATCCCAGGATCCCCTGGACTTCGGGATGTTCCCTGCTTCCGAAAATAACGATATCATATCCCTGCGCTGCATATTTTCTCACCGTATCATGAATCTTTTTTACAAAGGGACAGGTAGAGTCCACAATCTCACATTTCTTTTCCTCCAATGCCCTGTAGACAGCTTCGGAGACGCCATGGGACCGGATCACCACTGTGGAACCGGTCAACACATCCCCATCCTCCCCCATTTTCCCCAGATCCTCTTCACTGATCACTTTCACACCTTTCTTTTCCAGATCAGACACAACTTCTTCGTTATGGATGATCGGGCCAAGGGTATAAACCTGCTTTCCCTTTTCTGCCTCCGTATAAACCATCTCTACCGCTCTCTTTACCCCAAAACAGAACCCTGCTGTTTTTGCCAGTGTTACCTTCATACGCTTCTCCCTTTCGCAAGAGTAATGATCTCCTGTACCACCTCATCGATAGTCATATCCGACGAATCCAGATATACCGCATCCTCTGCCTGTTTGAGAGGGGAGATCTCACGGCTCATATCCTGTTTATCCCGAAGTATGATGTCCTCTTCGATTTTTTTAAGGTCACAGCCAACTCCCTTCTCCCGAAGTTCACTGTATCTTCTGTCGGCCCGTACCGCGGAGCTTGCTGTCAGATAGATCTTTAACTCCGCATCCGGCAGGACCACCGTACCGATATCCCTGCCATCCATAACCACATCCGTACTGGCTGCCATCTGGCGCTGAAGAGCTACCAGTTTTTCCCTGACAACTCCGTAAGCTGCCACCACGGAAGCCTGATTTCCTACCTCCTCGCCACGGATCTCCTTTGATACATTTTCCCCGTTGAGAAAGATCTGCTGGTCGCCATTTTCATAGGCAATACGGATTTCGATCTCCCCACAGTGTTCCGCTACCGCCTTTTCCTCCTTTGTATCGATGCCGTGTTTCAAAAAATAATAAGCCATCGTCCGGTACATGGCTCCCGTATCAATATATACGAAAGATAATTTCTTTGCTGCCAGCTTCGCGATGGTACTTTTTCCTGCCCCAGCAGGTCCGTCAATTGCTATATTCATTGTCTCTCTCCATTTCATACTATTAAATCTTGATTTTATTAAGCCATCTCCCTATGCAGGACCAGGATCTGTTCTGCGGCACTTTCTCCCGCCGCATAACCAGTGGACCATGCGATCTGAAGATTAAATCCACCCGTCAGTGCATCCACATCCAGCACCTCCCCCGCAAAATACAGGCCATGGATCTGTCTGCTTTCCATCGTGGCAGGATTGACCTCACGGACATTGACACCGCCTTTGGTGATGATTGCCTCGTTCCATCCCCGAAGGGATTCGATGGGGAATACCATTCCTTTTATGACATCCACCAGTCTGTCCCGTTCTTCCCTGGTCACCTGATTCACTGCTTTTTCACCTCTCAGGCCGCCTATTTCCAAAACCACAGGGATCATGCTCCGGGGAAGAAGTCCTCCCAGTGAATTTTTAAGGCTCACATTGGGATTTGACTCAAAATCTCTCAGGATCCGCCTGTGAAGCTTTTCTTTGGAAAGCGCCGGCTTGCAGTCCAGTTCCGCATAGACCTGCTCTGTCTCTAAGACGCTGCCGATGCGGCTGGAGGCCGAGAGCACAATGGGGCCCGTGATCCCAAAATGGGTGAACATCATTTCCCCAAATTCACGGTACAGCTCTTTTTTCTTCCCACCAGCTTTCCTGGTATAAAAAGACATCTCAACATTTTTCATGGACAATCCCTGCATCTGAGATGGCTCTTCTCCTCTGACATTCATCGGCACCAGCGACGGCAGGCACCTGGTCACAGTATGTCCGGTCTGCTCTGCCAGCAGATAACCGTCCCCCTCGGAACCGGTAGAGGGATAGGATCTGCCTCCTGCCGCCACGATCACCTGACTGGCTGTGATCTCACTTCCATCAGCAAGTCTCACACCTTTGACAGCCTGAAGGCCATCGGTTTCACATAAGATGGATTTCACCCGGCTGTGGAAAAGAAATTCCACACCACAATTCCGGCACGCCCTAGAGAGCACCCTGATCACATCCGAAGATTTGTCCGATGCCGGGAAGACACGGTTTCCACGCTCGATCTTCAGAGAAAGACCCTCTTTTTCAAAAAAAGCGATGACATCCTCATTCGTAAAGCGGTAAAAACTACTGTACATAAACTTATGATTGGTCATCACATTCTGAAACAGCTCATCCATATCACAGGCATTGGTGATATTGCACCTGCCCTTTCCTGTTATATATATTTTTTTCCCTGGCTTCTCATTCCTTTCAACGATACAGACCCGGCACCCCCGTCTGCCTGCAGCGATCGCCGCCATCATTCCTGCCGCACCGGCACCAATGACTACTATATCATAATTTTTGTGCATGCTTTTTGCACATCCCGAGTTTTGTAAAAACTCGCTAATAAGTTCGTTAGAACTTATTTTATCATAGCCTTTCATATATTTAATCCTCTTTTAATAAAATATCGATACTTCACAAAGCCAGGCGGGCAGGCAAAAATCAAATCTTGTTTTACCCTATATCATCTGGAACTGTAAACCTCATCCTCTTCAAAGCTGAAATTATCGGACTGGTAGCCCCCCTTTTCACCGCAAAATACCACTTCATCAATATACGGAATATTGTCCAGAATGCTGTTGGAAATACAGTCAAGTATCATGGTTTCAAAATTTTCAGAGCATTTTCTGACTGGCGCATAGTCCTCATTAAAGGTAATGTAAATACGCGACTTTTCGATGTCTATCTCTGTTACTTCCACCTTTTCATCCAGGTTCCGGATCACCTCATCCATAATAAATGCCGGTGTAACCCGGCTTCCGCCTACAGGGATCTTTAACGGTACCAGCTCTTCCTGGATGCTGTCAATCGTGTATATATACAATGTATTGACCGTACTCACGCTGCCGGAAGATACTCCCATGATCCCATTATTGTCATTGGCAGAAAGGATATCCTCTTCCGTCAGATCCATCTCGTCTTCCTCCGGTTTAAACATACTGCATCCGATTCCTCCGAATGCAGCCAGCACAACACACACAAAAAGTATGATCTTTTTCAATCAACTCACTCCTTCAGACATTTTTTTGCAAGAGTCAGTGCTGTCTCTACCGAAGCATTTCTGATTTCCGTCCGGTTTCCTTTAAATATATGCCTTTCTACAACTGTCTCACCATAACAGCAACATCCGATATAAACAAGTCCCACCGGTTTTTCCGGCGTACCGCCATCTGGTCCCGCAATTCCCGTGACACTAACCGCCACTTCTGCCTTTGCCGCCTTTGCCGCTCCCAGTGCCATCTGCTCCGCCGTCTCCGGGCTCACGGCCCCGACGCTGTCCAGTGTCTCCTGTTTCACTCCGAGAAGATCCCTTTTTGCCTCATTGGAGTAGGTGACAAAACTCTGGTTAAACACAGAAGAAGCACCTCCGACATTTACGATCCTGCCTGAGACCAGTCCTCCAGTACATGACTCTGCTGTTGTAATGCTAGCATGTCTTTTTGTCAATTCCTTGACAAGCCACTCTTCCAGTGTCTCCATATGATACACCTCCATCGTGGAAATATCTGAAAAATTATGATACATCCGATAAAACCGCCCGGTTTTTATAAATATAGTCCATCAGTGAGATCACCGTCAACACCAGTGCCGCATAGATCAATATCTGCTCCAGCAGAATAAATACCGGATGCCTGAAATCAAAGATCAATACGATAGCCATGATCATCTGCACAGTAGTTTTTACTTTGGCCCAGTAACTTGCCGCGATGACAACCCCTTTTTCTGCCGCCACCAGACGAAAACCGCTGATGATAAATTCCCGGCCGATGATTACAATGACAACCCACACAGGCATCGGACTATCTGCTTCCGCCAGAAAACAGATCAGCGCCGAGCAGACCAGGATCTTATCTGCCAGGGGATCCATAAACTTGCCAAAAGTAGTGACCTGATTATATTTTCTCGCGATGTACCCATCAAAAAAATCTGTGATACAGGCCAGTATAAATACCCCGCCCGCAATATAATCTGAGTACGGAAATGTCTGCCATAGCATAAACAGGATAAATACCGGGATCATAATGACCCGGAGTATCGTCAGTCTGTTTGGCACATTCATCGTCTAGTCCTCCTCACTGCATAACATTCCAATTAGATCATAACCGCTGGCATCCGTCACATCCAGCTCTACCATGGTCCCCGAAAGGATCTCTGCGGATGAGTGAAAAAATACACATCCGTCGATCTCCGGCGCATCCCGGCAGGTTCTCGCCACATAGACGCCCTCTTCCGGCAGATATCCATCTACCAGCGCCGTGATCCTTCTGCCCACCATATTCTCATTGGCTTCAAAGACCACCTGCTGCTGGGTTTCCATAATCTCATCTGCCCACCGTCTCTTCACCTCTTCTTCCAGCTGCCCCTCAAACCCGGCAGCCCTCGTCCCTTCTTCCGGAGAATAAGGAAACACGCCGAGGCGGTCAAACCGCATCGCTTTTACAAATTCTATACATTCCTCATGCTGTTCTTCTGTCTCCCCGGGAAATCCGCTGATCAATGTAGTTCTGAGGGCAATGTCCGGGATCCTCTTGCGCAGCATTCCGATCTTTTCCATCAGCTGTCTTTTGTCGGTGCGTCTTCCCATCTTTTTTAATATTTCATCGTTACAGTGCTGTATTGGAAGATCAAGATAATGGCAGACCTTTTTATTCTTCCGGATCTCCTCTGCAAGTTCCTCCGTGATCTCCTCCGGATAGCAGTACAGGATACGGATCCACTGAACTGCCTTGATCTGAGCCAGCCGCTCCAGAAGTTCCGGAAGTCTCTTCCCGCCATACAGATCCACTCCGTACATCGTGGTCTCCTGTGCCACCAGGATCAGTTCTTTTACACCGCCGGCAGTAAGCTTCACCGCTTCTTCGATCAGTTCTTCCATGGGCACGCTGCGATACCGCCCTCTCATGAAGGGGATCGCACAGTAAGAACAGTTTTTGCTGCAGCCCTCACCTATTTTCAAATACCCCACATGCCCGGCGCCGGACCGGATCCGGTCTGTAAGTCCCGGAGGAATATAAGAAAGTTCTTTCATGCTGACCGCCGTCCGGCCAGCCAGGGTCTGCTCTACCACCTGCGCCACCGTGTCATAAGCTGTGGTACCAATGATACCGTCGATCTCCGGCATTTCTTTCTGGATCTCATCTTTATAGCGTTCTGCCAGACACCCTGCCGCGATAAGCACCCGGCAGGTTCCCTTCTTTTTATACTCCGCCATTTCCAGAAGAGTCTCAATGCTTTCCTGCTTGGCGTCGTGGATAAACGCACAGGTATTGACCACGATCACCTCCGCCTGCTCTGGCTCCTGGGCCAGGCGGTATCCCGCATGATCCAGTATCGCCAGCATCTTTTCGCTGTCCACCAGATTCTTGTCACAGCCAAGGGATACGAAATATATATCAATCATCTACTGCAGTCCTTTCGCCTCAACACAGTTATTCATCAGCATGGCGATGGTCATCGGTCCTACTCCTCCCGGCACCGGGGTAATAGCGGAAGCAACTGGCTCTACCTCATCAAAATCCACATCTCCGCAGAGCTTATTGTCTGCACCTCTGTGAATTCCCACATCGATAACAACAGCTCCCTCTTTTACATACTCTTTCGTAATAAACCGCGGCTTACCAATAGCAACAATAAGTATATCGGCACGCTTCGTCACTTCTTTTAAATCCTTCGTCCTGGAATGGCAGATGGTAACTGTGGCATTTTCCCGGAGCATGAGAAGCGCCATCGGCTTGCCTACGATATTGCTCCTGCCCACAATAACACACTCTTTTCCCTCGATCTCCACGCCGGAACGCTTCAAAAGCTGTATGACACCTGCCGGCGTACAGGAGACAAATCCTGGCTGGCCGATGCTGAGGGCTCCCACGCTCTGGGGATGAAAACCATCCACATCCTTTTTCGGGGAGATCGTCTGGATCACCTTATCTTCATCCATATGCGCCGGAAGGGGCAGCTGGACGAGGATCCCATCCACATCTTCCCGGTCATTCAGTTCCCTGACCAGATCCAGAAGTTCTTCTTCTTTTGTCTCCTCTGGCAGCTCAAAGGCAAGAGAGCGAATCCCGATGTACTCGCACGCTTTCTTTTTATTTCCCACATAAACAGTGGAAGCTGGATCACTCCCCACCTGGATCACCGCCAGTGTCGCCTCGATCTCTTCTTTTTTTACCCGGTCCCTGAGTTCATCCTTTACCATCTGTGAGATTGCCTTGCCATCTATCCGTTTTCCCATGATCTTCCTTTTCCTCCATTTCTATCCTGTCGGTCCTATCTCTATGTATTTGCAGAACCGCCTTGCACTATACCTGTAACCGTTACGAATTTTCAACAATGCGGTCTCTAAGCGACTGCATATGATAATCGGTGCGGTTGATCACATCTGCACAGGCGCGCAGCTCATACATGATGTTTTCCGCATCGTCGATATCTTTTTTATATTTCAGCTGATGTTCCAGACTCGCCCAAAAATCCATGGCGATCGTCCGGATCTGCACTTCTACACGCATCAGTTCTTTGTGATCCGAAAAGAAAACCGGAACCTCCACGATCAGATGAAGACTGCGGTATCCGTTCATCTTTGGATTTTTAATATAATCTTTTCGCTTGATCAACTCGATATCATCCTGTGCAGTCAGCATATCCGCCACTTTGTATATATCATCAATAAAAGCACAGATCACTCTTACTCCTGCCACATCTGACAGACAGTCCATAGCGGACTCCACTGTCACAGGACATCCTTTCCGTTTTAATTTGGACGCTATGCTGGTGGGCTGTTTGATCCTGGATTTAATGAACTCAATGGGATTTCTTTTTCTTGTGATCGACAGCTCATCATTCAGCACCTGAAGTTTCGTTTTTACTTCCTTAATCGCACAGCTGTACATCATCATCATTTCCCGGAATTTCATCTCCTGGTCAATAAAAACATGGGATTCATCCATGGGAATATGAATCTGTCTCAACATCGATGTATCCAATTCCTGTTCCAACATCGTACCTTACTCCTTCTCCATTGAAAAACAGCTTTCGCCTTTTTCCGTAATAAATAAACATACCATTTTAATTTTATAAGAAAATGCATATAAAGTCAAATAATTCTTTACTTTTTAACTCCGGCAACGTATACTGTAACCGTGTCGGCACACCCGCACTGCAAAGACGAAAATTTCAGGAAAGAAGGGATCCCCATGTTCAGATTGTGGGCAAAAGAATTTCGCTCCAACCGTATGCTCCGGGATATGGTGGTGGAGAATGCCTCGCCGGAGCTGACCCGTACCAAAAAAATATTTGCCGCCCTGGACGAGATCTGTTATGCATTTGATCTTTCCAAACCCATCTGGCTGGAACATAATATTTCTGAATTTAAGCGCATTGATAAAACCCGTTTCACCAGTGACAATTTTATCGATGCCATAGATTTTGATTTTCTGGAAATTCAGGTGATCGAAGAAGATTAAATGAATATTTTTCCAGCCTTCTGGCTATACTTCTGTAAAAGAGCTTCCGGATCCGCCGCAGAACACCGGCCTTATCCCGGAATCTCTAAGATTTCATCAGGAAGGAGACCATATCATGAAGGCTGTTGTAGATGAAGATACATGTATTGCCTGCGGCTTGTGCGTCGGTACATGTGAAACGGTATTTGCTTTCAACGACAACGGAAAAGCAGCTTCCCAGGTGGATGAGATCCCGCCGGAGTGCGAGGCCGACGCCCAGACGGCAAGAGACGGCTGTCCGGTGGATGCAATCTCAATCCATTAACATCTCCAAAAAGAGATACGCAGATTTGAGTTTTATTTCAAATGCCGTATCTCTTTTTCATTTATTTTTCCTGACCATCAGATCATGACCGCCAGATCCGGAAATATCCCAATACTCCGCTTCAAAATCCCCTGCATATACGCAATGGTGATGCCATAATTGGTGAAAGGTATCTTCTGGTCCACCGCGCACTTCATCCGGTATCTGACCTCTCTTTCATTGAGCATACACCCCCCGCAGTGGATGACCAGTGAATAGGGGGACAGATCTTCCGGAAACTCCCTGCCCGCACTGAGTTCGATCTGCAGGTCTTTTTTTGTATAACTTCTGAGCCATCTGGGAATTTTCACGCTCCCGATGTCGTCACACTGCCTGTGATGGGTGCATCCCTCGGATATCAGTACTTTGTCCCCATCCTCCAGGGTTTCCACCGCCGATACTCCCTTTACTGCCGTTTCCAGATATCCTTTATAACGCGCCATCAGGATTGAAAAAGAAGTCAGTGGGATCTCCTCCGGCACATCCGCCGATACACTGGCAAAGACCTGGCTGTCAGTGATCACAAGAGCCGGTCTCTTTCCCATCTGTTCCAGGGTCTGTTTCAGTCCGGTTTCTTTTACTGCCAGCACAGTAGCGTCTGCTTCCAGCAGATCACGGATGGTCTGCTGCTGCGGCAGGATCAGCCTGCCTTTCGGAGCTGCCGAATCAATGGGCACCACCAGCACCACAAAGTCCGAGGGCTGGACCAGATCCCCCACGATCCGTCCCTGCCTCTCCTCCCTGGGTGCTATTTTCCCAATTTTTTCCCTGCATTCATGGATCCCGTTTTTTGTGGCGGCACTGACATACATCTCATGCTCTTCTGCTTTCGGGATCTCCTGCAAAAGATCTGATTTATTATTCAGAACAAGATAGGGAATGCTTTTCTCCTTAAACAGAGCAATCAGCTGACGATCCGTCTCCTTCATGCCCACTGTGGCATCCACCACCAGAAGGGCTATATCCGTCCGGTTCAAAATGCTTCTGGTCTTCCGCATACGAAGCTCTCCCAGCTCTCCCACATCGTCAAATCCCGGCGTGTCAATGATCATTACAGGCCCTAAGGGCAATATTTCCATCGCTTTCATCACCGGGTCCGTCGTAGTTCCCAGCGTATCCGAAACCACTGCCAGCTCCTGCCCTGTTATGGCATTTACCACACTGGATTTGCCCGCGTTACGGCAGCCAAAAAATCCAATATGTATCCGCTCTGCAGATGGTGTATCATTTAGTCCCATAGGTTTCTCCTTTCCGTAGCATCGTTGGGGGCAAAGTACCATTTGCCCCCAACATCATATTATATCGCTTTTTCTTTCATTCTGCAACTTCTTGCATCTTTTTCACTTTCATACTATACTTACTATGAAAGTTATGGACAGGAGAAACTCTTCGGGTTTTCGCCTGTGGTTTTTCACCATAAACCGCTCAGCCTGCAAATAAAAAGTCAATAGTAAATTGATAATTTCAGGCAAAAAGTTTTATTCAGGATATTGGGCATAACAAACAGACCACCGGGCATCGCTGGTTTGAAACAAAGATATGCAGATAGTAATGATTACTGCGGAAGGGAAGACAGATATTCTTTCACCCGTCCATAATAAATCGGGAGAAACTTGTTTGCACCGGCAGTCATGTAGACGTAGTAAGGCTTGCCCTGGGCTCGTTTCTTATCCATGAAACGGTATACAGGGTCATCCTGCGGTCTGGTCTTGATAAGCACATCCATAATCAGAAACAGAGTCCTGCGCAGCGTGGATGAGCCACGTTTGGAAGCATGAACGCTTTTCTGCTTGTAATCACCGGATTCGTTTACACCGGGGTCAACACCTGCAAATGCAGTGATGGCTCCCCTATGGGTAAAGCGTGTGACATCGCCGATCTCTGCCATCAGCTGGGGACCAAGGGAAGGACCAACCCCTTTCATAGCCATGACAACAGGGTATTCCGGAAGTCTGGCAGCGGTTTCATTCATAAGGGAGCGGAGATGCTCAATTGTCTGTGAGGCAGTGTTTAACTGTTCTACCGCCTGCCGGATGATAAGTCTGGTGGTATGGTCTTTGGGAAGTACGGGAACAAGCTCCTTTGCAGTTCCGTGGATTTCCTCAGCTTTTGATCTGCTGAAGTTGTACTTCCTGCGGCAGCACCATTTCCGGTAATGCTCCACAAAAGCATTGAGGGACATTTTGCGGACGCAGTCCACATGCCAGTAAGTGGAGGCGAAGTCAACCCACTTCTGGCTGCCGTCTTCACGGGCGGGGCTGTCAAAGTAAGTATTTACTCCGGGAAATGTCTGGTCGAGGATGCCGATCAGGTTGTTTTTCATAGCCGTTTTATGCTTCATGTAGAAGGCAAACTGACGGTTCATGGTTTTTAATTGAATGCGTATTTCGTCCATAAGACTATACTGTTTCAATTTCTGCCATCTGTCAAGGGTATAACGTGCTATTTTTATGGCATCTGCTTTGTCAGACTTGATTTTACGGAGGGAATTATCTTCATCCTGAAAGTCCGAAATGAGTTTGGGATTCACGGCAGAGACAAAAAGTCCTGCGTTTGAGAGCTGCTGGGCGACTGGTTCGTAATACCGTCCGGTATGTTCCATGACAATGCGGGATTCTCCCTCTAAAGATCGGATTAATTCGATAAGGGACTGGATTTCATCGGATAAGTGCCGGACAACAAAGGGCTTGGAGACGATCTCCCCACCGGGGCGGAGGATGGCAACCATGCTCCAGCCTTTGGAAACATCAATACCTACTGCGTTCATAAATATGTCACTCCTTTGGAATTATTGCAACGGTCAGCACCAGATTTACTCATTGCCTATTCAATCTACTGTGGTGTGACACGAACGTACCTTAAGCAGTTCAACCTGCATAAAACGAATACTGCGAATGAGGAGCTGGTTATCAGTCTGCGCGACGGACGCGAAGTCCAGGAAATGAAGCCGATATACCGATTGCTCCATCATTATAGCAGTTTAAGCAACAAGATGGGTAATTCCTTACTGGCTGTAAGGGATATTAACCATAAATATATTGTAGTAGAAATGAGGAATAATATGAAATCTATGAATACACATTATCTGCCCTCCCCTATCGGAACTTTGAGGCTGGAAGCAGATCCGAAGGGCATCTGCCGTCTCGCCTTTTGTCATACAGATGTAGAACACGCAGGGTCCTCTGTTTCGCCTCTGTTGATGGAGGCAGAAAAGCAGCTGGATGAGTACTTTGCCGGAAAGCGAAAAATATTTTCTCTTCCCCTCTCCTTTCAGGGAACCGCTTTTCAGATCCGGGTTTGGGAAACCCTTCAAAAGATCCCATATGGAGAGACCTGGTATTATGGACAGCTGGCGGAAGCAGTGGGCAATCCCAGGGCATGCCGCGCTGTAGGGACGGCAAATAACCGTAATCCTCTGCCGATCCTGATCCCCTGCCACCGGGTGATCGGCAAAAATGGCACCCTCACCGGCTACGGCGGGGGCCTGGATATCAAAGAGAAGCTGCTGTCACTGGAACAAAGATACAGAGAGATTGGAGAAGATACGCAATGAACAAAAAAGAAATTGCTGAGATCAAAAAATTATTTAAAAAGGACGATAATGGCATTACAAGAATCTGCGGCTGTTATGTGGATGCCGAAAAAAATAAACGCCTGGAACTAAGAGAGGCATTTTATTCCCTGCCGGAAGAAGAGATGTTCAAATACGTGGAAATTTTCCGCAAAACCCTCTCCGGCACACTGGGAAAAAATCTGATGAATATGGAATTCCCATCGGAGGAGGAAACCAGCGAGGAGGGAAAACAGAAGTTTTTGATGGAACTTTTAAAGAGCAGGCTGGAGAACAATGAACTTTTGGACAAATTTTATGACATGGTCATCCAGACCTACGGCTATGACGGCAATTATTTTATCATACTGATCCATGATGCTTACGACATCCCCTCTGTAACTGCCGACGGCAATACGATCCTGGGGGACAGCGACAATGGGCTTCCCGCCATCGACGCCTCCGATTATGTGTATGATTTTATACTGTGCAGCATCTGTCCTGTGAAATTGTCCAAGGCAGGCCTTTGCTACAACCCGGAAAAAAACAGTATTGAGGACTGTATGCGGGACTGGCTGGTGCAGCCGCCGGAAAATGGATTTTTATTTCCCGCCTTTAACGACCGGAATACCGACATACATAACCTTCTCTATTTTGCAAGAAATGCAGACGATACGGATATCGATTTTTCTTATGACCTGCTGGGCTGCACTTTCCCCATCCCGGCAGGGGAACAGCGGGAGACATTCACCACCATTGTTGAAGAATCCCTTGGTACTACCTGCGATTATGAGGTGGTGAGAAACATACACGAAAATCTGAACGAAATGATCTCTGAGAACAAAGAAAATCCGGAACCTCTGGAACTGGACCGGGAAGATGTGAAAAAACTGCTGACTGCCAGCGGCGTCCCAGAAGAAAAAATGGAGACCTTTGAAGAGAAATTTACTGAAAACGTAGGAGAATCCCACAAACTGGTGGCCGATAACATCGCCAACGTTAGAAAATTCGAGTTAAAAACCCCGGACGTGACCATTCAGGTCAATCCAGGACGGACGGATCTCATCGATACGAGGGTCATCGACGGCATCCCCTGTATTGTCATTGAATGCAATGACCAGGTGGAAGTAAACGGGATCCGTGTGGCGAATCCGCAGTAAATAATCCCTTTTTTAAATATTTTACAGTGAATATCTGCTGGCTCCATTCATAAGCCAGCAGATAACACCTCCGTTATTGAACCTCCAGGTTTTCTTCCATCATAACCTCATGGATAAGCTGCTGTACCTCCTCACGGGTTTCGACTGGATCTGTCTCGTGATCCTTTTCTTTCTCCTTCGTCTCCTCTGCCTTTTTCTCTAACTGTTCCTTGAGTTTTTCTGCCTTTTCACGGGCTTTTTTGCGGGTTTTCTCAATGTGTTTTTCCGTGTTTTTCTTGGTCTCTTCCTGGATTTTTTTATTCAGCCTGTCATCGCGGCGCGTATAGGCAAAATGATAATGATTCCCCTCTTCATCCACATACCAGTGGCTGGTCCGCTCCACAACACCGCCAAGGGAATTATAATATGCGTTTGCGGTTCGTTCTGCCCTCTCAATATCTTTTAATTTCTGTGTATACTGTGCCGCCGCTTCCGGATCCTTCTGCATTTTCTCCAGAAGTTTTGGGTTTACTGTAATAACTCCCGCCCTTTTGTCCTTCTGCATACTAAGGGCAGAGCCGATCTCCAGTTTCGTATATGGCACCTGGTTCTGTAAGCTTCTGAGATATTCCTCGTTATCTGTTCCCTTCGTCTTCTCCCTTTTCTCCATTATGATTCCGGGTGTTCGGTAAACATCGCCTGCCCTTTTCTGTCCGGAAGCCTCTGCATCCTTTTTTTGCATCGCTGAGACGCTCTCATACACATTATTATAAGTTCCTATACTTGAAACAGCCATACTATTCCTCCATTCCGAGAACCTTTGTGTTCTCTGTTACAAACATACTGCCACCAGTGTGCTCCACCTTAAATAAAGATCAGATCCATTTAAATAGAAGTGTAAGGAATCTGGTATCATTGTTCTGGTAGGGAAGCCTCAACAGCCCGTCCTTTTGATTCCTAACTACATATACGGCGTTCCCACCGCCGCCGATCCCCGGCATTTTAGTAAAACCGCCAAATAAAATATAATAAGAATCCAATTGGATCTGCTGTTCCCCAAAAATCTGATCCATTGCTTCCTGGTCTACCTGCACTTCATCGCTGCCGATTTCAATGGCACGGTACAGGGCAGTTTTATTACTGATCTCCACAAATTTATCCTCATCACTGAGAATCAAAATTTCCTTATCTTCCGTATAATTGGGATAAGAATTCCCATGGATCAGACAAAACAGTCCGAGTACTGCCACGATGCCAGCGGCACAAACAGCAAATACTTTTTGCCTCTTATAGGGCCGAAACCCAGCGATTCGGCTAAATCGTTTTTTGGTGATCCGGTATTCATTTGTTTCGGCAAATGCTGCCCCTGGTGCTGACGATGCTTCCTGAATCAAAGACATGCTATGTAACAGCAATTTCCCATACTCGTAGGCACTCCTGCCGCTTTTCTGGATGGTCACCTGATCACAGATCTCTTCCAGATCCTGCCGCACCGCCTTCGTGCACAGAGTTAAAAATGGATTCATCCACAAAAGGCTGCGCCCAATATCCCACAGAAAATACAACCACAAATGTCCCAGATGGATATGTGTCTGTTCGTGCAGATAAACAAGCTGCAGATCCTCCGTCAAAAAAGTTTCTGCCATGACTCTGGGCAGAACAACCCGGTTACGGACCAGCCCTGTACTAAATGGCGTAAATGAAAAATCTCCCACCCATACCTCATGCCCGTTTAAATCCCATTTTTTCATACCGGTAACAAAATTCTTCACGCGCCTGCGCCGGATAAAAATAACAGCCGCCGTTACCAGCATTCCAGCCAGATAACCATAACGCACCCAGGCAGATTTCATACATGCGTGATTCCACCACCAGAACAAACGAACCATCCAGGGGGACTGATAAAACAGTTTCAGCCTCCCGACAAAGGGAATGACTAAAAATACAGCCCAGCACATTCCCTTTAGGAATATACGGTTTTTAAGACATGTATGCCGCAGGATGAGTACCACCGCCAGGGCCGCGAAGGAAAACAATACGCATCTGCCAAGCTGTATCGAATAATAAACAACAAAACAATCCAGATATTCCAGGATTCTTCTTCCGGTTTCCAGCACAGTTATCCCTCACCCTTTCCCTTGTTTTCCTCCAGAAGTGCTTCCAGTTCTCCGATCTGCTCAGCGGTCAGGGCGCTGCTCTGTAATAGCGATGCGATCGCTCCCGTCTGGCTCCCGGCAAAATAGCATTCTATAAAACGCCTGCTCTTTTCCCTTCTGCACTCTGCCCTGCTCTTCCTGGAAAAATAGTGATATACTCTTGCATCCTTTTCATCTACTATGTAATCAACCAGTTCTTTCTGACACAATCGGTTGAGAAGAACTCGGACCATTCTCGAAGTCATATTCCTATGTTCTCCCAGGCGTCTGATGATCTCAGCGGAGGGAAGGGGGTCCCTGCTCTCCCATAACACTTCCATCACCTGCCATTCACTGTCACTTGGTGCCCTGTCTTCTTTTGACATCTGTATCCTCCCTCTCATGCTTTATATACGGTGTCATTATTTATATCGGATAACACTTGTTAATAATTAACGTTTGTTAATATGTTTCTGTAAAAAACCACCCTCAACATCCAGATCTTTGTCTCTCTGTTGAGGATGGTCCATATGTGCAAAATCTACTGTCCCATTATTTTATAAACTTCACACTCCTACTCTTTCCCTACATAATAGCTTTCTTCTGGTCCCAGATGGGATGCCGCAACCGGCTCTTCAGATACCACTAATTTCTGAAGAACGAATGCCGGATCCATGGCATAAATACGGATCGTATTGACTCCGGCCTTTAATACCACCTCACTCTGGGTCTTTCTGCCATTTGCCTCAACATCTTTCGTCCATGAGCCGCTGTACTCCCCTGCCTTAAAGGTTGCCGGATCCACCGTATTAAGCTTCTCTGCTTTTCCTCCATTTACAGATACTCCATAATAGATCCCCACGTCTTCGCGCAGCAGATTATTGGATGGCGCGGTATAGGCAGTCAGCTGGTAGGTACCTGCCTTCTCCACGGAAACAAGGTATTCTGCCCATGCCGCATTTTCTGGAACAGACGCAGTTTTTACATCCGTCGGTAACGCTTTTAAAGATTCTCCGGTTTTTCCATATTTATGGATCACAGAGATCTCCGTTCCGTTGGTTCCCTTGCCGCTCTGGCTGAAATGCCCCGGCAGGATGGAGGCATATCCATTGGCATAGATAAAGGTATTGGCCGCCAGCCCCTCCGTATTGATCTTTCTTGTCTTCACCTGGATCGTTACAACCTGGGTACCGCTCTGAATCTGGACTGTTCCCGAAACTTCTGGATTTTTGCTCCAGTCAACGGATATCTGAAGGCTGTCCTGCATCTCCACCTGTCCGGAGGTCTTTGATACCTGAATCCAGTCAGCAGAGGCCTTCACCGTGTAAGCCAATGGATTTTCTCCCATATTGGCTAAAGTTATCTTATAAGCCTCTTTTCCGGTACTGGTAAATTCGTCCAGCTGGCATTCTCCCTCCCGGTAAGCTTCCGCCTGATTTTCAAGAGTGACAGAAAGACCTGTCTGATCCGATTCTGTCAGCCGCTTCGGAGTCGGGTATTTCCATCCCTTTGACTCCCATGTGACATAGCCTACATGTGGAGAACTCATCATATTTTTCCATTTATCCCCCACACCCGGCATATCGTTATTGTATGTGTCCTGGAGATCTTTATCCTGCTGGATGGAATCTTCCACCAGTGCCGCATACAGATTCGCATTCATACTGCCAAGGTCATAAAAATATTGGTTCAGTCCTTTGGCAATCTGCATTTTCGCTACCGCTGCCGCTCCCGCTACAGGATAATAAACCAGCTGAAAATATGCCGCCTGATGGCTTTCCGGAATGATGTCCTTATACTCCTCTGCCATCCGCTCCATTTTCTGGACACGGTCCAGCACTCTTGCCGCTTCGTTATAATTGGAAGCATGGTAGGTATTCTCACTTATAACTTCTGGCTTACAGGAACCATGGAGCCATGTGTACTCCTGCATCAGGAAACGAAGGTCCTGAACCTGCTTCTCATCCAGGGAAGAGCCAAACTGCTGTCTTACCCAGCGGTTTATATATTCTTCGGTGCGGTTCAGTCCATTTTTCCCCCAGGTATCGTAGTCATATGCCATATCAAGGAAATAAGAAATATTCATTTCCATCGGCTTCAGATCGCCCACATTGACGATCCAGATATCATCAATACCGTGTTCATAAGCCATGGTCATCTGTTCCCACACTTTGTTGAGTTCCACAGTATTGATCCACTCATAAGAAGTCGGTCCTCCGTGATAGTCAAAGTGATAATACATTCCCCAGCCGCCGGGACGGTTTTTCGTCTCCAGGTCGGGAAGTGTCCGCATATTGCCAAAATTATCGTCACAGAGCATGATCGTCACATCATCCAGCACATCCCACTTTTTAAGTCCCTCAGCTTTCTCTGTTCCATGCCAGAACTTTTCTACCTCTTTGTAGACGGTAAGTACCTGCGGCGCCTCTGACAGATCATTTTCCTTCAGAATATTTTTCTGGACGGTAATGACCTTTTTCAAGAGCTCAATATTTTCCTCATCCGTTCCGGAAAGAGCGGAATCCGCCTCTCCGCGCATTCCCAGCGTATATACGTTTTCAAAAGCCATATTCCGTTTTACGCCGTCCTGCCAGAACTTTGTGATGGCCTCTTCGTTGGTGTTAAAATTCCATTTATTGCTGCTGCCGTATTTTTGGTATATCCTCTGCCACTCTACACCAGCACGGCACAGCGGCTCATGATGGGAGGTCCCCATTACGATGCCGTACTTGTCGGCGAGCTCTGCATTGGCAGTCTTGCTGGATTTACCATCCTCACTGAAATTATTGGACCACATCGCCGGCCACAGATAATTTCCCTTGCAGCGCAGTATTAATTCGAATACATGCTTATAAAATTCTTCGTTATAGCCTTTGAATTTGGCATTTACCCATCCAGTCAGGGATGGAGCCTCGTCATTCAAAAATATTCCACGGTATTTTACCGATGGTTCTTTGGAAGTCACATTCAGTTCGGAATCATCCAGAACAATGCTGTCTTTTTTGTCCGGTGCAGCATCCGCCCAGAAAACCCAGGGAGAGACACCGATCAGCTCAGAAATATGATAGATACCGTAAATGGTTCCCCGCTTATCGCTTCCTGCTATGACAAGCCCCCGGTCAACGCCCGGTGAAGGATGATCCACGATCTGGATCTTATACGTCTCCCTCTTGCCCTGAATGGCTGACACGTCCAGCTTACCAGCCGCAATCAGCGAATCGATGACCTGATTGTTTCCAATGGAACCTGCGTATATAGCAGTTCCAATAATATCACCGGGATCCGTGACCACATCCGGTCTGCACTCACTGGTTAATACCCGCTCAACATCATCGGCTAAAGAATCTGCCGCAAGACTTATCCCTTCATAATCATCCCCTGTATCGTCTACATAGATCGAAACGTAATTGAAGCCCTCTGCCAATGTAAATGTTTTCTGGGGCTGAGGAGCTGGATCCGTGACAGACGG
Source organism: uncultured Eubacterium sp. (assembly GCA_910584645.1). Classification (GTDB taxonomy): domain Bacteria; phylum Bacillota; class Clostridia; order Lachnospirales; family Lachnospiraceae; genus Eubacterium_F. The sequence goes on from CAJUAU010000003.1 coordinate 41,507, forward strand.
AGCAGATCCCGTAGTCTGTGGCGGAGCCGCTGTGATTTTGGGACAAACAGATGCCTCTGTCACACTAACTGCACAGACCGCCTTCGCTCCCCTTCCATCTGCAGCATAGGCCGTAATTTTAACCGGCCCTGTTTCTTTCGCCGTCACAACCCCATTGCTGTTCACTTTGGCAACTGATGTGTTGGAACTCTGAAATGTCACTTTCTTCATAGTGGCATTTTTCGGCGACACCGATGCTCCCAGCTGCATCTTCTGACCTTTTAGAAGAGTCACGCTTTTCTGATCCAGAGCAACTTTCTTTACCTTTTTAAATGCTTTGAATACAGTGACTGTCAATTTAACACTCTTCTTTGGCTTGGTCTGGCTGGAAACCGTGATCACCGCTTTTCCTGCCTTCTTCGCTTTGAGCTTTCCTTTTTTATTTACGGAAACCACCGCTTTTTTACTGGAACTATATGTAATCTTTTTACTTATTCCAGATGGTTTCACTTTCACTTTAAGAGAAAATGTCTCTCCTTTTTTCATCCCCAGCGTCTTTACCGCTGGTTTAGACAGCGTAATGCTTTTTACTGTCTTTTTCGCCGCATGTGCTGTTTCTGGTACGACGACCGCTGCCGCCATGACGGCAACCGCCATAACCGCTGCCAGCACACGCCGCAGTCTATTATTGTAACATTTCACAAAATCATCTCCTTTTCTTTTTGTTTATTGTACAATATTCACTATAAGATCACGATTGCAATTCTTAAAAAAGTGATTGCAAATATTGGTCTTTTCACTGCAGACGTTTTTCCAACGCATTCACCACTGTCTCCAGCACTTTGATCCTGGCATAATATTTGGAATTGGCCTCTACCACGATCCATGGGGCGTCTTCCGTAGAAGTACGTACGATCATTTCGTCCACAGCCTTTTCATACAGATCCCACTTTGCCCGGTTACGCCAATCTTCATCCGTGATCTTCCACTGTTTTTCCGGGGTGTTTTCTCTCTCCCGGAACCTGCGCTCCTGTTCCTCCTTATCAATGTGAAGCCAGAACTTCAGTACAATGTAACCGGCGTTCGTAAACTGCTCTTCCATATTGTTGATCTCGCTGTATGCGCGGCTCCATTCCCGCTCCCTGGCAAATCCCTCAATGCGCTCCACCAGAACCCTGCCATACCAGGTGCGGTCAAAGATCGCCATATGCCCGGCTTTGGGAATCCGCTCCCAAAATCTCCACAGATAGTGGTGTGCCTTTTCAATGTCGTTGGGTGCCGCTACAGGAACCACTTCATATCCTCTCGGATCCATCGCCTGGGTGAGGCGCTTGATGGCGCCGCCCTTACCGCCGGCATCCCAGCCCTCAAATGCAAGGATAACAGGAACCCTTTTCAGATACATTTTATTGTGAAGGGCAAGAAGACGCTTCTGCAGTTCTTTTTTCTTTTTCTTATATTCTTCCCGTTCCATGGACTTGCTCAGGTCAATTCCCTGAAGCACGCCATTCCGGAACCTTTCTCCATCAGGTGCTGTTCCACTGCCTCCACTGTTGCCTCTGCCGGCCTCCTTGGAAAGAGATTCCTCTGCTTCCCTCACCGCGCGCTCCATTCTTTCTACCATTGTAGTAATTATTTTACAGGTGGCATACTGTTTATCCGTCGCCTCCACCACGGTCCAAGGAGCTTTTGCCGTATCGGTATGAACCAGAACCCGGTCGTATTCTTTCAGGCATTTTTCATAATTTTTGTTGTTTATCTTATCCTTTTCCGTTACTCTCCAGCTGGTCTCACTACTCTTTTCCAATTTTTCCAGTCTCTTTTTCTGCTCCTGCTTAGAGATCATCAGGAAAAATTTAATGATCAGACAGCCGTCCTCTGTCAGCATTTCCTCGAAATCCAGCACTTCCTTTTCAGAAATGATCTGCTCGTACACCCCCTTATACCAGCTCTGGTCAAAAATATGCATCCTTCCTTTCTCCGGCGTCTTTGTGAAATACCGCCAGAAATAAGGGCGCATCACTTCATCCTCCTTATCCCTTCCCACAGTAAACACTTTAAAACCGCGGGGATCCAGAGACTGGATCATCCGGTTTATCATTGTTCCTTTTCCCGACGCATCCAATCCCTCAAATACGACCATGACCGGGATCTGTTTATCCTTACACGCCCGCTGCAGTTCCCCAAAACGTACCTCCAGCTGATCCATCTTCTCATCATATTCTTTCTTCTGCATCGACTTGTTCACATCAATCTGCCCCAACATAACGATCGACCTCCATTCCACATAAATCATAGGAAACAGCGAATATTTTTCTGTTACCTATGCCCCAACATTTCTATCTTCTATTATAAATCATAAATACATTTTTTCATACTGTTTTTTTATCTTTAAGATATACAATTCAATTTTACTTGCAGGGGAAAGGTTTAAATTAGAATTGGCAGAAATATTCATATTCTATTTGATTTTTGTTCCAAAAAATACTTCATAGAAGAGAAAAAATTGCCAGGGCGTGTCTGAAAACTGCTTTCTGCGGGTTGTGTGTCACAATCTGCAGAATGAGTTTTCAGACACGCCCTGGGGAAACCAGTTTAAAATATATTACTCACAAGCAATATAAACATCCATATCGTCACCATCGGTTTCAAAGCAGGGAATAACGTCCTTTTCCGTATGTTCCAGACCATTCACGCGCATATATTCCATAAGCGTTTTATAGGCGTTTGGAATGGTCACAAAAGGATTTTCAAAAGGCTTTTCAATGTGTATTGCTGCATACTTGTGGTCTTTCTGTTCGTGTACTTCAAGATCAGGAGGAATAACCCCGTCAGGCAGTATCCATGCTGCTTCATAGCCGTGCATATTGAAAACATTTATCTGCTCCTGTGACACATTTGGAAAATCCCAGCCAATGACACGGGGGTTGTCCACACCGCAGTGACGGGCAATAGAACGTACTCTGTCGATAGCGTCACCCTCTGGGTCACAGCTTACAACGGCATGTTTAATATAGCGAAAAGCGGAAACGGTCTCCACACGCAAATTTTCGTACGCTTCGCCACAAGTGACCATTTCATCACGGAACAAGTTGTCCAGAGAGCAATTAAAAAGCCTGCAAAGCTCTATCGCCTTATCCATTTCAGGCTGCGCTGCATCCAGCTCCCATTTTGACACGGTTTGACGGCTGATATTCATTTTCTCAGCCAAATCCTCCTGCGTCATATTTCCTCTCAGATGCCTTAAGAACTGTAAATTTTTCCCGAAACTCATAATATATTCTCCTTTCATTTTCCTGCGCCGCGCCGCATTATCAGTATAGTATTTTTCTCAGCAAACTACAACCAATCGATATGCGCTATTTTTCTGAAGCGCGCAACTTCAAAGTGCGGAAAATATTTATGATAATGGAAGCAAACTTTTCCAATTCATCAACGTGAGCATAAAAGTCCAGAAATGCTTATATCCGTCGATATGATCCCAGTGAAGTGAATATGCGTAGCAGCTAACAATGCGTTTTTCCCAATGGTTCTACGACCACAGATTCCCCGCTGGATAAATCTCCATTCAGCCATTGCCATTTTTCCCGCATTTCGATCCTCCCATTTTTCAAAATTTTGGGAATACTGTGACACTTACCAATTCTCACCTGCTTGTTTTTATTCATATGCTGATAATGAAAATCCAGCTCTCCGTTATCCTCTGCAGTGCCGATCATATGTCCCTTTAACACATCCCCGCCACTGTACTCGGCCCAGAATAAATTATCTTCTTGAAAATAATGAAATATTGTTTCTTCGTCCACTTCTCCATTTTCCGTATTACTTTGAGGGATAAAAACTTTACCATCATAATTTATTTTATCCAGCTGGCCGCCCACTCGTTTTTCCATTTCGTCATAGATAAGGACATCGCCATGATCTGTTAAAATCCTGCAGGTTTTCTTTTCCTTATATCCACGTTTCAAGTACATTTCTTTTGCTGCCAATGAAGAATCTACATGGACACGGCTAAATCCCTCTGCGATTTTTTCCTCCGCAAAATCCATGAGCTGACTGCCATATCCATGTGATTGATCTTCTGGCAGGACAAAAAGACGGTTTACCGCATTTTCTTTGATCGTCACAGTTCCCACCATGCGGCCATTTTCTTCCAACAGCCATACAATTCTATTTTTTATATCTGATAAAATATTCTGCCTGCTGTGATGTTCCAGGAAAAATTTAACCACCCCCTGAGCATAATAGTGGGAATATATGTGGGAAATGGTGTCCTGTGTAATCTGAAAAACATTTTCCAGATCCGATATTTCTGCAAGTTGTATCATCCAAATTCCTCCACTCTATCAGTACATTCTTATTTCAGTTCAATTTTCCATTGATCACCTTCATAAATATATTGAAATTCATTTAAATTATCATCTAATATCACTTGAAGTATTTCATAAAAATCATCTACTAAATTCACATTGGATAATTCCTCCTTTTTTATCCAATGCATGTCCCCTTCCGATGAAGAAATAAGTTTTCCTTTATACTTATCTGCCTTAAAAAGGAAAACAATATACCGCCCATCTTCTATAGGAAACTGTTTTACTCCACATAGTTTTGGATTTAAAATTGTTAAGCCTGTTTCCTCTTTCATTTCACGTACTACGGCATGAACAACCGACTCTCCATTTTCAATATGTCCACCTGGTAAGGCATAACCTTTCCAATCTTCTTTTACTCTATCCTGCAGCAGATAAGCCTCTTCATTGTGCACTAAACATAATACTGTCAATTCAACCCTTTCTGTTCGTTCCATAACCTGTTTATCCTCCTTCATAAATCAAATAAAATTTTCTGGAAAAAAATGGTTATTCTCTCCTGTCCTCTCCTATGCCAGCTTGTTAATACCGTTTACTGATAAAATAACTTTGTATAATCCGTCTGCGTATCTACGATGTGATATACATAAGTCAGTTTAATCATTTTGCCAATATCTCATAGGCCTCTCTATTCTGTTCAATCAATCTTTTTGAAATACTCAATATATCTTCATCGGAGGTAATGGTATCATCTTCTGCCTTGCTAAAATCAATAACAAGATATCTTGGTACATTGTTCTTAAGAATCACTGCTGTTCCATGCTCATCCACCAGCCTTGCAACTTTGGAAAAATTCTGGTTAGCTTCGGTAATAGAAACTAATGTGTTTGTGTTAATCGTCATTTTTCACACCTCCTGACGGTTTGATAGTTTTATTATATTCAGTTTCTAGGATAAATTCAACCTATTCTTATTTAATGATTTCACAAGTGCATACCAGACTTTAATTTGTAATCATTTTTCAATCTCTAACTGGTGATACCAGAGACCGCCACGGATGGTGACTTTCCCGCTGCCGGACTGCCACTCGTATTCCGAGCCTGCACGCTTCAATGTTTCTCCCCGTCTCTTTAAGAGGGCGGCAAGGTCTGTGTTCCTCGCCTGTTCTTTTTCTTCTTCCGTGAAATGGATGTAGGATGACATGGTTCGATTCCCCCCTTTCGGATTGTTCACATGATTTTCTGCATACAAAAAAGCAGCAATCCTTTTTAAGAATTACTGCCTTACTTTTTTATTTAATTGTAACAGGTTTATACCGGCTGCAGTTCTTCATCCGCCAGTTTTTGTACTTCCTCCAATGACAAGTCAGAATACTCTGCAATTTCTTCCAAAGGCAGTTTGCCTTTTTCAATCATCCTTAATGCAATTTCCTTTTTTTCGTCTGTTATCATATCTTCCATTGCTTTACACATCGTGGATATTCCCTCCTTAAACAGGCTTATACCGGCTGCAGTTCCTCATCCGCCAGTTTCTGCACTTCTTCCAATGACAAGTTGGAACAGTCGGCAATTTCATTCAATGATAATTTGCCAGTTTCAATCAATCTTAATGCAATTTCCTTTTTTTCGTCTGTTATCATATCCTCTATCGCTTTACACATCGTGGATATTCCCTCCTTATCTTCTTTATAGTATCTTGCGGTATCCGCAAGCACCGGATAATTCATATCCGCCGGATTGGTGCATGAAAAATCGTGCATCAGCTTCCCTAACTCTGAATCGTCTTTATAAGATGCATTCACATATATTATATGGGAACCATCGTCAAAAAATTCTCCGGCTTCCCGGATATAACGGTCGATATGGTAAATCGGTTTATTTTTTCCGATGACATCGGTTTCCGTTATAAAAATAACATACGTCTCTGCCAGATTCTCTACTTCTATACCAGCGGGCAGAATATCGCTGTCAATCAAGCTGCTGTTATATCTTGCCCGCTTGGCACCGGCACCTTTCCCGGCACGCTGTATCTCGATGTTGTACTTTTTCCCCTGCGAATCGGTGGCATAAATGTCAAGCCGGACTGACCTTCCCTTTATATTTTTCATGCTGTACTGCGTGATGACGTTCTCAACCTGAATGTCCGCCTTCTCTAACACAATGCGGAGTACCAGTTCGGTCGCTTCCTTATTTTCCTCAAAACACTTCGTCATGAAATCGTCATCCAGCAGACGAAATCCCCGGATTCGCTGCAACATTTCTTCGTGTTTCTGTTCTACGGTTTTTCTCTTTCCCAAAAGGCTCTTCTACCTGCTCTCCCTTAAATTTTTATAGTACAATCGTACCACAGAACACCCTGTTTATCAACTACTTTATTCCCGCGAAGGCAAAGTAAGGATGGTGCAAATGTATTTGCACCATCCGAGCGCGCCTGCGGGGTAAATACCCAGCCCCTCTGGGGCGAATAAGCTAAATAGAAGCTAAGTCATGCCCCGTTGCTCTGCTGCGGGGTATTTGACTCCTGCCGCAGACCATGTGCCTGCTTCTTCTCATCTATCTTCCGTTTTAACTTCCGGTCCATTCCCCCTTCCCTGCCTTTCCGCTCATCGACAATGCGGTTCTGCAAGATTCGGCTGATGTGGTGCAGACGACGGAGCATCCCAGTGGCGGCTGACCAGTTCCGGTTGATGCGGATGCTGTGGAGCAGTTGTGCGGCATACTGGTTCCCCATTCCAGCAGAGACAGTCAGATAAGCAATGGCTTTTTCCTGATCCGCCCCTACCTCCCGCCCATAAAGATACAGTTTCCCAAGCTGGTATCCGGCATAGTGGTTTCCTTTCTTCCATGCCGATTCCAGATGGCTTTCCCGATATATTTTCCCCTAAGATGGTCAAGCATTTTGATGTCACTTACATCTGCCCGTTCATTGACCGCAAATACCCCTTCATCCTCAAGGATTTTTTCATTTCTTCATTCAGAAACAAAATCCCATACTCTGAAACCTTTCCCCTGCCGGATTCCAGCAGTTCCCTCCCAATCCCTGCAAATTCTGTACTCTCCATTTCTTTTATCCCCATACCTCCCTACAGTGTAAATCTATGTACCCGTCCGACCGCTTCCATACTGCTCAAGTCCTGTATCAGCGTGTATCTGGACAGATTAAATGTCAGATTGATAAGGTCCTTTACCTGTGAAAATTTACAGTGATAGATTGCTACAAAAAACTGTTTGATCTCCTGTGTATCAAAGCTGTCCATCTAGTGCCACCTATATCCATTTGTACTCCTGCAATAACAATCCATTATCTTCTTTCAAGTATAAATTCACCAGAAGCGTTACGTCTCTCCCCCTTCTGTTTTGTCAGATATAAAAGACATACCTCATCTCCCTCATGCAGTCCTGTTGCCTCCAGTTCCTTATCTGGTATCTGGATTACCCCATCCTTTCTCAGTTTGGTTTCAATTTCTACTAAATGCATTATTGTTTCCTTTCACGCCTTAAGCGATTTTAATGATATTAAAAAAGCAGACGCTCATCATCCTGACCAACTTCTGCTTTGCTCTGACCAACTTTGGTGCAAAAACTTACGATATTTTGCACGAGGTTATGATACCCCCTTAATCGCAAAAAACGCTGGAAACATGTGTGTTCCCAGCGTTTTATAGGGTTCGTATGCTCGCCACACCCCCTCCATTCCGCAAACTGTCTACGACAGTATTGCTTCATGTCGGGTCACGGCTGTCGCCGCATGCTCATTCAAAAAAGGAACCATCTGAGAGCAAGCTCTCATTGGTTCCTTTTTTCACTCGTGTGTGGCTCGTAGCTAACACGTCTATTTAAGCTGTGCAGCCACCTCTGCTGCAAAGTCCTCATTTTTCTTCTCAAGGCCTTCGCCAGTCTCAAAACGGACAAACTTCGTGAGTTTGATGCTGCAGCCTGCTGCTTTCGCTACAGACTCAACATATTTGGCTACGGATTCTTTGTTCTCAGCCTTTACATAAACCTGCTCTGTCAGGCAGACTTCCTTCAGCTCTTTGTTGAGACGTCCGATGATCATTTTCTCAATGATGTTGTCTGGTTTTCCGGCATTGGCAGGATCATTCTTTGCCTGAGCAAGAAGGACTTCCTTCTCTTTCTCTTTGTACTCTTCTGAAACATCCTCAGAAGAAAGATATTTCGGGTTCATTGCTGCGATCTGCATGGCAATATTTTTAAGGCACTCTGTAACTTCTGCGCCAGTGTTATCTGTCTCAGCTGCGATCAGAACACCGATCTTTCCGCCTGCATGAATGTAATCTACCACAAGACCATTCTCACAGGAAACCTTCTCGAAACGGCGGATGTTCATATTCTCACCGATGGTTGCGATCATGGAAGCCAGTTCCTCTTTCACTGTCTTGGAAGTATCTGCCGCCCATGCCTCGTCCATAAAAGCATCAATATCTGCTGCTCCGGAAGCATTAACCTGGGAAGCTACTGCTCCAACAAAATCCTGGAACTTTTCATTCTTTGCAACGAAATCTGTCTCACTGTTTACTTCTACGATGGCTGCCTGTTTGCCGTCCTCGCTGATGTTTGTCTTTACAATACCCTCTGCTGCAATTCTTCCTGCCTTTTTCTCAGCCTTTGCAAGACCGTTCTCGCGCAGATAATCCACTGCTTTATCCATATCGCCGTCTGTGTTTGTAAGAGCTTTCTTACAATCCATCATGCCGGCACCTGTCATTTCTCTTAATTCTTTTACCATAGATGCTGAAATAGCCATTGTTCTAATCTTCCTTTCTTCCCTATATGGAAATACCGTTTATGACCGTTCTGTCATTCACGACATCTTCAAATTATTCTTCCTCTGCTGCTGTCTCTTCCTCAGCTTCATCTGCTGCATCGGCATAGGTTTCGCCCTGTTTTGCCTCGATCACAGCATCTGCCATCTTGGAAACGATCAGTTTTACGGCACGGATCGCATCGTCATTTCCAGGGATCACATAATCCAGTTCTTCTGGATCACAGTTGGTGTCTACGATACCTACCAGAGGAATACCAAGAATGTGTGCTTCCTGGATACAAATTCTCTCTTTCTTAGGATCTACAACGAAGATCGCATCCGGTATGGTCTTCATATCTTTGATACCGCCAAGATTCTTCTCAAGTTTTGCCCACTCTTTTTTCAGGTTGATAACTTCTTTCTTAGGAAGAACATCAAAAGTTCCATCCTCTGCCATTTTCTCAATGGCTTTGAGTCTCTTGATACGGGCCTGGATCGTCTTAAAGTTAGTCAGCATACCTCCAAGCCATCTCTCGTTTACATAATACATACCGCAGCGCTCTGCTTCACTCTTAATGGAGTCCTGAGCCTGTTTCTTCGTACCAACAAAAAGGATGTTGCCGCCGTCTGCTGCAATCTCCTTGATGGCATTGTAAGCCTCATCTACTTTTCCTACTGACTTCTGAAGGTCAATGATATAAATACCATTTCTCTCTGTGTAGATGTACTCTGCCATTTTAGGGTTCCATCTTCTTGTCTGATGTCCAAAGTGAACACCGGCTTCCAATAACTGTTTCATTGAAATAACACTCATTTTTCTTACCTCCATATGGTTTTTCTTCCGAAGACTTCATTTCTTTTTCAAAACCCTGTCCTCCCAGAAAATCACTGCCTGTGATCCTGGAAAAACAAAGCACCATTGAAAAAAATCCGTCAACGTGTTTTTTCAATCCGATTTATTTTATCACAATACACAACAAAATGCAAGGTTTTATTTGAAAACCCTGCATTTCTCCTGCAACTACTGCCTTGACCAGCCTTACACAGATGAATATCTGCTGACTTAGTCCATGCCCGATCAGATTTAATCCTGTCTTGTTATGATTTTAGCAATGGTATCAAAATCTGCCCCTTTGGGGATCTTATATGTTCCACTGCGAACCTGTCTGCCATAACCTTTCTTTTCCAGATAGGCATCAAATGCTTTGGAATCATCAATGATCCCCGCCTCTTCCATCTCCCTGGATACAGAACTGGACAAAAGTCCACTGCGGACTACAAAAGTATTCTTTCCCTTTTGAAAAGCAGATGCATTTTTTATATCTTTTTTGCTGTCCTCCAGCTTTTTCTTTGCCTTCTTATCTTTCTCATCAGGAACTTTCGTATCTGTGCTTACTGCGGACTCTGATACCGCGCTGACTGCCGGCTTTGAGGCAGGATTATCCTTTACTTCCTGAGCCATTTTCTCCGCCTCTGCTTTAGTGTCGGTGCTCTCTTCTTTAGGAAACACCATTCCCAGCTCCCTTGCCTGTTTGATCACATTGTTATCTTCACTGGAACTGCGGTATGTTATGCATAAAAGAAGAGCGGTCACTACGATTCCTACACCAAGTCCTCTCAAAAACCATTTACTCTTCATTTATTTCCTCCATACAATGAAATCATCAGTTTTACCTCACCCTGTCCAATATCTAATTCCTTCGAGATATCCAATACAGATTTCCCCTGCTTATACATCTGAATGATCTTCTTATTCACACTGTCATCCTCAAGTTTTCCATTTCCCTCCGGCTTCACCGCCTGCGGTTTTGCAGAAGCTGGTTTCGGTTTTTCAGCTTTAACGGCAGCCGGTTTGGCTGGTTTTTTATCAGCTTCTCTGGGTGCCTGTTTATTTACCTGCTCCACTGCTGCTATGCCGGAAAGCTTTTCTTCCTGTCCTTTTTTTGCAGCAGCTTCCTTTATTTCTTTTTCTTTTTCGTTCAGCATATTGTACATAAACACGACTTCCTCGTGATTATGGTTTATTTTTTCCATCAGCTGGGCAGAAAACTCATCAAATTCCATGATCTTCTCATTGCTCTTCCGGTTCAGCTGATCCGTCGTCTCAGCAATTACATTTTCTCTTTCTTTACTGAGAATCGACTCAATCTGCTCACGAACCATCGCCTCTTCTTTTTCTGTCCATATGTCTCTGGATTGATACTCTGCTGTTTCCGAAAGCTCTGGATCTTTTTCCTTTTTTCCCACAAAAAAACTGATACAGATGCTCATGAATCCTAAAATCAAAAGTATGATTTCTGCTGCACTCATTTTTTCCTCCCTCCAAAGCTTATCCACAAGGATAACCTTGGGCTTATTATATCATAATATCAAAACTGCTGTCCGATTTTGGTGCCATCGGCGCCTCTTCAGACTGCTTTTTTTTCTTTTTATTACGCCCGCCGCTGTACTTATTCTTACCAGAACCATCAAAGCGGTATTCTTCTTTCTCACTCTTATTCGTCTCTGTGGTCCTCTGGCTCTGCTGCTCTACATTTTTTTCAAAACTTGTAGCGGCATTTTCTCCCATATGCTGAACCTGATGCTGCTCTCTTCCTATGATTCCAGACGCCTCCGATGACCTGGGAGCTATCGTGGAAGCATCAATAGAACTGATGGACATATTGATCACCACACCTTTCTGTCTTCATGCTGGCTGACAAGCTAAATTCCAATCGACTTGATATCTGCGCCCTCTCTTACAAACTTACACTTAGACACCCTGTCACTCATGATCTTGGATACATCTTTGATCACAATCTGTACCCCGGAGTTTACCACACCCTCTACCCGGATACTGACATTGGTATTCGCCTTCAGGCTCTTCCGGAGTGTCTCGCACTGCGCCTGCATAGTCTCAATTTTCTTCTGTATCTTTGGTTTAGAGGCAGAAGCTGTTTTCAAATATTCCTTCTGTTTTGGTGAAAGACCTTTTCCAGTCTTCACACATTTTTTAATAGAATGAAGGACCCCGTCCATCTTTTTTAAAGCCGCACACGCTTCTTCGGTCTTTTCCTCTGTTTCATTTAACAGCTTTACCATATCGATATCCGACATCACTTCTACAATTGTAGAAGTACCCATGGCAGAACCGATCTGGGTAGCTGAAATATTGGCATAGGAACGAATATGGCCGCCATTGATCAGTCCCTTCTTGCCAAGAACAGAAATCTCTCCCTCGCACTCTACATCACTGTGCAGTACTGCATCACACATTAAAGTACCCTTACATTTGATCTGGCTGTTTTCGATAAACTTAGCGGTTATATTTCCCTCTGCAGCCAGAGTCCCTCTGGACATTCCCTGCATTCCCCGCTTGAGGACAATATTTCCGCCAGCTGTCAGATCAGCTCCCTCCACAACACCGTTTACAATAATATCTCCATCTGCCTTAATGGCATAACCTGTATTCACATTTCCAACTACATTTACTGTGCCTTTATATTCGATATCTCCGGTAGAGGCATCCACATTTGCCGGCACATCATATATATTGGATACCATAACAAGATCATCCACCAGCGTCACATGTCCCGCAACCTGGGAATATAACTCGCAGCCATCTTCAGTCATTGTTATGTTCCGGCCATGACGAAGCCGTTTCACCGCCACTTTATTAGGCGGAAGTGACTTTCCTGTCACACTTACGCCAGGAGTTCCAAAATCTGCCGGCGTAAGGGTTGCAAGTTTTTCTCCAACCTGCACAGGCTTAATATTTCCCAACTGATGAAAATCTACACTTCCATCCTCGTTCAGTTTCGGTTTTGCTGTCGCATTAATATCAAAATGGTATTCCACCACTGCGTCGTGCCCCTGAACCGGTGGCGTGGCCTCTGCCAAAACATAGTCACGGCAGTATTCCGGAGCTTTTATAAACTCATCCACCACATCTTCCCGGATGCCGTGAACAATACCTTCCAGTTTCAGGTCACTAAGTATATCTTCCCTGGTCATTTTTTTCCCATTTGTTGAGGGCGGATAAAACCTGGCAACCGCACTTACACCTTCATCGCGAAGGTCAATGATACACCTCTCGTTTTCCGCCAGTATCTCCTGATCCAGCAGCCGGAACTCCACCTGAAAATCTGCCCGTTTCAGATACTGGCTTAATGCCACCGAATCATAGTCCGGAAAATTGATGCGGTCCAGATATCTCATAACCTCATCAATCTCAAACATCTCTCCATCCTGCGATGCTGGAAACACCTTAAGAAACGTTCGATTTGTCTTCTGCACGATCTGGAAGTATGCGTTTTTCCCCATAATGTTTCTCCCCTTTCAATCTTTCCCCGGTGTCCTGCCTGTCAAAATATAAGAAATGTCTCTTAAAAAAGATTTAACAGCTCTATTGAATCCCCCATCTGCACCTTGATCTTCTGCAGCGCTTTCGTATGAAGCTGGGAAACCCTGGATTCTGAAACCTCCAGGATCCTGCTGATTTCTTTTAAGGTCATATCTTCATAATAATAAAGCGTGATCACACTGGACTCTTTTTCCGTGAGTGTCTTTAATGCTTCTACCAGCATCTGTTTGAGCTCCTGCTTCTCCAGTGCCTGCTCCGGCTGATCAAAACGGCTGGTTCCACCTGCTGAATCCATTCTGGCATCCCCGCCCTGTTCCAAAAAATCGTCCAGAGACACAAGATTGGTAAACTGCGCTTCGTTCTTCCAGCTATCATACTCTTCCAAACTGATCTCCAGTTCTTCGGCAATCTCCGAATCGGTAGCCGGTCTCCCCAGCTCTCCTTCCAGTCTGGCACTGGCGGCATCCATCTGTTTCTGCTTTTGACGCAGTGTCCGGGGAATCCAGTCCATCTTACGGATCTGGTCCAGGATCGACCCCCGGATCCGAAGACTGGCATAGGTCTCAAATTTAACATTTTTAGCAAGATCAAACTTATCTATGGCATCGATCAGTCCAAATATACCATACCCCACTAGATCATCGTATTCCACTGTATATCCCAGATACATGCCCATTCGCCCGGCGACCAGATTTACCAGATTCGCGTATTCGATGATCAACTGTTCCCTGAGCTCCGGGCTTTTTGTCTTTATATATTTGTCCCATATTTTTTTCTTTTCGGATTCATTCATCGCCATAAGCGCTCCCTCACTATCTTACGATATTATATCGTAAGATCAGACATCATCTTCTTCCTGTTCTGCTTCTTCGCTTTCTTTTTCCCGACGCTTTCTTTCTTCCTCCGCCTCAAGCTCTGCTAATTTCCTTGCTTCTTCCTCCAGACGGATCCGTTCATTTTCTGCCCGGACCATGGCCTCATGCTCTGCCACTACTTTACCTACTACCTGTGCTGCGATCTGACCTATAATATAAAATAAAATAAGGACGATCATCAGTACGACAAGACTGTATGTGACATCCCATCCCTGTACAATACTCATAATGCAGCACACCAGTCCCGCCAGCAGCATTGTAAATGCCGGAATAAATCGATATTTCATTATTTTCCCCCATTCTGCCTGCCAATCATTCATATTCAGATGACACTGTCGCCAATTCCCACTGCTTTCACACTCAATCCACCGGTTACCGTATCAAATTCAATGGTTCTGCCATAATTGTTCCCCACGTCTTCTGCCAGAATCGGTATTTGAAGCTCACTGAGAACTTCGTGCACAGCATCCACATTCTGTTGCCCGATATTAAGAAACTTATTCTTGGATTGATACGAAAACATCTTCGCACCACCCGCCATTTTAGCAATTATTCCAGATTTTTTAGCCCCTACCCGCAAGAGTTCTTCATACATATCCGGAATACAGGTATCCACAAATTTCATCCGATTGGCATTTTGCGATATTTGAGTGCTGTCTGGCATCATAACATGTGCAAGTCCACAAATCTTCGTAGTTTTATCATACAACACAACCCCCAGACAGGAACCGAGCCCAAGGGTTGATATCTTCTGTGGTGAACGGCAGAGTTTAAAGTCTGCCATTCCCACACGTATTATGTCACTCATACAGTCTTTGATTCTCCCACTACGTTTTCTATGTTAAGAAGAGAAATGAGATTTTCACCATTTTTACCAATGCCGGCAAGATAAGCGGCATTTTTCTCATCCAGTTTAAATGAAGGTGTTTCTACTGTTTCCGGATTCAGGTTCACAACCTCTCTTACCTCATCCACGATCACTCCTACCAGGGACTGATCTTCTAATTTCAGTATAATGATACGGGTGGAACCTTCATAGGAATCATTTTCAAGATCAAACCTTCTGCGAAGGCTCATGACAGGTACCACCTCGCCCCGCAGATTGATCACGCCAACGTAGTAAGGCTGAGACTTTGGAACCCTGGTGATCCTCTGCATTCTGACAATATTATCCACATATCCAATATTGATTCCGTACTGTTCATCACCAATCCGGATCACTATGTACTGGATTTCTTCTACTGCATTTTCATTCATCATTCCGTCCATTTGCTCGCCCTCCTAAATCAGTGTGTTTGTATCAAGGATCAATGCCACTTCACCGTCTCCGAGAATCGTCGCTCCACTGAAGAGTTTTGCATTGGTGATATGGTGTCCCATGGACTTGATCACGGTTTCCTGCTGTCCAAGAAGGTTATCCACAACCAGTCCCAGTCTCTGGTCGCCCTTCTTTACAACCACGGCAACTCCTGATTCAATATCTGCTTCCTTATCATAATCCTCCATTTCGAGGATTTCATTCATACGGATGATTGGGATCACACTGCCTCTCAGATAGATCACTTCCTTGGACTGAACCAGTTTGATATCCTCCTGGGAAATATCTTCTATCGTATCAATGTTCCCCAGAGGGATCGCATATTTCTCCGTTCCCACTTCTACCATCAATGCCTGTATAATAGCAAGGGTCAGCGGAAGCTGGATCCTGAAGGTACTTCCCTGTCCTTTGACCGTTCTGGCCTCAATACTTCCGCCCAGGGATTCAATCTTTGTTTTCACCACATCCAGTCCCACACCTCTGCCGGACACGTCCGAAATCTGGTCTGCCGTCGAAAAACTCGGCTGGAATAAAAGATCTATGTAATCCTTATCCGTCATTGCCTCTGCCTGCTGCAGAGTGATCGTTCCTTTCTCCAGAGCCTTTCTTCTTACCTTTTCGGTATCAATTCCACCGCCATCATCCCTGACTTCGATGGTTACATTATTTCCATCCTGATAGGCATCCAGGAAAATAGATCCCACTTCCGGTTTTCCGAGACGGACACGTTCCTCATTGCTCTCCAGCCCATGGTCGGCGGAATTCCGAAGAAGATGCATCAACGGGTCTCCAAGTTCATCGATCACGGTACGGTCAAGCTCCGTATCTTCACCGGTCATATACAGTTCCATCTTTTTATTAAGCTTCCGGTTCAAGTCACGGATCATACGCGGAAAACGGTTTACTACGCTCTCGATCGGAACCATCCTCACCTTCATAACAGATTCATGAAGGTTTGTGGTAACACGCTCCAGATATTCTATATTTTCATGGAAGATCTGACCAGAACCCACCTCTGCGCCATTGTCCCCGGAAGTCACAGATACGAGGGCATTTTTCGCAATGATCAGCTCACTCACCAGGTTCATCAGCACATCCAGCTTGTCAATATCAACACGCACAGAACGGCTTGCCACCTTGCCCTTTGCCGCCGCCTGGGGAGGCTGCTTTTTCGCAGGCTCTTTCACCTCCGGTTTTTCTTCTTTCTTTTCTTCTTTTTCCGGCTGTGTATTCTGGGTAGCCACAGTATATTTGAAATCGTCGATACAGACCTCGGCGATCTCGGATACATTCATAATAAGCTGTTTGATGGTCTCCTTGCTTTCCCTTGTAGCAAGAATCCAGCTAAAGTCAAGATCAAACTCCTCATCCTCAATCTTTTCCGTATCTGGGATGGACTTGATCAGCTCTCCTTTATCTTCTACGGTCTTAAATACAAGGAACGCTCTTGCCGCTTTCAGAATACAGGACTCCTGCAGATAAACTGTAATCCCAAAAACATTCTGTCCATCTTCCTTTGCATTTTCCATGGCATGGATCTCATACTCTGAAACCGGAATCTGTTCATATTTGTTTTTTGCCGGGTTATTCTCTACGGGCTTAGCTTCCTTTTCAGCCCCCGGCTCATCTTTTTTCGGTTCCTCCGGCGCACCGCCGTCAGCCCCTGTTTCCTCAGCGATCACTTCATTCAGATCGTTGATGATATCTTCATTATCTTCTGTTCCCTCGCTCCCGGTACTGGAGATCACCTCCAGATAGGATTCCAGTGCGTCCAATCCACGAAACAGAATATCAACCAGCTTTTCATTTGCCTTCATATTTCCATTCCGGATCTCTGAAAATACATTTTCAAGATCATGGGTAAGACGCTGCATCCTCGTATATCCCATTGTCCCGGACATTCCCTTTAATGTATGGGCGGCCCGGAAAATCTCATTGATGGTATCGTCATTTTCCGGATCCTTCTCCAGCTCCAGAATATGCTCATTCAATGACTGCAGATGCTCTTTCGTTTCATCAATAAACAACTCTAAATATTGACTGGTATCCATTTTATCCTCCATTCTGCTGCATAGCAGCGATCAGCAAATCAGCAACCTTCTGTAAATCAGCCACTTCATCTACAACGCCTGCTTTTACTGCTGCGCGGGGCATGCCATATACCACGCAGGATTCCTCGCTCTGCCCCACCGTGTAAACCTTTTTCATTTGTTTTAACTGAATAAGTCCCTTCGTCCCGTCGCTTCCCATACCGGTAAGTATCCCGCAAAAAACCCTCTGATAACCAGAATCCAGAAGAGATTCCAGAAAAATGTCCGCGCAGGGGCGAAGCCCGCCTCTTGGCTCTTCTTTCCTGACCGCCAGACTATGTTCATTTAGATTCTTTTGCTCGGCCCGAAGCTGATATCCCCCCTTTGCCACATATATAACACCGTTCTGCAGGGTCTCCCCATCCTCAGATTCTTTTACCCGGCACTGGCTCATCTCATTGAGACGCTCTGCCAGAGAATTAGTGAAACCTTCCGGCATATGCTGCACTACCACGATCGGGCAGCCGATATTCTTGGGAAATCTGGGAACTACTGACTGAAGCGCTTTCGGTCCTCCGGTCGAAGAAGCAATAAAAATGATGGTCCCCCTGCCGCCGGAGATCCCCTGAAATCTCTGGGATCGTGGCACCGGCCTGGTTAACCGCGGTTCCGGCTGTCTCCGGGACACCGGCTCCTGATAGGATATTGGCTTAAGTCCAAAAGCACATTTGACCTTCTGCAGCAGCTGATCCTTAAACTCAGATGATGCAACCCCATCCGGTTTTTTCACAAAATCATAGGCTCCCAGCTCCAGCGCCCGCATGGTCTCTTTGGTACTCTGGCTGGCAATCGAGCTGACCACCAGTACAGGCATCGTAATACGCTTTTCATTGATATACGTCAAAAACCCGATGCCATCCATTTTGGGCATATTGATATCCAGAAGAATACAGTCATACCGTTTTCCACTTTCTAAAAATTTAACAGCAGTTGAGCCATTATCTGCTGTATCCGCAACAGTCATTCCAGGTTCTGATGTTATTATATCAGACATGACCCTTCTCATAAGTGCAGAGTCATCAATTATCAGAATTTTTTTCATCTTATTCCTTCCTCAATCTTCTTTTCTGCTCTTCAAAGACATATTTTACCACTGATTCACGCTGCTCTCTCCCTATATTCTCATACTCGCAACGAAGTTCCGAATGATACACCCCATTATTTATATCTAACGCCGCCACAACTTTTGCCAGACAGCAAAACTTATAGATTCCTGCTGATGCAGTCTCGAGAGGAATATCCACCTCGATAAAAGTTCCTGGCTCCACTTTATCCTTACATTGAATGCGCACACCCCCTCCACTGATATCCGTCAGCAGCGCTTTGTTCCAGCGGCCGGCAAGTTCACACATCTTTTTCTCGTAAAGCTTCCTCTCAAAATCCTCAATCTCCTCTGCCTCCACCAGATCATAGAGAACCTTCTCATCCTGGGAGATCTCACGGTAACGAATCTCCATCATGCATTCAAGACGGAAAAACTTTCGTCTCTGATACTTTTTGGGCAGGGAAAGAAACTCCATCTGAAGTACATGCATCTTCCCCTCCCTGGATCTTTTTTTCACCCTGGCACGACATCGGAACAACCCGAAAGAAGTAAAAAAACACAGATCGTATTCATCATCCAGTTCCAGGGGCACAACCTTTCCCTCATAAATGGGCATGGAAACTTTAGCTTCCCGAAAGCCATCATAATCCAGCAGCTTGCTTCCGTATGTGCGATCTGACAATTTTCTCCTATAAGCACTTTTCACATGGGTGAGCTCAATTTTATCACCAATATTGATTATCGCCTTCTGCATAAATTATCTCCATCCTAAATAGACTATTTCGTCACTTCATAAACCGCATGCGTATCACACTGGAAAATAGTTTAACAATACCGCCCTTTTCTGTCTTCTTCGTCATTACGTCTTCCAGGCATCCGGCAAGTTCTCTCACTGCCCTCGCTGAATCGGATTCTGGATCACTGATGGACACCGGCGCCTGACGCATGATAGCACGCTGCATATTCTTATTGTATGGTACAGATCCAAGAAATTCTACTTCTATATCCAGAAACTTTCCAACTACTACTCCCAGCTTTTCAAAAAGTTCTGCTGCTTCTCTCTCCCCCCGTACCTGGTTTGCCACCATCTTTACCACGGTTTTATCCGGACGGTAGGAGGCTTTCTTGTTCAATGTCTTCAAAAGTGCATAAGCATCGGTAATGGATGTCGGTTCCGGTGTTGCCACCAGAAGCACTTCTTCACTGGCGGCCACAAATTCAAGTACTGTATCACTGATCCCCGCCCCTGTATCAACAATGATCACATCGGCAATCCGATCCAGCTCTCCCAGACGGTGGATCATCGAAAACACCTGATCCCTTGTCAGATTCGCCAGTTCATTGATACCGGATCCTCCCGATATAAATCCAATATTTTCTGGACCGTATGTAATAATATCCTCAATGCTTTTCCCCCGGTACATCAGATCTGCCAGATTATACTTGGGACGTATCCCCAACATGATCTCAATGTTAGCAAGGCCAAAATCAGCATCAAAAACAATAACCCGCTTTCCCAATCGGCCGAGCTGGATCGCCAGATTCACGGAAAGGCTGGTCTTTCCCACACCGCCTTTGCCGCTTGTGACAGTGATCACCCTGGCAGTCCGCTCATAGTCGGCTTCAAAGTCTTGTTTTTTGATAATGTTTCTCAACCGTTCTGCCTGATCCACTACGACTTACCTCCTAACAGTTTTTTTGCGATCTTCTGTGCATCTACCTTTCCGATATCATCCGGTACGTTCTGTCCCCATGTGACATAGGAAAGCGGCCGGTCTGTATATGTCCTCATATTCAGCATCACCCCCGCCGATGAGGTTTCATCCAGTTTAGTAAAAATCAGGCTGTAATCCGTAATATCCGAATATACATCTGCGATATCTTTCAGATCACTGTACTTCGCCCCTGCATTCAGCACCAGATAAACCTCCCGTCTGGAAATGGGGATCTGCTCCATCAGCTTCTTCATGTTTTCCATCTGTTCCCGGTTTTTATGGGAACACCCTGCCGTATCAATAAAACAAATATCATATTGATCCAGTTCTTCCCGCATCTCACCCAGATCTTCCGGGCTGTAAACGACCTTCAGGGGAACACCAAGAATATTAGCATAGGTCTTCAGCTGCTCCACCGCAGCGATCCGGAAAGTATCCGCTGTAACAAGGGCAATATTCTTTTTCCGGTTTAATTTCATCCTGGATGCAATCTTCGCAATGGTAGTCGTTTTTCCTACACCTGTAGAACCAAGAAAGAAAACATATTTAGTCTCTCCTTCTCCCACTTCCTTATCCAGTACATAGGGCTGGCCTGCCATCAGGATGATCTTCTGATAGATCGCCGCCAGAATCTGATCCAGCGCTGCATCTTCTGGCAGGGAACGATCCACTTCATCAATCAGCATCTCCGCAATGGACTCTTCTACTTCATTCTGGATCATCTGTTTGAGGATCAGTTCTTTGCAGGCCTTCGCCTTACTTACCTCTTTACTCTCCTTCTCCGCCTGTATCTCTTTCGGATCCGGCTCACTGTCCGTCAGTTCTTCTACCGGGTTTATTTTCTCTTCCTGCAGCTTATCGGACATCTGTTTTTCCAGCATCTTTTGAAGACTGTCCAGTTTCTCCTCGATCGTCGCTACATTCTTATCCTCATCCTCGACAGCCACAATATCTGGCACAAACTTTGGAGCAGACAGTTCCAGCGCCACACCATCCTTTTTTTCATCCGCAGCCGAATTCTTATTCTCCGTATCGTATACAACGTTTTCATCCAGTGCAGCAGTCACTTCCACCTTGGTTTTTATAAAAAACCTGGCAAATCCCCGGGGATGCACTTTTTTTATATTCATTACGATAGCATTGCTCCCCAGTTCTCTTTTCGCCATTTCTATTGCCTCTGTCTCTGTCCCTGCCAAAAATTTTTTTATGATCATTCGGTAGTCACCATCCCTACTGACTGAAGCTCAACATCTGAGTCAATCTCATTATATGATAATACATGTAAATTCTTAAACTGCTCCATTGTAAGATGCTTAAAATACATTCTCACAATAGGAGAGGTAATGATAATCGGCGTTTTGCCCAGTTCCTCCAGCTTGGTACTCTCCTCCCTGAGCGCCTCCATGATCTGCGACGAATAATCCGGATCCAGGGCAAGATAAGATCCCTGCTCGGACTGTTTCACAGAATTCATGATCTCCTGCTCCACTTTCGGATCCAGCGTGATCACGCTGGTGGCCTCGCTGCGGGTAAAATATTTATTGGAAATCGCCCGCTTCAGATTCTGTCTCACATACTCTGTGAGGATGTCCGTATCGTGGGTTGTCGGTGCGTAATCCGCCAATGTCTCAAAAATCGTGATCAGGTCACGGATGGAAATGCCCTCAAATAATAAATTCTGCAATACCTTCTGAATCTCTCCTACGCTGAGCATCTTAGGCACCAGTTCGGATACAAGAGTTTCATTTGCCTCTTTCACATTGTCAATAAGATTCTGTACATCCTGTCTGGTGAGAAGCTCATGAAGATTACCGCGGATGATCTCCATCAGATGTGTCGCTATGATGGAAGGCGGATCCACTACTGTGTATCCCAGGGACTCCGCACGCTCCCTCTGACCTTCCGTGATCCAGATCGCCGGGAGATGGAAGGACGGCTCAAAAGTGGGGATACCCGTCAGTTCCTCTTCCACAAAACCAGGATTCATCGCCATATAATGGTCAAAAAGAATCTCACCCTCACTAACCGGGATTCCTTTGATCTTGATCACATACTGATTCGGATTCAGCTGAATATTATCACGGAGACGGATCATCGGAACAACACAGCCCAGTTCCAAAGCGATCTGCCGTCGTATCATAACGACACGGTCCAGCAGGTCCCCCCCCTGGTTGACATCTGCAAGAGGAATGATACCATATCCAAACTCCAGCTCGATGGAGTCTACTTTCAACAGTGAAGTGACGTTCTCCGGTCTTCGGATCTCCTCTGCGGAATCTTCTTCCTCGCTGATCTGGGCATCTGTCTCCTCCATCTCCAGTTCGTTGGTCATAATTCGGGAGGTAATGATAAAAAAGATACCATAACCACTAAAGATCAGAATGTTCATCGGAGTAAACACACCCAGCCCGATCAGGGCGCATCCAACGATCATCAACACTTTCGGGGTACCAAGAAGCTGCCTTTGCAGAAGACCACCCACATCTGCATCCTTGGAACCTTTCGTCACAAGAACACCAGTAGCCAGAGAAATCATAAGAGACGGGATCTGGCTGGTAAGTCCATCACCGATGGTCAGTATGGAATAGGTCTGCAGTGCTGCCTGGGCCTCCATGCCATTCATCACAATCCCCAGGATCAGACCACCGACAAAGTTTATCACGGTGATCAGAAGTCCTGCTGTGGCATCTCCCTTTACATACTTGGTAGCACCATCCATGGATCCAAAAAATGCAGCCTCTGACTGTATTTTCTCTCTTCGTTCCTTTGCTTCTTCATCGGTGATCGCTCCGGTATTCAGATCGGCATCGATGGCCATCTGTTTACCAGGCATGGCATCCAGCGTAAACCTCGCAGTAACTTCCGACACACGCTCGGAACCTTTATTGATTACCATAAGCTGAACGATGATCAGTATGATGAACACAACTCCACCGACTACAAGATTACCGCCGCCAACAAAATTACCAAAAGTATTTACTACGTTTCCCGCCTCGCCGTTCAGAAGGATATTTCTCGTCGAACTTACATTCAGCGAAAGACGGAACAGCGTCGTCAAAAGCAAAAGGGTCGGGAAGGTTGACATATCCAGAGGTTCTTTGGCAAACAGCGCACTAAAAAGAACGATCATGGATACTGCAATATTCATCGTGAACAAAATATCCAGTAAAACCAGCGGAACCGGAATGATCAGGCATAATATAGGTACCAAAACGAAACATCCCAATATAATATCCACCTTTTTCATATCCGTTCCACCTCCAAACTGTTATATTTTTCCCTGCAGGCTATATACATATGCCAGTATTTCAGCCACCATCTGGTATAGTTCCGGTGGTATCTGGTCTCCAATTTCAACATTATAATACAACATCCTTGCCAGGGGCTTATTTTCCACAATCTCGACTTTATTGTCCCTCGCCACATCTTTAATCCTGGCAGCCAGAAAATCTGCTCCCTTTGCCAGCACCACCGGTGCCTCCCCAAGGGCTTTATCATATTTAATGGCAACTGCCAGATGGGTTGGGTTTGTGATGACCACATCTGCTTCCGGGACACTCTGCATCATACGCCGCCTCGACGCCTCCTGCATCTTGCTCCGGATCCTTCCTTTGATCTGTGGATTCCCCTCTGTATTTTTATACTCATCCTTAACTTCCTGTTTGGTCATCCTCATATCTTTTTTAAATTTACGTTTTTGATAATAATAGTCCACTGCCGCGAGAATGAGAAAAACAATACTGATCTTGAAACCTACGTTGATCACTGTATTAACAATTAGTTCCAGCGCCGGGACCAGCTCCAGCTGGTAAATATTTACTACCAGTCCCCACTCATCCTTAAGTGAATCATACACCACATAAAACAATACGGCAAGTTTGACAATCGATTTTGCCAGATCAAATAACTTATCTTTTGAAAACATCCGCTTAAATCCGGATATCGGACTGATCTTGGATATTTTCGGCTTCATTGGTTTGGCAGTCGGTTTCCATTTGACCTGTGCCACGTTGACAGCCACGGCAGCGATAAGCGCCAGTGCCATGATCGGACCACAGATCAGAAGAATCTCTCTCCCCCCATATGTCAAGAGATTCATCACCCGGCCTGAATTAAAATCATAGGCATATTCACTGATACTGTTTGAATATGTCACAAAAACCCGCACAAACCGGTCATACATATATCCCCCGAAAAATCTCAGACTGACGAACAGAATGATAAGAAGGATCGCGACTGCCAGATCCTGGCTTTTTGCCACCTGTCCTTCTTTTCTGGCATCCTCCAGCTTTTTCGGTGTTGCGTCCTCAGTTTTCTCCCCGCCTTCTCCATCTTTAGCGAAAAACTGAAGATCATACCTCAGCATATGACAGCTCTCCATCGTTTCACCTGCCCGCAAAAGTTTCATTTAACAGCACCTATTTTGGTGTAAAAGAATTGTAAATCTGTAATACAATTTCCTTCATATGGTCAAACACAAAATTCGTCACCATTGGCAGAGTGGGAAGTATAATGAGAAGAATCAGTATCCCAACCAGAACCTTCATCTGAAGTCCGACCACAAACATATTCATCTGAGGCGCCGCCCTCGTAAGGACTCCCAGTACTACATTGATGACCAGCATACAGGCAAATACCGGCAGCACGATCCGGAAACCAATCATAAAATAATTGGCCATAAAATCTACAGCTGTCTCCACCACATCCCCGCTAAATACTGCCCTTCCAATATTAAAATAACGAAAGGTATCCAATATCGCCCGAAGTACATAATGATGCATGTTGGTTACTACCATCACAAGCATAAGCAGATAAGTATAGATATTTCCCGTTACGGAAACCTGTATACGGGTCAGCGGATCAAACATATTTGCCATCGACAGGCCTATCTCGATATCCATAAGCTGTCCGGCGAAGGCCACAATATAGACACAGGCATTACACATGAATCCCAGTACTACTCCAACCAGTGATTCCTGGATAACCAGAGCCGAATAACCTATGATCCCGGTATAATCCAGCGTCACCACCGGAACCACCTGAATCGCCACAATAGACAGAACAATACTTAGTGCCAGCTTGACCTTCATCGGAATCGTCTGATAACTAAAAATCGGCGCTGCCAGTACAAAAGAAGAAATGCGGATCAGTATGAGCAGATAAAATTCCAGATGTTCTACAGAAAAACTCATTCCATCCTCCATTCCGCCTGTACACTGTCAGCTTCCGGCACATTGATATCTTCCATAATTCCACATTATTTGACAAACACCGAAAAATTGTCACAAAGCAGTTGTAAAAACTCCACGCAGTTATTCATGATCCAGCCTCCAGTGAGAAGCAGGGTAATAAAAATAGCAAGCAGTTTAGGAACAAAAGTAAGTGTTTGTTCCTGGATCGAGGTGACAGTCTGAAAAATACTGATAACCAGACCTACGACCAGCGACACCAGCAAAAGCGGTGCAGCACATTTTATGATAACCCAGATCATCTGGGATGAAATGTCGATCACATCTGTTTCTGTCATTATCAGTCACCCTCCTTTTTTATCAGATTATCATGTCAGGCAGATGGCACGCCAAAACTAATAAAAAGTCTCCACAACTTGTCCTATGACAAGATTCCACCCATCTGCCAGAACAAACAGGAGGATCTTAAAGGGCATCGATATCGTAGTCGGCGGAAGCATCATCATTCCCATGGACATCAGTGTAGACGCCACTACCATGTCTATAACAATAAATGGCAGGTAAATGAGAAAGCCAATGATAAATGCCGTTCTCAGCTCACTGATGATAAATGCCGGCATAAGAACCATCGTAGGCACTTCATCTTCAGAGGCCACTTCTGTATTTTTGCCCTCAATATCCAAAAACAATTTGATATCGGAACGGCTGGTCTGTTTAAACATAAATTCCCGGATCGGTTTCAGCCCTTCATTCAATGCCTCTTCCTGCGTCAATTCCCCTTTTTGAAAAGGCTGCACGCAATTGGTATTCACATTGGATATCACTGGCGACATGATAAACATGGTAAGAAACAATGCCAGGCCAACCAATACCTGATTGGGCGGCGTTGTCTGGGTTCCCAGAGCTGAACGCACAAAATGCAGCACCACAATGATTCTCGTAAATGAAGTCATCATAATAAGAATCGATGGTGCCAGCGCCAGCACAGTCAAAACAAGAAGCATCTGAAGGCTTGCCGACAAACTGCTGCTTCCTGCATTTGAAGTTATATTAAATTGAAAATCATCCGGATCCTCCGGATCACTCACACCTGCTGTTCCACTTCCCCCGATCTCATCCACATCTGCCTTGGAATCGACACTGCGGGCGGCATTTACAACTGCACCAGAAAAAAAGGTTAATATAACTAGTGCCAAAACCAGAGACATCCCTTTACATACAACCGAAAATAATCTCCTGTGTGTTCTCATAATACCAACCTTTTCTCTTTATTATTTTTTATGTTCTTTGCTTTTTATGCGGGAAGCCACTTTCCCCATAACGTCCTTAAAAGATACATTCTGCAGCATCTCCTCTTTTTCCTGAAGATCCAGTTGTTCTTCCTCAAGAGGAGCCAAAAATGTAATATTCTCCTTGGTAACACCGATGGAATAGTATTTACTCCCCAGTCTTATGATCTGGACATACTTATTCGGTGCGATCTTGAAGGTTTCAATCACTTCAATGTTCTTTGTATAGGGCTGAATCGCTCCTGATCTGGCAATCCATTTGGTGGCATAATACGTAACTGCTAAAACGACTATAAATATGATAATCGTAGCAAGCAGCTGCAATATGTTCGATCCCATTATCAGCCAATAGCCTTTTTCACAGCTTCCAGTACACGGTCCGCCTGGAATGGTTTCACGATAAAGTCTTTGGCTCCGGACTGAATAGACTCAACTACCATTGCCTGCTGACCCATTGCGGAGCACATAATAACATTAGCAGAACCATCTTCTGCCTTGATCTTTTTCAGTGCCTGAATGCCATCCATCTCCGGCATGGTGATGTCCATCATTACCAGATCCGGCTTGGTCTCATTGTACTTCTCAACTGCTTTCAGACCATTCTCAGCCTCCCCAGCTACTTCGTAGCCGTTCTTTGTTAAAATGTCTTTAATCATGACTCTCATAAATGCTGCGTCATCACATATCAAAACACTTTTTGCCATTATTAATCTCCTCCGTAATTTATTCTTTGATTATTTCAGTCACACGGATACCGAAACTTTCTTCGATAACCACGACCTCGCCTTTGGCAACAAACTTACCATTAACTAAAACGTCAATCGGTTCTCCGGCCAGCTTATCCAATTCAATGATAGTACCTGGCGAAAAATCCAATATTTCTTTGATGGCTTTGCTGGTTCTTCCCAGTTCCACCGTAACCTCCAAGGGAACATCCATGATCAGGTCGATGTTCTCCGGAGCAATACCATCCAGATTCTGCGCCGGCATAAAACTCTGGAATTGTGCCGGTTGTATGTTCAGATCCTGTGGCGGCATTCCATACATCGGCATGCCTCCCATCTGCTGCGGCATACCCATCATTGGCTGCTGCATAGCAGGCTGCGGCTGAACCTGTGGCTGTGGTGCTGGCTGTGCTGCAGGCTGCGGTGCTGGTGTCGGCTGAGGCGCTGGCTGTTCTGCCGGTTCCTCCACCACTCCATCCATTGTCATTTTGAAACGCTCATATATCATACGGGCAAAATCCAAAGGATACAGCTGCATGATCTCACTGTCCACAAGGTCTCCAATTTTCATTTTAAAAGAAACCTGAACGAATAACTGGCCTTCCATATCTCCCATCACATCATCCAGTGCGGTAGCCTGAAAATCAATCCGTCTGGCTGTCGGCGGGCTGATATCAACCATCTCGTTGATCATGGACGACATAGATGTCGAAGCAGAGCCCATCATCTGGTTCATCGCCTCACTGATGGCACTCAAGTGAAGCTCAGAGAGCTCACTCTCCGTATTCGTTCCGTCACCACCCATCATAAGATCGGTAATGATCTTTACATCGTGCTCTTTCAGCACGAGTACATTTTTTCCTTCCAGTCCTGCCTGATAGGAAATGTATATAAACACACACGGCGCCTCACTGTTTTCTTTTAGATCCTGAACTGTAACATAAGAAAGGCTCGGTGTAGTTATCTCCACACGGTTGTTTACCAACACAGACAACGTAGTAGCGGCAGTTCCCATACTAATATTGGCGATCTCGCCTAATGCATCGCCTTCTTCCGGAGATAAACGCTCTTCGGAGACCGTTGCAACAGAAGAATCATTTACAACTGCATCTGCACTTTCATCCTGTCCAGCGTCTGCGCCACCAAGCAGTGCATTGATCTCTTCCTGCGATAACATTCCATCCATTGCATTTTACTCCTCTCTGTAAACCTTTTTTATCTTTACTGCATATGCGTCGTCATAAGCACCCGGCAATGCAGAAAATTTCTTTATGTTCCCCACATAGACATCCAGTTCATCTTCAATCTTGGTGTCCACCTTTATAATATCACCTACCTGCAAATGCATAAAGTCATTCACAGAAATCGCACTCTTACCCATAATGGCACGAACAGGAATCTGTGCCCGGTTCAGGCTGCTTTCAATGATCTCACGATAGACATCTTCATCCCTTACTTCTGCTGTAGAATACCAGTACTTCGTATTGATCTTTTCAATCACCGGCTCTACCACTGCATATGGAATACAGATGTTAAACAACCCTTCCACATCACCAATACGAATGTTCATGGTGACAATGGATGTCATCTCATTTGGAGAAACAAACTGGGCAAACTGCGAGTTCGTCTCAATACGCTCTAACATCGGTTCCAACACCTGGACATTCTGCCAGGGTTCTACGAGCAAATTCGTACACACAACCATGATCCTTTCAATGATCGTAAGCTCAATCTCAGTAAATTCCCTCGCTTTTTCTAACGGAACCCCGCTTCCTCCAAGCATTCGATCCACTATCGTATAACCCAGACCACTCGCCATCTCGATGATAATGTTCCCCTCAAGAGGTGTAAAATTAACCACTCCAAGCAACACCGGATTAGACAGGGAATTGGAAAATTCCTGATAGGTCGCCGCCTCTGCGTGCATTACTTCAACCTGTACATTTCTTCTTAAATACACAGGCAGATTCGTGGATAACAGCCTCGCATAATGTTCAAATATAAACACCAGCGTACGCAAGTGATCTTTTGAGAATTTGGATGGTCTCGCAAAATTGTAATCCTTAACCTGACGTTCTTCCACCTCATCCAGCTCTGCAGAATCGAATTCTCCGCTGTTGAGAGCAGAAAGCAGATTATCAATCTCGCTTTGCGACAGGACATCCCCCATTCTTCTCACCTCACTGTATAACTTCTCGTTTGTGCAGTACTTCCATACATCCATGTTTTATGTCGTTCAGCAACTGCACCATGTTCAATTATATCATAAAACCAAAATAATATAAAGCATTTTCTTTTAATTTATCACACTTTTCATTACTGGAACATGTATCCCGACAAAGAAAGGCGCACTACACACTTGCTTCCATAGAAATCCTGAATCTTAGCCAATGCATTATCTTTTATCGCCTGCTCACTTAAAGTGGAAATGGACTGCTCTGAAATCGCTTCTTTCACGTAATCAACTATGTATACATTTGCAGTCTTTACTGACTCTGAGATCTTATCGTAATCCTCTGCCTCTTTATTGAAAGAAACTGTGATTCCATCAATGACTACATAATGAGCCTCTTTGTCCCCTTCATCCTTCAGGTTGATCGTCTGTTTTGATTCAAAGGGAATTTCATAGGTCTCCAGATTCTCCCACTGTGTCCCCTCTTCTTCCTCCTCAGTTTCCAGATCGATCACGGTAAGTACCTTATCGGCCAGCTTATTGGTCTTGTTCATGGCAGGAACGATGGAAAACATCATTACCGCTGTGAGAACAAGGTTCGTAACTGTAGATGCCATAATAACAATGGTAAGTATATTCTTTTTCATGTCAGCCTCCTATTTATCTGTATATATCTTTATCTCCACACGACGGTTTTTCGCACGACCTTCTTCCGTATCGTTGTCTGCCACCGGATCATACTTACTGCGCCCGGTAGCTTCCATGGTTCTGGGATCCAGTCCCTTTTCATCCTTGAAATACTCAAATACTCTGGTCGCCCGCGCCGTGGAAAGCCACATATTGTTGGGAAAAGCCCCGCCGGAAATCGGAATCTTATCGGTATGTCCTTCGATCTTGATCATATGGCTGTCATATATTTTGAGAATATCTCCAACCTTACTCAATATACCAAGCGCCGACTTGTTGATGGTATCTGAACCGGACTCAAAAAGAATTGCACCATTCAGGGATATCTGAACAAACTGATATTGTTCATCCATATTGACATTTACCATATGTTCAATATTTTTCTTCTCCGTCTCCTGGGTGATTTCTTCATAAAGCGCCCGGGTTCTCTCTTCCTGCTCTTCCGCCATCTTTTTCTTGTATTTCTCTTCCTCTGACATCTCGGAAGTATCATCTTCCCGATCTGGATCTTTGCCACTGTTTTCAAATTCATTGAAATACTGTTCCATGGATATCTTCTGACTGGTACCGCTGGATATAAAAGCGCCCTCGCCTACAGCCTTGCCGCCTCCGTCAAAGATATCCACTCTCTCGGAAAGGGAAGTTACCAGCTGTTCATATTTATCCGCATCTACTGTAGACATGGAAAACAAAAGTACAAAGAAACAGAGCAGCAGATTCATAAGATCCGCAAAGGTATTGATCCAGCCACCGCTTATGGATTCTGGTTCTTCTGACTTTCTGCGTGCCATTATCCCTCACCGCCTTGATCTGCACCGTCCTTGCCAAGGAGTTCATCCCGAAGTTTCGGTGCCAGGAATGATTTCAGTTTTTCTTCGATCACACGTGGGTTTTCACCTGCCTGAATGGACAGAATACCCTCGCAGATCACTTCTTTGGTCATAATCTCTTTGGCATTGATGGCACGGAGTTTCGATGCCACCGGGATACTGATCCAGTTTGCAAGCAGGGAACCATACAAGGTCGTGATCAATGCCACCGCCATGTTCGGTCCAATGGAACTGGGATCATCCAAAAGCTTTAACATGTTGATCAGACCGATCAGGGTACCGATCATACCCCAGGCAGGTCCCATGGCCGCAAGACCATCCCAGAAACTGATGATTTTGTTATGCCGCCGCTCGATACAACCCAGATCCGTCTCCAGAATGCTGGTCACAAGTTCCTGATCGGTTCCATCGACGATCAGCATAATTCCTTTCTTCAGGAATTCATCGTCTATGTCTGACGCTGCTTCTTCCAGCTGAAGAAGACCTTCTTTCCTCGCCACATTCGCCAGATCGATGATCGTATGTATTACCTCGCCCTCATTGCTCTTTGGCACCTTTAAGATTAAGCCAAAAGATTTGATGGAGTTCACAAATGCCGGCAGATCATCTGCCATGGTCATCATACACATGAATGAGCCGACAATCGTAACAAGTATTGACGTAAAGTCATAAAAGTTACCCAATGCCGCAACTCCCTGATCTCCGGATACGATTCCGTATACAACCGCGGCTGCACAGCCCAGTATACCTATAATAGATGCTAAATCCAAGAAAATACACCACCTTAACTTTATCTACATGTTTTGGAAAATTTCTTTCCTATATAATTTTACTAGATTTTTTATCTCTTGTCTACTTTCTTTTACAATTATTTTTTTTCCTGTCGTCAGAGTGATCACCGTATCCGGGGTTTCTTCAACGGACTCAATCAGATCCGAATTTAAAGTTAACGTTTTATCGTTCATTCTGGTCACATCAATCATACGGTCTCCCCCTTCCTCCTGTCCATTATACCATATCACCGCAAAAAAGGGAAACAAAACGTTTCCTTTTTTTGCAGTAAATATGAAATTAAATTTTCATTATCTCTTGAGATTGATCAGCTCTTCGAGCATCGTATCCGACGTCGTAATAGTCCTTGAGTTTGCCTGGAAACCACGCTGGGTCGTGATCATATTCGTAAACTCTGTAGCGAGGTCTACGTCCGATGCCTCCAGGGCACCGATGGAGAAAGTTCCCACCGCCGTGATCTCCTCACCAATACCATCAAACTCACCAGAGTTCAGAGTAGTAGCAAATAAACTGTTTCCCTGCGCTTCCAGACCGGAAGGATTCGGGAACGTCGCCACGGCGATCTGTCCCAGCAGCTTATTATCACCGTTATCATATACCGCATAGATCTTTCCATCCGGATTGATGGAAAATCCGTTCAGGGCTCCAGCAGCATTTCCGGCATTGTTTCCATCCTTATCACCCTTTTTCGGCTCAATACTACAGCTGCCTTTCGTAGCAAACATGGTCAGACCGGAAAAATCGATATCGACTCCTCCCAAAGGGAAAGAAATATTGTCCTGTCCGCCAGGATTCAGCGTCAGATTCAGCATTCCCTCTTCCTCACCAGTCACGCTGACAAAGTGTCCGGAAGCACCATTAAAAGTAAGCATGGCATTGGATTTGTCAAAAGTAATGGTTCCGTCCGGATCCACATTATACTTCAGCTCCTGTCCGCCAAAATTTATGTACTGATCCGTAGCCTTGTACATGGGATTTCCATTTTCATCCGGTTCTGAGTATTTCAGAATGGATTTTCCATTGGACATGATATCTGTCATTCCTACGTTAAAAGTACAATTCTTATTCTGATTTGCAGCATCGTTTTCATCTCCTGGCACTTTCATAAGACTGAGCTTCGCCGTATACTCATTGCCGAGATTGTCAAAGAAGCTGACTGAGATGGGATATCCGGTCCCTGTCTCACTATACTGCACCAGTTTATCTTCCCGGTCCACATTTCCAGAAAGGGTTACGTTTCCGGTCGGATTCGGAGCTGAGTTCTGGTTTTCTGGTGTCATCAGTTTCAGGGCATCCACTGTATCCTTACGGATATCCCCATTCTCATCCACACTCCAGCCAAGCACAGTAGCGCCATTTGTCTCACACATCAGGGTGCCGGCAGCATCGATATTAAAATTACCTGCCTTCGTAAAATAAGTTCCGCCATTTTTCCGTACTACGAAAAAGGCATCACCGTTGATCATCACATCCATACCACGGTCGGTACGGTTTGTCGCTCCAGTACCATTCATATTAACGCTGTATGAAGCCACATTGGCACCAAGACCGATCTGAAATGCGTTCGTACCGGCTGCTCCAGTATTGGCATTAGGACCTGCCGCCGGCTGTGTCGTCTGATAAAATACATCCGTAAAATTCACGGTGCCGGCACGAAAGCCAACGGTATTTACATTCGCAATATTGTTACCAATTACATCCATCTTTGTCTGATGTACCTTCAAACCGGACACACCAGACCATAATGATCTCATCATAAGGATCAACCCTCCATTTTTATTATTGGTAAGTCTTATCTGGCATTCAAAGACTTTCATGCTTCCTGTAAAGGGCCAGCATGTAAAATAAACGTGTCTTATTGCGTTTTTAATTTATAATCGCTCCATCGATATTTGTAAAAACTGCATTTGCTGTATCATTCACAGCTGTTACTATGGTTTTGTTCCTGACATTTAATATAAATGCAAGATCATCTACCATCACCAGGGATTCTGTCATTCCTTTTTCCATCGCCTGCTCTGCCGCATCTTCCAGTCTTGCTTTCTGCTCCTCGGATATGGATATATTTCTCGTCTCCAGCCGTTTCGCCGCATGCCTGGAAAATTTAATCTGATCTGCCTTGTCTAACAGCACCCTGTCAAACGATTTCCCAGAATCACTACCGGTCTTTTCCGCAATCTGTCCGGCGCCGCCGTTCAGTTTGCTTCTTATCTCATCGATGGATACAAAGCTTTTATTTACAATATTCATACCTTTATCCACCTCCTGATCTTTTGCCGGTCAAAGTCTGACCGATGCTTCACTCGTCAATTCCACTGTCTGTTATCTTAATGGTAACTTTATCCTTTATGCTGGTGCTGTATGGATCGTCAAAGTAAAGACCTACTTCATAGTCACCATTTTCCAGCTCATCCAGAGCTCCCGGCATGATCGACAATACACCATCCTCATAGGAAAGGAATTCGTTCTTTACCGCCTCTCCGTTCATGACTACCACAACACTGGAAGCAGCGTAATCCCCTTCACCCAGATCGATCTTGATATCCACTGGCTTTTTATTGGATTTGTCATAAACTGCTTCTGTCTTTTCCACTGTTGGCAGATACTGCTGGATCGCATAATAAGAATCCTTTACTTCCACCAGATCACTGATCTTGTAAAGTTTACCATCCACGGACATCTGGGCTTCACCGTCTTTCATGGTGATATAATCCACAACTCCGTTTGTCTCTGAATAGCTTCCGCTTGGACTCTTTGTTTTGATCTTAACATACTTGCCCACCAATCCAAATGCCTGTGAATTGACGGCTGTCTCGTTGAGATTCTGCATCTGCTCTAACGCTGAGAACTGAGCAAGCTGGGCGATGAAATCTGTATCTTTCTCCGGCTCCAGCGGATCCTGGTTCTTCATCTGGCATACAAGAAGCTGAAGAAACTGATCCTTGCCAAGCTCCCCGCCCGGCGTCCTCTCTGTGGTCTGAGTATTCTTTTTACCAAAGGCAAGCTCATCCAGTCCTGTCACAATACCCTGTAATGATGTTCCCATACTTTTTCCTCCTTTCCTGATCAGGCGGTGTAATCCACCATACTGTCTCCCACGCGCCTGTCTTCGGCTGTTTCTGTTGTGGCTTCCTC
This sequence comes from uncultured Eubacterium sp., assembly GCA_910584645.1. Taxonomy (GTDB): domain Bacteria; phylum Bacillota; class Clostridia; order Lachnospirales; family Lachnospiraceae; genus Eubacterium_F. The sequence continues at coordinate 76,765 of CAJUAU010000003.1, forward strand.
AACTTCTGATTCCTCTGCCACATCATACCGAAATTTTCTTCCCTGGGATTTTTTCTGTTTGTACTGGCCATGATCGGAATCCTCTGGATTTTTAAACCCAAATTCTGATACGTTTACCTCTACGGAATCCACCTTCAGTCCATGGCTCTCCAGATTTTCCCTGAGCACCGTCAGCTGGCTCTCCAATGCTTCCTTCGCCACTTCATTCTGAACTGTCAGTGTAGCTGTCGCCAGCCCATTGTTGGACGTCACATTGAGATTTACCCGTCCCAGTGACTCCGGATTCAGCTGAAGCTCCATGCTTGTCGTCTGAGGAAGTACCCGGATCCGGATATGATTGACAACCTGATCCACAATGTTCGTCATCAATTCTCTCGGTGCGGCCACTTCTTCCTGTGCCACCTCTTCAAAAGACTGGGAAAGCCTTTCAACAAAAGCATTAAGAGGACTTTCGTTTACTTCCTGGCGCACACCCTGGGAAGCCGGCTGCTGGCTTTCTCCATATGTATCAGACAGATCCTGTTCTCCTGAGGTCTCAACAACTACCGGAATCTCATCCTTGGCAGCTGAGGTCATCATCTCTGATGTATCCTGCTGTCCAGTTCCTTCTACAACTGTCTCCTTCGCGGATCCTTCTGCCTTTCCGACAAACTCGCTAAACTTCTCTGCAAAGCCCGTAAGAACTTCATTTCCCTCGTCCAGTTTTCCGATACCCATCCCTGTCACCTGCTCCAGAATGTCCTGAAGTCCCGACATGATATCATTCAATTCACCGGACATGGCATCGGAAAACAGAAACAGATTGGCATCCTCCACACCGTGTACTTCCATAATAAATGCCTTAATGTTCTCTACATTTAATGGAACCACATTCTGAAACTCCGGCGAAACCAGCAGTAACAGATCCATCGGTGTCAGACCGAGCATTTCCAGAATATCAACGATATCTTCCTCGCTCATGCCAAAAGTCTCCTGCAGAAGAGAAACTACCTCTTCACCAACCTCTTCCAGATCCATTGTCTCCATCCCCATGGCTTTTTCCTGGGGCTGGGAGGTCAGGGAAAGTTTCTGCTTTGTAAAATCATCCCCACCGGCTGCAATCTCTCCGGACTTTCTTGGTTCCTGAGGTTTTCCAGCAGACAGATTCTGCTTTTTGCCAGAGGTAGATGAAGCATTCTGGGACATAAAACTATCAAAAACCGTCTTATCTCCTTTTCCTGCTTTGCCTGATGACATTGTCCGCATCGCAGAGGCATTCAGTGATATACCCTGTGTCTGCATTTGTTATCTCCTTTCCAGACGGCATTCAATATGCTGTCTTAATATTATTTATAGCCCACTGCCTTACCATTGGGGAAAGACAGGAGTTACCTATTAATCATATCGTCTGATCCCAGGGAAAACATTACATCCATTTTCCTATAGACAGACTATTTAGCGGTCATCTTCGTAGTGATCTGTGCCGCAGTCTCCGGCGTCATTTCTGCAAGGATCGCCGCACTCTTTGACTCCGTCATGTTGTCAAGAATGGAGGCCACGAGATCCAGGTCGCCGGACATGGTCTGCAATACCGTCGCTGCCTTTGCCGGATCCATTTTTGCATACATCGTCGCCTGTTTTTTGATCGCCGCACGGTACTGAAGATCTTTCATTACATCTTTATAGATCGAAGCTGCATTGTCCGGATCGATCGCCTCATAATACTTCTGATATTCGGAAATATCCGGCGCCTTATCATTAAATACAACATTTTCATCAAACTCTTTTACCCGCTGCTCGAAAGCATGCTGCTGTTCTTCGTATTTCTTGAGACGCTTGATCTCTGATTTTAATTCATTGACTTCATCACTGCTCAGGGAGTTGGCACTCTTCAAGCCAGCCAGCTCTTTTTCCAACTGGCGGACTCTCGCATTTGCCTCGTCAATATTTGTATACCCCTCCGGCTCAGCTCCTTCCACCTCAGGAAGAATGCGGTTCACTACCGGAACATCTTTGAGAACCGGATACAAAACTTCACTGCCAAAATTTCCGACATCAAATTTGATCAAAACTCCAAATATAACGAGCCATATGATCACGATAAAAAGTACGATCAAAAAGGTAAGCAGTTTACTGCCTGCACTTTCCTCCTGGGCATATTCCTTATTGTCCTTATTTTTTTTATCTTTTTTTGCCATAAAATCTATTCATCCTTTCAAAATCAGGCATTTTTTGCCCCGTACCTGTAGCTCATAAGCTCATCGACTTCCTTCTGTTCCCTGCGCCCTTCCTCTTTGATAAACTCTTCAAATGCCTTTTCCCTGAGTTTTTCAAAGATCTTTCGCTCTTTCATCGCCTCGGTGAGCTTTTCCCTGGCAATCTCTACTTCTTTCTCGCATCGCTTCACAACCAGCTGCTGCTGCTTTACATACCCTTTCAGGATCACAATAGCATTCTCCCTTTTATGTATTTCTGTCATGGACAGAATTTCAATCAGGACATTTTTTAACTGCAGCCTTGCAGCTTCAAGACGGTTATTCAGCTGTTCCAGCTTTTTTTCCTCTGCCAGAAGCCTTGCGTTTGCCTGACCATATTCATTTTTTGCCTGCTCCTCCAGCTTTTCCTTCATGTTCAGGATATTCTGCATAGGAAACCGAAAACGCGCCAATTAGGATTCACCATCCTCTTCAAAAATATCTGACATAATGGAGACGGCCTCATCAAAACCAAACTTTTCATCTGTCCCCTGCATCAAAAAATCATTCACCGCATCGATCTTTTCGATGGCAAAATCAATGCTGGGATTGGATCCGGAGCGGTATGCGCCGATGTTTATAAGATCCTCGGCTTCTCCATAGGTAGCAAGTACATTTTTCAGTATACCAGATACTCTCTTCTGGTCCTTCGTAACAATGGAACTCATAACACGGGAGATACTCTGAAGAATATCTATCGCAGGATAATGATTCTTCTGCGCCAGCGGCCGGGACAGTACGATATGTCCATCTAAAATACCCCGGGCGGTGTCGGTGATCGGTTCATTGAAATCATCTCCATCTACCAGAACCGTATAGAGCCCGGTTATAGATCCCCGGTCCGAATTACCCGCGCGCTCCAGAAGTTTTGGCATCTCCGCATACACACTGGGAGGATATCCCCTGGATACTGGAGGCTCACCGGAAGCAAGCCCGATCTCCCTCTGCGCCATAGAAAAACGGGTAAGGGAATCCATCATAAGAAGTACATCCTTCCCTTGATCCCTAAAATATTCCGCGACAGCTGTCGCTGTTTTGGCAGCCTTGTTACGGATCAGTGCCGGTTTATCCGAGGTGGCAACCACCACCACCGAACGCTTCATGCCCTCTTCGCCAAGGTCTCTCTCTATAAATTCCCGCACCTCTCTTCCACGCTCGCCGATCAGTGCGATCACATTAATATCCGCCTTTGTATTTCTGGCGAACATACCCATAAGCGTACTCTTACCCACTCCACTTCCCGCAAAAATACCGATTCTCTGTCCTTTTCCAATGGTCAGCAGGCCATCTACTGCCTTTACTCCCAAAGAAAGCACCTCGTCTATGAGCTGCCGGCTCAGAGGATCCGGCGGAGCTGCCTCCACCGAATACAGATGGCTGGTGTCAGAAAGGGGAGGGGCATTCATCGGTTCTCCCACACCATCCAGCGTTTTCCCCAGCAGATCATCGCTGACGGGAACCTGCAGCGGCGCTCCTGTATTCTCAACCCAGCTGCCCAGTCCGACGCCTTCGACATTGTCATAAGGCATCAGAAGAACCCTGTCCTCACGGAATCCGACCACTTCTGCTTTAACTGCACCCACTGCCGAATTCGACCGTATGATACAAAGATCATTCAGCTTCGCCTCCGGACCAATAGATTCTATAGTCAGTCCCACGACCTTTGTGACTTTCCCGAGATGCTTAAGAAAACTTCGTTCCATCAAAGCATCGTATCGGTCAAAATTTATAATCGATGAAGGATTCATACAAGCCTCCATTCCCATATTATTTTTATGCGTATTATTATAAAATCATGTCAGTGCACCAGCATTTTCAGATTCTGGACCAAAGAATCCAACTGTGTATGGAAACCACAATCCACCATCTGGGTGTCTGTCTCAATGATACACTGCCCTTTTTCCAGACCTTTTTCTTCTATAAATTCTACAAAAGCATCTCCGTCCAGGGCCTGCAGAACCTCTTCCTTCCGGCTTTCCAGGAAATAAATATCCTCAGATGAAACACGGATCCGGTAATTATCAGATACATCCAGATCCTGGGCCGCGGTATGGATGAGATAAAGAATGAGGTCATCTTTCCCCTCCATCACTACACCGGTCAGCTTTTTTACAAGAGAGATCACAATCTTTACATATTTCTCTTCAATCTGACCCATGCATTCAGCAAGTTCTTCTCTCTGCTGTCTGGCCAGCTGGGAAAGTTCTTCTTCCTTCTGCTGGATCTCCTGTTCTGCCAGAGCCATTCCCTCGGAATAACCCTGCTCTTTTCCATCCTCATATGCCCTTTTTCTGGCTGTCTCAGCGGCGATCTCCGCATCGCTTCGGATGCGCTCTGCCTTTTTTCTGGCTTCTTCTACCACCTGAGCAGCCTTGTCCTCTGCCTCTTTTTGATGCTGATGGAAAAGCTCGTCAAAATTGGTGACATTCAGTCCTGCTTTAAACTCCCCGGAGTCCTCACTCTTCCCAGCGCTCTCAGAAGCAGCAGCCGCCTCTCTGGCGGAATCCCCGGCAGCATGAAGCAATGCCTTCTCCGCCTCGATCTCACTGATGGTTTTGATCTTCACACCTTTGTCCCGAAAAGGCACAAACTCCGCTCCTTCCGAGTTGTTATCAATGACAACGGTCTCTTTCCCCTGCATATTTACAAAGGGATATTTGATTAAATTAGACAACGATCTCGTCACCTCCGCCCCTTGATATAACAATCTCAGCGGAATCCTCGAGTTTTCTGATAATATTTACAATCTTCTGCTGTGCCTCTTCAACATCTTTCATACGCACAGGTCCCATATATTCCATGTCTTCCTTGATCATTGCAGAAAGACGGGTAGACATATTGTTGAAAATGACATTCTGTACTTCTTCGTTGGCACCCTTCAATGCCACAGCGAGCTCGCTGTTTTCCACCTCACGAAGCACACGCTGTATGGAACGGTCGTCCAGCATAAGAATATCTTCGAATACAAACATCTTTTTCCGGATCTCGTCTGCCAGTTCCGGCTCTTCGATCTCCAGGTTTTCCATGATATGTTTTTCGGTTCCACGGTCTACAGTATTCAATACCTCTACGATGGAATCGATTCCGCCGACGATCGTGTAGTCCTGGTTTACCAGAGAAGCAAGTTTCTGCTCCAGTATGTTCTCCACTTCCTTGATCACATCCGGAGAGGTACGATCCATCAGTGCGATACGTTTTGCCACATCCGTCTGTTTGTCCGGCGTCAATGTACTAATGATACCTGCCGCCTGGGTCGGTGACAGATAGGACAGAATGAGGGCAATGGTCTGCGGGTGCTCATCCTGTATAAAGTTGAGGATCTGGGACGCCTCCGTTTTCCGTATAAATTCAAAAGGCCTTACCTGCAGCGAAGCAGTCAGCTTGCCCAGTACTTCCTTCGCCCGGTCTTCTCCCAGAGCTTTCTGAAGAAGATCTTTGGCATAGCCAATGCCGCCCTCTGCAATATACTGCTGTGCCAGGCAGACTTCATAAAACTCATTCAAAACCTGTTCTTTCTCTGCCGGCGTCACACTTCTGGTATTCGCGATCTCCAGTGTGAGCTGCTCAATCTCATCTTCTTTTAAGTGTTTAAAAATTCCTGCCGCTTTTTCTGGTCCCAGCGTAATCAGGAGTATTGCTGCCTTTTGCACACCATCTAATTCAGAAGTACTTGAACCCATGACATATTACCCCCAATCTTCGTTGATCCAATTGCGGAGCAGCATAGCCACCGCCTCTGGATTTTCGTCCACAAATTTTTCTATCATTGTACGGGTCTCTGATTTTTCACCCATCTCAATCTCTTCCAGTCCCTTCTCATCTTCTCTGGTCGTCGCAAGAAGATCTTCTACTGAAAGTTCTGGTTCAAGCTCTGTCACCTCTACCGGTGATGTTCCACGGATGATCACGAAGATAAGCAGTGCTCCGATCAATACTGCCAGAATGATCATCAGATAATTGGTAAATCCACCTGCCAGAAGCCCTGTATCTTCTTTTGCCTCAAAGACCGGTTTTTCCTGGATCCGGATACTGATCCGGTTCTCTGCGATTCCGGTAGCCGCTGCCACCAGGGGCAGAAGATCTTCCGGAACCTCCAGTGTATTCACCTGGCTGTTCTGCTCAATATATTCGTCAAAAGAAATATCGTTCAGCGCTCCCTGCTCTTCCAGAGCCTCCTCTGACACCTTGCGGTATCTGGTCAGAATGATACCTATGGAGGATTCCTCTGGAACTACAGCCCCTACTTCTCTTTTTATGTTCTGCACATCTTCATTAGGAAGATAATTATATTTATTCAAAATGGTTTCCGAGTTGGTAGTTCCATTTCTCTGAAGCATATAATCGGTATCTTCCGCATTGGAGTCTGTTCCCGGAGGCCCTCCGTTTCCGGACTGCCCGTTGGAGGAATATTCATAGGAGCTGGAATAGTATCCCTGATCCTGCCCCTCGCCTACAGAATAGGTAGTGATCAGCTCTTCCACCTGGTCCATGTTAAACTTGATCGCCATACTGCTGACCTCAGCGTCGTCATAACCTGCCTTTAACAGCATTTTTCTGGTACGCTCGGCAAAGGTCTGCTGAAGCTTTGATTTGTAATCGTCGATTCCCGAAACCGTTCCACCCAGTGTATTGTCAGTCTTGGCCCCATAGAGAAGATTGCCGGCGGTGTCCACAATAACAATATTGTCGGTGGTCTTATTTCCCACTGCATTGGTGAGATAATAGGCCATCGCCGTCGCCGTCTCTCTCTCCATCTCTTTTCCCTCTGCCAGGCGAAGAGTGACGCTGACTGAAGCTTCCTTGGTCGCCGAGATAAAGGTTTTATCATCTTCCGGCCGGTCAACGATCACCGTAGCATCCTGCACCCCGGCAAAATTAAGAAGGTTCTCTTTGATAGAGGATTGAAGGGCAAGGGTGATCTTTGTATGTTTTTCCAGGGAAGACGTAGTCATATCGCTCTCCAGCGCTGTCTCCCAGGTCATTTCCTTATCCACAATACCGTTTGCCCCCATCACCAGAACCGCGTCGGAATAATCCGACTGCTCCACCTCAAAAGAAGTAGTTCCCGACGCATCTGTTTCCATCTTGTGGTCGATGTTCTCTCCCTCCAGTGCCTCGGAAAGTGTATTGGCAAGACTGGCATCTGAAAAAGTGGCCAGATGCGTATAAACTGGCCTTGTCATATAATAGGACAACAAAAGCAAGGCAAAAAACACTGCAAGTACGACGCAGATAATAATCGTTTTTTGTCTGGTTGTATATTTGTTCCAAAATGCAACTATTTTATCCTTAATGGCGATCAGCTGATCCATCATAATGTTTCCGCTCCTAACTATCTAAATTTTTTCTCCATTCATCAGAAAGGAGTAAAATCAGAACTGAAGGTTCAGTAGTGACCGGTAGGCTTCCATTGCCGTATTCTTCACCGCAACGGTGTACTGCAGTGATATGTTCGCCTTCTGCTGAGCCACCTGCAGGTCGTGCAGGCTGTCCGACTCACCCATAGCAAAACGAACCTCTTCCACCTCCGCCTTATTGGAAAGCTGATCTGTCTCACTCACAAGTTTCATGGCTGAATCAAGCAAACTATCAAAACTAGTTTTACCATGGCTGTTTTCTGTCCGATCCGTCGTGCTGCCATATCTGCTCACAGCAGACAAGCTGTCAATTCCTGAAATGCGATTCAAATCCATACCGTTTTCCTCTCTTCTATTCTTTACTCAGTTGCTCTTTCTCAGGCCCCACCGATCTCCAGCGCCTTTAACGCCATACTTTTCGTGGAGTTGAGCACAGTGACGTTTGCCTCATAGGCTCTTGTCGCATCAATCAGATTCGTCATCTCTGTCACAGTATTTACATTAGGATACATAACATAACCGTTTTCGTCGGCATCCGGATGGGAAGGATCATACACCATACGGCCCTCACCCGGATCCTCTGCGATCTCCGTCACTTTCACACCTTTACCAGTATGTCCTGTAGCAAAACTAAGGGATTCTTCAAAAGTCGGAAAACTCTTTTCCTCAAAAACAACCATCTTTCGTTTATAGGGGTTTCCCTTTGCATCCCTGGTTGTATTTACATTCGCAATATTCTGCGAAATAACGTCACTCCGTACCTGCTGGGCCGTCATGCCCGTAGCACTCATGTCCAACGCGCCAAAAACTGACATATTCATTCTCCTTTCCTTCCTCTTAATCCACAGCCGGCTCCAGTCACTTCCGTTCTAATTCACCGGTTAGCTGGTTTTTATCGCCGACTTCAGCCGGGAAAATTCCTGACTCATGGAATTCATTAATGTGTAATATTTGAGCTGGTTCTTGGCAAGCTCCACGCCTTCTGTATGTATATCAACGTTGTTGCCGTCGTACCGGTAACTCAGGCTCACCTGATCGGTATATGTCGTACAATTCAGCTCATTCAGGTCTATATTGGAAATCGTCTCATCCAGAGAATCAGTCCCTGCCACAGCATTCGACAGATACGTCTCAAACTGTACATCCTTTCTCTTAAATCCCGGCGTATCCGCATTGGCAATATTGTTGGCAAGAATATCATTCCTTGTCCAGCTGGCGTCCGCCGCTTTACCGAGAACATTGATGTAATTGTAAGCATTTGATAAAACCATATCCTCAATCCTTTCTATTTTTATTTAAGGACAAAACCGCAAAAGGCATTATGAAAACAAATCACAATTCCATTTGCGACACAAGAAATCCATTTCTTCTTTTAATATTTTCAAACCCGGCAGACCTAATATCACAATCTCAATACAGGTTCTGTTTACCTATAGGTTTTGTCTCACATTTCTGCTTTTTTATTAGCGCTGTTTTCAAATTCTGCAAATACAATATCATTGAGTATCTTGATATGAGTTCCTTTTACCCCATAGGATTTCGTCTCAAGCACCCCTGCACTTTCCAGCTTCTTCAGAGCATTTACGATCACAGTCCTTGTGATCCCCACTTCCTTCGCAAGACGCGAAGTAACAATGGTACCCTCACCGGAATCAAGATGGCAGAGGACGAACTCAGCCGCTTTTGTCTCTAACGGCGATAAAATATGCATGACAGATTCCACAACCTGCTGTTTGCGGTTGGCATAATCCGCCTCTTCTGCTACCGAACGCATCATCTCAAGTCCAACAACCGTAGTACTGTACTCCGTCAAAATAATATCTTCAATGCCATATGCCTGCAGTTTCCGATATAAAAACAAAGTTCCAAGCCGCTTTCCGGCAATGTACACAGGAGTGATCAGCGCCTGCAGCTCGCCTGTCTCCTCCCTGGGAATCCCCAATGTCTCAAGATTCACATTTTCTTTGGTAGATAATACCTCCAAAAATCTTTTACTCAGTTTCGCATCGATCAGCTTGCCTTTCGCAGAAGGAAAACCCGACAGGATCCCCTCTTCTGCCCCCGGGGACATACCCAGGACTTTCCCCTTGCTGCTGATCACAAATACTTTTGAATCCAATAAGTCCCCCAGGACCTGGCACAAATCCGTAAAAGCAACCTTTGAAACACGATTATCCCTAAGAAGCCCGTTGATTTTACGCGTTTTATCCAATAAGTCTACACTCATTTCACAGCCTCACAATCAACCTTTTACAATTTTAGCATATATCAGGATAAAATTCAAGTATTAACCGTTTGTTTTTCATTGTCAGAAGATGGCTTGCCTTCCGTGGAAGATGCTTTCTCTTCCGTGGAGGACGGTTTCTCCTCCATATATCCACAGCCGGCATCGGCACAAACCAGTTTATTTCCTTTTTCCAGCAGCATGTTCCCACATGTGGGACAGATCTTATCCGACGGTTTCTGCCAGGTCATAACATCGCAGTCCGGATAATTTTCACAGCCATAATAACGCCGGCCTTTCTGGGTCTTCTTAATAACAATCTCGCCGCCGCACTTATTGCACTTGACGCCAATTTTTTCAAAATATGGCTTTGTATTCCGGCAGTCAGGGAACCCCGGACATGCCATAAATTTTCCGTGAGGCCCGTATTTGATCACCATATTCCTCCCACAGTTCTCGCAGATGGTATCTGTGACCTCATCTTCAATCTTTATCTTTTCCAATGCCTGTTCTGCATGGTTCACAGCCTCTTCCAGATCCGGGTAAAAGTTCCGGATGATGCTTTTCCATTCCACGCTGCCATCTGCCACACCATCCAGAAGGGTTTCCATCGTCGCAGTAAAATTGACATCGACAATACTGGAAAAAGCGCTTTTCATAATTTCATTCACAATATCTCCCAGATCCGAAAGGTATAGATTCTTCTGTTCCTTCGCCACATACCGGCGGGAGATCAGCGTGGTGATCGTCGGCGCGTAGGTACTTGGGCGGCCGATCCCCAGCTCCTCCAGCGCTTTTACCAGGGAGGCTTCCGTATAGTGTGCCGGCGGCTGAGTGAAATGCTGCTCTTTTTTTAGCTCCGCCCGGTCAAATACGGTGCCCTCCGTAACCTTATGGAGCACAGCATTCTTTTCTTCTTTGTCCTCATTATCCTGATAGACAGATAAGAATCCGGGAAATACAATCTTGGAACCAGAACTGGTAAACCGGTAATCCCCGGCATCGATCTTCACTGATGTGGTCTCGTATCTGGCCGCATTCATCCGGCTCGCCACAAATCGTTTCCAGATCACCTGATAGAGACGGAACTGATCCCTGGTCAGAGAATCTTTTACCATCGCCGGTGTCAGATCTACATAAGTAGGACGAATCGCCTCGTGGGCATCCTGAATCTTTTTATCTTCTTTTTTTATATAATTGGCAGAAATAATGTTTTCCTCACCGTAATTTACACGGATAAATTCTTTACACTCCCTGTCTGCCTCTTCCGAGATCCGGGTGGAATCAGTACGCAGATAAGTGATAAGGCCGATGCTTCCCCGTCCCTTCACGGTGACACCTTCGTATAACTGCTGGGCGATCCGCATCGTTTTCTGGGTGGAAAAGTTCATGTTCTTTGCCCCTTCCTGCTGAAGGGTACTCGTGGTAAAGGGAAGCGGCGGTTTTTTGGTGCGCTCTCCTTTTTTGATGTCTGTCACCCGGTAAGCAGCGCCCTCTAATTGTCTTACGATATCTTCCATCTCCTGGGCAGAAATATTTTCCTGCTTTTTGGGATTGCCGTAATATTTTGCGATCAATGGCTTTTTGCTCCCTTTCACTGCAAAGGCAGCTTCCAGCGTCCAGTATTCCTGAGGAATAAAAGCATCGATCTCCGCCTCACGGTCCGCGATGATCCTCAGTGCCACCGACTGCACCCGTCCTGCACTGAGCCCTCTCTTTACTTTCTGCCAAAGCAGGGGGCTGATGGAATATCCCACCATCCGGTCCAGAACACGTCTCGCCTGCTGGGCATCCACCAGATCCATATCAATTTCTCTGGACTGTTTGATGGCCTGACGGACTGCATTTTTTGTAATTTCATTGAAAGTTATACGGCTCGTCTTCTTTGGGTCCAGCTTCAAGGCGTGGAATAAATGCCATGAGATCGCCTCCCCTTCCCGGTCAGGGTCCGTCGCCAGATAGATCCTGTCCGCCTTCTTTACTTCTTTTCTCAGTGCGGCGAGAAGTTCGCCCTTTCCCCGTATGGTAATATACTTTGGTTCAAAATCATTTTCAAAGTCGACCCCCATCTGACTTTTGGGCAGATCCCTGACATGCCCGTTTGAAGCCGCCACAGTATAGCTGCTCCCTAAAAATTTTTTGATTGTTTTGGATTTGGCTGGTGACTCCACTATAATCAAATTCTTAGCCATTTCAAAACATCCCCCTTAGATAGCATTCCTTATATAATGATGATTTCCGATCTCTTTGATCAGTCCTCCCTTGAGAAGAGACAGGATACATCCCATCACTTCGGCGGAATCCATATGGACTTCCTCTGCCAGAACAGTCAAATGTTTTGGCTCAAGACTTAAATTAGCATACACCATTTTTTCTCTTCTTTCAAGAATAAGTTTATTTTTTTTTAAATTTTCTGTCAGATCTTCACAAACAATCCCATAATAATCCAGTATATCTTCCGGTGTAGTAACCAGAACCGCCCCTTCCCGGATCAGGTTATTGCAGCCCTCACTCAAGGTATCTCCGATGCGCCCCGGGATGACAAAAACATCCTTTCCCTGATCCAGCGCCTGCTCTGCCGTTATGAGAGAACCACTCCTTTTTCTCGCCTCCACCACCAGAACTCCCTTTGACAGTGCGCTGATGATGCGGTTTCGCATAGGAAAAAAGCCAGGAGCAGCCTTTGTGCCCGGCGGATACTCCGAAAGGATTCCTCCCCTTTTCAGAATGCTCCGGTAAAGCCCGGCATGTTCCGCAGGATAGCAGATCTCCGCACTGTTTCCCAATACCGCGTAAGTCCTGCCGCCGCCCTCCAGCGCTCCCTGATGCGCCCAGCCGTCGATGCCTCTCGCCATGCCGCTGATGATCCCCACACCAGCTGCCGCGAGTGCGGAAGCAAATCTTTTGGCATTTTCTCTTCCATAAACAGAACAGTCTCTTGCTCCCACCACCGCCATGCACATCTGCTCCTGGGGCAGTTCCCCGCGGTAAAACAGACGTTTAGGCGGATCGTAAAGATGGCGGCACAGGGCAGGATATTCCGGGGAAAACCACGTGGTACACCTCATGTCCAGGCGTTCCATCACTTCTTTCATCTGTTCTGGACAAAAGGTCTGCCTGCTTGTCACTATATTATGAGCATCTCTGGCAGATATTCCTTTTATTTTTACAAACCTTTCCTCATCTGACCGGTAGATCCGCTCCGGCGTCCCCAGCTCCGTCTCCAGCAGCAACAGCTTTCGGATGCCAATGCCCGGTATACTGCAGAGCCAGAGATTATATTCCTCACCCTTCATAGGCTGCCTCCATTCCCCAGTATTTCCGATTGACGGATTTGTAAAGTGATGCCTGCAGCAAATGCACTTCCTGGATTTCTCCACTCTGCTCTAAGTCTGCCCGTGTCCGCGCCACCCGCAGCATCCTTTCAGCCCCTCTGGCAGAAAGCCCCAGCTGCTCCCGGAGATCTTCAAAACACCTCCGCTCTTCCTTTCCCAGTCTGCAGTATTTTTTCAGGAGCCTTCCTGTGAGCTGGCTGTTCCTCGTGATTTTTTCATCCCGGTAGCGCCGGGTCTGAATCTCTCTTGCCCTCTGAACCTGTCTGCGGATCTCTGCGCTTGTCTTTCCCCTGCCCTTTTTATCCCCGCCGGGGCTCCGATCCATCTCCACACAGATATCCATGCGGTCAAGAAGAGGTTCGCTGATCCTGGAGAGATAACTCTGGATCTGTCCCTGGGTGCACCGGCATCGGCTGATATCCGGATAATACCCGCATTTACAAGGATTCATTGCCCCCACAACGATCATGTCCGCCGGAAAAGCATAAGAATGCCCCAGTCTTGCTATATGAATCTGTCCCTCTTCCATGGGCTGTCTCAGCATCTCCAATGTGTTTTTGTCAAACTCTGGAAGTTCATCCAAAAACAGCACGCCATTGTGGGATAGAGTTATCTCACCGGGAATCGGGTCTTTTCCGCCCCCCGCCATAGCCGCTGCCGGAATGCTGTGGTGAGGCGCCCGAAAGGGACTTTGTAATACCAGTGGCATATTCTCTCTGAGAAGACCTGCGATGCCATATATTTTAGTAAGTTCCACCGCCGCCTCCCTGTCCAGCATCGGCAGAATTCCGGGAATCCTTTTCGCCAGCATGGTTTTCCCTGTTCCCGGCGCTCCGATCAATAATATATTATGTCCCCCGCTTATGGCTGTCACCAGCGCTGTCTTTGCATTTTCCTGTCCATATACCTCGTCGAGATCTTCCCAGCTATTTTCCTCCGGCTCCCGGCGCAGGGCATTCAGATCCACCCGTACAGGAGAAAGTTCCAGACCTCCCTTTAAATATTCCACCGCCTCAAGAAGCGTATTTACCCCGATGATATCGATGCCATCTACCATGGCGGCCTCCCTGGCATTTTCTTTTGGCAGAAGAAACCGGCGGAAACCTTCTTTTTTCGCCTGCAATGCCATGGCGAGCGCCCCCTGGATGCTGCAGATATGTCCATTCAGCCCAAGTTCTCCTGCCATCAGTATGGATTTGTCTGTATTCTGTGGAAGCATGCCGGAAGCGGCAAGTAAAGAAACTGCGATAGGAAGATCGTAACCAGATCCGTCCTTTCTCAGATCTGCCGGAGAAAGATTGACCGTGATCCGCTTAGCGGGAATGCGGAATCCTGAATTCTGGAGCGAGATCCGCACCCTCTCCCTCGCTTCTTTTACGGCGGAAGCAAGAAATCCCACCATATGAAAGACAGGCAGACCATTGGAAACGTCTGCCTCAACCTGGATAATACGTGCCTCAAGTCCTGTGATACCGGCACCGTATACTTTACTGTACAATAAATGTTTCCCCCTTTATTTGTCCTGACTTCGGCACAACATCTGTGCCCGGGAGAAAACTGCCTGATTCGAGTATAGCACCAGGCCTCACTGGTTGTCCAGTATTTTTTTTATCTCATCCATAAATGTATTTACGTCTTTAAATTCCCGGTAAATGGAGGCAAACCTTACATAAGCCACCGGATCCAGGCCTTTCAGCCGCTCCATGACCACCTCTCCAATATACTGGCTGGGAACTTCTTTTTTTTCAAGATTAAAGATCTCCGTCTCAACGCTGTCCACCACCTGATTGATCTGGTCGATGGAGATGGGCAGCTTCGTACAGGACCGAAAGAGGCCTCTCTCGATCTTGGACCGGTCATAAGGTTCCCTTGTCATATCTTTTTTGATCACCACAAGGGGGATCGCCTCTAATTTTTCGTAAGTTGTAAATCTTTTGTCACATTTTTCACACTGTCTCCTGCGGCGGATGGAGCTGTTATCATCCGCTGGCCTGGAATCGATCACCTTTGTATTTTCTTCTCCGCAAAATGGACACTTCATGGCTAAGTTTCCTTTCGATTGTTATTGATTTTATAGTCCTTTTCTATGATAATCGATTATTTACTTCACGTAAAGATGTTTTTAACATTTTTTTCTTGCTTTTTCCACATTGATCTCTACCAGGATGACATCGGCACCGATCTGCCTTATACAGGACAGGTCGATCACAAATTCTTCTTCTTTCCCAAAAATCCCAAAGAATTTGCAGGGCCCCGGCACTATAATATGGCTGATACATCCCTTACAAAGATCAAAGATCATGTCCTCTACATATCCAAGTCTCTCACCATCACATACGTTGATCACTTCTTTTTCCTTTAATTCACAGATCCTCATTTTGCCAGCTCACACTTCTGCCCCGGGAACGGGAATTCGGTTTTCCTCGATCCGGAAGCAATTATATTTTTATAAATCTATGATTTCAGAGAATATTTCATTCATTTATGAGCAGAATATTTTACAGAATCAAATGGTGCGCCATCACTTCGTCAACAGGCTCACTTCTCAAATAATTCACCGGCATGGAGGTCTGTCACTATGGCACAATATAAAGTCGAAATATGCGGAGTAAATACAAGCAAACTTCCCCTCTTAACCGAAGATGAAAAAGAACAGCTCTTTAAAGAAATTGCCAAGGGAAATAAGGAGGCAAGAGACACTTATATCAAAGGGAACCTCCGTCTCGTCCTCAGTATCATCCAGCGCTTTACCAACTCAAATGAAAACATCGACGATCTCTTCCAGATCGGCTGTATCGGCCTGATCAAGGCGATCGATAATTTTGATGTCACGCTGAATGTTAAATTCAGCACCTATGCTGTACCTATGATCATTGGAGAAGTCCGGCGCTTCCTCCGGGACAACAACTCGATCCGGGTCAGCCGTTCCCTAAGGGATATCGCCTATAAGGCGATCTACACCAAAGAAGCCATGATGAAAAAATCAGATCACGAGCCTACCATTGAAGATATCGCAAAGGAACTTGATGTGGCGGCAGAGGACATTGTTTTCGCCCTGGACGCCATACAGAGCCCGGTCTCCCTGTATGAACCTGTTTATTCGGAAGGGGGCGATACTCTTTATATCATGGACCAGATCAGCGACACAAAAAATAAAGAGGCAAACTGGGTGGAAATGCTCTCTCTGCGGGAAGCTATGAAATCCCTTCCCGAACGGGAAAAAAACATCATCGATCTCCGTTATTTTCAAGGAAAGACCCAGATGGAGGTGGCAGAAGAAATCCACATCTCCCAGGCTCAGGTCTCCCGTCTGGAAAAGAACGCACTGGGGATCATGAAGACAGCACTGGCATAATTCAATGGCAGCAAACCAAAAAGAACAGCTTCCTATCTAAATTTTAAATAGGAAACTGTTTTTTCTTAGGTTTTATTCTTATTTTACATATTTCTTCAATGTGCTTCGGATCGCGCCTTTACCGGATGTCAGCTCGGCAAACATGCCTTCCACCTTCTCACCGAGGCCCGCCTCATACAGATTCACACCAAAGATGGTCTCATCTTTCAGAATGGGCTCCAGTGCGGCATGCACATCTGTCTCTTCTCCAAGTTTTACCCCAGATACGTATTTTTTAACTTTCTCTAACAGAGGATCCGGACTCTGCTCAAATTCTTCACCGTCGTCATTGATCCCCATGAGATAGCGGCACCAGCCAGCCAGCACCAGAGGGATCAGCGTCAGGGATTTTACATCCAGTTTATCGCTGGCCAGATAGGATTTGATCGTCTCTCCAAACCGGACAGACAGCTTCTGGGAGGTATCTGTGGCGATCCGCTGCGGTGAATCCGGCATAAAGGGATTCGGAAATCTCAGCTTCAGCACAGCACCGGCGAAATCCTTCGGATCGATAACTCCCGGATCTACCACCACCGGCATTCCCTCTTCGTAACACATTTTTTCAATGAGAGTGGACAATTCTTTATCCTTCATCTCCTCATGGATCGAGGTATGGGATAACAGACAGCCGTACACAGCCAGTGCTGTGTGAAGAGGATTCAGACAGGTACAAACCTTCATTCTCTCCACTTTATCTACCGTCTCCTTGTCGGTAAAAAGAACACCGGCTTTTTCCAGCGGCGGTCTTCCATTCGGGAAAGAATCTTCAATCACAAGATACCCTGTTTCCTCAGAATTTACAAAAGGTGATGTATAAGTGTTACGGCTGGTAATGATCAGCTCCGTATCCTCAAAACCATCCTCCTCCAGCATCTTTTTCACATTTTCATCCGGTCTCGGAGTAATCTTATCAATCATGGAGCAGGGGAAGGATACCTTCGATGGATCTTTCATGAAATCCTCAAATTCTTTCTCCACCATACCATTCTTCGTCCACGCCTCTACAAAGGCCATGACGCCTGCTTTCAGCTTATCTCCGTTATGAGAACAGTTATCCATGCTGGACAGGGCGATCGGTGCCTTACATGTCTGATATCGGCGGTAGCATAATGCCGCGATCCGTCCCATGAGATGCCCCTGGTTCTCCATTGATTCTTTAAAACCAGCTTCTACCACCGGAAGAATATCTCCCTTTCCGTCATGAAGACTGTAGCCCTTCTCAGTAATGGTAAAACTTGCAACCTGCAGCGACGGGGATTCAAAAATCTCAAAGAGCCTGGAAAAGTCTTCTGGAACTGACTGGTCTGCCACCAGTGCCTCCACAACGCTCCCCACCACCTTTTTTTCAATGGTTCCATTGGATTTCAAAACCACGGATAGACTGAGGGAATCATATGGTTTATAAGCTTTTGTGATGATCTCATGGTCAAAGCTTTCCGCCACGATCACACCCTTGTCATATGCACCGCTGTTTAACAATCTCTGAAGTATTTCAGCCGGAAATGCCCGGAAAATATTTCCTGCCCCAAAATGAACCCATACGGGATTCTCCTTCGTGTTTTTCTTTACGGCTTCCCGGTCATATTCTGGCAGTTCATATCCTTTTGCCTTCCAGTCACCGGAAATCTCCTTTTGCAAATCTGTCAATTTCATGATCTTACTGTCCTTTCCAAATTCATTTACTATTTTTCTTGATAGCTTCCCAAAGACCGTTCAGATAAGCCACACCCAGAGCCCGGTCGTAGAGCCCGTACCCCGGTCTTGCCTGCTCATCCCAGATCATTCTGCCATGGTCCGGACGGATCACACCGTCAAAGCCCATGTCAATCAATGCCTTTACAATCTCGTACATATCAAAATTGCCATCGGAAGAAAGATGGGATACCTCATGGAACAGGTCATCATTTTCATATTTGATATTCCGGATATGGGCAAAATGTATTCTCTCGGCAATCTTCGGATTGCGGATGATCTTCGGCAGGTCATTATTCAGATTACTTCCCAGGGAGCCGGTACAAAAGGTAAATCCGTTATAAATGCTGTCATTCAGGGAAGCAATCTTTAACAGATCCTCTTCACAGGTTACAATTCTTGGAAGTCCAAACACATCCCATGCCGGATCGTCTGGATGAACAGCCATCTTGATCTGGTATTTTTCACAGACCGGCATAATGCCATCGAGAAAATACTTAAAATTCTCCCGGAGCTTGTCCGCCGTCACGTCTTTGTATTTTTCAAACAGCTCCATGATCTCTGCCTTACGGTTTGGTTCCCAGCCGGGCATAACGAAACCGCCGCTGGCTTTTTCGATGCGGTCAAACATCTCACTGGCATCGATCCCATCAATGATAGAGGAATCATAGGCAAGGGCTGTGGAACCATCTTCCAGAGGCATCGCAAGATCTGTCCTGGTCCAGTCAAAAACCGGCATAAAATTATAACATACCAGATGAATCCCCGCTTTTCCCACTGCCTCTAATGACTTCCTGTAGTTTTCGATCAGCTGGTCACGGGAGGGCAGGCCGATCTTGATGTCCTCGTGGACATTGATACTCTCAATACCTGTCAGCTGCAGCCCTTTCGCCTCTACTTCCTGTTTTCTTTTCATTACATCCTCATAAGCCCATGGCTCTCCTGCCGGGATGTCATGAAGTGCTGTGATAACTCCGGTTACTCCTGGTATCTGGCGGATCTGTTCCAGCGTCACACTGTCATTTCCCTCGCCATACCATCTTAATGTCATTTCCATTTACTATTCTTCCTTTCCTTATAAAATAAAATACATCAGGGGTAAATTTTTCTTCCTTTTTCATCCCCGATCCCACATTTACGGTAAAAATATGTATTCACACGGTCACGCCATTCCCTTGCATTCACGAGCTGTCTCTCAAAACGCTCCGCCACACAGGAAAAAGCTCGGTCTGGAATTTTACCTTTGAGGGTATTCCAGCTTTTCTGCATCGCCTCCACTTCCTGGACGCCTTCAAAATGGGTGTCATATATGTGCTGGATCAATGTCTTCCCAGTTTTTAACACATATGTATATGGAACGTGATGGAAGAAAAGCAGGAGCTCTTCCGGGCATTTCTCCATATCCCCATAAAGGGAGCACCAGGGTTCATTGTACTGGGTCACATACCCGGTCCCCTTTTCAGTCCGGTCCACACCGATCCCATGGAGATCCGCCCGGTGATAAGTCCCCCAGCGGTCATATTCATACCCGTCGATATCCGGTCCATAGTGATAATGGGGAGTGACCATCCAGCCTATTCCCAAAGGAGCATTGTACTTTTCATAAGTCCCCCAGGAGTCACACAGCATGGGCACAACGACCTCTGTCACTTCCCTGGAACTGCTAAGGGAGAGCATGGTCCACTCCCTGGCAATCTGCTCGGCACTCAGGGAGGCATCCATCGCCAGACGTCCAAATCCATACAGATTTGCCCCTGCAAGATCATTTCCCGTCCAGTTCTCATCATCTCCGGTATTGATCACACCGGCGATGCCGCACAGGTTCTGACCATAACACGCGCCAGAGACTACCTTTTCCACGGTCGTTCCCTCTCCTTCTCCATAGGTATCAAAGGAGAGAATTTCCTTCCACATCGGGATCAGATAGCAGAGATCGATCTGCTGGCCGGTATATTCCTGGGCAATCTGCACTTCAAGGATCATATTGGTCTTTTTCAGCCCTCCAAAGAGCGGCGATACTGGCTCTCTCACCTGAAAATCCATAGGCCCGTTCTTAATCTGAAGAATCACATTATCGTCAAAACTGCCATCCAGTTCCATAAAATGATCATAAGCCGCCCTTGCCCGGTCGGTCTTCTGATCTCTCCAGTCCTGTCCGCAGTTGTATACAAAACACCTCCACACGACGATGCCGCCGTAGGGCGCCAGCGCCCTGGCCAGCATATTGGCACCCTCCGCATGGGTTCTTCCATAGGTAAAAGGCCCCGGTCTTCCCTCGGAATCTGCTTTAACCAAAAATCCACCAAATTCAGGAATGACTTCGTAAATATGCTTCACGGCCTGTTCCCACCATCTTACCACATCTGGATCCAGAGGATCTGATACCGGAATATTTCCCAGCTCCATGGGAGCTGCAAAATTTACACTAAGGAAAAGTTTTATGCCATATCTGCCAAACAGATCCGCATATTTTTTCACCATGTCCAGATATACATCTGTGATGAGATAAGTCTCCCTTTTGTGCACATTTACGTTATTGATCACAATAGCGTTTGTACCAATGGAAGCCATCAGCCGGGCGTACATTTCTGTTCTATCGCTGTAGAGCATTTTGTAATCCTTATAAAAGAAGGACTGCCCGGAATACCCTCTCTCAATACTTCCATTCATATCATCCCAGTGATCCATGATCCGGAGAGGCATCGCCGGCGTACAACGATAGGGCAATGAGTCTTCCAGTTCCTCAAGACAAACCATCCGTACAAAGGCAAATACCCCCTGTAACAATGCTTCCTCCGATTTACCGGTGATGATCATACTACCCTCTTCTTCGGAGATCAAAAACGTCTGAAATGCCAGTGCCTCCTCACATCCGGGAACCTCCAGTTCCGGATCTACTTCCATATAAACTCCCGGTTCCTCAATGGCCTCTCCCAGAAGCTCCACCGGCTCTCCCAGCAGCTGTGCCATCGACGTACAATACTCTTCCCCCGCTGTGGCGGCAGTCTTTCCCTCCGCCATCAGTACAGGATGATACAAACACGCTCTTTTCTGCTCTTCCGGCAGTTCTTTATAGTCCAGCCAGCATTTCGTATAATTTGCAGTGTTCATTTTCTCCTCCTGTTATTCAGCGATGGCAACAGCGTCTCCAGCATTTTGGACAACAAACTTTTCCGGGGAGATTCCCGTCAGAAATCTGCTTCTCGCATCCGGCTGGCTGGTTCCCACATATACTTCATAATCACAGTGCTCCAGAATCTTTACCCCCTCTTCATTATAGAGAGCAAAATCCGCATCTTTCAGTGTCAAAGTGATCTCTCTGCTCTCTCCCGGTTTCAGCGCCACCTTCTTCAACGCCTTGAGCTGATAATTTGGAGCATTTTCCAGGCAGGCATGTATGTAGACCTGTACGGTTTCGGCACCTTCCATGTTTCCAGTATTCTTTAACGTCGTTCGCACCGTAAGACTCTGATCTGCCGCTATCCTGTCCCCAGAGATCTCTGTACCACCCAGTTCAAATTTAGTATAACTCAGTCCGTAACCAAATGGATAGAGCGCCTCATTTTTCATATAACGGTAGGTTCGGTTTTTCATGGAATAATCTTTAAAGTCTGGAAGTTCCTCCGATGTACGGTAAAATGTCACCGGTAATTTTCCTTCTGGAGAACACTCTCCAAATAAGATATCGGCAATCGCCTTTCCGCCTCTCGCTCCCGGATACCAGCCCTGCAGGATCGCCGGTACGTGTTCGTCTGCATAGGGAACAGCAAGAGCGCTTCCTGAAAGAAGAACGAGTACAACCGGTTTCCCGGATTTCACAAGTTCCTCCAATACTTGCTGCTGCAGTCCTGGAAGATTCAGATTCGGCTTATCTCCGCTGGCAAATTCGTTTCCCTGATCTCCCTCTTCTCCTTCGAGACTTGCATCCAGTCCCAGACAGGCAATGATCACATCCGATGCATCTGCTACAGCCCGAACTTCCGACATACGGTCATTTGCCTGGGCCAGTCCCTGCATGCGGTCCCTGCAAAGATGACATCCTGCAGAATAGAGTACTCTTGCCTCTTCCCCCACATAACGCTGAATCCCCTCCAGAATCGTTATGTACTCCGATGCCGTCCCCTCATAATTTCCCACCAGTGCTTTCCGGTTGTTGGCATTTGGTCCCACCACACCAATGGTCTTATAAGCTTTCTTATCTAATGGAAGAAGTCCCTCTGAGTTCTTTAACAGAACCGCACTCTTCCTTGCTGCCTTTTCATTGAGTTTTTTATGTTCACCACAATCTACCACACAATAATCAATGGCATGATATGGAACCTTTTCCTGTGGATCAAAGAGCCCCAGCTTCATTCTCGTGGTAAAGAGCCGTTTTACGGCGCGGGTAATGGTTTCCTCCTCTACCAGTCCGTCTTTCACTGCCTTTAACAGATTGCCATAAATATTACCACAGTTCAGATCACAGCCTTTATTCATGGCAAGGGCAACACTTTCTACAGGTGTAGATGTCACCATGTGATACTCATGGAAGTCCCGGATCGCCCAGCAGTCCGATGTGACATGCCCATTAAACTGCCACTCTCCCCGCAGTATGTCTTCCAACAGCCTGGCACTGCCGCAGCAGGCTTCGCCATTGGTCCGGTTATAGGCACCCATGACCACTTCCACACCGGCTTCCTTTACACATGCCTTAAAAGCCGGAAGATAGGTCTCTCTTAGATCCTGCTCACTGACCACTGCATTGAAACTATGCCTTTCATCCTCCGGACCGGAGTGGACAGCAAAATGCTTTGCGCAGGCAGCGACCTTCATATATTTTTCGTCTTTCCCCTGCATTCCTTCGATAAACCGGACCCCCAGCCTGGATGTCAGATAAGGATCTTCACCAAAGGTCTCATGTCCCCGCCCCCATCTCGGATCACGGAATATATTTACATTTGGTGACCAAAATGTCAAACCTTTATAGATATCATAATCGCCGTACTTCTGCTGCGCATTAAATTTAGCACGCCCCTCATCCGAGACAGCTTCTGCGATATTTTCTAAAAAATCTTCATCAAATGTGGCTGCAAGTCCGATCGCCTGCGGAAAAACGGTAGCTGTACCTGCCCTCGCCACACCGTGAAGCGCTTCATTCCAATAATTATATGCCTTTACATCCAAACGGTCTATGGCGGGTGCTCCATGAAGAGTCTGGTATACTTTTTCCTCCAGTGTCATTTCAGACACCAGCGCCTCCGCTCTCTCTTCAAAGGATAATGATTCATCCAGATATTTTTTATCGCTCATATTTTTCTCCTATCTTGATCCATAATACTGATATTGTTCCCTTTTCCCATATATCCCGGATATTTTAAAACAGGGCTGGACAAAACAAACCACCGTCTGTTTTGGTCAGCCCCACTATTTACTTACCTGTCAATCAACAGGCAGATTATTTAGAATGAGAAGCTGCAAAATTCTCATACTTCTTATTCATATCGTCGATTACCTTGTTCCACTGTGAAGAAACCTTTTCAATCTGCTTTGCTGGCGTTGTAGCACCTGCGTATACACTATAGCAGAAATCACCATAATCCAGCTCACCAAGCATTGGCAGATAAGAGGTCTGCTTGCGCTCTGGCTCTCTCATCATGGTCAATGTCTCATCCACTGCACGCTCATCTCTGAACTGCTCATAATATGGCTCTTTCCAAGCCTCATCAAGATCAAATTCCGGTGTGGGCTCTGTGTAAAGATCATAAGCAAATGCGATCTTCTCTGCCTCTTCCGGCTCATAGCAGCTAGGCATTACAATAATGTTGTCGTTTGGTGTTGAACAGTTGGTTGCATCCTTATTCTTTTCATTGTACGGGAACATAACAAATCCCCAGTTATCTTCCATGGTAGCAAATGCACTGATCTCATAAACCTCAGATACCTGCATTGCAACTTCACCATCACGGAATGCGGCTTTATACCAATCCCATGCTGCTCCGTCCGGTTTCGGCTTAATATAACCTTCATTGTAAAGGCTCATGCCCCAGTTCATAGCCTCAAGGAATTCCTTGGTTCCGCTTTTATTTTCATATTTTCCTTCTTCATTCACATCAACAAATGTTGCATTGTTGTTTGCTGCACACATTGGCAGATAATATTTTGAGAAACTTGCCAGCGCGTACTGATCTGTTTTTCCATCTCCATCTGTATCAACGGTAAGTCTCTTACAATACTCTTTAAACTTAGTCCAGGTCCACTTATTAGATTTCTGAAGGTCGTAAGGCTCATCCTCTTCGATGCCTGCTTCTTTCAGCATACGCTTGTTAAAGAATACACCTCCACGTGGCTCTGCCTCCGGGTTCATTCCCCAGATACCATTTCCGATGCTCATAAGCTCGACAACGGTCTGATTCCATTTTTCTTCTTTAAAATCAAGCTCTGGGAGAGTGGAGAGGTCATACATAAGTCCTTTCATAAGCGGAGCTGCAACCTTCTCCTGGTACAGATAGTGCAGCTGACATTCCGGACTCTTAGACATAACACCATTTACGTATTTTTCCTGCTGATCCTGGTAAGAAAACTTCGTCTCACGCTTGATCTTGAAATTGTATTTGTCCATGATTTCCTGTCGGTAGTCCTCTGTTGCCCTTGCATACTCAGACTCTCCAACCTCTTCAGATGTATACCAGTCTCCGATGGAGATTGTCATTCCACCGAGGTCGTCAAAAGTCTTTTTCTGTGATGGCTGTCCGTCTTTGTTATCCACGCTTTTAGATCCGGAATCCTGTTTTCCAGGATCGTCTTTCTTATCATCGCCGCATCCACTGAGACATCCAACAGTAAGTACAACAGTAAGACCCATTGCAAGCAATTTTTTCATATTTGCTTTCATAATTTTTACCTCCTTTGATTTTTTTATCGTTACACGCTGTCCTGGACAAGACAGCGTGGTAACAAACTACTTTTGCATTCGCTCCGCCTTCGGCTTCGCTCATGATGTTGCTCATCCCGAGTTTTGCAAAAACTCGCTGATAAGTCCGCCAGGACTTATTTTGTCACATCTTGATACCTGACTGGCTCAGACTTTCTACAAAACCTTTCTGAGCAAAAAGATAGATGAAGATCAACGGTATGATCACCATCAAAGTTCCCGTTGCGATCATTCCCTGGGAATATGCCGTTGTCGCCTTTTTCGCGATTCCGCGTACATCCAGGTAACTATCCAGTGCACCAGCTATATTGGCGAGCTTGGCGGATAGGATTGCGAAATCTGACTTTAGGAACAGATTGGAATAAAAGGAATCTGTCCACTGCCATACAAAGGCAAACAGGAAACATGATGTAATGATTGGTTTTGCATCCGGAAGCATGATCCTTACAAAGGTTGCCACCTTGCCACATCCATCCACATAAGCTGCTTCCTCTAACTCCTTTGGTATACCGCGGAAGAACTGGCGGATCATATAAATGTACAGACCACTCTTGAGACCCATACACCCCAGACACATCAGTGCATAGGGGGTTACTGTCCCCAGTAGATTCAGCGGCTTTCCAGTGATCAGTTTAAAAATACCGAAAACATCAAAGTAAGCAAAATTCAAATAAAGAGATGACTGGATCGTGGACGGCGGAACGAGGATCACAAGAATCACTGCACCAAACCACAGACCTTTTAAAGGAAACTTATATCTGGCAAACCCATATCCCACCAGTACGCAGGAAATGATCTGAAGAACACTGACCATCAATGAGATCAAGCTTGTGTTCAAAAGAGACTGCCAGTATTTCATAAGATATCCGGCAATTTTGTAGTTATCCAGAGTAAAGTGCCTCGGTATGGCAACGATCGTTGAATCGTATAAGTCCTGTTCTTCCATGAAACTCAGGGAGACTTTATTCAACAATGGCTGCAGAATCATAAAACATAATCCAAACAATAATACCGCACGTATAATCTTATAAAAGACTTTAAACGATACTTTTCTCAATAGGTACCCGTTGGATTTTTTGTTTCGTTCGATAAAGGTTTTAAATTTATTCTTCTTATTATTCATAATAGTACACCCTCTTAGAAATAATCAGCGAAATGATACCAAGTATGATAATTACACAAAGGAAATATACCCAAGCCATCGCCGAACTAACTCCATAATTCAACTTTGTTACCTCTTCGGAAATCTTCGTCATAACCGTGTTATCTGTCTTTAAGAAGAAGTCGATTACGGTATACACTACGTTTACGAGTATCATTGAGCTAACCATTGGGAACGTAATCTTCCAGAAACTTTCCCAGGCAGTACATCCCTCGATCTTCGCCGCTTCAAACATACTGGGCGAGATCGTCTGCAGAGCAGAGAGGAACATGATGATCTGAATACCAGAAGCAATCGCTATGTTATAAACCTGATTGATGATCATAAATACATACTCAAACATCTTTGACATTGGACTGCTGTCTGATGTCACCAGTATGCTTTCCAGCACTCCGGTGACGCTTGTATCAGTGGAGGTTTCTGAGATAACCTCCTTCATATCGCTTAACAGTGCGTTGTTGTACTCAACACCCACGATGACACCGGATGAAAGGATCACCGGAAGGAAGAAGATAGCACGAACAGCACCTCTTCCTTTGAAATTCTGATTCAGTAACATTGCAATAAAGAAACTGAAGATCAAAGTAGCCGGCGTATTGAACACCATCGTCGTGAGCTCGCTGATCAGGTACGGCACAAATTCTGCATCCACCGTAAAAGCATGCATATAGTTTTTAATGCCTACCCATGTCATACTAAAACCAGCGGCATCGGGATCCGGTTTTACTTCGTTAAATGTCATCATCAGGGACTGTCCCAGAGGAACAACCATAAACAGGATAAATCCCAGAATAAAGGGAAGAATAAACAAGTATCCCGCAATGGCATTCTTTTGTGCAAGTGTCCTTTTCTTCTTTTGCTTTTTCATTTATTCTCCACCTCCTGTCTTAAGGGTTACAAAATCTCTCTGTGGAATCGTCTTTCCGTTATAATCATAATCTGCATAATTATAATTTACAATAACTGCTTTCCCACTTTCGTAGGTCGTCTTGAAAACTCCACTGGCAAGTTTTTCATGGGCTACAATGAACTGGTTGTAAATGTCGCCGAGATTGCTGTTAAACTTATTATAAAGCTCGATAGCAGAATCTTTCCAGTCCATGAAATTACATGCATAATATTGTGTATTCTCACCATCCTGAAGCACACTGGTGGGCGCATTCATAAAGGTATAGTACAACCCGGCTCCCGTCTCCGCTGACTTCAGGATCATATCCGTCTGATCTTCGGAAAGATTTATGGCACTTCCCGAGTAATTTACCAGACCGTGAAGAGCAATCTGATAAAATGGAACGCTCTCATCAATGATGTTCACTGCCCTGGTGTCAATATCCATATCTGTCACATAATCAGAGTATGGTACAGCATATTGATTACCAGAAGCTGTCATCACAAGACTTCCACTCTCTTTCAGAGCTTTCATCTTATCAATCTGCATATTCATGGAAGCTTCCCTGGAAACTCTTGCCTTCGGATTATAGTCTCCGGCAAGGGTATTTCCCACGTCCTCAAATCCAATATTATTTACACCAAGAGCTGATATCTCTGATAAATAATTATCGATATTCTCAATGGTATAAGAGGGTTTTACAAGATAATACATTTCACACAAAGGATACTCTTCGTTTGTCTGGTATACGATGGGATCCAGTGTATATAACTCACAGATCTCACGGCTTACAAACTTCGCCGCATCCCTGTTTACGCTAAATCCATCAAAGGCCTTATCTTTCATGACATACATGAACTTAGCATTCAGGAACAGGTCGAGTCCCGCTGTGCTGGCAGCATAGGTTGCAAGACTCTTGATATCAGATTTACTTCCAAGTCTTCCCACCAGGCTTACCTTTGCTGCGGATTTCTGTTTCACTCCGGTATTGAACCATCCCGTATATTTTGCACTCAGATCCTCCACACCGGCACCCTTGAGCTGTTTTAATATTTCTTCTGCCTCTGAGTATTTTGTCAGCGCCTGGGAACGGGTAACCGGATATCCCAGAATATGCTCCACGTTATCCACCGCACCGATCAGTTCCACTGCCATCGGCACCGTTGTATTTTCTTTCTTCACCAGCTCTGGATAGCGGTCCATCAGATATTCACGATATCCCTTTGCCAGACTCACATAGTCTGTAGTGTCTGAAAAGATATAGCGCTGCGTCAGATTTTCCTTCGGCAGTCCCGCCTCAAAGGATCGAACTGTAGTATCCGACTTTTTGGAAATATCCATATCTTCGCCGTGGATCATCTTATATACAAAGCGTCCATAGTTATATCCGTTTTCTTTTCCGGCAATATCTGACTCTACGCTGGAATAAGAACTTCCTTCCTCTCCAACACAGATAAAGGAACTCATTTCCGTCTCATTGGAGACTGCAAATAATGGGAATGAGGCTTTGGATTCATCTACCACCATTTTCCGGCTGATACCATAGTCCCATCCGTACATTTCACTCAGGTATTTCTGCTGGCCGGTCTTACCATTATTAAAGTTAATGATTCCTCCCATGCCATCCGGTACAAGAACATAACCTTTTACTTCTGAATTTCCTGCTCCCATATAAGGAAGAACAGCAAGTTCTACAAGCGGGTAAGTCTGGTTGTATTCAATCTTTTCCATAGGAACCTTAACTACCAGGTCCCCATCATCCAGAATATACTGGATCGTAATGTCGAAAATAGGTTTACCGCTGTTTCGGGAAACTTTATAAGGCTCGCTGTCCTTATTCCTCTCCTCTTCAGTATATCCTATTTTGGTAAAGATCTGCTCCATGGATTTTGCCTTGGAATCCGTGATCTTCTCCGACAGATAGTAAACAGACTCATCTTTCAGATCTGGAAACATCTCCAGTGCGATCTGAAGCTCTGTGTCATCTTCTGCCTCATCCAGATCGTCGTAATTATAATATACATAATTACGTTTTACAGATTTTTGTTCTGTCTCGGACATTTTTTCAAGATACTTATTCATCTTGGACTCTTTGATCACCAGCGGACAAACAAATAATTTTTCCAGATCTCCGATGGTATAGTGTACATCAATCTGTGTATCGCTTACCTTCTCAATCTTATAATTGCCATCTGCGATCGAGGCGTTAAAGTTATTGATTACTTTCTGCGTATCTGTGCTGTTGGAATATGTAAGGACCATAGTGGACTTCAATACATCTTTAAGCTGTCCTTTGGCATTCGCATATTTTTCCACATCCTCTTCGGAAGGATTTGAAGTAAAGACCTTATTATGCACTTTGTCCTTTAACACAAATGTCGTTGAATCCTTATCAACAGTCAGCTCCAGTGCATTATTACTGATGGTTTCCGTCTGACTGTCTTCGTTTGTATAAGCGGTCAGCTCCTTATAACCCTCTCCAGATGTTCCACAGCCAGCCAGTGCAAACATGGAAGATAACGCAGCAACTAAAAGTAGATAAAATTTCTTTTTCATTCTGAACATTGCCTCCTTCCATTAATAGAACCGGTAAATGATTTCTTTATATAAAGAATAGAAATAAGAGAAACCATCACTAATCAAACTGAAGAATAATACTAACAGGAATATGATAACCAGCATGCCTACTATGGAAAAGATCAGCAGACCGAGAGCCTTTCCCAGAAGGAAATCATGGATCATCATAACAGAAGCCACGATCAGAAGGCCGCACCACACCATGGAAAAAACACCAAAGTATTCATAAAATGCACCTTCTTCTTCTGTCACCACATTGCTCAGCACGATCAAAGGAAGCTGAATCAATACATAAGGTGTCATGGCATATGCCGTACCCATGTAAATATCCTTTAAAGTACCTTTTCCGTCAAACAACGTCGTAAGGCACCAGTTTGCCACAATATAAACCACAAAAGGAAGCAAAAATGACATGATCTCCATAAGAAGATTCACAGTCCTCCAGTTCACCGGATAAAACAGGAAACTAGTAAATCCCAGTCTCAGCATGTTCGTCACCAGAAGCACCACCACAATGGTATTTGCTGCCGCAATAGATCCTCTCTTTTCGTGAGTAAGATCCCAAAAACCGTCGAAAGGACGAACAATGCAGTGCAGAGCATAACGCAATGAGTGTCCATAGGAGATCCATCCCTCTTTATTGAGGATCCGTTCTTTTATACTCATCCTTTCTCTACCTCCTTTCTGGCCTTCTTAATAAATCCGTATGCATAACCAAAGACGATAATAAGTACCAGAACGGCAATAATGATCTTAATATTCTCCTCAAACCATTCTTTACGATACAGCTTATACGCCTTGGAATAATTGGTAAAGTCAAGCTTCAGCTTAAAGTACTCCATCGCCTCGGTATATTTTTCCTGTCTCAGATATGCCCGGCCAATACCGATATAAGCCTGATCATAGTTACCATTTTGTTTCAATACTTTCTGCCAGATCGCAGCCGATTCATCATAATGCCCCTGCTTATACTCACTCAGTCCCTCATTGATGTACTTACCATACTCAGTCAGGGTAAACTGGGTGATGGATCCCAGATTCTGATCCATTACCAAAAGGGTATCTCCCATATCCTCAAGAGCACATGGATTCATGAAATATCCCGCTTTGTATCCGTGGCCTCCGAAAGCATAGAGCATATTTCCCTGGAAGTCGTAGGCAAATATACGGCCTCTCGTATTATCCAGGGCATAATATACATCATTTTGAAGACAGGTAATATCTACAATTTTAGATGGTCCGCCTATCTCTCCGCTTCCTGTCCACCAGAGGTCACCATAAGGTTCTTCATACCCATTCCGGACAAGAATATCCGTCCCTTTCGCGTTCAGCTTACGGATGGGCTGCGCCTCCTGGGGATTCACGTCATCACCAATCTGGGCAATTGTCGCATAAATGAAACCTTCCGAGTCCAGACAGAGATTGCTGTACTCTGTGGGAACAAAAAGATCCATACGTTCTCTCTGTTCCTGGGATGCTACCATCTTCCACAAATACTGCAAAAAGTTATAAGTAACTTTGCTGGCTCCCACAAAACCGGTAAAGGAACCATCGTTGGCAAACTCCATAAACCCTTTGTTTACATTCTGAACCTGGGTAAAGATACGGTTGGAACTGTCAACCACCAGTTTCTGTGGAAGGAAATCATTCTTCTGATCCACCGTCTCATCTTTGGGTTTGGTTATGATCTTTATCAGATTCCCCGAAGCATCAAGATGGACGATCCGGCAGTTGCCGGTATCCGCGATATACATATTTCCATCTTTATCCACAAATACATCCTGTGGCTTGCTTAAGGTTTCTTTGGCACCGTTGTTATTAAATTCTTTTACTTCACTCACATAGGTGAAAACATCATTTTCAAACACCAGCTTTACAATTCTGCTGTTTCCTGTATCTACCACGTACAGCTCATTTCCTTTTACAAACATCCCCTGGGGCTCCACAAAGTTGCCACACGGAAAGTCCGAACCGGTAATGGTACGTGTTACAGAATATGCATCCGGTGATTCCCTGTCATATCCCCAGCAGTCATATATGTAAGTATAATGATTGCCGTCAGAACTTGTAGCTCCGGCCTCTACTGTGTTAAAAAGGACGGATGCGACAAGCAACAGTGCAAATGCCGAAGCAAATCTCTTACATACTTTCATTTTTCATCCTCCTTCATCAGTCTTTAATACCAGAACTAGCCATCGTCTCAAGAATATTACTCTGCGCCATAACGAATATGATGATCGGAACCATCATAACAACCATCGTCGCCGCACCACCAACACCGGCACGCGCCACTCCGGCAGACATGATCTGCTGTAAGGCATATGGCAGCATCTTGTATTCCTCTGAGTAAATATAAATCTGTCCCTTCAGATTCCAAAGGTTCTGTACCGAAAAGATCGTAACGGTCAGCCAGGCCGGCTTTACGTTGGGCATGACGATCTGAAGGAAAATACGTCCTTCCTTCGCACCATCGATCTTTGCCGCTTCGATCAGCGCATCCGGAATCTGTTCCATAAACTGTTTCATCAGGAAAAGTCCCATAGGAAGCGCAAATGCCGGTACGATCAGCGCCAGATAAGTGTCTACCCAGCCCAGCTTCGTCATGATCAGGTAGGTAGGGATCTGAAGCACATAGGCATTGAACATCAGGGCTGTCACACATACATTGAAAAATTGTTTGCCGCCAGGAAAATCATACTTTGCAAGCACATAGGCAGCCATAGATCCAATGATCAGATGTCCCACCGTACCAACCAGCGTAGTCAACACCGTATTAAATACATAACGGGTAAACGGCACATAAGAGTTGGACATAACTACCAGAAGATCCTGGAAGTTATTAAAGGTCGGATTTTTTACAAAAAACCGTGGTGGATAGAGATAAATCTCATCCAGTGGCTTAAAGGCATTACTTACGGTATATACAAGAGGAACAACAAAGAATATACCAAACAGGATCAACATTATGTAAATACCCATATCTCCGCCACGGGAACGGTTTGGCTTTCTCTTTTTGAGTTTGATTAATTTCATCTCTGTAATACCTCCTATCAAGTTCCAACCTTATTGAGCAATGCCTGAATAGCCTTATTACACACGATCATCACCACAAATAATATGGTGGCGATAGCTGACGCATATCCCATCTCAAATCGTGTTGTACCATAATCGATCAGATGGGTAACAACGGTCCGCGCTGCGTAATCCGTACTTGGATATCCACAAAGGGCCATAGTTACGTCCGCCACACCAAAGGACTGTGTGATTGCCATAACGGCACCGAACAAAAGCATAGGTTTCATATTAGGAAGAGTAATATACCACAATTCCTGCCAGCGGTTCTTCACGCCATCCACATAACCTGCCTCAAACTGCGAAGCGTCAATTCCCTGGAGACCTGCCACAAAGGAAAGGAATCCAGTACCGAGACTCATCCAGAGGACGACAATGATAACCACGTTCATCATATACTTGGTATCTGTCAGCCATAAGATTGGCTCATTGATAATACCAAATTTGGTCAAAAAGGCATTTACGTAACCATAAGCATCCCCGCTAAAAAGGATGGACCAGATCAGATATGCCTGACCGGCGATCGTCGGCGCGTAAAACACCATTACCGCAAAAGCACGGATATATCTTGGCAGCTCGTTGATGAACCAGGCAAAGATAAATGCCATAATATATCCAAGCGGTCCGGTAATCGCAGCAAGAAGGAATGTATTCTTCACCGCAATCAGAAATACATCATCTGACAGAAGCAGATCTATGTAATTCTTAAAGCCAATAAACTTCGCCGGTTCCAGTACATTATAATAAGTAAAACTATAAAAGATAGACATGACTACCGGCAAAATGTAAAATACGGTAAACAGAATAAAATACGGGAGCAAAAACAGATAACAGGTTTTTGACATTTTCGCCTTTTTCCAGGCGATCCCAGCATTCCGTTTCTTAATCTGCATGTATTTTCCCAGAAACTTCATATTTACTCTCCTCTCTTATTTATTTTTATTTGCTTCTTTCGCTGTTGGAAGCCCAAATTCCTTGCGCTTGTTAGTAAGCTCCTCATTAATTGTTTTGGTATAATCAAGAAGAGTCTCTCTTGGGTCTTCATTATCATTCATAACCTTACGGATCGCATTGGTGATATGACGCGCCGTGTAATAACCACCGGCAACTTCTGGAAGACCAAATGCGTGCTCCCACTGCTCTTTCAAAGCGGCAGATTCCTTGCTGCTCCAGGACAGCGTCTCGAAGGTATTTTTATTCGCTGTGGCATAACGTGCCGCTGCACCCATAACTGCCTCCAGCTCGCTGGCATAAGTAGCCTGCACTTTAGAACTTGCCCACCATTTCATGAACTCCCATGCCTTATCGGTCTTATTTCTGTCCTTAGCACCACGGAGCATCATCGAACAGGTTCCCCAGGACTGGGTAGCACGGTTAATGGAACCATCCTCCTGACCCATGCCAGGCATAAGAGCAAAATTCCAAAGTCCCTTGATCTCCGGAGCAAATACTGCAAGAGTATTAAAGGTACTGTAGTCCGCAACACCGATGGGCATCTCTCCGCTTCGGAAACGGTTTGCAAAGTCATACTGTTTTTCCAGTTTATAATTGGTAAAGAGCTTTGTATAGAATTCAAAAGCCTCAATTCCCTCTGGTGAATCAATGGTAGTCACCATTGCTTCTTCATCATATAGTGTACCGCCTCGCTGATACAGCTGGGCATAATAGTTCGCAAGGTCCGGATTCGTCATATTGTTGATCTTACGCTCAACAGACGGGATTGCAAAGGACATGCTGTTCTTCTGAAGAACAGGAAGGATCTTGATCACGTCTTCCCATGTATTCACTTTGCTCACATCGATACCAAGCTGATCCATGATATCCGTACGATAGAACATAACATTATAGTTCTGTGTCTCCGGCAGGGCAAAAAGTCCGCCATTAAACTTATAAGACTCATAAGAACTTGGATAGTACTCAGAAAGCACTTCATCCACTTCATTACCGAACTCAGCCTTAAGGTCAACCACCGCATTTCTAAGAGCATAGTTGACAGGCTCTGTCTGGGTGATGTTCAGCGCAACATCCGGGCCGAATCCAGAGATAACCGCCGGAAGCATCGCATTGACTGCCGCCGTGGAAGAAGTTACTGTATTGGCGCCCGCCGCCGCATCGATCAGTTTTACATTCGCCTTGATCCCCGTCTCCGGAGTAAACATCTGGTCAACCATATTTTTCAGGATCGTACTCTGGTCACGTCCGGCTGTGATCCAGACATCGATCACGTCCGGGTCGTCCGAATCATACACATTTCCAAGAGCCGATGAGTCGCTGCGGAAAGAGTTGATAAAGAGCACACACTCGTGCACCATCTTATCAAATCCACTCTCATCAACCTCAGGCAGTTTTTCTTTGCTTCCTGCAATCGCAATGTAGTCGATATCCATGGAGGCCGCACTCAGATTGTTGATGGATGTTCCGAGGGAACTTACATTTTCCTTGAAGTTTTTCAGCATAGCCGGGATCTTATCCGGTCTCTTCACGAAGGTCTCCATCTGACGCGCCAGCGTCTGGGCTACAGAGATCTCTCCACCCTTCTCACCGGTGTACGCCACCACTTCATCTACCAGTTTGTAAAGTCTCTTAGACTCGGTATCCATTGCCTTGATAACCTCCGGATACACTTCATTGATCCGGTAGTCACGGTACTCATCCGGCTCGGTACCTGTCAGCACGAGGATCTGACGGTACATCTGGTTCATGTTGTATACGCTGTCCGTCAGCTGTGAAAGATAGTCTCCCAGCTCACCCAGTGTATTTTTCAGGCGGATCGTATGTTTTCCTTTGGTCAGATGGAATTTATATGCCTCGCCTTTTTCGTCCTGGAGGCATTTCATTTCCCAGACATTGCTATATGTAAACTGTACTTTGGACATTTCCCGGAAAGGCATCTCTCCATCAATGAGCAGGGCACGGTTTGCAATATATCCTCGGTTATATCCCTGGCGTCCCTTGATGCCAATGACATAATCTCCTTCTTCCGGCGCTTCAAACTCCCATTCCAGCCAATCATTGGGAACCTTCCACTGGGTTCCGCCGATCATGTTCAGAACCTGTCTGTCCGTATTGTGCTGGGTTATCTTTCCATCTTTATCCTCATATTCCGTATCACTAGAGGTACGGTCATAAGTAGCATACAGGGACGGCGAGGAACGTCTCACAGATTTTTCACCCTGTATTTTAACAAGATAATCACCGGCAACATTATTGGTCTTTCCGGAATTCCCCTGGGAATATTCGGAATATTCCGGGGCAGCCTTCTTGTTCGTCAGTACCATCCTGCGCACTACAAGTTTTTCATTGACGCCGGTAATGCGAATCTTATTTTTCCCCGCCTCCATATAAAATTTATAAGGCTCCACTTCATATCCGGTCGCATCTTCCAGATAAGCAGAAATCCAGCCGCGATTCGGGTCTTCTACCTGTGTCGCACGGATCTCATTCCCCTGGTTATCCGTCCTCACTTCTCCTTCGTCCGTGTAGATACGGCCGAGTGCTATCGCATCCGCTCCACTAAAAGGAACTTTTCCATTGATCTCTACCTTTGATTCGATAGAAATACCACGGTCTTCCTCATCCGTTGTCGGAAAATACTCCAGCATAAGATTGTAATATCCTGCGTTCTTTACATCAATCTCATACTCTGCAAATCCTTCTTCTGGGATCTGTACAGCGTCTGACCTATCAGCTGCCGGACCAACACCAGTGCGCTTTGAAACATTGTTGCTGTCTTTATAGCCAAAAATGTCAAACTCATATGTGTTCTCTGCACCCTCTGGCGCAGAATCCCCATGAGCTTTTTTGTATAAGGCATATGTATCACTGCGGCCATAGGAATTTTCTGTCGCTTCCAGATCTACGCCCTTATACTTGTCGGAGTTGTCGCTTGTTGACGTTCCTTTAAGTTTAAAAAACACGACCAATGCTGCGATCACTACCACAACAATAAGAAATGTCCGCAAGCCTTTTTTCTTCATCAACTTTGACATAGCTGTCGCAATCTCCTTTCATCCTTTCTCTTTTTTATGCGTTTCGCACAAAAAAAAGCTATTTTTTGAAACGCACAACTGAATTCTTTGTATATTTTGCATACAGTTTGTAATTAAGTATATCATTATTTTTGTGACATGTCTATAGTTTTGAACATTTTTTTTATGGAAAACGACTAAATTATGAAGGGTTTATGAACAGCCATTTTTTATTGTTTACTTTATGTTCATACTATATTAGAATGTGAAATATAAACAATTTTTAAGGAGATTTTTACATGAATGACAAACATTTTTACCAGAACCCGGTACTTTCTGGATTTTATCCGGATCCCTCCATGTGCCGGGTGGGAGACGATTATTACCTTGCAGCCTCCACCTTTGCCTATTTTCCGGGAGTTCCTATCTTCCACAGCCGGGACCTGGTCCACTGGGAGCAGATCGGAAACATCCTGGACCGTCCCTCCCAGCTGCCATTAAAGAACGCCGGGGTGAGCCAGGGAATTTTTGCGCCGACGCTGCGTTATCATGAGGGTACATTTTATATGATCACGACTAATGTAAGCAGTGCCCTGGGAAATTTCATTGTCACCGCAAAAGATCCCGCGGGTCCCTGGTCTGAACCATATTCCCTTGGTTCTGAGGGGATTGACCCCTCCCTGTTTTTTGACGATGACGGCAGATGTTATTACTGCGGCACAAAGCCAAGGCGCGAAGGCGCCCGCTATTTCGGGGACAACGAGATTTACATACAGGAGCTCGACCTGGATACGATGAAACTTTTGGGTGAAAGCTATCCGGCATGGCACGGAGCGCTACGGGATGTGGAATGGCCGGAGGGCCCCCACATTTATAAAAAGGATGGCTGGTACTATCTGCTGATCTCCGAAGCCGGCACCGCACACGATCATGCCATTTCTATCGCCAGGAGCAAAAGCCTGTCCGAACCCTTCGAGGGCTGCAGGGCCAACCCCATCATGACCCACCGGCATCTCGGCCTGGCTTATCCCATTGTCAATGTCGGCCACCCTGATATTGTCGAAACCCAGAACGGGGAATGGTGGATGATTCTTCTCGCCTCCCGTCCTTATGGCGGATATTACCGAAATCTGGGAAGAGAGACCTTTCTGGTGCCTATGGCCTGGGAAAACGGATGGCCCATCGTCAGTCCAGGAAAGGGAATTGTTGAAACCACACTGGAAGCCCCGGATCTTCCCCTGTATTTTACCGAACCGGTTCCCGCCACGGAACATTTTGACAGGGAGTCCCTTCCCCTGCATTTTATGTATCTGAGAAATCCGGTCACCGAAAATTATTCCCTGACGGACAAAAAAGGATATCTTGCCCTTCGGTGCGCAAAAGATAACCTCTCCTCCTCAGGAAACCCAAGTTATGTATGCCAGAGACAAAAGGATTTTAACTTCCGTTTTGAGACAGTGATGGAATTCTCCCCGGCTTCCGAAAAGGATCAGGCCGGCATCGCCATTTTCCAGTGTGAGAACTCAAACTACCAGTTCCTGGCGGGTACCGATGGCAGCACTACAGTCCTGTCCGTGATCCGCACCTGGAAGGATGAGACAACCATCCTGGAAGCTATTTCGCTGGAATCCGTCTGCCATCGGCTGACACTGAGACTGGAAGCCCGTCTTCAGGACCTGTCTTTCCAGTACAGTACAGATGGAAAAACATATTCTACAATCGTAGATCACGCAGAGGGCAGAATTCTCTGTACAGATGCCACCGGCGGATTTGTGGGAAACACCCTGGGTGTGTACGCCACTTCCAACGGAGAAGACAGTGGTGCCTTTGCTTATTTTGACCGGATAACATACATCGGCATATGACCTGGCTGACTCGACGGCGCGAATTTGAACCCGCCGTTGAGTTATGCCGCCTCTTTCCTGTGATTCCAGATTTTTTTGCAAAAACATTGACAAACGAAATAAAAAATGGTAACATACTGAGTGTTGTGACGGAAACCGTCCCACGCCTGCGGATGTGGCGGAATGGCAGACGCACAAGACTCAAAATCTTGCGGGGGTGACCTCGTGTGGGTTCAAGTCCCACCATCCGCATAAAAAAAACCTTGCTGTTGTGCAAGGTTTTTTACGTTTACGCGGAAGGCACAAGCTATGGCGCCGCCTATGGTTTTAGCATTTTCGCTACATTCCGGGACAATATATGTGGAAGATCCCGTATCTTGAAAATGTCATTGATACTTTGTCCGGATATCCTTTACCGATGCCTTTTGCATACTTGTCAATCAGGTTCTTATCGCTGTCATCCAGCACCAGTTCGCCCCCCTGGACTGTCATATAGTAATCTATCAGCTTCCCATCCCGGAACATAAATACGATCCGTCTGTCATCCACCATTTTACTGAGATCTGTATACTCCCTGTCACTCAATAAAGAAACTGTATCGTCTTTGCAGAATGTAAGGGTTTCGATTTCACCTCCTACCGTACTGGCACAAAGGAAATATTCCCCGCCAGCCACGACATCTTTCACGAATTCCTGATATTTTGCCGGCGCATAACAGGAAGAAAAATTAAAGTGCAGGGAGATCTGGAATGATTCATTCGATTGTTTCCTCAGGCTGAATCTCACTCCCTGGCAGCAAAAATAATACACCGGTTCTATCATATCCTCTCTCTGGTTATCATACTTGATACTGCACTGTATCAATTTAGCGGCTTTATCCAGCTGCTTTCCAAAGCCTTCAAAACCAGCCGCCTCGATCCTGGAGATCTCTTCCGTGGAGGTGAACTTTCCCTGTTTGGGATCATAAGAGAGCTCCCTGCCCATAAGACACTCCAGAGTCACCGAGGATTCCTGTACAGTGAGAGGATTTTGTTCCAGATAATCTCCGCTCTCGATCTGGTCAAAGTTTAACAGTGACATATCTTCCTGGAAATCGAAAGCCTCCTCATCCGATCCGCCCCCCTGGACGGACTCCAGGATCCCCTGTTCATACAGTGCTTTTATCCCAGGATGCATGGGCTGGTACAAAACATACCCCCGTTCCGCTAATGTTGTCCCTATATTAGTGCCACCTTCCTCAGCACCAACGATTCTTCCTGTCATTACCTCTTTGTCCCCGGCCCTGGCCATGCAGAACCCTACGATGGCCAGTATCAGAACCGGTACAAGAAGAATTGCCAGAATGGATTTAAAACGTTCTTCTTTTATCATTTCTTTTCCCTCCTCTGCTTCTTTTTTCTATGCATGACTGCCAGATTTAGAACAACTAAAAATAGTGCTGAAACGGCAATGCTCACCATCCAGTAACGGAATTCTCCCCCTGTATCTCTGTGCATTGTTCCGATCAGAGGAGCATTCCCGGCAGCATAAGAAATCCCCATTCCTGCTGCCAGCGAAATTCCTGTAAAGATAAACTGCAGCACTGCATTGGAATTTATCAGCATAAACTGGTTTTCCCGGATGCTCCACCGGCATCGGATTGAGATCAGTATCAGGGCGATTCCTACGCCGCATAACAGCAGGAGAAATAACAGTCTGTCTGCATAGAAGGACCATTCCATATCAAGTACCGATATTATGCCATAATCCATATAATCACATTGTCTTTCGCTGCAATAAGGAAGATACTCAAACAGACTCCTGGAAATCCCTGTCATTCCGCCTGCCTCACCATAAATACCTGCAAACATTGCTGTAAAGTATATGATAGAAACCAAACTCCCCCCTCCTATAGTAAATGCCAGCAGCATGTTGTGGACACAGAGCTGCGCCACAAACAATATGAGGTAAATCGCACTCATCGCCAGAAACACAAATAAAACGATCTGCCATAACATCAGACAGGAATTTGTATCCGTAGTGCCATTTGGGATCATTTCATTGATCTCCTGGATCTGCGGTGTGAAAACAGCATCCATCACCGTCCCAGCCAGCCCGAACATCACACAGGAACCAAGAATAACAACCTCCCCCACTGCTGCCTTGATCCAGGTCTTCTTCCATTCTTTTAGTGGAAGAAGACGAATGAAGTCGGAAATCTCGGACCGGTTTTCCGAAGCAAACAGCCGCAGGATCAGGATGAAGTCAAAGAATATCACACCGAAAAAGGAGAGATCTTCCAAAATCCGCCTTATGCCATTAAGAAGTATATCCCCACATTCATATATTCCTACGGCTTCTGAATATC
Organism: uncultured Eubacterium sp.; assembly: GCA_910584645.1. Classification (GTDB taxonomy): domain Bacteria; phylum Bacillota; class Clostridia; order Lachnospirales; family Lachnospiraceae; genus Eubacterium_F. The sequence continues at coordinate 117,770 of CAJUAU010000003.1, forward strand.
CTGCCAGGGCAACCAGCCCCGAAGCTGCCCCTCCATTAATCCCTCTATAAACAAACAGATAGGTAACTGCCGTATAAAAAACTGCCAGAACAAACAGCGGCAGTACTTTTTTCATTTCCCGCTTCGCATAAATCATCGTTGGCTGACTCATATTCCATTCCTCCTTCGATTCGAGTAAATAAACAGCTCTTCCAGTGAGATCTCCGTCTGTTCCGCCAGCTGCGCCCCTTTGGAAAGGAAAAATTCGATGGCATCGTCATTTTCATCTCCCTTATCCCACAAAAATGTGTACACACTGCCGATACTGGAATAATTTAGGATGCGCGCATCGCCGTAAACCCCTTCCGGAATCCCATCCTGAAAAACCACCTGATATTTACCGATCCTCTCTTTTACCGTATCCAGCTCTCCCTGATAATGAACTCCCCCTATGTTCATCATCGTCACGGTATCACATATCTTTTCCAGTTCATGAAGGTGATGAGTGGATATGATCACTGCCGTCTCCCCATACTCCACCTTTGCCACCACCTGTTCCATCAGATCTGACTTGGCAATGGCATCCAGTCCTGAAGTCGGCTCATCCATGATCAGCACCTCCGGTTTCATCGCCATATTCAGCATAAAAGAAGTACGCATTTTCTGCCCCTTAGACAGCTGTCCGATCTTCCGTTCCATCGGAATTTCAAATATCTGGTTTAATTTATTAAACTCCTCCCTATCAAATGTATCATACATCCCTGCAAAAAAGTCCACCATCTTTCTAACCTTGTAAGTTGGAAAGAAATTACAATTGTCCGCTACATATCCAATCCGCTTTTTCACTTTTGGATTGTCGTAAACCGGCTCACCATCCAAAAGGATATCCCCGCTGTCTGCTTTAAGTATCCCGGTCATGCATTTGATCAATGTCGTTTTCCCGGAACCATTGGGGCCGATCAGTCCATGGATCTGTCCGGCTTCCACCTGAAAGGAGATATTTTCTATGGCCGGCTTCTCTCCCCTGTCGTAAGCCTTCGTCACCTGACTAACTTTTATCATCCTAACCTCCTATTCTGCACAAAGATCACTATACAGTGCATCGATTTCATTTTTTAATTCTTCCTTTCGTATTCCCATATAGATCATTTCCATACATGCCTGACGGAACACCGAAAATCCTCTTTCTCTCTGGGATTCATTCGGTCCTCTCCCTTTTTGCTCGGCAATATAGGCGCCCTTCCCCCGGATCGTCACAATGACTTCCTGGTGTTCCAGTTCACTGTATGCCTTCGCCACCGTTCCTGGTGTCACAGAAAGCTGCAGTGCCAGTTTCCTCACGGAGGGAATGCTGTCACCTGGTTTGAGATATCCTTTTAACACTGCCATTTTGATCTGGAAAATAATTTGTTCAAACATGGGCTGATTGCTGGTTGGATTTATCTGTATCACATATATCACCTCCCTTTATGACTGGTAATTTGGTATACTGTTTCCTGTATCGGTAACTGTATCATCTGTACCAACCGTACTAACTGTATTATTCCAACCGATACAGTTATGATACACCCCTTTTCTTCTTTTGTCAATCATTTTTTTCAATTTAGCGGCGCTGATAGAAAACATAAAAACCACACAGCAAAAGGTGCAGCCCCGTACCAGGACTACACCCCTTCCCTTTGTATGGCATCCTATTATTTCATGGTGTCAAAAGACGCGGATTTCAGATCAATATACTTTCCTGCTACACGGATCCCAGTTACTTTCTCCATATCCAGAACTTTATCAAACTGCTTATAGATATAATGGCTGCTTTCGCTTCCCATGCCGCCTGCACCTTTAAAATCTTTGCCTTTCAGGCACAGTTGAAAATCATTCATACCAACCAGCATCTCTCCTTTTTTCAATTCTTCTTCTATGACGCCTGCCCCTACATAACGTATTATCTTCTGGTTTCCCTTAGCATCCACTTCAACCTCATCGTCCCCAGTATCCCTGACCACTGCGCCGATCTCGCTTAAAGATACTCCGTCTGGATTCTGCATAGTTACTTCAGCAGAAAGCGGTGAAATGGTTAGATCCTTTATGACCACTTTGTCCTTCCCCAGGGTCAGTGTCCGATCCAAATGATAAACCCGTTTTTCCGTTCCCACAGACAGATCCCAGGAAAGATCCCATTTGCCATCTGCTGCGATCACCTCCGGACTGGTAGCCTCCAGACTGAGATCCGCTTTCGTACTATACTTTTCAAAAGGAGACAGGGACATCTTCATAATCCCCTCCTGTAAATTATCCTCCATCCTAGTAGCGATAAAGTACTCATAGAGAACGGTGTGGTCATCTATAACCTTTTTGACGCCGCCGCTATAATCTAACGGGATTCCAGAATCCATCTGAAACTCTGTCTGAGGTATTGCAATTCCAGTACCTATCCCTTCCTGAAGCGTTATTCTATAGTCCGGGTGTTTTACTGCATCCTGATCCACCGCTTTGTACTGGTCCCCATACTTGACCTTGTAACATACATAGGCACTATGCTCATCTGCCAGCGTCTGTTGTATCGTTACAGTAATATCTTTGTCTGTTACAGAAACCTTTTTCCTTTTTGCCTCTGCTGTCACCTGCGGCTGCTGGGCAAAACCCTTTTCATTCAGCTCTTTCTGCAGATCGGCATTTTTTTCCACCCCGAAGCTCTTTGCCACATAATAATCCCATAATCTGGTGCCTGCATAGGCGATCCCCCCTGTTGCCAGCACCACCGCCAAAGCGGCCGCAGCCACCTTGGGCACATATTTAAAATATTTATTCCCCATTGTTAATCTCTCCTTTTCCTGATACAGGATCCTATCCTTTAATTCCTGGGACGGTGTCTCCTGTATATCCATATTTTCCTTCAATAAATCATCCAGATTATATTTCATAGCCATCATCCTCCAGACTATTTTTTAATTTCTTTCTTGCCAGATACAGCCTGCTTTTCACCGTTCCCCTGGGAATATGCAGTGTATCGGCGATCTCTTCTGTCCGCATCTCAGCTGCATAATACAGATAAATAACCGTTCTTAATTTATCCGGAAGAGTGCGGATGTGCATGGTCAGTCTTTCCTGCAACTCTTTGTGCTCCAGATCTGCCAGAATATCTTCTCCATCCGATAACGGTGTGGGTAAAAATTCATCGCGTTCCAGGGACAGATTTTTCTGTTCCTTTTTCTTTTTACGCCACTGGTTTTTCCATAAGTTAGAAGCAATCCCCATCAGAAAATTCCGATTTTTCCGTATCGCCCCAGTCTGATCCCGGTCAGAAACAGATTCCAGCCGCCTCTGCTGTTCCAATGCTTTCAGGAGAGTCTCCTGGTAAAGATCATCCGCCTCCATCCTGTTTCGTGTCAGGCGGCAGCAAAAGCAATATAAATCATCACCCACGGTATCCAGCAGCAGTTGTATCGTATCCCTCAAGTTCCCCCTCCTTTTCTGCTGTTCAGTTATAAATAGAATTCCATCATAAAAAGGCCTTCACTATAATTCTGTTACAAAATCCAAAACGGTTCAGTATTTTTTATTCAAAAAGCAGGAGAAATTTAATCCCTGCCATATTTAAAAAGGAATCTGCAGACAGATCCCCCTTTAGATTTTTCTTAAATATAACGCTGGCACAACTCGAAAAAAAGCCAATACATCTATTTTCATAGATATATTGACCTCTTATGTTATTTTTCCGAACTTACTGCTTACTCAGCCTGTGCAAGAATCTCTTTCTTGTTATAAGAATCCCTTACGAGATACAACTTCTTACAAGCTCTTATATTCTTTATAACTGCGATTTCCAGCCATATTATCTATTTTATTATTTCTTACCAGTTCTTATAACTTTTAGGTCAAATGGGTTACAAATTGGGTTAAAACCACTTCATGGGTTAAATACATACACACTGCTCCAGAGCTGATGGAATCTTATTGATTGCCTCATGAAGTCTCTCCGTATCGCAGTGGTTGTATACCTGCATTGTAACCGAAATATTTTTGTGCCCCATTATGTCCTGAAGCACTTTAACATCAATACCATTCTCTGCCATTCTTGTACAATAGGTATGACGCAATGTATGTGGAGAAAAATCTGGCAAAAGAACAGGATTGTCCTCCTCAAAAGCCAATTCATTATGTCTCTCCACAATTCCATGAAACGCTCGCACCAAAGTATTCTGCATATGAGTTTTTAATCCACTGTTAATGAATACAAAATTTCTGTATCCCTCAACTTCAAACTCTGATGTTCGGCTAAGCAAATATGTCTCTGCCTTATGTCGCTTGAGAATCAACAGAAGATCATCTTTAATAGGTACAATTCTTGATGTTCCATTTTTAGGTGTTGATGCATAAAACTGATGTTTACCATTCTTTTTTCCATATATAATCTGATGATTGACTGAAATCTGCTTGTTCTGAAAATCAATATCATCCCAAGTCATTCCAACGGCCTCACTGATTCTACAGCCCGTTCCTAATAAAAAGGCTAATATTGAATAGTAAGTATTATAACATTTATCCGATTTTACCCATTGCAAGAGTTCTTCTTGTTCACCTCTGGTTAATGGTATTCGGTTAGATGTCATAGACCCTTGTGCATAATCTTTCATACAACCCTTGCATGGATTTTTACGAATAATATCATCATCAACAGCCATCTGAAAAGCCGGAAATATCAAATTCTGATACAACTGAATTGTAGTTGCCGAAAATTTTCGCTCTTTATATAGGTATGCATAGTATCGCAAAATATCTGACTTCCTTATATCCTTTACTATTCTTCCACGAAAATAAGGTTCTATATTCTTCTGGAACATATGAATATAATTGGTCTTCGTCCGATATGCTAATTTGGGTTTGGAATCTAAATAACGGGTAATTAGCGCTCCTACTGACATCGTAGCTTCAACAATCCGTATTCCATCATCTAAGTCCTGTCGGATCTCTTTTTCCTTTTCTCGAAGACTGATATCATCCCGTTTTCCTTTTGGAGTTTTATCCGTCGGTACTAACTTCCACGAATACACTGCACGCCTTACATTACTGCTATCAATGTACCTGTATCGATACCTCCCATCTTTCAACTGATCCTCATTCTCTCTAAGAATCCTGCCTTTGCCATCTCTTTTCTGTTGCTTTGGTTGTTTGCTCATAAGAACATTCCTCCTAACACGTTATAAGAACGGAAGAAGGATTATAACATTATATATAGTGTAACATTCTTATCCGTTCCAGTCAATTTATAAAATATCTTTCTTCTATAAATTCCTCCAATGCATTTCAAGTTCAAACTACATCTGTTTTACTCAAAAAATCCTCAAATACAGTTCTCTTTATTAATGCCTTTCTTCCTACATATAGGACAAACTCACAATCTGGCTCTCGGATCAAATCTCTTATTTTATTTTCTCCGATGTTAAAATAGACCGTTGCCTCATCTACCGTCAAGGCGTACTTTTCCCATATCGGAATTTCTTTCTTTTTATCCATATTTCTCTATTCCTTCCTAATATAATTATCATGCCCCTTCCTGATGCCTGCGGCGAACAGGTCCATAGAAATCTCATCTCCCCGCCTTCTCTGTGGCCGGGCTGCGTTTTACAGAAGTATCATTATCCCCCTGGCATGTCGTTGCGTTATGGGAGAGCCACTCCCATATCTGTGCTCCTGGTTCTGCCTGCCGGACAGACGGATAGCCGCTCGGTGTCAGGGAAACGTATCAGTTGAGGCTGTTTAATTGTCAAGGTTCATGGCACAGGGATGCCTATACAAACAAAGACAAATGGATTCCCCGGATTTTCAACCTGATTATTAAAATATTTCAAAAAAGGCTCTGGATTTCTCCAAAACCTTTTTTCACGCACTATTCTGATATCAGATAGGAAACTTTCCAATCTGCAGTGCGATATGTATCATCAGATACTGTTTCAAATCCTCATCCAGTCTGCCATTCACATAACTGTGCTTATCAATCAAGGGCATATAAAGTTCCAGTACCTGCTCCAAATCCTCATGGCAGCCCGCCACTGCCCCTGTCAGGAGATTATGAAATTCTTCCTTACTCATTCCCCGCACCACCCTTCTCCAGCATATTCCTGAGTGCGGCTAATGCCTGGGAACGCTGTTTATATACATTCTGTTTGGAACATCCCAGCTGCCCGGCAATCTCCTCCGGTGTCTTTTCCTCCACAAAAAGCAGGGTCAGTATCCTCTGCCTCTGCTGTGTCAGACTCTGAAATGCTTTTTCCAGTTTCTCCTGTTCAAAATCAAACCCTTTCTGTTCTGTCAGTCTGTGAACCCATTTTTGTTCCAAATCTTCCTCTACCAGTAATTCCTCTGGCAGCACCCCGACATAGAGGGTATTCCTTTCCCTCTCCTGCCTTTTCAGGTAATTTAATTTTGCCCGGTACAAAGTTACTTCCAGCCAACCTGTAAACCTGGCCCTCAATTCATCTTTTTCAGATTCCTGCTGATGGTTCATCCGTCATGCCTCCTTTTTTGAAGACATGCCACCAGGCAGGAAACAGGCATACCGTGATGGCATGCCTGTTCACTGATTCACTTATTTGTCACCTCAATGTTATTCCTCACACTTTAGAATCCACCTCCTTCATAGAACATAAAAAACTGTAAAACAAAAAAACGGCCATGCCATACTTTCGCACAGCATAGTCGTTTAACGACATACAATTAACCAGCCAGCAGAAAAATCACACTGGCCCATTAACCATATAAATCCGGACAGCAGAATACTGTCTAGAATTGTCTGCAAAACAATCATCCCTACTCCTATTGGCTGAATTTCTCCAGGGAGTCCAGATAATGCATAAGCCCCTCGCAGGCCATAATCCTCCGGCTTACCGGATATTTCCCGATTCGCTCGGAAATTTCCTTCAGGTACACCATTTCCGGGTTTTCATAACTTTCTTTCAGTAACTGGTCAACCGTTACCTCCAGTGCATTTGAAATCTTTACCACAGTGTCCAGACTGGGAATCCCACGGGCATTTTCGATCTGGCCGATATGGCTGTCACTGCAGTCACACATCTCTGCCAGATCAATCTGACGCAGCCCCTTTAACTGTCGGAACTTCTTAATGTTTTTTCCTAAAATAACGTAATCCACTGTTCATCTTCTCCTTATATACCTATATTATCCAAACAGAGATAAAATCGGAAGAAGGCAGCATTCCGTTACTCGCACTATAAGTGGTATTATCGAAATATTTTTTAGAAATTTTAGTTATAAATCAAATTATCCCACTTATAATCCTGTTATCCCGTCTCACGTTATTGAAAAAAATCAAGATTATCCAGCATCTGGGAAATATCCTTTTCCATGCTGTCTGAAAGTTCCATCTGCTGCGATTCCCCTGCCTGAAGATTTTCTCCGGATTGGCAGGCGGTGCTTTCTTTCTGCTGATACCGGGCAATTCGTTCCTCCACTATCTTCCGGACTAAATCTTCCAAATCCTCCGTCATTCCCACAGGTGTCATGCAAATTTCAATCTTACAGTCCCCCTCCTGCAATTCCGGATGATGCACAAGATATTCCCTTACCGCATCTACAATCAGGGTGCTTTTCCGGTTTCCCATCCGTTCCAGCAATTCACCCACCATCCGGTTCTCCTCTGTCTTATCCGAAAACTGCAGACTGAAGCGGTATTTTCCATCTTTTTTCATCCCGCATCCTCCCCATCCCCTATCGGTTTGGTTTCCGGTTCATCTGGCTCTCTGCAAGCATCTCATATCCGATGGCATTGGCATGGCAGTCCTCAATAAAATCTGCCTGCACCACCAGTGGGGACTGCTCCAGAAATGGTTTCAGCAGAATGCTTCCACCACCGATAAAAATTGCCGGATTTGCCCGCAGGTCTACCTGCAGTTCCCTCAGCTGGTCCAGAATCTCTTTGGCATGATGCCCTGCCTGCTCCCTGATCGTAGCCTTAATCTCCTCTGGCAGAATAATCTCTTCTCCTCCCAATACGGCACTGATATGTTCATCCTCAATCCGCATATCGTGCAATGCCCCTACTTTCCGCCCAATCTCATTGTTCATGGTAATAATGCCCGTCTCCAGGCTGCGGCAAAATTGCAGATCTGGCTTGCCGTTACGCAGAAGCAGCACATCTGTGGTATAGCCTCCGATATCAATTACAAACAGCCGTACTGTCTTGACAATCTGACTGCTCTTTGGCACAACTGCCGCATATGCCTGCGGGAACACCATCACCCGGTCAATAAAAATGCGATATGGTTTCCCACCATAGACAAATTCAACCAGTCCCCTGTTTTTGAAATACTCTCCAAAGCGGTTCCGCAGCAGGCCATAATGCTCCGGGGGAAGTCCCACCGCAAGCTGGATTTTCTCCATCGGCACATATTTTCCCCGCCTTTCCAGTTCTTTGGCAATGGCAAACAGGGACAGGATAAAAAAGCGGTCATCCTGTGTCTTATCTCTCATATAACTCAGCCGTTTCCCACTTAACGTCCAGTATTTCCCCTGATACTCCAGGATTTCATCCGTCATTGGTGGTTTTACTGTATGCTCCGCTAGACCGGATATAAAATCAAACCCTGTTGTCTTGACTGCATAATTTCCATGATCGATTCCTAATAACATAATTTCCCTCATTTCTGCGCTGCCTTTTGCGCATAATGCAATGTTTGTGTCGCAGCGCAGACACAAACTTGCCGAGTGAAAAATTTATTTTTCACTCTTTCCTCCATTCCGAAGCAACAACAAAAACTTGTTTACCTCTTTTTTCTATTTATAATCATTACACGTTCCACAATGCTCATTTACAACTCAAATACTCATTCCACAAAAAGATACTCAATCGAGTAGGAGGGGGTGACTAACCCCCGTCCTCTCACACCACCGCTCATGCGGTTTCGCAAGCGGCGGTTCGGTTGTTCAAAGATGTGCCTACGCCTTGCACTATCCATTCCTAACTCTAAGCGTTCTTATCCTTTACTCTCGGTTTCCAACCTACCCTCAGATAAGTAACCTCTTTCGAGCAACTGCTATCTTCAAGTATCAGATAAATAGCGTCTGTCTTATCCCAACCGTCAAGTCCTTTCCTCCATCTACTTTCATAGACTTCCTCGGTACTACGACTTGAACTGACTTCTGTATGTTCAGCCATGCCTTACAGCATGGGTTACTAAGGAGTGAATATTGTATCACTCTTCAAAGCGTACCATACAGACCTCCCCAGTTAAGGTGCGTAATCTTTCCCTCCACCTATCTGCCACATTTACCCAGTATACCTTCGGATAGTTATTGGGCTTCAGTTTGTTTAGCAACCTTACCCGATATACCAAGCCTTATATGTGATTTCTGTCCGTCAGACCAGAGGTTTGCCATCCGGCTTCCTTCAGATTCCACCTCACGATGGACACCCTTGCCATTGGCTGTAAGTTTCCCACTATCAGGGCACTTTGCGGACTTGCACCGATTAGATTACGCCCATGCTAGGCGAACTATAAAAAGGGCAAAGCCAATATTGACCTTACCCTTATGTTTAACCTATGGCCGGTTACATTTGAGACAAAACTTCCAGACATAATCATCCAGCCCCTTGTAACTGCCATCCCACAGATACGTTCCAAACGTAAACCCCATCCGGTCAAGCATCAGTAAAAGCTGCCGGTACCCTTTCTGTACATGGGGATTGGTTGCCATATCCATGTCAAATGCTGTCATGATTTTCTTTAATCCCTGTTCTCTTAACCGCTTCAGTGCGATTTCTAATTGTGTCAGAGCATTCACACCGGGAACTGCCAGTACCGTAAGTCCTGTCAGTGCATGGATTACATCCGCTTTCATCGGTCCTTCTGTCAAAAGCATCGTTTCGGCAGGTAATCCCGCAAGGTGTGTCCAGCCTTCTGCCTTACATCCGTTTTTCAGCTCCGTACTGGATACCCAACGGAATTTCCGTTTCTTCACATCATCCCGCCGTATTTGCATCCCCTGAATCCGTCCTTTACCGTCCCGGACCGGAATCAGGATGCCCCGCTGGTTTACGGTAAATTTCCATGTATCTGCTTCTGTCTGGTAAAATCCCGGAACACCGGAAAGTTCACAGCCTTCCTGCACCAACTCTTTTGCAATCTTTGTCATCCCCACAACGGGAGTTGTCTTATAGCCAAGCTGGGCAATCTCATCTTCCCTCAGACCTCTTCCCAACAGGTTATCCTTGTGGTCCGATGCCAGAGAAAGTTTCTCTAACAATGCTGTATAGGTTTTATGCCTGGCTTCAATGTCTGCCACCGGTGACTCCTTCACTTCTTTTATCACTACCCTTCTCTGCGGGCGGTATGACTGCTCCGAAAGTCCCAGCCTCTCTGCCACCTCTTCCCTTACATCCTCTCTTGGAATGCCTGTATATAGCACATACAGGTCAAAGATTCCACCGGACACTCCGCACTTCGGACACCGGAACACTTCTTTTCTCAGATTGATATTCAGGTGTTTATCCCTCGGCTTGGAATCACAACATGGACAGGGGATATAATAAGAACTGCGGCCAGATGGTGCACTTGGCAGGTTCAGTACGGATATGACATCCCATATGTGAAACTTCTCCATCCTAGTCCTCCTTTCTGCATTTTCCTAAATTTGAGTATGGGGGACAGTGTTTTCACCATCCCCCCTGAATTTCAGTTGAAACTGTAATGAATCTTTGGGAGCGTTTTCGGCATCCTTAGATTCATTTTTCAATTTATGCACTGGCCTGTCCCAACGCATACTCACAAATCAACCTGGCCGCTTCATTCGTCCCTTTGTCATCATGGAACTTATTCACAATCCAGTTTAATGCTTTCGGGTCAGTCACAACCAGGTCTCCCAGCGTCTTACCCGCATACTTCTTAATCGGGCATGGCATACTCATTGCCTGCTGGATACGCTGCTCATGGGTCATCTCCTGCCGTACTGGTTCCTGCGTCACTGCCCCCTGTTGCGTGTCTGATACTGGAACTGCTGGATGCTGCATCTGGGATACCGGCATTTCTGTCACATTTTGTGGCATCTGCGTTCCCCCTGCCTGTAGCTGCATGGGTACTGGCTGCGGTACTGGTGCATCTGCACCGGTTTCTGCATTTTCCCCCGGTATACTGACGCCATCTTCCCTCATCCCCAGTTCATCTGGCGCCACTGCCGGAAAGTCTTCCCCTGCCATACCGAACTGTAAGCCAAATCCTGCATTGCGGAGGGCAATCCCCACTGCCGCTGTCTGCGCCCACTCACGGGGCGACACGGATGGTTTTTCCGCCAGATAGCCGCGGGATGCGGTTGCCTCTGCCAGATAACTGTCATCACTGTCTTTGTAACTTGGATATACCCTTGCCGTTGCCACAAAACAGTCTTTACCGTTTGTCACTTTTGTTGTAATCTTCCCTTCGGGATATTTCAGCCGGAACCATGCCATCTGGACCATGACCGGAAGACGTTTTCTGGTCTCCCCGCTTTCCAAATCCGCATATTCCACCGCAAACGGTTCGGGATCAAATCCCTCCACTGCGTTGATTGTTGCAATCACAGCCCTCATGGCTGCCTTGTCTGTTTCTTTATTCTGACTCATCATAAGCCCTGTCCTCCTTGTAAACTGATATAGGTTTCACGGTACTGCATCCACATGGGAAGTACGGCATTGCAGTATTTGCCAATACACTTCTTATAACTGTCTGGGTTCGGTGCAGTAAAGCTCATAAAGCGTTTCTTTCCGTCCCGTACCACATTTTCCAGTGATGCCAGTGCCGTGTCACGTTTCTGTTTCTGTGTTTCATCCATCTTTGGTCCAAATTTCCGTTCTTTCAGAAGAAGCTCCATATAACAGGAAATCACCTGAAAATGGTTTGCGATCAACCGAAGGTCTGTTGTCATGGGGATTACCCGCAGCATGGACTGGAATGTTTCCAGCACACAAATTCGGTAGTTCATCTCCTGAAGTGCCAGAAGTTCATCCGGCGGAAAACTGTCTGCTGCTATCTGTGAACGGTAGTCCTCACTTTTCTGCTGGTACTGTTCTAAAATCGTTGCCATAGTAAAGCTCCTTTCTGCGGAACGGACTCAAAAGTTCGCTCCGCCTCTGCTTAATTCATGTATTCCCGGATACGAGCCGCCAGATTGGTACCCCGTTTCTCTGTTTCTGTCCGTTTAACCGCCATATGCAATGCCCTTTTTTCACCCACCAGTATCACTTTTTTCTTTCCCCTGGTTACCGCTGTATAGATCAGTGGACGGTTCAGCATGATATAGTGTGCATTCTGTATGTTGATGATGACGGTCTGGTATTCTGACCCCTGCGACTTATGAATCGTGGATGCATATCCCAGATCCAAAAATTCTAATTCTCCGGCATCATAATCCTTTATCCTGCCATCGCCAAAATCAATCTGGATTTCTGTCTCATTTCCGCTTTGTGATATTTTCTTGATGTAACCAATATCGCCGTTGCTGATATTATCCCTGTTCTTCACCTGCATTACCTTGTCACCATTCCGAAATCTCCGGTTTCCACTGGTAACCTCTGTTCCTGCCGCACTGCCCGGATTTACTGCATCCCGGATCTGTTCGTTCAGGGCATTGACACCTGTTTCTGTCTTCTGCCGGTATGGGGATAACAATGCCACATGGTCTACCCCGTTTTTTGCTGCTTCCTGAAGATACAGCTTCTGGATCAGTCTGGCTGACTCTTTTAAGTCCGCAGACTCCACAAACTGGAAATCCTCTCCGTATTCCAGTGAGGCGATTCCATGACGGATCTGTTTTGCATTGGCCGCAATCCGGCTTCCTTCTTTCTGACGAAACACATGGTCCAGTCTCACAACCGGGATGCATCCGCTTGCAATCAGCTCACCGAGGACTGCCCCCGGCCCCACTGACGGCAGCTGGTCCGCATCCCCGACCAGAACCAGCCGGCTTCCTTTCTTCACTGCCTGGAACAGACTGTCTGCCACATACATATCCAACATGGACACTTCGTCTACCAGTATGAAATCAGCCTCCAGTTCTCCGCCTTCGCCATAACAGCTATCCTCCCCTGCCAACAGGTTCAGTGCTTTATGTACGGTAGATGACGGGAAACCGGTGGACTGCTCCATCCGCCTTGCTGCCCTGCCCGTCGGGGCACAGCAGATAATCCCATGCTTCGGAAACAACTTCTGATAGATATCCAGTATTGCCCTCTGTATCATGGTCTTGCCCGTTCCGGGGCCGCCTGTAATGACACACAGGCTGCTGGTCAGTGCTGTGAAGACAGCCTCTTTCTGCTCCTCTGCAAAGATTAAGCCAAGTTCCTTTTCTTCCGCTGCGATTTCCTGCTCCAGACCGGATACAGCAAAGGATTTTTTCTGTTTTAACATCTCCTTCACACGCTTTGCCAGCCTGTCCTCCGCTTCCGATGGCTTTTTCCGATATACACAATCCTGATACATGACCAGTTTTCCACTGTATACCATTCTGGATGCCCTCACACCAATCATCTGTTCTGTCAGTTCGGGGGTGTCCAGTGTTTTCATGCACACCCTGATAAACTTATCTTTTCCGATACAGAGGTGTCCCTTCCCCTCCTGCTCCTTTAAGGTGTAAAGAATCCCTTCATCCACACGCTCCGGGGAAATTCTGGAGACACCCATGTTCAATGCAATCCTGTCTGCAATCCAGAAGCCAATGCCGTCAATCTCACAGAGACGGTATGGGTGATTCTGTACGATTTCCATTGCCTTATTTCCATACTCCCGGTAAAACTGGACTGCTCTGTTTGCTGTAATTCCATGTGGCGTCAGAAATGCCACCACATCCCTGGCTCCACGGTTTTCCATGTAGGACTGCGTTATCTTTTCCAGTTTTTTACTGCTGATTCCCCTGATTTCCACCAGCCGCTCCGGCTCTTTGTCCAGCACATCCAGTGTTTTCATGCCAAAGGTGTCAAATATCCTTTCTGCCATGACCGGACCAATTCCTTTGATCTGCCCGGAAGACAGATAGGCAACAATGCCCTCTTTCGATGGCACAATCACCTCATCATATTTTTCCACCTCAAACTGGAGTCCGTGGCTGGGGTTATTGCTCCAGTGCCCTTTCATGTCATACCGGAGATTTGCCGCCACGGGAAGGCAGTATCCCACTGCCTTTACTTCCCGGACTGCCTTTCCCGATGTATCCACGACCTTTTCACAGGGACGGTAGAGGGCAACCATGTAACTGCCCACCTCTACCATGCTGGCACTGGATGGATAGATCAGTTTTTGAAATTCACATACCATAACCTGCTCCTTTCCCTTCATCTGTTATGAATCTGACAGGATTCCTGCCTTTTCTGCCTCGGAATGTGCATCATCTGCCAGTCTTGTTACCTGGCATTTCTCACACTCGCGGTCATGCTGCGACCATCGGGAGCCAGCTAATCCGCCAATGTTTGCGCTGTTCTCAGTGCAAACTTGCTGTGTGAATGAACTTTGTTCATTCGCACTTTCACTCTGGCAGAAACGGCACAGCCTGTCTCTTGCATCCAGCAAGCCCGTGTATTCACTTTCAGAAATCATGTTCTCTGTTGTCGGAATCTCTTTTCCTGCCATAAATGAGTGGTTCTCATCGACCACTATCAGCTCCGCATCGCCATTTTCTTTCCTCACATATTCACATACCTTTTTGTAAATCGGATAGGAAAATGTCAGGATTCTTGCCTTAATAGATATGGCATGTAGGATTTCCCCCTGCATCCCCAGACTGATTCTGTCCCCGCACACCATGAGGATGTCACTTTCTTCCAGCAGGCGAAGCCCGAACTGGAGTGCCAGTGCCCTCTCATTTGGTATGCGGTCACATAACAGCATCGGAAGATACGCATGGGGTGCCCTTGCTACCAGCCCCATCTCTTTTGCCGCATAGTGCATATATGCCCTTGCCCTGTGCATATTTTCCAAAAATTCCTCATCGGTCTTTGCACTGAGGGGCGAACAGATATATGCCCTCGTCCGCTGGTCTTCCTGTTTTATAAACTGATGTTCCAGATACAGTTCCCTTGTTATGAATTGATATTGCTCTTCCTGTCTCATCGCTCTCATTCCTTTCTTTTTGCTGCCATAACACCATGATAGGGGAAGAATGCCTGTTTGAAGCGAACTTGTTCGCCCGGCATTCTTCCGGCATGTAAAGGTTTGCAAATATTTCCTTTACATGCTTTATGCCGGCTCAATCCTTACCTTAACTTTCCTGCTTTCTGAAATTTTCAGTACCTCATCATAAACCGACGGGTACTTCTCCTTCAGTGCTTTGGAATCCGGCCTGCGTGTCTTTCTGGTTACGAAGTCAATCAGGAGTTTGTCACTGGTGGTTGTCAGAACCCCATGCTCATGCTCCTTCATTGCTTCTGCAATCCGCACACTGTGTGCTTCAATCTCCTTTTCCAGTTTTTTAATTTCTGCATTTCTTGTCGTCAGCTCCCCCTGCAGCATGGCAATCTTCCGCAAAGATTTCTCATACTTACCGGAAAATTCCACCGTAGGAAGATTTTTCTGGCTGCTGCCATAGATACGTGCCAGCGATTCCAGTGCCAGTTTCGGCTTCACATCCTGCATGGTGGGCGGCTTGTCATTTTCAAGGCTCCAGATCCATTCCTCCAGTCTTTCAAAAATCATGTCTTCTTTTGCCCTGTCCCGTACAATCTCCGGCATTGCCAGATCGTTGTCCGGGTTATTGCCCCACACTGCCGAAAATGCACCGATATCCACATCTGCCACCGCCAGGTAAAAACGTAGCTGCAGCTCATAATAAAGAGGAATGGCATCTTCAGCCCAGTCCCCCGCTTTATGGTAGGTACAGCTTTTGCATTCCAGAATCCCCGGCTCTCCATCTGACGCACGGGTAAACCGGCGGTCAAAGTTTGCCAGGGCATACGGGTGGTCTGCGTGCTGGTACAGGTTGGTATCCTCTGTTACGGCATTGCCGGATTTCTGCTCATACCAGTAGGCTGCAATCGGCTCCAGTAAATGTCCCATCTGCAACTGGTTTGCATTGCTCTTTTCCGGCGGCTTGATCCTGCCCTTTTTGATAAGCCAGAGTTCCAGCGGCGTTGTCCACGGGGAAACCCCGAAAATGGCCGCCACATCACTGCCGCCCACCGTATAGGGAATGTCCCCCAGCGGGCCATGCATCCGGCATTCCAGCCAGCGGTCATTGTCCATGCCTGCCGTGTCGATTAATATGTTTGGTTTTCCCATCAGTAATCCACTCCTTTCGCAAGGTCGTATTCACTCCAGCGGAGCGATAAAGCCCTTGCCATGTTTTCTTCCACAGTAAGCATCTTTGCCTGTGGCGTGTTCTGTGTTTTGAGAATGTAGGGAATTTCCTGCATTGCCATGAATACATCATGGGCTGTTGCTGCAATCCCGCCATTTGCCATCTCAAACATGGAAATCGCTTCCACTGCTGCTTTTTTTGGCATACTCAGTTTCTTGCACACACGGGTCATGGCGTTGACCGGATAATCCAGTGAAATCTCCATTAATTTCTGGAGTTTTGCCACGGAGTCCCCAAACTGTGCAAACAGCTGGTCCAGTTTGTCCGCAAAATCTGCCACTTCCTTTTTATGCCTGTGGTCAACGGAAATGCAGCTGCCGATATGGATCGGGTGCTGCCCGCCAACTAGTAACGCTGATACCTTTGCCGAAGCAACCCCAGTATCCGAGGTAATGAAACGGATGCCCGGCATCAGTTTTGCTGCCATAGCTTTCTGTCCCTGTTCCTCCAGTGTCTTTTTGTAGTCCTCCAGCAGTTCTTCTTTCTGTCCCGGCATGCTCCATGACGCACTCACAAGGGAATGGTCACAGTACCCTGTCCCAAAAACGCTGCCCGGAAAGCTCTCATCCAATTTCTTCTGCAGCGCCTCAAGCAGCCCGTCCACAGGAAGCACGGAATAATCCATCTCGTCTCCGGAATGTACTGCCGCCACTTTCTCATCCCTGAGAAGTAAAAGAGCCTCCGCATCATATAAGCGAAGTCAGGCATTCAGCACATTGGCCAGGTCTGTGCGACTCAGCTTGGGAAGTGCCGTTCCACCGATTTTTGCCCGGTCAAGCAGGCTTTTGTAGGCTGTTCCCCGGATGGGGTAATACTGATGGTCTACCATCATGGCAAGCCCTAAGTTGTCCGTCGTATCTTCCACGGCTTCCTGACTGATTCCCGGTGCAAACAATCCCAGTTTCCCCACAAGGGAGGAACCCCGGTCTAAGGGTGACACCTCAAGGTCTTTGACCTTACACCGCTGCCACCTGCTGCTTGTTGACTGATTCCTGTGGTAGTCAATCATCTGTTCATAGGAATCAAAGGTTGTAAAGTAACTGTCCATACATACATTCTGCATTACGCATCTCTCCTTTCTTTCTGACGGTCAACCGCCCAGTTCTATAACAAAAGCCAGCGAAACAACCGCTGGCTTATTGTCCAATATAAAATTGTAGAAACAAAAAAAGTGCCATCTGCAATATTTCATGCAAATGACACTGTGAATTTACCTGTTAAACTGTGTCTGTACGAATACAAACTGGATACTGATATAAGAATTATAACAGAAACCGGTTTGACCGTCAATGAAAGAAATTTGAAACAATGTTTTGCACATTTAAATCACATTTGAAACATTTAGAAATCCCACAAATTTTCTATACTTCAAGGTTCACATAGTCGGAGAACATACTTGCTGCACTTATAGCAAACATTCTGGAACTTGCACCAAACCTATGATTGCCTAAAACTGTATATCCCCCTCTTTCTCCATAATTATTAACAAAAATAGCATTATACAAATCCGTTATTTTCTGCTTGTATGATATTTTTTTCTTATTTTCTTCATCTCCAAAAGACTCATCCCCATTTAACAGCCCATGCAAAAACCAGTCACCAAAATCTTTTGTGTCAAATATATCTACCAGCGGCTGAACATTGTTTCCACCAACAAATTCATCATGTAACGTAATGTTAATAATTTTTAATCCTATGATAACAGGAACAATATATAACAATATTAGTTTTTGTGCCGCTCCATCTGGAAAAAAGAACTTTGGTTCATCATCTTCAATCGTTGCTCCATACACAGCCGTTTTCACTTGCAGATAAAAACGTGTAACTTCTCTCAATTCAAAATTGTAGTTCTCTATTATTCTTTTACAAATCATATTTAACACGCATTGAGAATCCGAAGGCAACGCAATTTTATCAAAAAATCTACTTATATCAGCTGGCGGTATTGCTACGCGAATATCAAAAAATCGATCCAAATACCGACACGAATCAAAGGATTCACCATAGAAATGGCTTATAGTATACTGAAGTTCTCTCAAATTTACTGAAAAAACAAAAGTAATTCTATCATCACATAAATAATGCTTAATTTGTTCTAATAAATGAACCGCATAACTTGGTTTACATCGATCCAACTCATCTATAAAAATAATAAGCCTATTACCTCTTTCAATTAATATTTCTGAAAAAAATTCTTTCAGTGTTTCCTCAATATTCTTT
Organism: uncultured Eubacterium sp.; assembly: GCA_910584645.1. Classification (GTDB taxonomy): domain Bacteria; phylum Bacillota; class Clostridia; order Lachnospirales; family Lachnospiraceae; genus Eubacterium_F. The sequence continues at coordinate 136,301 of CAJUAU010000003.1, forward strand.
TGTTCCTTAAATTTTTTAAGGGGATTTTCTCCTTTCAGAGCATCAATAATATTGTTAATATTCCGTCCGCTTATCGTCTCAAATATCGAACTAGCCATTTTAAATACATCACTGTTAGAATCAAAAGGATATGTTAAACCAAGTTGTTTTGTTATCTCATAAACAATTGATAAAACCGGCTTTGTATCGTTATCGTTTTCCCATGCATCAAAATATATCGCCAAATCATAATTTTCATCCAAAACATCATTGTTTTTTCTAAATGGAACACGGCACAAAATTTTATCCTTTTTATCTTTTTCCATCTCACATCGCGGATTTTTTGCATTGATCATCAATAATGATTGCTTAACAAAAAAAGTTTTCCCGCTTCCCCATCTACCGTCAATCGCAATAGCACCTGCCGTTTCCTGTGCCATTAGTAAATTATAAAAATGTACTAAATCCTTATTTCTCTGTAATATATCTTCATTTAAAGCCTGTATCAGATTTTCTTCTGTCGGCATCAATTCTAAAGTATTCATATGCCTTTCACTCCTTTATCCTTTTACCAAGACCACATCCGTTATAAATACACTTCCCTTTTGCCCCACACACTCTTCCGGGAAAAACACAAAACAAATTTCATTTACCGATTTCCAGTCCTCCACAGATTTTATGTATTTCCCCAGTGGCAGAGAAAATTTTTGTTCCTCTGAGGATAACTGCAGTTTTCTTCTGCATAGTTTTTTCCCTATACTGGCATTTGTTATTTCCAAGTTGATACATTGTATATTCCCATCTTCCATATACTGAAATTCTAATGCATAATTCTCATTAACAAAAGTACGCCAGTCACCCATCGGCAATGATTGAATTGTATAACCAATCCATCGGTTCATCTCCGGCTTTGAAGTAATATTGCTAAAATCCACTATATAACAATAGTTATTTGCATTACCGGGAGTAATCATTTTACATAAACTTTCTGCCACATTTTCACTATAACTATAACTCTCATCCGCTAAAATAGGATATCTGCTTTCTGTTAATATGGGCGGTTCATCAATCTCTCCCAAAATAGTTGCTTCTCTGTAATCGTAATATGTCGCCCCCTCATCTGCAATGACAGAGTTCTCTTTTGCAATTTTCTGCACTCCATCTCCCGTCTGTATTACTCCAGCATTATTGTTATTAGAATTAGATAATTTAACAACCTTTGATGCTACAAAAATTGAAATCAGCAAGCTAATAATAGAAGATATGCCTGCTATCACATTAAAACAATCCATCATACTCATAGAATCTCTCCTCTACCTCTTAGCTTTCCGGTATCCAGCATCCAATGCCTCCTGTTCTGAATGGAAAACTACCAGATTATCAGAATCCGCCATTTCATCATACGAAGCCTGGCCGGGGCAGTGGTAAATCTTTGATTTTTTATTTCCCCGAATTTCAACCTGTTCTGTCTTTGCGTCTGTCCCGTCTTGTCCATTTTTACTGTATGCATCCGGACTTACCGTTTCCTGTGCATCCTCCCCCACACCAGATCCACTGTCCTCTTTGCTTTCCCCGGTTGCATAATCAATCTGGATTCCCGGCTGCACGTTATATACAAAGACATTAAAACAAATGGCATCGCCTTCATCTTCCACGGAATATGCCTCCATCTGCACACCCTTTGCCAGCAGGTTCTTCCCCTCGAAAACCGGTGTTACCCGGTAAAGCACATGGTTTCCCGTCTCCTTCACATAATCTGCAACCATGTTTTCAAAAGGCAGCATCCCATCTACATTCATATAGCGGGTACCTGTGATCAGATTTTTCTCATTGGCATTTTCTGCCGTCAACTGATACCCAATCAGATGACATCGGTTATACAGGTATTTCCCATCCACAATATCATATTTTACTGTATGCCATCCGGAAGGTTTGACTTTTCCAATACCACTACGTTCTTCCGTTGGCATCAGGTCTTTTCCCACATTTGCATACGCCACGCCACATCTTCCCAACGAATCCAGTTCACTGTACTGCTCAAAGGATTTTTTTGTTTTATCCTTCTCTGTAAATCCCGGCTCGTTGCCATCAATTTCCACATAAGGTTTTCCGGAATATGCCGGAAGCAGTTGCACGGAAACAGTTCCTTTATCATTGTCTGCCGGGTTTTCTGTTTCAGAAACGTCTGGTTTCCCACTACCCTCCGATGTTTCTGTAGCAGAAGCAGATGGATCTCCCATCCCTGCCGGATTAAGGTCATCTGCCTGCCCACATGATGTAAAAAGAAGACAGAATACTATCATGCACAAAAAGAGACAGTTATGTAATACTGTTTTTTTCATGAAATTATGTTCTCCTCTCGTATATTTCCTCTGTTATTTTTTCATGGGAAGTACCCGGAAACTCATTCCGTTCTTTTCTTTCCCACTGGGACAAATCCAAATCCAGGTAAACATCTGCTGGATATGTCCGGTTCCACCAATAAATGATGATCTGTTCCATCTTTTCGATAAAAGGCATCAGACGATCTGATTCTACCAGACAAATTTCCCCACTGCCAGCCAGGGAAAGGAAATCATTTTCTACCACAAGATCCATTTTCTCCAGACTGCCATATAACTTATCCGAGTATGGGTTCATCCACAGCGTTTTACCTGTGCAAATTTTCTGGATTCTATCTGTCACTGCCTGGTCCCTGCTCTGCCGCCTATGATTGAACATCATCCCTTTTTTATCATCCAAACAAACGATAACTATCATCTTTCTCTCCAAAAATAACAGAGGACTCAAGGCTCAAATAAATGAGCTAAGAGTCCTCTTATCATTACTTATGACTGGTTGACTGCCATCTCATCCTCTAACATCATATGGTATGATTCCCGCTGCTCCTCTGGGATTTCTAATGCCTCCATACATTCTTCCTCTGACAGATTCAACTTTCTCATCATACTAATAATGGCATTAACCAATGTCTCATCCACAATTCCCTGCGAAAGATTACACATCTCCATCGCCTCCGTTTCCATTGTTTTTGTCATTGCAATATCAAATTCATTCTGCAAAATCTCTTTTTTCTTTTCTGGCTGTACCTTACTTGAAAGAAGCACATCCAACATTTTCAGAAGCCCTTCATAGTTTTTCTCGGTGCTGCCACCAAGACAAACCACAAGCACAGTCAATAAATCAAAGTTCTCCTGACCTTCCGTTACTTCGCCAATCAGATTCCGTTCCTGCATGGAATACTCCGTAATCGTATTTCTACGATACTTAGGCGGTTTTGCACATACCCAGATAGAATATACTTTGCGAATTTCCCCATAATTCTCACCAGTAAATATGGTGCCTCGCTGTCCCGAAATCATCCGGCTACAGTAATAAATTCCCCGCTTAACCACCGGATATCCTGGATTAAATTTATTCTGGCTCTCCACATTGATTAACAGCCGTATCCTCTCGCCATCGTTTGGAGAAACTGCCCAGAAACGGATATCAAACCGTACCGTCCCTTCTGTTATCGTAACATCTTCTGTATTTGTCCCCTCAATAAATTCAACGGACTCATCCTGATGTACCGGCACTTCACCAACTTGCGGCATTCCTTCAATATATTTTTCCTCAATCTCTTTGGCGGAACAATCCATAAATTCCGATACACAAGTCTTCAAAATCCATGCCAATATCTGTTTACTGGCCAGTAATTTTTTACAACAGTTATCATATGGTGCATTCTCGCCTGCTGTACCAATGCGTTTCGCTAACATATTTTCAACTTCCACTGTTATCCTCCTTACTCAGATATTATCATAACACAGTCCATGCTAAATATCCACTTTATTTTGAGAGATGTTTGGGAAAAGCACCGCCCAGAACGGACGGCACCTCTTCCTGTTTTATGCAGCACTCCGTTTCAGTTTCCACATCCCACGTCCGGCATGTTCAAACTGTTTCGGGTTGCACTGCAGTGTCTGGCGGATTTTCTCCCTCCACCACTGATTTTCTTTTGCCTTCTTATGTGACGCAATCTGCTTATACAGATACGAAAGCGGTACTGCCTCCTTGCAAGACTCCATGACGGCAGCTACTACATCCCGCCATGTCGCCTCCGGCAGATCCCTCATGTCACATTCCTTTTTCTCTGTGACCAGTATTGGCACAATAAGCCCGGCATCTTTCCGCACAATCATCACATACTCATGCATGATGGGAATAAACCTTCCGCTGTATGTAATACTGTCAGAAAAACAGTTATGCTGTACCTTGATAATGATATTCTCCAGTGTTCCCGGTTTGGCAATCTCTGAGAGCATACTGTACAGATGCCCTTTTTTCTTGATGTCACCCATCAGGACTGCCATGCGCCCGCCCCGTTCCAGGGCGGAATACTGCTTTAACATCGCATAATTCATTGCCTCCACAAACTGATTCCAGTCCGGAATCCGGGACAGGTCATACTCCCTGGGATCATACCCATACTGTTCTTCCACAGCTTTTGCCGGGTACATATTATCCGAGTAGATTACCATGTCCCAGTAAGGCGGGTGCCAGAAGATAAATTCCGGACGCTCCGGTATCTCGCTGTGCATCAGGTCAAATCCGCTGTGCAGATCATACAGACTGCTTTTGATACCCATGTTGTCTGCTGCTGCTTTTGTTGTCCCACTGCCGCACATATAGTCACATATCATCTCCGGATGGAAGAATCCAATCAGGTCTTCTACCAGTCTGGGGGAACAGTTCCCACGGTAGCGGTTGCTGCCTCCCTCACCACGTTCCGGATAGGAAACAATGCTGGTCAGTGGTTTTATATTTCTTTCCCTGTCAGCCATATCTTCGCCTCCTTCATCATCCACCATTTTCCACAGAACAGTAGTCCACTTCAAACACTTCATCCGTCAGAATGGAAATGTACTTTGCCAGAATCCGGCACAGTGTTTCCTCTGTCAGATTCTGTTCTTTCTCTGAAATATCCCATGGATAGGATGGTTCATAGACCAGATAGGTTTCTGAATTATAATCATCGCAGGCTGTGAACCGTATATTCTCTGCCTCCAGTATTACATTCTGGAGAACCGTTACCAGCCCCAGATGATACTCCTGGTCAGATTCCAGAATATCATCCACGTCTGGTTTTTCGATATGTTGTTCCTTCAGCCAGTTCTGCACCGATTTATAATACTCCGGCGCCAGTTCCAGTAATTTCTGCATCCGCTCCATGGAATCACATTCCAGTCTGGATAAACAAACCCCATAGCCGTATGTATGCCAGCTTGTATAACTCATTTCGCACCTCCAGACTCCTCAGTGATTTCCCGGATAAATACAGGACTCATCACAAGGTCTTTTCTCTCAAGGCAGATATGGTAATGATTCTCCTGATAATCTTCTTTTTCATAGCACTCATAACTGTCTTTTTCAGATACTGTCGCATACCTGTCATCCGACTGCCACTGCAATAACGTGCTGTTATCAAATTCTTCTGTCAGATATTCCGTAAGTTTTCTTTTTGCATCCAGATAATCCGTACAGATTTCTTCCAGATGCCCATGCTCTCCATGACAGGACCAGTCTATGACCACCGCCCAGACATTTTTCTTTTTCCTGTCTGCCCAGGCTTCTAACGGTTCTATCATTTCCGGCGCCATAATGACTTCATCCAGACTGATATCCTCCAGTTTCTTTGGTTCCCGGTACAAGTTGGAAAACCGTTCCTCCAACTCTTTTACGTCCGCTGGAAGAACCGGGACATCAAAACTGCAGTAAATATCCGGTGTTTCATTTTCTGTTTCTTTATCCCCGTCTGTCCGGATTTCTGTAATCACTCCGAAAAGCCCTTCCCAGTCACTTTGTCCGTTGGCATAAATCCTTTGACCAATGGTGTAAGTCATGTTTTCATATTGAAAACTATCTCCTGTCCGCTTTATAACCATAACCGTTCCCTCCTTTACATATGGCAGTCTACAATGACTAAAACCTTCTCATCGTTCAGCTCGTCAATAAACTGCTCCAAATCATCTTCCCAATCCGCATTATCCTCAAATCTGCTGTTTACGCCATCTGGGACAAAACGCTCTACCGTAGTCCAGATGCCTTCCGTCAGAAACGCATAGATATTGATCGGGTATTTCTTTCTTTTGAGTTTTATATACCTTTCCAGATACTGATTCTCTGTCTCACCTTTATGGTACACCAATTCCCCAAATATCTGGATACCGTCCTCTGTGATTATGCCATGCATTTCCTCTGGCAAAGTTCCGGTTTCAAACGCCTGAACCAGTCTGGCATAACACTGTTTCGCCTGCTCCAGTTCCCAGTCATACATGGTCTGCCAGGCAATATCTTTTTTCCGGGCAGCACAGGTCCAGTGGTATCCATCCGGAGATTTGGTCTCTTTATCCGCACACGTCCAGCTCCGGTCTGCAATGCCATATTCCCCACAGTCATCTTTTACCAGAAACATATCCGGCCAGCGTCCACCAATGGAATACCAGTCATAAAAAGCATCCGGATTGTAATAATACCCAAAGGCTTTCTGCTCCTCGCAATAAGGGGTCCCATACCTTTCCTCCACAAATTCCTCGAAAGTCTGGTATACCTTATAATACGGAACATTTTCCATGACCTGCATCCTCCTGCACTTCTTTGTTCGTTTCCTGTGATGCAGCGGTCCCCAGTCTCTCTCATACAGCCTGCCATCTACAATCTCATATTTATGATAGACAGCATACTGATGCTCTGTAAGAACCGTTCCATTGGGGAAACGGACCAGATTCACAGTCTCATTTTCATACGTTTTCCGATATTCCTCCGTCTTATCTTCAAACTCCAGATAATCCGGGTTGTCCGTTTCACAGTAAAAAGGCTCCATAACGGTATCCACTTCATCCGCCATCCGGCTGGAAAAAACAGTGCTCCGCATCTTTACCTCAGACCGGTATATGTCTAACATGATGTGATGTTCCGGATTTTCTTTCTTTTGCTCTTCAATTTCCTGAATTAAACTTCTGGCTCCTATTGCCCTGACCATATCTTCCTCACATGGTTCGATCTCCACGGTTACTAGTGTTGCATAATGCATACTCTTGTCCTCCTTTTTGAAAAAAGGACAGACCATATATTCAGAAAATTCAGGTACAGAAACAGCAGTCTGCCCTGTACCATACAAAAATCTTCTGAACATACTGCTGTCCCTGTCTTATTTGTTATCGTGAATCAATTCCTTTTTGTCTTTTATCTCCTGCCTTCTGTTATACCTGAATATGTCTTCTGACTACCCCGGTCAGTTTTGTCGGCAGCTGGTTCAAATCTGTGATATCCATAAAGGAATCCCCATAGATTCTTTCAATGTTCTGCTTGTCATCGCCAATGGCTGCCGCCACGAAAATAATGTTTTTCCGCTGGTACTCCTGTCTGATTCCCCGAAGGTCCTCTTCTGCTGCAGTTCCGCCGTAACCGGTGTCTGCCGGCTGCCCATCGGATACAATCATTAAAATTTTAATCTCTTCCGGACGCTTTGACAGCTGCTCTGCCACAAACCGTAGGGCTGCCCCGTCACGGTTGCCACCCCTGGCGCTGATATCCATCATCCGGTACTGGTCATCCTGGTCGATGCTCTCAAACTCCGCATAAGAATACAGATCTACGGTGTCACGGTGACTGGAATCATACCCTGTGCTGTGTCCGTAAATCATGACCGGGATATCCAGCCCCCGGCAAAAATCATACAGGATAATAGCTGTGGCTCTGGCATAGGTACAGCGGTCACAAGAACACATGGAGCCGGACTCATCTAACAACAGTCCTACTGCCATTTTCGGAATCTCATTGGGCAGGGAATTTTTATAAAACACCTTCCCATCATTCCGGCATAAGGCATGGGTATCCAAGCGCCTTCCCATAAGAAGCCCTGTCATCTTGCCGCCACGCCTGCTTTCCTTTAACTGCTTTACCAGACTTTTCTGCATCTGTTTTGAGATGGTCAGCAGAGAACCGGCAACCTGGTCATACTGTTCCACCAGTTCCTCATCCACGCTGCTGATCCGGTTGACTTGAATCCCGACTCCCTCATGGATGTTGCCATAAGAGATATTCTGCGCCGTTTCATTCAGCTCCTGCAGACGCTCGTTTTCCAACTGCTCACAAGCGGAACGCTCCGCCATCTTATCAAGCATACGCTCAATATCGGCTGCTGCACGTTCATCGCATTCCCTCTCGTAATCCTCATTGCGGCTGATTGTGCCACCTACCGGATTTGACACACTGGATGTCTGCGTAAGCGGTATCCTGCCCTGCTCGTTTTCTGTCGTTTCCTTTTTCCCTGTATTTCCTGTTTTTTGCAGCGGCATCGGAGTTTCCTCATCGGATTCGTTTTCCCCGGAGGCCATTCCAGACGGGTCTTCATTTTCATCCCCAGACCCATCTTCTCCGGTTCCTTCTGCTTCCTCAGACTCAGATTTTTCCGCTCCGGTTTTATCTGCCTCCCCAGACCCAGAATTTTCCTCTGATTCTTCTGCATCAGCATGGGTTTTTGCCCGGTTCCCGGCAGTCTGTCTACTGGAAATCTCCTCGGAGTCCTCCTCATCCGTTACCGGTCTGCTGACGCATCCTGTGGCACTGGTGGAAGTCCCAATTAGGCTTCCCAGCCCTGCCTCAAGCAGTTCCTCTGCCGATATGCTCTGTCCGGCTGCTGTCATCTCATCACGGTGTTTTTTTAATTCCTCCAGATAGTCCTCTATGTAATCCCACAGCCTTACCAGAATGGTATTTACCACATCACATCGGCTTTTGGCCGCCTTTACCATCACTGCCTGGTCAATCTGGGCAATCAGTCCGAATACCGCCTGGATGCGCTCATCCGTCAACGGCTCATCCCCATATTTGATCTCCCCATACAGGGCATAGGACAGCATTACTTGAAGGATACTGTGGAAGATATGTCCGCCTTCCTCTTCCTGTTCTTTGATCTGTGTCACGGTGGGCATCAGCTTCCACTCCCTCTCCCGCAGGATTTCCAGACCATAGCCTAATGTGCCGGGAAACTGGTTTAGGAAGCGGTGTTCGATATAGCCGTCCTCCAGAACATTCAAGATATCATGTGCCACCTTCAGAAACAGCTTTTTGTTCAGCTCATCCGCACGCACATAATCCCAGACTGCCCTCTCATTCAGCTTATCCTTTGCCGTACCCAGAGCCGGTGCAGCCGGATACCATCTCTCATCCATCAGAGCATTAAAATATGACTGCATACACAAAAAATCCGTATACAGTACATGCCCCAGTTCATGGGCAAATAACCCACAGACGATCTGGTAACGGTTCTCCCGTCCCCTCACCTTTGTGACAACCGGGTTTCCTGCATTGATCCGGATTACCTGATTATTAGTGTCTGCACTGTCCGGTACCTTCGGTTTCCAATAAATGTTGACACGAACCCGCCGGTTATAATGGTACCGCTTTGTCTGCGCCACTGCCATGTCCTCAAAATGCCCTGCCAGTATCCTTGATGTAAAAAACTGCTTATCCGTGATTTTACTTCTCTTTTCGTTCATTAAACGCTTTACTGTTTTGTGATTCACCCTTGCCATAGGGGTACCTCCTTTCTGAAAAAGCGCACTGCAGGATAGCCCTGCAATGCGTCTGTGTTGTGGCGTATTTTCATAACGCCGCCGTTTTTAATATTGCTGCTATCTGGTGATTCCCTTCTCACACGGCTGCCCGCATTCTCTTCGGTGGAAAGATTGGTTCCAGCACCGCTGTAATCAGTGCCTCCCTGTCAATCTCATCCGAAGTTGCCTTACTGATAATGGTATACAGCGCTGATTCATAGGGATTTCCCGTAATCTCGGTACTGATCACCCAGTCAATCAGGCTGCGCATACCATAGGAGCCGTCCGTGATACTGTTCTTCCGGCAGTAGTCTGCCAGGTCATTGACCACCTGCACCATCTGGGACACCTGGAACTCATCCGTTGCCCCCGTTACACTCATGGCACGCTGTACCATCACTTCCGGCTCCGGCAGCTCCACATCCTTTACCAGACTCATTCTGTCGATGACCGACTGGTTCATCGACCTGCATCCCTCATAACTGACATTGGTGGTAACCACTACAACCGCATCCGGATGACGCTCAATCACTTCTCCTGTGGGAAGTGTGATTCCTCCAGACTGCTCTAACAGGGAATTTAATCCCACCAGAACACCCGGCTGCATGATCGTCGTGGGTTCCTGCAGCTCAATCAAATAGCCATTTTTCAGGGCTTTGATAAAGTCGGTCTCCACATAGGAGTATGTCTGCCCACTGTTTCCGGAGCCTTCCGTCCGTTTGGAAAGTGCCCGCACCTTCTTTGTTACCATGTCAAGCACCACTGCCATACAATCCTGCGTGCTGGCATCGTCATTTTCTTTTCCGGTCAGCTGCTGATACACACCCGCCGGATCAAAATCCATGTCATCTAGGTCAGGCAGTTCCATCAGTTTCGCCACGTTTTCATAGGTCATGCCGCCCATGCTCTTTAATGCCTCAAGTTCCCTGTCCAGTGTGGCATCCCCGGTTGACCCGGAATCCGAATCCGGGAAGATCATGCCCACAAAGTCAAAAATCTCCGTACCTGCCGAACAGGTGTATTTCATGTAGGGTAGATGTAACCCTGCCGCAATCGCTTTTGCTCCCATCGTCTTACCGGTTCCTGCCGGTCCCCGCAGAAGGAAGTTCCGCATCTGCATGGATTTTCCTGTCGTTTCTTTTGCATGCCGGCAGATTTCCACCACCTCCTGCGGAATGATGTACCAGTCCGGTATTTTCGGGACCAAACTCTCCTCCACCGCATTCAGTGTCCGTTTCTGCATGACATATTTGCCCTCGAAGTCTTTTTTCTCTACCAGAATACCGGCTTTTTTGATCGTAGCCGGGCCAGTCTTTGCAAAAATAGTAAATTCCCCTGCTGTCACACTGACGGGGGTAAATGCCCCCGAATCAATCTGTGCATTGGATACCCGCATCAGGTTACCGGAAGCATCCACATCCAGTTTCAGATGAGCACTGCATGTCTCATCTTTGATTCTGCGGTACGCATTGTCACACAAAATTGCCATGCTTGTCTTTGCCTCATCAAAATCCGGATAGCCTTTCTGGAACTGCTCATAGTAACGCTCATACTGCTCTGCAAATTCCTCATCTTCCATCAGAAACGGCATCATTGCCATAATGACAGCAGCACCGTCCCTTCCTTTCGGGTTCATGGTGTAGGTTTCCATCGTTTCTGTGTCCTTATTGTAGACACTGGCCAGCGCCATTCCTTTGGAATGGTCATAGACGGCCAGATGATAGGCTGATTCATCCATAGAGGATTTGTATTCTGCCACCGAGCGGTGGTCAATCAGGCCAACCGCCCCTTCGCCTGCCCCACTCATGCACCGGCAGACCGCATGGACTGCCTTAATCATGGTACAGTTAATGGTAGCTTCCATCCCACTTCCATACTTGGAAGTAACCTTAACTTTTTTATTCGCCATTGTATCAAACGGTTCCGGAAGATTGCGGCTGAAATTAAAAATGTTGTTCATATTTGTACTCATAGATACCTCTTTTCTGCACTGCTCTCTGCGCATAAAGCAAGTTTGTGCAAGCAGCGCACAGGCACAAACTTGCCAGCGGAACATAGTTCCGTTTATTCCCTTTCTAAAGCTATAAAATAATTGTGATTCCATCCGTTACGATTTTTACCCTCTCAAGCCCGGCCCGTTCCAGTTCCCGGCAGATATCCTGCCAGCTCTCTGGAGATGGCAGTTCTTCCAAAGGTATCAGAATTTCGCTCTTTCCCTGCCCGATTGCCTCATTACAGCGCTCATTCAGTTCCAGAATGTGTGCCTCACTCCACTCAAAGGCCAGCAGCTCATAATTGTTCTCCTTCGGTTCTTCATCCAGACCATCTTCCCCTACTGGTTCTGAAAATACTGGTTCCGGTTCCTTATCCGGATAATAGTCAATGCCTGCCACCTGAAGATTCTGGTACAGCACCTTTGCCCTGCGGTAACCTCCTGCCCTGTTTAAGAGTATAAACACCTCTCCCCCGGTCATGAACTCCTGCATGGCTTCCGGTGTCTCCCATATCCATCTGGCTTCGGAATAATCCAGTGCCACCAATTCGGTAATCCTCGTCTGCATGACAGAATATGCCATCTGCTCCAGATCTTTTACGGTTGGATTGGGTTTTGGTTCCGGCAAATAAGGCACTGGTGTCAGCACCTCGATTTTTTCCGGTCTGTTACACAGCACCCGTAATGCTGCCACAAAGATTCCCAGTATCATCAGCAGAAGGAGGGGCCAGAGCCTGCAGATGGCAGAAAGCAATGCCAGCATCCCCAATAAAATCAGAATGTCAGCGGCTGTCCTGCCCTTCGTTTCTTTCTGGTTCATAAGCACTCCTGCTCCTTTCTGCAGCGTTCCGGCGGAATCAGAATATGCAGCTGGCTGCATTCTTCCAGTGAAGTCTTTTTCCTGACCGCTATGGCAACTGCCTGGGACTGCACATCACACACCAGCTTCCCTGTCTGGTTTCTGAATCCCTGAAAATCCGATCCCAGTATGAGCCGCTTTCTAGCTTCCTTCATCCGGGCAACCCCCAGACAGAACTCGTCCGTCTTGTGGTAAACCAGGATTTCATACTGTTTATCTGACGGCAGGAGATTAAGAATTTCCTGAATCTCATCCCCTGTCAGACCGCCTTCGGATTTGGTGTTAAGTGCTGCCCTGAATTTTGCATTCCTCTCCTGCTCCGTGAGGAGAAGAAAACCTTCGTTTTTCATGTTGTCCACCTCCTAAACGTAAAAAAACCGCACACAAGACTACGAAAACGTAACTTATGTGCGGTTTTCCACGCCGGTATTTGATTGTTGTGCCATGCTAGTCTTGAAACAGGTTGTTGCCACCAAAAGCTTCAAACCCCATAAATCCATCCGATTCCATTGGATCTGCTGCCTGTGGTTCCGGTGCCGGCTGTGCTGCAGCCTGATTTGCTGCGGGTGCCTGCGCCTGATTTGCCGGAGCCGCTCCTGCAGGTGCTGCCTGCTGGTACTGACCAGCCGCCTGTTTCTGTCCGGCATTCTGGTTCTCACCGGTTTTCCCGACATAAGCATACTCAATATCCTCCACAATAAGGACATGCTGGCTTTTTTCTTCCTTTGTTTTCTTGTCGGTCCATTTTTCCTCATCCAGCCTCGCTGTCAGATTGACAAAGGAACCTTCCTTCAGTTTCATTTTTTTGATTCTCTCACAGACAGCACCAAAGGCTTTTACCGATATGTTCAGCCAGCGGTAATTCCCCTCCATACGGTTGTCATATACCTTCTGGCCGATGCGGAACCTCACAGACTCCCCATTTTCAGAAAACCTTAGTGCTTCTGCACCTTCGTATCCTTTGGATACCACTACATTTGTTGCAAACGTCTTAAACATAAGCATTCTCCTTTCTGGCAGGGATTTCCTGCCTTAAAATATATTTATTTCAACCTGTCCTGCAGGCGGAAACCATAGGTAACATGCGGAAGATTTTTCCGCAACAAAAAAAGTGCCAAAAAGCACTCCCTGTGCTGATTGACACTTTGAAAACCTGAATACTCTGTATTTCAAAAATAACCTGATACTGATATAGAAACTATAACATATCCCGCCTGCATCGTCAAACATATATTTTTTCTTTCTTACTGCTCCCTGCTTTTGCCTGTGTCTTCTCTAATGCTGCGTTCCAGCTCCCGTTTTGTAAAATCCAGAGCAATCTGTACCCGCTTTACATCAAAGGCGTATGTGCCATCTTCCCTTTCGTTACGGTCAATTTCTTCCCGGATTTCCCGCAAAAACTGATATAATGTCTCTTTTTCCGTTGCCATCGCTACCTCCGAATCTCTATTGCATAATAACTGCTGATTATGTATATTCCATCCCGCTCATAAACCGGAGTTTTCTCTGCCACATAGATACTGACAGTATCTCCCTCAGAAAGTCTTCTTATACGCTGCCTGACGGGTATTTTTACCATTCCCTGCTCCAGCGCCAGATGGACAGACCGTACTCTTTTACGGATTCCTACGGTTTCCATACGGATACATTCTCCCTGCAGATGCATGTAATTTCCAGTCACAGACTGGAAAAACAGCCAGACACTGCTACACGTCAGATAACCTGCTAACAACAGGCAGGGTAATATCAGATATATATCCCGGAAACTGATTAGAATCATAATAAATAGTAACCAGAACAGGGCACTGGCTCCAGACCGGAACAGCACCTGTTTCTGCAATGCCTGTGGCAATTTCCCAAATCTCTCCCTCATGAAACTCACCTCACACAATCAATATCTTCTTTTTCTTCAGTAGCTGCATCAGCGCTTCCACAACTTCATCCCTGCACTCTGCCTTCTCCATCTGATGTTCCAGCAGGTTATCCTGAATGTTATCTTTGGTATAAATCGTCTCAATCAGTTTCTGGCGGTTCCTGACACCAAACATCCCACTGTCTGCTGTTATCTGATGTTCATGAAGAAATACCAGTTCTGCCACTGACAGATGAATCCCTGCTTTCTGCATCCATGTATAAATCTGCCGTTCCTGTTCATTCAGTCTGCTGCTCATATGTCCTCTCTGCCTTGCAGGACAGCAGACACATCTGGTCAGAATCCGGTATTTGAAAATGGAATCTGCCTCCTTTTCCATTTCTGTCAGACCTTTATTTGCCAAACGCAGGACTACCTGCTCCTCTGCCTCTGATTCGGCAACCATAAACCCAAACCGTCCTTTCAGCCATACGGCAGCTTCCGCACCCTGCAACTGAAACTGTTTTCCGCCACGTTCCAGCCAGAGATTCTCTATACTGGATTTCGGCTGTACGACACCTTTTGATAAATATATCATGTTCATCACCTCTTCTTGCACATTTTAATCTTATTACACGATTAACACTCTCTTTTTACAACTGTTCCCGCATTTACAGCAAATACATCATCATAACACATGCACCTACAATCAAAAGCACCATTCCTATGATAAGGACTACTTTCTTAACCAGTCCCCGGTCAATCCCTTCACTGAAACGTCCCTCATCTGCTGGGAGAATGTCATCATAGTAACCATCATAATCATCTTCTGGAATGGAACCCGTAACTGCAAGAGGTTCTGGTTGTTGTTTTAAACTTTTTGGTGCTTCTAACGGCTTTATCTGCTGCTCACCCGTCTTATCCACTTCTTTTTCTTTTACTTTTTCTCCTAATAAAAGTTTTCTTTTTTGTGTGCGTCTGCTCTTTTTTTCATGCCGGATTTCCTGCTTCGATTTCGATTTACCCTGTGGTTTAGATTGATTTGATTTCTCTGAAATCTCCTCTTTTTTCTCTGAAACAGGCAGTGCTTTTCCACACTCCGCACAAAAAGAAACAGCACCATCCACAAGGACAGTGCCACAATAAGGACAATATTTCATTTTGCATAAACCTCCTTTTTTCTGAACTAAAAAAGTGAGCTTTTCAAAAGAAAAACCCACTTATCGACAATATGATTGTATCAGATTTACGTTTGCATGTCATCGGCATGGATATTGCCATTTTTATGCCATCGGATAGGCATAATCATAACTTTAATTGATTTCCAAGAACAATGTAGTACGGGAGGATAGTGAATATGTTATTGCCTTTGAACTCAAGTTATACACTTACCAAGTCTTAATCAAATTACATTAGACATTCATACCCCTTTTCCACATTAACTGTATAGAGTAAATATAATTGATAACCAACCTATTCTATCTTTTCTGTGAAACTATCCTAAAATACTCTGAGGATTCAAATTCACCAACAACACTCTCCTTTTCTATTTGTAAAATATTCAGACCTGCATTATTAAATAACTCAAATAATTCGTCTTCATCTCTAACAGGATATGAGGACATTTTATCAACATATACTGCGGAAACTGCGTCGATATCTATCTTAGGCAGATGTTTGCTTTTTTCAATATACCGTTTTTTCACTTTTTGCATAAAGTTTTTACGTATTGAATCGCTTACCTCTCCTCCTTTATTAGGATTACCTTTCTTCAGTGTAGTAATATAATAACCTCCCTGTTTCAATGCACCGTCTATTCCTTTTAATGGTTTACTCTTATCAATGAATCGTGATAAAAATGCATCATTAATTATAATATCATATTTTAGGGGAAATTCTGTACAAATATCTTGGACAAATGTTGTCCAATTTCTACCTAAAAATTCTGATACAATGTCGCATACTTTTAAAGGAGTATTACACATATCACATATACTGACTTCATGAATACCAAATTCGCTACACAACAAAGGCATTGAAAAATCTGCTGTTCCAGCAACAAGAAAATCTTCTTTTTTATCTGCATGAGTAAAACGTAATGCATCCTTATAAAATGCTTCATGCCAATATGGATTAGACACCACACCTAAATAGCGCAATAACATCCAGTTACCATGATACCAAGCACAATCGTCCTTATTAGGATACCCACCTACACATTCGCATGAAGCAATGTTATACCCATCCTGAATAATTCTTTCATAAATTGAATTCATTTGATTTTTATTCATTTTTCATCATCTCTTCCCAAAGTTGCTCAAAATGTGTATATCCTGCCGCAGAGTTAAAATGTCCTGCATCTTCAACAAAAACCTTTTTTGCACCAAGTTTATCTGCAAAATCAATTGATAAATCATTTGGCACATATGGATCAGTTGTTGAAATATAACATGTTATTGATTCTACAAGATTTTTTATTTTTGTTAAATCTTTATAGATAAAAAAAGGTTCATTTACCTTGTCAAATTCTTTAATATTAATTAAATCATAAAATGGGGCTGCAAAATATAAACTTTTTACAGACAAATTATTCTCTAATAAATAATCAGTAATAAATGCTGGTGCTAAGCTATGCCCAATAAAAGTGGTATTTTTCCCAATATATTTTTTATAGGCATTCATCACCTCGCACCAATTACAATAATTTTGGATATCGCTACCGCAAGGGAATTGTGGCGCTAGGACATTTTTCCCCTGCTCCGACAGTTTGTTAAACATCCAGGGAAACCAATTTTCAAAGGGTGTCCCATAACTTCCATGAACAATAACATAATCATACATAACAATAACCTCCTAAAATTTATTTTTTAATTTTGCAACCAAACTATCTAAAAATTTTTTATCTACTCTTTTTGCTCGCATGCCTTTATTAATTGCAAACGGTTCAGGAAAAGATTCATTAAATTCATCGAATGCAATAGGAATTATTTTTTCATAATTTTCATTCATAAATTCCCTCGATAAAACACATGCCTCAAAAAAAGCCCCACCTGCTTTTATTTCTGTAGACTTCTTTTTATATTGCTTAGTTCCTATGACAATAGTTGCATCACATTGACTAATCTTTTGCATAAACTCCATATTATTAGTTCCTAAAGGTGCTTTTTCATAAAAATAAACTACATAACCTTCCTTTTCTAAATGTTCTGCAATTCGAGTTATCTTTTTTATATGATATTGATTATCTTCACTGTAGGAAATAAAAATTCTAATATTCCCCATTCCCTTCATCTCCATTTCTTGTTCAGACCGAGCAATAAAATCATCTAATAGACTTGATATATCCTTTTCTAAAATATACCAGCACAATTCAATTACATAATAAGCAATTTGAGTTGTTTTACAACTTTGAACACTATTAAAATCTAATTGCCCTGTCAGTTCCACAATATTATGAATATTTCTGTTAGCCAATTCATTGATATAGTGCAGCAACGGCTCTTGTATTCCTAAAATTTTTAACAAAGCACAAGCCGTAGTTGCTCCATCAATTTCGTAATTTTCTGACATCCATATTTGAGAATTTTCCAAAAGATAATCCGTAACATCCTTTGGTAGATCTTTTTCACAGTCTAAACCACATTTGATAAGTGCTTCTAAACAAAGTGATGATGTTTCAAACACATTATTCCATCCTCCTGTATGAGCATCCCATTTACGATTTTTAATTTCATGCAATAAATATGCTATCCCCTTTAAAATACACTCATCTTTCATTGAATATCCGGCCTCTGCCAGTCCAATCAATATTCTAGCAGTAACCCACGGAACCCTTTTAGGATACCAATACCCCTCATCTTGTTGTGACTCTATAAGTTCTAATTCAATTTTATTTATTAACTCTTGATAACCACAATCTACTAGGACACCTTTCAAACCTATAAGCAAACCATATAACCAATTTTTATGTATTGTAATTAAATCAATATCTTTTCCTAATTCATACTCAATCGAAGGAGCAGTAGCATCCTCCTTGATCATTCTTTCTCTAATTTTTATAAAATCATTTGTTGTTTGCAAAATATCATATCTAATTTCTATTTTCCCATCCTTTAAAGAAAAATTAGAACACAATGCATCTATAACATCTTTGTATTCGTCCACTACTCCCAACATTTTAGCTGTTGAAATCACGAAATACATTGAGGATGGTGTGTTTTCCCATGTAGGATCTATCTGGGTTTGTCTTTTTAAATTATTTTGAAACTCATACATTAAATTCCAAAGAGGGCTAACCGATAAAATATCATTTCGATTATTTTCTCCCATCAGGTGGACAAGAGCTTTCCATTTTTTTCTATTATCAATAAAATTAATGTACTTCTTGATAATTTCCTTTCTTTGATAAAAACTGCATTTACATTCCTGTTCAATATAACGTGCTATAAAATTTGAAACAGTCCGATGTGCAAGAAAAATAGATTCTCCAACTATTTTTGCTGTAGTTATGTTTTCTAAATGAAGCATTCCAAAATTCTCAACAAATAACATAGGGGTTTCAAATTCATACGTTCCTAAAACAGCTAAAATATGAATAATTTTCAACTGTTCTTTATCATTTGTCTGTACAAAACACCCAAATAATTCATGCTTATAAGATTTCGTATTATTTGAATTTAAATTACAACGCTTTAATCTTAAGGCCGTACTAATTAATGCCAAATTGTCTCCACAAATATCTAATAATTCTTTATTATCAATTTTGTCCTTCATTATTTTTATGAATTTTTGAGGTTTTGTTTTTATAGTAGGAATTTCTGTTGTATAAACCGAAAACTCCTTTGCATGAGCTAGCGATGACCAACTTGTTAAAAAAATATGCACATTTCTTTTTTTGATATTGCCTTTATGCGTAGAAATAAATAACATTATACTTTTTGCAAGTTCGACATCACACTGTAAATCATCAATCATAATTGCACAGTTAGTCCCATATTCCAACAAAATTTTTAAAAGTTCTAAATTACATGTATTATTAACTGTAGGATTGTAAATATATTTTATGTGGTTACAATATGTCAATGAATAAATTCCCAAAAATGTTTTGCCTGTACAGCTTTTATTATAACACCATAAAATATTATCTTCTTCCATACACTTTTTTGCCAAATATGATTCATCGGATACTAAAAAATCCTCTTCTTTATATCCTATTCTTTCTATAAATTTCCCCCACGAGTCCCCCGACACCTTAATTTCATCTTCGACATCGAAGGTTGCAGGAGGGATATCAATAAGTTGGCAATTCTGACACAAAAAATCCGAGCAAGAAATTTGTGAAAACAGCAATTTTGTAAGTATATCAAAATTAATATTAGCAATATCAATTTGAAATACAAATTCAGTATCCCTAGTCGTTTTTATTTCAAACAAAAAATCATTTTTAAATACAAATTCTAAATTTGCATTTAAAATACTTTTATTTTTTTTATTCATCCTATTACATATTTCATAAAAAACAGCTTTGTTGGCAAGTACATCTTCAACAGTAATTCCATTTCTATATAGGACGAGATACGAATAAAATGCATTCTGTAATTTATCCTTTTCCATTACTATTCCTCACATCTTTGTATTAAATGTCACATTTTACTTTACTATATATTTTAATAATATCTGACAATGCTCTACTTTGCTTATATTATAAATCCCATAGTTAATAATACAATATGGATACACCATACTTTGTTTATTAAACTGCGATATATTCTGCATTTTAACATTATTCTGCTATAAATTCTCAGTCACGGCTTAAACTCCATTGCCAAGATCAAAAATAATGCTTTTTACCATTTGGCAATTACAGAAACTCTTGATTCAGTCTTTTATTCTGTAACCAATTTTTATAATCAGTTCCCCACTTTCACTGTCAAACTTTGATCTTCTAAAGAATGTTTTTAACATTCATGTAAAGTAGTGTCCTTCCATTTTTACTTTCTAAAGATATGGTAGTAACATACTTCTATAGGAGGTTATGCCATGACTTATGAACCAAAACAGTTCGGCATCGTATTAAAAAATGCACGAATGAACAAAAAACTTACTCAAGCAGAATTAGCAGAAATATTGGATATTTCTTTATCTTATTTAAAAGACCTTGAACGATTTCGAAATAATCCCAGTTATGAAATTTTCGAGAAAGTGATACATTATTTTAATCTGTCAGCAGACACGGTAATCTATCCAAACCAAAACATAACGGATAATACATATCAGCAAATTGAACGTCTACTTACTCGTTGCGACCAGAAACAACTTAAAGTAATTCTCGCAACTACAGAAGCACTGCTATCCAATGACGAAGTTCAATCATAAACAAACAAAAGGTAAGGGAGCAGTTTTACTCAACTCAACTTACCCTTACCTTTTATTTATATTTCTCCATGTATCAACATCTTTCAACGACCAATACAAGACTTTAATTATTTTAATTTCTCCATAAGTTCTTCAGGAGATATGTCCTGTTGAAGCAGACCAAATCCGCTTAACAGAAGAATACAGTCCACATATCCCTGACAGTACGCTTTCTGCCCTTCCAACGAAAGCATATCCTCTGCTTTTGCCATCCACTCCAAAAACATCTGCTGCTCTTCACTGGGAAGTTTCTGTATCATCTCTTCACATTTTTCATGCAACACCTCCAATTCTTGCTGTACATCCTCATACTCTGGAATTTTAACTGCCGTATCCCTTGATACATTTTCACAACGAAGTCTGTTAAGAAATTCTATAACCTGTTCCCATACTTTATTCTGCATAGCTAATTCCTCCATTCTCTCTTTATATTATTAACACATCCGCAAAGAATACACCACATAAAATCATACTAACATGTAAGGGATTCCAGTTCATCAGAACCAGAATCCCCATACTCACTTTAGAATCCAAACAGATCATCTCTGCCTGCCATCCCCGTTACTTTCCATATGCCGCAGCCTGCTGATACTGACTGCTCTGCTGTCGTCTTTGTTCTGCCTGCTGTACCATCATATCTTTCAGGTACTTTGCCGTCAGCCACGCCTGATAATTCTCCTTTGTCAACAGAAACAGTTCACTTAGAGAAGCCCACGACATACTGACTGACACATGATTCTCCGGGTCTCCCCCGAACCGCGGGACAATCAGCCCCTGGGCATTCTGCTCCCCTGCTCCGCTGTCTGCGCTAAAAAGGAAATCATTCTTTCTACCTGCCACAAGTTTCGCCGTTCTGGACAAACTTTTCCCATCTGTCCGACTCCGCCCTCTCTGTGCCAGTTTCTCTGCCGACGTGCCGCCAAGCCATTCTAACAGTGGCGTATTGTAATCTTCCGCTTTCTTTTTCTGTCTCAGTATATACTGCAGTTCCCCACAACTTATCTTCCGGCAGATTTCCTGCAGCTCATCCACACCGATAAAGATATGGATATTATTGGTCTGCCGCTGCCCGGATGGTAAATTTACATCATAAGAAGCAAATGCCAGATGCACCTTTCCCACTTCAAAAAAGTCACACAGGCTCTCCACAAAACAGCCTCTGGCATCCTTCCTGATGATCTGATTTTTATTGTATTCCTCTGTCATGATGCTACACCTCCCATGCTTTCTATGGCTGTGATATGCTCTTTTAATTGTTTCACATTCCTCTCAAACTGAAGACGGAACGCTTTCCCCATGTCATACCGGGCATAGAGCAGCCCAAAGACCATACTCCAAGCCAAATTCATGATATCCTGGTTTGTAACCACCTTTTCCAGTCCACGCAGAAACTGGCTTGTTTCCGCAACCACCTGGCTCCACTGGATAAAAAAGGACTCACTTTCCAGCAGATGAAATTCCTCCAGCCACTCCCGCACCGTCTGGTGTCCGTTCTGGCTGCCACAGAAACATCCGCTATGGAAATACATTACTTTTGATTTTTCCATATCCGGTTTTCCCTGTTCATCCAGCACATAGCGGACTGACCTGCCAAGCGGATATAAGCCACAGACAGAAGGTTTCGCCTTATGGACGCTGCACTTATTGTTGTTCAGTAAGGGGCATCTCCTTGTTTCCCCTTGGGGACGAATCCGCAAAATCGGCATCCGGCTTTCCTCTCCGATATAACATTCCCCATACTGATCCAGCCATTGTTCTACGGTTATTTCCAGTTCCTTTGCCAGCCGGAAAAGATCCAGGGGATTTAACAAAAGATCCTCCTGATGCACGCAGCACCCGCCACAGTGGGTACAGGAAAATGGCAGCGTATCATTCAATCCCAGCTGTCGGTTCTCTATTGATTCCATTGCATTTTTTATTCTCTCATTCATCTTTGTTTCCTCCAATCATTTCGTTTTGAACCTGCAGTTCCTCATATTTACAGTTATTGTCCTTCAGCCATGCACACACAATGTCCAGATTTTTACTGCTATCCAGCGGATAACGCAGTGTTCTGCTCTTCACATCCTCCTTGTCATACAGCTGCTTCTCCGGAAATTGGGCAACGCTTTCTGTCACAATCACCCGTGGGCGTTCCGCAAATATAAAATTCTGCGGTTCTGTACTGCCATAGGATTTGCATTCCAGCTTATAACCAAGCTGTGACCGGCTGTACCTGCAGCGGTCAAACAGCATACTTTCGCAAAACCTGTTCTGCAGACCATCTGCGGTCATGAAATATACCGTGACCATCCTGCGGTATTCCTGCACATACTGATAGTCGTGATTGCTGATCTGCCGCATGGCTTTATTGGCATCAAAGGCAACCACTGGAAAGCCCCATGCGTCACAGAAGAAGAATTTTCTCTCTCCCGATTCATACTGAAACTCCACCACATCCGATACGGACAGGGAATGCCCTTTATACCCTTCCGGGTACTCACAGTTGCACCTCACAAACATCTGCTCCGGATCTGTCACCGGAAGTTCCCCGCTGTAAATGCACTCATAAATTTCTGACGGAACCCTGCCGTCCCCTGCTTTTATTGCACAGGCTAAATCCCGGAACAAAATTTCTTTCTGATCCAGTTCCGGCACCACCTGATAAACCGATACTTTCATTGTCTTAATCCTCCATTCCATGAAAACGGAGCAGTATCAAACCACTGCCCCGTTGTTGTTTTGTATTTGCTGATCCATATGTATAGGCAACATTTGCCGCTATAGATTTTCATAAGCATGGTTTTGTCATGTCTTATAAAATCCTCTGTCTATCATGATGCCAGCATCTCCTCAAATTCCTGTTCGGTCAGAATCCTCACGCCAAGCTGCTGCGCTTTCGCCAGCTTACTTCCTGCCTTTTCCCCGACAATCAGGTAATCTGTTTTTTTACTGACAGAAGATGCCGCCTTTGCCCCCAGTGACATAATCTTCATCTGAATCTCATCACGGGTATAATTCTGAAGTTTTCCGGTTGCTACGATTATTTTTCCTGCAAAAATTGTATTATTTGTACTCATAGTCTCAGTCTCCTTTTCAAATATGATATGTTCTAGTAGCGGTCTCCAGAGCTTTCCTGCCTCCTCGTCCGCATACCACTTGTAAATGTTGTGATGCATAATTTCGCCAAAGTCTGGCAGGATGGTAAAATCAAAACCATCCTTGATTGCCTGCTCGAACGCATTCCAGTCTCCGTCAAAATGTCTGCTGATAATCCGCCCGGCACTGCGTCCCACCATCGGGATTCCCATACCGGCAATAAACTGGTTCAGGGTGCAGTGGCGGCTCTTTTCAATGGAAGCCTGCAATCTGGCAAAGGATTTCTCTCCAAAGCCTTCTGTCCGGATAATTTCCTCCCGGTGCTGCTTCAGCATATAGAGGTCACCAAAGTTTCGTATCCATCCCATACCGATAAATTTTGCCAGCGTCTTTTCGGACAGTCCCTCGATGTCCATGCGGGTCTTGTCGCAGAAATGAACAAACTTTCTCACGAGCTTTGCCGCACAGTTCGGGTTCTCACAGAATAACTGGCGGGTTCCGCCGCTGGTTTTATGAACCTGCAGGCTGCCGCCACAGCATGGGCAGGCAGATGGAACATTTATCGTACCGCTCTTTGTCTGGTTCTCCGCAATCTGCGGGATAATCATGTTCGCCTTGTAAACCTGGATGGTGTCGCCCTGTCCCAGTGACAGTTTCTCGAAGATATCCAGATTGTGAAGATATGCCCTGCTGACTTCGGTTCCGCCGATTTCCACCGGCTCGAAGATTCCCGTCAAACTGACCATGCCGTTTCTGGTCACAGCCGTCTCCAGACCGAGAAATTTTGTTTCATACAGCTCATCTTCCCACTTTAATGCCATCATCCGGTTCTCATGGTGTCCTGTCGAGCCAAGACTTCTACCATAGGCAATGTCATCCTGCTCCAGAATCAGCCCATCCACCGGATATGCGAACTCCTCCGGTTTCATACTGGCAACAGCCTGCCGGATTGCGTCATCATCTGCCAATGGAATCTGCACATATGGCACAACCAGAAAACCAAGCTGCTCCATGAAAGCAAGCTGCTCTGCCTTCGTGTCCATCTTCATATCCGTTACCAGTTCAAAGGCCGCAAATTCCAGATGCCTTTTTCCTGCTTCCTCTGCATTTAATTTTCTGGTGCTGCCGGAAGCCAGGTTTCTCGGATGCCCGTACGGTTCCTCCAGACTGAGATTAATTTTCTCAAAATTTTCCCATGAGATGACGCCTTCACCCCGGACTTCAATGGCATCCTTTACCGGTATGGCAAGTGGCACGTTGTCAAATTTCCTCACCGTATGCGTCACTTCCTCGCCAATGATGCCTTCCCTGCCACGGGTAATTGCCTGCTGCAGTACCCCGTTTTCATAACGGAGAACCAGTGTCAGACCATCCATTTTCCATGACAGAACCACATCCCTGCCACCGGCAAATTTCACCAGCTCGTCTATGGATTTGGTCTTGCCCGCAGAAAGCATGGGTTTCGTATGGCGCACAGAAACCAGTTCCTCCAGTATCTCACCAGACACTTTCTGAGTCTGAGAACCGGATAAAATAATCCCGGACTCCTCCTCCAAGCTCCGTAACTGGTTCAGTTTCCTGTCATACTCCCTGTCCGTCATCACCGGATTATCATGCTTATAATAGGCAATGTCTGCCTCCGTAAGCTCTGCAATAAGTTTCTTCATATTTTGTGTAACTTCTTTTTGATTCGCTTTCATACTGCTAATCTCCTTTCTGTTGTGCTGTTTGTTGTTTCTGTTGCTTCGCCATCGCTGCTCCTTTCTGTCTGACACTCCGGATAAGAAAACGCAAGACTCTCCTTACCGTCATGAAAGGAAAGTTCCCTCAGCTTAAAACTGCTGACATCCTCACACTCGGAATAGAGTTCTATGTGCTGTATTTTCATGCCTTTCAGCTCCGACAGTCTGCCGTTGCCATACTCATCATCAAAGTACACACCCTTGTATCTTGCCTCGAACTGTCCGTCCTCCCTGTCAAACTCACTTTCATCCCATGTCAGGGATATGCTCTGTCCGGATTGCAGTTTCACCTCAATAAAGTCAATCACTAAATCCGGAATATCCGATTCTGCTTTCAGATATAGAACCACCGTTCCACCTCCTGTTCTTTTTACTGCCACGCAGCATTTCTGTTTATATAGACGGGCAGCATAAACTCCCCGGTAATTAGGTTGGGGGAGCATACTCCGCTCCGATCTATGATGAAAAAGGGCTGACTGAAAATCGTAGCCCTCTGAAAAACGCTAAAATCATTGCGTTTTTCGTTCCACTTGTTGATAACTTCTCTTAAATTAAAAGGCACACAAAGAACCGGCTGATTCCCTGTGTGCTTTTGAGTCCCTGACTCTGGATATTCTATTGTTTTTAGCAGACATCCCTTTTAATACATCTGCTTAAAAGATTTGTGCAACAAAAAAAGTGCCTAAAGACGTTATTCTTCAGACACTGTAAAAACCGAAAACTATCAATCACTTTGCTGTAATTTCTGATACTGATAGTATTACTATAACAGATGAATCAGAAAAACACAAGAAAAAGAAATCATAAACCGACTGCTATATGTTGTCACATCACCCGCATCTTCGCATTCAGCAAGATATCTGCCCGCTCCTCTGGTGTTAATTCCCGGCTCCTTAAAATCTGGTAAAGCAACTCCGTACTTTCATCAGACTCATTGTAATATTCATGCGAATTACGGCAAATCACTTCAAAAACATTATCCAATTTGGCAAAATCCCCACTGGCATGCCCATGCCCGGCAAGCTGTTCCAAAGCCTTATCCATGTTATGTAACTCATCCTCCACCTCAATCAATAATGCCATATCCGTACTTTCCAAAATTAATTCCTCCCTTGTACAATAAGTTTTTCAGTTCTGAACATCATTTTGAACAACCATATCTGTATTTTCCAGATTGGATTCCCTCCCATACTGTTTTCCATGCTCCAGACCCATCTCCATGCCGTCATGAAATCCAAGGATGTAAGCGCTTTCACCATAACTTCCACTATATTCCCCTACTATTTCATCCAATTTCAATAACATCTGAACACCATCCTGGCCATTAGCTAAGTTTTTCTTCAATCGTTCCATCTGGACATGGTACTTCTTCCGACTTTCCCAATATGCTTTGTTTTCACGTAATTTCTTATCCAACGGCTTCCCAAGACGCTCTGTTACAAAAGGTTTTAACAGGTTTTGCATTTCATCATCTCCTCCTCTGCTGTCACTTTAATGCTTCTATTATCACTACACGATTCATTCGGCAATTTTACAACTACAGATTCTGATGATCGCTAACTAATTTTATAACTCCTTATATTCTGCACTCCTCCGGCATCTTGTCTTCCCGGAATCCCTTAAACACTGGCTGCCGGTATCCTTCCCTGTCCGACGGCATATATTCTATCGTACAGACCACCGGT
Source organism: uncultured Eubacterium sp. (assembly GCA_910584645.1). GTDB lineage: Bacteria > Bacillota > Clostridia > Lachnospirales > Lachnospiraceae > Eubacterium_F. The sequence continues at coordinate 163,505 of CAJUAU010000003.1, forward strand.
TCCAGCCATACGGCATGCTCATGACCATCTGGTATCTGTTCTAACCGGCATCTGCCTTCCCGCACCCCGCCCTCTTTTAATTTCATACGGCTGACTCCCAGCGTGACGTGAGTTATAACTTGTAGTCTGCCCTTTCCGTCATATTTTGCTAAAACCAGGCTGGTCATGCCCTGCTCTTTCGGAATATACCCAATACAGATAAATTCCTCATCCTTCATCCATTTGACCTTCTGCCATTCCTTTGTTCTCTTGCCAAACCAATACAAGCTGGACATTTTCTTTCCCACCACTCCCTCCAGTTCCTGCTGTTTTGCCATCTCAAATAACGCTTTTCCCTGCTTCTCAATATAACGGGATACAGAGAATTGCTGGCACTCTGTCACTGTCTTCGTTAAAAGCTCTTTTCTTTCCAGCAGTGGGAGTTCTGTCAACTGCTTCCCATTCAGGTACAAGATGTCATAGGCAACAAATGCTGCCGGGCTGCGGGAAGCCGCCAGCTTTATCTTAAAGGGATTTGTGGCCAGTGTCCGTTTCTGCAGCTGGTAAAAATCCGGCTTTCCTTTTACCGGAACAATGAGTTCTCCATCCAGAATACATTTTCCATGACAGTTTTGATGAATGTGTTCCAATTCCGGGAACTGGCATAACAGCCTCCGGTCCCTTTTATTCCTTAAATCCACACCGTTTCCATTGAGATAAGCAATGCAGCGGCATCCATCCAGCTTCAATTCAAAGATAGAGCCGTCATCGTCATACGGCTCCACCTGCTCGGAAATCAACATGGGCTGTATACCCTTCTGGTCAAATAAATCCATCATGCTGTCCCTGCCTTTTTCTTGTTTTCCGCCTGTTCCACTGAACGCTGAAGGGCTTCCATCAGATCAATGATGTTTTCAGACTTCCCAGTATCCGCTGCCACAATCTCATTTCCATTGATTTTGGTCATAATGGCTTTCTGAAGCTTCTCCTGGTATTCATCATGATATGCTGCTATATCAAAGGATTTTGTCATGGACTCAATCAATGTTTTTGCCATATCTAACTCCTGCTTTGTCACTTCCACCTTTGCCTGGGATTTTGGCATTTCCTGTATTTCTTCCTGATAAAACAGGATTTTTGCAATCAGACACTCCTTTGTGGGATATAAAACCAGCAGATTCTCATTGGTACCAATGACTGTTTTTGCCACCGCCACCTCTTTTTTGGCAAGCAGGGAACGCCGAAACAGTTCATAGGCTTTTTCCGCACCGGATTCTGGGACCAGATAATAATTCTTGTCAAACAGAATCGAATCAATCTCTGACATTTTGGCGAAATGCTCAACATGTATGGTTTTGTCCTTCTTAGTCTTAATCTTCTCCAGCTCATCCGATGTAAAGGTCACATATTTCCCCTTCTCATACTCATATCCCTTGATGATGTCCTCGTTTTTGATTTCCTTGTCACAGGACGGGTTGTTATGGTTCTTCGATAGGAATCGTTCCCAGCAGCATAGCCGCCCTTCTCTCCGGTGTATCATCTACCTCATCCAGAATAAATGTAATGCTCTCATCGGAAAGATACAGAAAAGCGTCTGTTGGGAAATTCAATGGGCGCTTTTTGCGTAATAAAAAAATGAGTTCTTCCGCATACTACCATCATGGAGGTGATAGCATGCCAGTAGCGCATAAAAGTGCCATATCGGTAGGAAGCTGCTTTACTGCATCATACATGCGGACCATATCTGTCATATCCTCCAGAGAAAACATACTCCTCTTGCCGGCTGCTTTCTGCTCCATACCAACCCGCACCCCATCTTCATAGCCAAGACAGTAAGCTGCTTTACCATAAGAATAATTATACCTGCCAATACTGTCCCATATTTTATCACTTTTCTTCACAAGCTGCTTTTTTGTCCGGGGCGGAATCTCCCAGTGTTCACGAAGGATGATGGATAATTCCTTTTGTTCTTTCACATAAGAAGGATCTTTCCGAAGCCGATCTTCCAGCGGCTCCCCCATCCTGCTTTTCAGTAGTTCCTCTGTCAAATTTTCCATAATATACCCCTTTTCATATTGTAACTTAGATACATTTCCCTTGTAGTAACATTTTTGCCCTTTGTTCCGGCTCAATGGAAGTGTCCGCTAATATTTCTATGGAACCAGGTTGCATACACTCCGGTATATTATCGTCAATAACCTTGTATATTCTCCCTAAAGCACCAATATAACCACGCTCAAGACCCAATATCTGTTCCCCGCCAAACAAGGCATTGTTTAATGACTTATATGTATCGTGAATCTGGATTAGCTCTGTCATATCCCTCACACTCAGTCTCTTTTCTTTTCTCTCGTCAAAAAAACCACATCGGTTTAAATGCTGAATGCAGTCTCCATGCCCCCGGTAATAATGTGCAAACTCACTGATTTCCATAATCCTGCTGTGAAACTCCACATATTTTCTAAAGGCCTGCCGCTCTTCCTTATTCAGTTCATGAGCCTCCTCCATATGGGTTCCCTCCAGCAGATCCGTAATCACTGGAAACTGCTTTGATAATGCATCTGCCTCCCTGCTTAATTCCTGAAACCCTTCACTTTCTTCCACCTTTTGCAGTACCTCGTCCCGCATCCGATAAAGAAAATCGTCATCAAACTTTTTTTCTAAACTTTCCATGATTTGTTCCTCCTTCCATGTATTTATTATTACTACACGATCTTATGTTCTGTTTTACAACTGGATTTTAATCTTTTCCATACGGAAATTCCACTTGATATTGTGTGAATAGAGAAATATAATAGAATTTATAAGATATATGCCAATGACAAGGCTAATGTATACCAATATGGGAGGTCTGGATATGCCAAGACAATTCAAAAATGCAAGACTGATAAAACATCTGAAAGTTGCCGATGCCATGAAACTGCTCGGTGTTTCCCAGCCCACATTAAGTGCCTGGGAGGGCGAACGCAAATCTCCCTCGATTGAAAAACTGGAACTGATGGCAGATGTATACGAAACATCCACAGATTACCTGCTGGGACGTATCAGTACATATAAAAATACGCCATCCAATCCCATATCTCACACTTCCCTGCCTGTTTTGCATGGGCAGCCGCTCTGGTCACCGGAACATGGCTGGCTACTGGTAAATTCAATCGAAAAACATCTGATCCAGTCAAATGGAAACACCATTCCGTTTTCTGCCATAGGTGACCTTTATACAACCCCACCCATTTTTTCCGTACCGGAAACGCTGTCCGATGCACCATTGACACGAGCGCAGATGCTTACCAAAGAGGAAATATGGGTAGAACCCATCTCCCCTGATTCCAATCTAAGAGATGAATTGCGGGGCTGGTACCACAGGAAAGATCAGTATGTGGAAAATGAGTATGGAAACCGGTTTTATCTGGATACCTATGAGGCAAAGTGGCTGGGATTTGACAAGGAACAAAACTAAAACATACAAAAATGAGGATGCCGAAACATCCCCATCTTTCTAAACAAAACGCTTGCAAAATGCCCGCAAATTGTTTATAATCATCTTAGAAACAATCAAAGGATATTTGGTCTGTCCGATGATTGTCATCGGAAACTTAATAATGTAACTTATAAGTTGCCAGGCTATCCCCTATTGCCGTAGAGGATAGCCGTTTTACTTTTTGCGGTGGTTATCGGTATATGTCATGGCTGCGAATACAACCAGTAAAAGCGTTAAAATCTCTAACGTATTCATATGTACCTTCCTTTCCGTTTCCGGAAAAACAACCACCAGACTATCCCTACATTGTTCTAATCTGACTAAAAATATTGTATCATACTGGCACATATCCCGCCACAATTTTTTACTCTTATATTCATAATAAGCAAAGAGGAACTGATTATCAAAAACCATTCCTCTTTATTCCGCCATTATCTTATTCAACCAATCTCAAAATTCGTACCTAACGCCCCACAGTGAACCAAAAATAAAATACAATCCCTGTATCCCCGGAAATAATGTTCCCTTTCAACATAAGTCTGCATATCAAATTTCAGTTCCATATACTTCTGGACTGCCTCCACTTCTTCCTGTGTCGCTCCATCGTTGACCGGCTTGCCCTCACGCAGATTCTTAATTAAGGGATATTCTTTTATCAGTTTTTCCATTTCTCCCTCCAGTCCTGTATATCCCTCATCGTCCCTGCCCAACTTTTTTAAGATAGAATCGTAAGTAAAAAAGAAAAACTCATCCATATGGATTTCCTCTGTCATCGCCAGTGCCTCCTTCACTTTTTATTGTTTTATTATTATTACACGATTCTATCGCTGTTTTTACAACAACAAAGCACCAGCATCCCACATCACTGCAAAACACTGGTGCTTTCTATGGTCACTTATGCTTTCTGAACGGCTGCCGCTTATTATTCAATTATAAGGATTACGTTATTTAGGCATGCGTCAGATGGTCATAAGGAAACCGCATTATACACTCTTTTATTCTATTCCCTGAATAAACAAATCTCCACATATTCACAAATCCCCTGTGTTCGAAAAGGAAATCCCCAGCCTCCCATACCAGACGATACAATGGCTTGACTCTCTTCAATTTCAAACATTCCATAATTGTATGTTCCAAACAAGGTATTCATATATCCGATTGGAAAAAACTGTCCTGCATGGGTATGTCCGGATAACTGCAAGTCTACCCCCTGCCTTACATTTTCTTCTATCTGAACCGGCTGATGGTCTGCCAAAATCACATACCTATTTTCCAGATTCCCTTTCAGTATCTTCTCAGTATCCGCACGGCTTTCCCTGCCTCTTGAAATATCCTCCCGTCCCGCTATAAGCAGGTCTGTCCCCAGTGAAATGCAATCATCCTTTAGAGCAGTAATACCATTTTCTTTCAAGGAGTTTTCCAGTTCCTTATCCGTATAAGAAGGATGCGGTGCATACATCTTCCTGTCATGATTTCCATATATATAATAAATTCCATACCGTGGTTTTATCCCACTAAACAGTCGAAAAACTTCCCTCATTTCTTCTTTCGTTGTCCCCTCTTCAACAATATCGCCTCCCAGAATCATTAAATCTGGTTCTAGCTTTTTTATTTCACGAATTTTTTCTTTTATAATGTCTGGCTTCTGTACCGTACCATAATGTGTATCACTGATAAAAATAATCTTATAATCGTTTTTCAGTTTCCCCGATGTAACCTTATATTCTGTCCGTTGAATCTGATTTATATTATAACTTCCATAAGCCAAAAGCAATCCTGTAACTAAGATGGGAAGCATGCAAAGATGATATGACTTTTTCAGAATTAAATATATCTTGCTATTTTTCTTTTTGCAAACTCTGCGTATCACAATCGCAATCAGATCCATTAAGGCATACAAAACAATCAGATGCACTGCTACAAGTCCTCCCGCATCCCACAATAAACAAATAATACAAAGTAAGATAGAAAGCAAAATACGGATAGCCCTGACTTTCCATTTACCAATCTGTATAACAACAAAAAGGGTAAAAATCCTTCCTGTCAGCCAGTATAGTCCCAGCAACAAAACAAAAAACACAATACCCATCACTATATAGTACATTACCATTTCCTTTCCGCAAATATTATAATCAAAGCATATTTACAATAGCAAGGAATACGCCAAGCACACACAGAACAGTCCCGGTAACTCTGTTCTGCAGTTTAGCATCTACTTTATTCGCAAATAATGCTGTAAACCTTGCACCAATCAATGCCGAAATGATACACACGACAAGAGCAGTTATATTTACATTACCACCAATGAGAAGATGAGAAACTGCACCCGTCAGCGCTGTAAAGGTCATAATAAAAGTACTTGTTCCTACCGCTGTTTTCAGATTATATCCCAAGACAGAAGTTAAGGTAATCAAAAGCAGTACACCTCCTCCTGCCCCAACAAACCCGCAAAATAACCCAATGTGAATTCCAGACAAAAAGGAACGTAATACCCTTTGCCTTGGTTCTATATCATCCATTTTTGAAGTCGTCTTTGTAATAGGGCTTATAAGAAATCGAAGTCCCATAATAAAAGTCATTACATAAGAACTACCGCCTAATACCGTATTCGGAAGTAATGATGAAATCCAGCTTCCCAGTATCGTAAACATAATAACAGATACCATCATCACAAGTCCGTTTTTTATGTCGAGATTCTTATTTTTCCCATATGTATATGCAGTAATTGCAGAAGCAAGGACATCTGAAGCAAGGGCAATTCCAACCGCTTCATAGGCTGAAAATCCGCAGAATGTAATCAGCATAGGCGTAATCACTACGGCTGCAGATAATCCTGCAAGACCAGTACCAATACCAGCTCCAAGTCCCGCTATGATACATACAATGATTAGAATCATTCTCGTCATCCCCCTTAATTTAAAATCTTATTTTTCAATGATAAAAAGTTTACCTCAACTCAACCTCAACAACAGCAGCGTTTTCATACACTTTCAAATATCTGTTGAGGTTGAGTTGAGAAATGTATTATAATATTAGCATAGGAAGGAGGCTCACTATTATGTTTCAGATTTTGGTTGTAGAAGATGACAGTGAATTAAGAGAACTTTTTTGTTCCGTTTTAACGGATAATGGCTACCATGCTATTCCTGCTGTGGATGGAATCCATGCGTTTGATATCCTTGAAAGCACTTATATTGACTTAGTCATTTCCGATATTATGATGCCACGCATGAATGGGTTTGAATTAACCAGAGAACTACGGGCCGCCAGTTATACCATGCCCATCCTGATGATTACAGCCAAAGAAAATTCCGCTGATAAACGGGAAGGATTCCGTATGGGGACAGACGACTACATGGTAAAACCCATAGATGTCAACGAGATGATATGGCGGGTAGAAGCTCTTCTCAGACGCAGCCAGCTGGCGGGCAGCCGAATAGCCAAAATTGGTGAAACAGAATTGAATTGCGACACGCTGACTGTTCACTGTAACAATACAGACACAGAAATACCTGCCAAGGAATTCTATCTGCTATTCAAATTGGTAGTCTCCCCCAACCGCATTTTTACACGCAGACAGTTAATGGACGACATTTGGGGACCGGACAGCGAAACTGACCCACATACACTGGAAGTTCACATCAGCCGCCTGCGGGAACGCTTTCAGGATAACCCTGATTTTGAAATTGTCACTGTCCGGGGACTTGGCTATAAGGTGGTGAACCGACATGAGTAAACGCCCCCAAAAAATATCCGTCATGTTTTCCCTGCTGACTTTTTTGACACTCTTTCTTACCATACTCCTAACCGGTATGCTCCTGACATTAATGGAGCATACCGGTATTCTGGCAGAAGGAAATCGTATCGCTGGTATTTTTCTCATTGCTGCTGCCTGTATGATTGCCGGCACCATTACTTCCCGGTTTGCCAGCAGACACCCGCTCCACTCCATTGAGTCCATCAGCAGGGCATCGCAGGAAGTAGCAAAAGGGAATTTTGATATACAGCTTACAGAACACAGCCAGATTGCAGAACTGCAGGAAATGATGCATAACTTTAATATTATGACACGGGAACTGGCAGGAACAGAATTGTTACGCAATGATTTTGTTGAGAATGTGTCCCATGAATTTAAGACACCTCTCTCTGCCATTGAAGGCTATGCTACCCTGCTGCAGAAAAAAAATCTTTCAGAAGAAAAGAAAGAGGAATACACAAAGAAAATACTTTTGAATACCAGACGGCTTTCCACCCTGACAAGCAATATTCTTCTCCTGTCCCGATTAGAAAACCAGGAAACCGGAATCAAAAAAGAAACCTTTTCCCTGGATGAACAGCTTCGGGAAAGCCTGCTCTCCCTGGAAACGGCATGGTCAGAAAAAAAACTGGAACTGGAAATCGAACTGGACAATGCGGATTATTCCGGAAACCGGGAACTGCTCTTTCATGTATGGCACAATATCATCGGTAATGCCATCAAATTTTCAGACATCGGAGGATGGATACAAATTCTGTTGAAAAAAGAAGCCGAACAGCTGATAATCCAAATCACGGATACTGGTATTGGAATGAAGGAAGAAATATGCCAGCGAATCTTTGAAAAATTTTATCAGGGCGACCACTCCCGTTCTGATACAGGAAACGGACTGGGACTGGCACTGGCAGGCAGAATCGTAACCTTACATGGCGGAAACATCTCCGTCTCCAGCAAGGAAGGAAGCGGCAGCACCTTTACCATAACACTGCCACTATAACAAAATGGAGGGATTCCAATGACATTATATGAAACTATTTTCCAACGCAGACAGGTAAGAAAATTTGAAAAAGAACCCCTGGAACCAGATACATTGGATAGAATTATGGACTTTATCAGCCAGGCAGACCAACTGGAGGGCTATCCTGTTTCCTTTGAACTTCTGTCTGACAGAGAAATGACCGGAGCCACCGCCCCACATTATCTGGTAAGCTATTGTGAACCCTGCAGTTCCGCTTATGCAGGTGCCGGTTATGTTCTGCAGATGGCAGACCTGTATATCCAGAGCATGAAATTGGGCAGCGGCTGGTTCATGAACGCAAAGCCCAAAAATAATCGGACAGACTTCTGCATTGCCCTTGCGCTTGGAAACACAAAAGAACCAATGAGAAAAGATGCCAAAGATTTCAAACGCATCCCAATCAGTAAAATCAGTCTGGAGGATAACAATATTGCACAGGCTGTCCGCCTTGCCCCATCGTCTTTAAATTCCCAGCCATGGAAGGTAGTTTATGGTGCCGGAAGAATTATTTTAGAAGATGTTGGCCGGGGCATGGCGCGACCAATTTTGAAAAATAAATTAAACAAAATTGATTTAGGTATTGCGGCAAGACACGCTGCCCTGGCTCTGGAAGAAGAAGGAAATATTGTAACCAAACGCCTCCCGAATGAATCGGGGAAGAATTTTCAGATTGAATTATCCTATCAATAAAAAAAGAAAGGACTTATTTATTATGAAAACAGCCATTATTTATTATTCCAGGCATCACGGCAATACAAAAAAGCTACTGGATGCTATTGCAGCAGAGGATGATATCACATTCATTGATGTCACGGATCATCCAGTTACAGAATTATCCGAATATGAACGGATTGGTTTTGCCTCCGGCATTTATTATCAGTCTTTTCATAAATCCATACTGGAATACGCAAAAAAATATCTGCCTGAAAAGAAAAATGTTTTCTTTCTTTTTACCTATGGCGTAAAAAGAAAAGGTTATCTGGATGCCATCCGCCAGGCCGTATTTCCCAAAAATGCGAAAGTAATCGGGCAATATGGATGTCGTGGCTTCGATACTTTTGGACCATTTAAGCTGATTGGCGGAATTGCCAAGAAACACCCCACCCAGGAAGAAATCAAAAAAGCCGTAGATTTTTATCAGTCTTTACCTCAATAACTCTCCTATAACTATAAAATCGGGTTGCTGCAACATTTCATCTTTGTTGCAGCAACCCGATTGTTTTCATTCCATTTTATTCTCGCGTACGCAACGAGCCAAACGCAAGCTTGCTTGCACTTGGCGACTGCGCGCAGGTCAAATACCCCGCCCCTCTATGGCGAACTTGCTAAAGGGAAGCTAAGTCATGCCCCGTTGCTCTGCAGCGGGGTATTTGACTTCTTAAGCGTGTTCCTCTGCTGTCGCTGCAGCGTCCGGTGTATATCCATACTCTTCCAGCACTGCTTCTGTCTCATCCGGAATATTTTCTGTTTCTTTTCCAAGATCTATATTCCTAAGCGGACGACGGTAGAACACATCATATAATACCGGTACGATAAACAATGTCATCAATGTTGCGTACAGCAGTCCAAAGCAGACCACAACCGCCATTCCTTTCTGCATGGCGTTTCCGGCATCCTGTGAAAATGCCATCACACTCATAGATAGAATCGTCGTCAATGCTGTCATAATAATTGGCCGCATACGGGTTTTTCCTGTAATGATCAGGGCAGTTTTCTTTTCTACTCCTTTTAACCGCAGCTGGTTCGCATAATCCACAAACACGATGCCGTTATTGACTACCGTACCCATCAATACCATAAAGCCCATCATGGACATCGCTGAAATGGACATATCAAATGCCATCAGTCCCAGCATGCCTCCGGTAAAGGCAAGCGGTACCGTAAAGATAATGATAAATGGAGAAAGAAGGCTCTTAAATTGAACTACCATGATCAGATAAATTAATAAAAATCCTAACAGGAGAGCCGAACCCATCTGTACCATCATATCGTTCACCTGTTCCGTCTCACCGGATATTTCAATCGTATAACCTTCTGGTGTCTTGTAATCATCCAGTTTTTTCTGCAGCTTTCTGGATAGTAATGTCGTATTGGCATCATCCACAGTCTCTGCCGTAACAGAGATGAATCTGGTCTGATTTTCCCTTGTAATGTTCTCCGTTGTATATCCATCCTGTTTTTTCGCAAAATCCTTTAGTTTATAAGTCTTTTCTTCATCCTCACCGGAACTGTTTTTGGTGGTAGCAGTAATCTCCGCATTCATCAGATTTTCATAGGTAAGTTCTTCCGTCTCATCTACGATTTTCACATCCATGTCTGTGCCATTTACATCCATGGTAATGGCATCCTTCTCTGTTGTGATATAACCTGCTAACTGCTGGAAGATCTGCGCCACACTGAGTCCCCGTCTTGCCGCTTTGTTTTTATCAAAGGTCAGATGTACCTGCCTGCTATTCTCATCCAGGCCATTCGTAGCATTTTCCAGTCCTTCCACAGAATCTACAATTTTCATAACATCTTTGCTGATCTCAATCAGTTTTTCCTGCTCATCACCAGATATCACTACCTCCATGCCACTGTTCATCATATCGGACATTCCGCCCATCTGGGAAGAAGAAACGGTAATCTCCTCGCAGGGCACATCCTTTACACTTTCCTTTAATTCCCGGATAATCCGTTCAAACTCACTGGTCTTTTTAATCTCTTCATCCGTAATAATATTAAATGAAAAAGAAGAAAAATCTGCCTGATTGCCTGCCCCGGACATTGCCATTGGAGACATTGCCCCTGCATCCATAACGCTGATTTTATCCACGCCATCTACTTTTAACATGGCATCCACCGCCTGGTCAGCAGCTTGAAAGGCAGCTTCATCCGAAGTTCCATCTTTCATCTCCATCGTCGCAGAAATCTGGTTACTCTCCATCTGATCCATCATTGTCAGGCTGGAAGAAAATACCTGCCTTCCACAAATAATCAGGAGCACCACTGCAACCGCCAATGGAACCACCTTAAACCGAAGACAAAATTCCAATATCTTCCCATAGATATCCTTAATGGCATCAAACAATGGATGTTTATGCTCCTTCGTCTTTTTCAGCAGCACTGAACCAAGAGATGGGGCAACCGTCAATGCAATGACCAGAGAAGCAATCAGAGCATAGGAAATCGTAAAACTAAATGGTATAAGCATCTGGCTCACCATTCCGCTCGTAAATACCATCGGTAAAAATACACAGATTGTCGTAAGCGTTGACACAAGAATCGGTATCGCAACCTGTTTCGTGCCATAGACCGCTGCCTGCGCCGCACGATACCCCTGCTGCCTGAGCCGGTAAATATTTTCCATTACCACAATGGAATTATCCACCAGCATTCCAATTCCCATACACAAGCCTGCCAATGACATGGCATTGATATTGATATCAGTAAAATACATGATGGTCAGGGCAAACAGAACAGAAAAAGGAATGCTGACTGCCACAATAATTGTCGGCTTAATATCCTTTAAGAACAGTGCCAGCACGATGATTGCAAGGACAGCACCCAATAAAATGCTGCTCAGCACACTATCTATAACCTGGCCGATAAATGCCCCCTGGTTCATCATTGGTGTAAATGATAAGCCCTCATATTCCTTTTCCAATTCTGCAAAAGCATCCGTTATATTTTCGGAAACCGTACTGGTGTTAGCAGTGCTTCCTTTATAAATTCCAAGCATCAGGGAATCCTCGCCATTAACTTTAGAATAACAATCCCCTAAATTATCCACCGTTATAACATCTGCCACATCGGACAGTTTAATCGTGCCAACTCCTTTTATTTTTGTCAGAACCATCTGTTCCAAATCTGAAACAGATTTATAATGGGTTCCGATATCCACCAGCCATTGATTATCCTTTTTATCATCAATGTATCCTGCCGGCATGGCAAAATTCTGTGCTGTAATCAGTCCCGATAAGGTATCCAGAGTGAGCAGAGCATCCAAATTTGCATTGTCCAGTGCCGCTTCCCTGGATTCATCTAACTGTTTCTGCGCCTCATCCAGTTCTTTCTCTGCATTTTCCAGCTGGGTTTTCGCACTGGATATCTGAGCCTGCCCGGAACCAAATCCCGAAGATGCCGCATATCCTCCTGAAACCACATCCTCCTGCTTTTTGTCCATCCCTTTCATCTGCTTATTTAGTTTTTTCACTACCATTTCAGCCGCCATAATCTCTGTCTTAAGATTAGCAAGCTCCGTATCAATCTGAGGCAATCTGACATTGACTACCTGATACATCTGATTCAGGGAATCTGTAGTCAGGTTTTTTATCTGTTCTCCCTGCCCAAGTTTGGTCATCCAATCTTTGAAAGCAGTAAATTTTTTGGGATTTTTTACTGCGTCTTCTATACTCTTAGGGATTTCTACACCGGATGCTTTTGCAGCATCTTTCATTGTCGTATTCATCGTGGCAAACATGCCATTGATCGTTTTATAGTTCTCCTCAATTTTAGCATCTTTATAAGCCTTCTTTTCTCCCTGTAAAGCACTCTGGCTTGCCTTCAGGCTGGTCAGCGTTGCTTCATATGCCGCCTTTGTTGCCTGTGCCTGGGATAGCTTTACGTTTGCCTTAGATAACTTAGAATACGTATCATCCTGTTTGGAAGACAGATTCTTTTCCTGTTTGCTCAATTCTGATTTTCCATCCTCCACCTTACGAAGTCCTTTGTCAATTTTCTTTTGGGCATCGCTTAGCTTTTCGTTCGTTTCTCCCAGGATGTTTTTGTTTACTTCCCGTATCTTCTTTTCATCCAAACGAACCTCTATGGTATCCTCAATAGCACCGTTTACAGTAACGCTCGCCACACCTTCCTGCCGCTCCAGATAAGGCTTCAAAACCTTTTCATTAAAAGTAGACAGTTCCTTAATATCTTTCCCTTCATAATCAACAGCCGCATACATGGTTGCCATCATATCCATACTGATCTCCATCAGATTTGGTGTGCCGCAGCCTTCTGGCAATTCCACTGTGTTTAACTGCTGGGAAACACGTACCAGTGTGGAATCCATGTTAGTATTTTCTGCAAACTCCAACATAATCATGCCATAATTGTTAGAAGAAGTGCTGTTGACATTTTCCACACCGCTTACTGTTCCCAAAGCGCTCTCTAAAGGTTCCACGACATCTTTTTCCACCTCCGCCGGTGATGCCCCCGGCTCCGTTACGATTACCGCCAGATAGGGAAGTTCCATATCCGGCATCAAATCTGTCTGCATGTTACCTAAACTTACCCCGCCGATTACCAGCACGATAATGATTGATACCAGTGCCAGAAAAGGGTTTTTCACAAATGTTTTTGTCATAGTTTACCTCCGTTTTCATGCAAGATTACCCTATGACCATATAAGCATTTGCTCAACTCAACCTCAAATTTTCAAAAATAAACAATAAATAATTTTAAATTACAGCCGTTCTTTTACCCAGTCACAGATAAATTCGGCTGCTGGAACATATCCACCCATTTGCGCATGGCATTGTGATGTGCTGGCTTCATCAAACAATTTATACTCTTTTTTACAATTTTGCAATGCATCAAAAAAAACCTTTGCCTCACCTTTATTTATTTCAGCGGTACCGTCTAATACCAGCATCTCGCAATTTATCTTGTCCACAATATCCGTGTTATCATACTTTCTTAATTCCTCAATCACTGCCTCCCTGCTAACTCCATGTTTCCATGCATAATCATCCATCATGTTATAAACCATCTTAGGCCGGAACGGTGCAGGCAATTTCATAACCTTCGCAAAGATGTCCGCAAAATGACCTCCCCAGTTTATATTACCCGGATTAACAATTCCCAGTTTAATTCGCTTTTCAAAAGCACATGCCCTGGGCAGCAAAAAAGCGCCAAAGCTAAATCCCATTGCACCGACATGTTCTTCATCCACACAGCTATAATTTTTGATCGCAAAATCTATAACAGGTGTCATTACATTTTCCCAGTCTGGGCGAAATGGCATTTTCTGAAGGCGCAACGCATATCCCTGCCCCGGTCCGTCAAAAATCAGACAGTGAATCCCTCTCTTCAGCAGTCCGTCATACATCCATCTGGTGTCCTCCGCCCATGTGTCTCTCCCCGGCATTAGAATCATAAGCGGTGCCTTTCCTTCTGCCGTGGGAGATTGATAAAAATGTCCCGGTAAATACGTACTCTCATAAGGTATCTCCACATAAGTTCCCGGATAGCCAGACAATTCCAAATATTTCTCGTAACACTCATGACTTCGCTTGCTGACAGATATCATTTTCGGATTTTCTGCATTGCTGTAGCACATGAGCGCCACACGATAATATGTTGATGCCCTCAAATACGCTGTCTCCGCAGATTCTTTATGTCCTTCCTTGTTTTTTTCCTCTGCTTTTTGTAACAACTGATCACCCAGTTTCGACCATTGCCCCAGCCATGCCTCCTCATCCGAACCTTTCAGATTGCAATATGTCTCCAGCACCTCCCCAATATCTGTCATGCCAAACGGTGCCAGTCCCAAAAGATGCTTAGCCAGCGCATCCATCATAATATGGCTATGAAAAGAAATGGCGTCAAAATGCTCTCCCGGTTTCACAACAGGCTTGTTTTTACCCATAAATATCATCCTCACTTTCTTTCGCCTAAGTGCACATTACTGCTCACAACACCTCCAGTAACATTTTTATCACTTTGACTTTTGTTTGTTATTTTGCTATTATTTTATTTGACGATTGTCTATTATTCAATCCTCGGATATTAAAAACCGTCGTTTAATCAACGAAACAGGCAAATTGTCAATTAAAATATTTAGAATGGAGATAAAACACCATGAATCAAAACGATCTGCGTGTGAAAAAGACCAAAAAGGCCATCCATAACACATTTATGGAACTATTAAAGACAAAGCCGGTCTCAAAAATTTCGGTTACAGAATTGGCGAAAGCCGCTGAAATCAACAAAGCTACCTTTTATCTGCATTACAAAGATATCTTCGATCTCTATCAGCATACATTACGAAATTTTCTTTGTGGGATTGCAGATGAAATCACTTTTATGAACTTGTTTTTTACAGATATAGAGCGTTTTGCAACGAAACTTTATGAGCTGTCCATCAGCAGGGGATTTTTCAAAAACAATGTACTGTTTACTGCTGAGAATGCATCTTACAATCAGGGTGCCATGCAATTCTTTTGCAATGCCCTGACAGATAATGTAATTCATTTGAATATCCTGGAGGATAATGACATAAACCGCATGAAATTAAGATATATCTTTGCTGGAATTGGTATGCTGTTTCGCTTTGATTCGGACAAAAATTCGGATGACATTATTTCAACTATCGTATGCGCTTACAAGGGACAATTTGAAGATATGCAATAACATTCAAATTAACCAAACTTATTAGTTTTTCTTGCAGCAACCACCAGTAGCCTTGCATCCCGCCCCACCCAGCTCCTACAGGTAGACAAAGTAAGGAACTGATATTTCCGAAAGAACTCCTCTGGCGTATTTTTCTCAAGTTCTTCACCAATCTGTTTTCCCATCTCAGTCTGGTACAGGCTTCCGGAGAGTATTTTATTTACATATTCGCCATACTCATCCCAGTTCCCGACATCCGTGAACGAATAGACTGGAGAAGAGATTGTCGTCTGTATCACTGACACAATCTGGTACTTCCGTTTCTCATCCCCTGCCCGGAAACTGATTTCCTGATGCCCCTTGTAATAACTCTCACTGGAATACGCATGAAGCGCCCCGAACATCCTGCCACCGTTGATATTGTGCCCATAAATGATACAGTTATCACTGTCAATGGTGCATCTGGAATCCAGAAACGGCGTACCGTAAAAACTGTATTTCCCATCGAAATCCCGGTGAAGATAATACTCGCTGTCGCCTTCCCGCTGCATGACTGGATAAGAAATACTGGTTCCTTTAATCTTCAGCCAGCCAATCCAGTCTGGATTTGTTATCTCTGTGGGAAGGATTGAAGGAACGGGATTTTTATCCCGCTCCTCCTCAACTTTTTCCAGCTGGTCAAAACGGTCTTCCTGCTGTTTGTCATTCTGATAATAGCGGTATGCAAAATACCCCACTACTGCAAATGCCAATAAAAAAAAGAGGCATAATATCCTCTTGATCCGTTTCTTCCTGCTATTTACTTTTTTCTCCTGCTTCATTTTGCACACACCCGTTTCCTGCGGAAGAAGAAAAGACCAGCACAGCCCAGAAGGGACAGTAAAATGACTGCTGCCACAAGTGGTGTAGTTCCACCAGTCTGCGGCACTCTTGGCGTCGGTATTTTTTTGTCAGTGACCGATACTTTCTGTACCTCTCCGATATCTTTTACTGTATACTTGACTGGTTCTGCAAGCTGGTAGCCTTTCGGCGCCTCAATTTCTTTGAAGGTATAGGTTTCCCCTGCTTTCAGCTTTCCAATAATATCATAGCCCTCTTCTTTGGAAGTAAAGGTCAGTACCTTTTTGTTATCGCTGTCATATACCTCAAATTTTGCACCACGAAGTCCCTGCCCGGTATCACCTGCCAATTTGATCAGGCGAATTTTCGTAGTATCATCTTTCATCTGCACACTCTGAACCTCTCCCGAATCCTCTATGGTAAACTCAATACTGTCTGCCGTCGCATATCCATCAGCTGGCCGTTTCTCTGTCAGGATATAGGTTTTACCCACTGCCAATTTCTGCTCAATGATATGCTTTTCCTTGGTGGAAGTCCATGAATCAACCACGGTACCGGTTTCTTTTTCCGTAATCTCCAATTCACATCCTGGTATCTCCTCTGAGCCTGCAATCTCAGTCTTAGAAATTTCCACCTTTGTTGTGTCATCGACCATGCGGACAATGTTATCGGTCTGAAGTGTCATATTCTCTCCATTGACAAGAGCAACCAATGTCTGTCCATTTTCTCCCTGAATAAGCTGGAACGAAATGCTGTCTGCCGTAACAAAACCGTCTACCGGTCTGGTTTCTGTCAAAGTATAAGTCGTGTCATGAAGCAGGCCATTGATCTGTACTGCCCCTTTCTCATCCAGAACTGCTGTAACATTGCGGTATCCCATTTCCTCCAGCTTTTCATTCAGCCTAATGGAATCCTTATTACCGGATGTCCAGCTCACAACCGCACTTCCTGTCGCATCTGTAATCTGCAGTTCACATCCCGGCAGTTCCCCGCTGTTTGTAATGGACGTCTTGCTGATGACAGTGCCCGTCTGGGTATTGACCGCTTCCACATCTGCTGCAATCACCTTTGTTTCCTGATCCTTGTACTCAAGATGCACCAAATATTCTGTTTCGTTCAAGTAATAACTTCCAGGTACAGACAACTCCTTCAGGTAATAATCACCTGAGTTCAGTGTGGCAGCTCTACCAGATTCCTCATCAGTATCCGGTGTTTCCGTCTCATCCGGCATCTCTGGCTCTTCCGGCTCCTCTGGAACTTCTGTTTCATTTAACTCTTCCTTCTCTTCTGATACCGCTGGTGTTTTCAGTAACTCAGGTACTCCTGTCATCGATGCCATCGGAAACATTCTGCTAAAACTTATTTTTTGTGACAGTGCTGCCACATCCGGTAGCGGAGCTGCTGTTGAAACTGCTGGTGCCTCTGTCGCTCCCGGATTTTCAACGGATGGTGTTTCATTATTTCCAGAATCCGTTTCTGACGGATATTCTTCACTCATCAATGGAAAATCCAGATAAGATATTGCCCTACCATCTTTATCTGTTGTAACTGTTCCCAGTCTGGTGCCGGCATCCACAATTTTCTTCCCATCTATATTGAAGATGTCGTGCTTCGTATAGATACCAAACTCGGCTCCTGCAACCGCCTGCTTTGTCGCTGCATCGGATTTGAACAGAGATATCTGTGTCTTTGCACGGGCATTATCTACACGGAGTACACCGTTCTCATCTGTCGCATCTGTGGCATTGAGGACATATTCTTCATCCTTATTGTCCCATGTAAATTCCACATCCCATCCTTTGTCCGGCAGAACATAGCCATACAGGGTCTTTTTCTCTTTTACATGATATTTGCCAAGTGGCAGACTGACCGTTACCATGCCATCCTCATCCACGGTATACCCTGTGATATCCTTACAATCCTTCGTAAATTCTGCACCTTCCCCGGTTGTAATGGTCGTTACCAGATCGCCTTTGTCATACCAGTGCGTACTCTGGTTATCCTGCGTAACGATATCTTCAGCCGCAGTAACCTCGAAAACAGCCCCTTTTAAGAAACGGCTTTCATAGACAAATTTATCGTCCTCAAATCCAGTCAGCACCTCGCCTGTTTTATAGATTTTCAGCCTTCCTGATGTTTCCTTGTTGGTATAAGTAACTGTCACAACGGCATGGGTATATCCATCCTCATCGGTAAAACTCTCATAATTGTCCGCCTTGCTGTTGATAGTTACTTCGATGAATTTCTCTGTGATGTGCAGACCGCTTGCCGTATCTGTCTCATAGATACGATAGGTACCTGACTTCAGTTCCTTCACCGTCATAATCTCGCCAGTTTCATCCGTTACAAACTGGTTGATTGTTTCGGTTTTATTACCATTGCTGTAGCTCTGCTCTACCAACTTTTCCCCATCATCCGTAACTTTGTAAATCTGGTATGTGGTGCCGGGTTTTAAAACCTGCTTTTCAGTATTGCCGTCTTTTTTGAGGATTCTCAGATATGCCTTGAACAAATTATTATTCATTGGATACAGATAGGTCTTTCCATTTTCAGTCACTTCTGCATCTTCAATATCGTCTACGAGAACTGCATCAGCGTCCCCTGCATCCACCTGGTGAATGGTATATGTTCCATAATACAAATTTCCTGTTATGCCATATCCATTTTCATCTGTATGAATCACTGCTCGCTCATAATCATCACAGGCCTCAAAACTTTTCTTATTTGTCAAATACACCTGAAAAGTTGCATTTGCTTCCGGATGTAATGGTCCTGTCTGTCCGTCCGAATCATATTTCTGCACAGCAATCTTGCCAAGAACCGGCTGATTTCCATACTCCTCCGTAGCCAAATCATAGGTATACTCTGCAGGCTGATTCGTGGCATCCACTTTAACCGTCAAAACATCATTGGATAGCGTGTATCCCACAGGCGCTTTCACTTCCTTCAGGTAATAGGTATTTCCGCTCCGCAGGAAATCCGTTACCATCTTACCATTCTTGACGGTGTAAATCCCAGCCGTCTTTGCCACACCTTTATCATCATAAACCGTTGCCTTATTCGTACAGGAAGCATCCGCATATAACTGGAACTGGGCACCTTCCAGACTGGCATCCCCATGAGCTTTTTTGTCAGTGCTGTATTTGTCAATCTTAACAACATCAATAGTTGCCTTCTTGTAGTTATTGGTTACACCTGTAATATAAGCCTTAGAATAATCAGATGCCACCTCTTCTAACGTATCCGGCCACACCCCATCTGAATTTTTTCCCCAGCTGTTTGCTTTCTTCAGGGTAATCTTTACCCCTTTGGCAAACTCCGGGTCCATAACGATGTGCTTGTTGTCTCCTGTATTGTCTTCTGTCAGGGTATAGCTGTTGGAAATATCGTTTTTCAGCTCCTTCATTTCCTGATTCATCAATTTCTCTGCTGAGGTTTTTGTCAGATCTGAGGCGAAATCTACTCCCTCGTCCAAATCCATATCCTCTGTCAAGTGTTTCTTTGCTGCCTTTTTATCATCCGTAGACATATCTTTTAATGCGGAATCAGGATAGTAGTAATACTCCTGCGTCTGTAGCCGGTATGTCATACGAAAAGCAATACGTCCACTGTCTCTGGTAAATCCGGTCATACTAAATGAGGTGTCATTATCATCATCCGCATCGCTGGCTTCTGTGCCATCCCTGTCTGTCATAGAAAAGGAATACAGATCATCCAGGTTGTCCGCATCCAGTGTAAACTGGATTCCCCCCAGTCCATTTCCATCCTCATCTTTTTTCAGCACTGTAATTCTCTGCCGGTAATACTCACTATCACTTACCTTGCTCGGACTATAATGGGTTGTAATTTCCTCATCTGCATCCACAGTCAAAAGTCTCTGGTAATGTTTGCTATTACCCGTTTTTTGCCAAAATGTAAGAGAAGCTGTCCATTCTCCATTCGGCTCAAAAATATCTTTATATACTTCATTTACCGTTTTATTAGGAGAAATATTAATGTTAGCTTTCACCTGCTTAATGACATCCTTTAACTGTGCCTCGGAATTGCGTCCCTCCGAAATAGACCAGATTAATGCCTGGCTCATGACAAAAGCTTTATTGGAACGCTTTTTATCCAGCACATACCAACGAATAGTTTTAGCATAATACCCATTCTTTTCCCCACCAGTATTCTGGTCCCAGTTATGCGTTTCTTCCGCTGCATAAGTATTCCCAGAATGACAGGTATATCCTAAATTGATACAAAAAGCTTTTTTCCCATTCAGATGCATCTGCCACCATGTTCCAGATTTTGTTTTCGATCCAATAGACACAGTTCCTTTCCGTCCAAGAGATGTCAGACTGACCGAAGACGTAGCAGCACTGGCCACAGTTGCGTTTGCAGGAATCATGCCACAAATCATTACCAATACCAGAGTAAATGACAGGATTCGTTTGATCATTTTCTTGTTTATTATTTTTATCATAATATAAATTTCCTTTCTTGATAAATAATGATTACCGTTTCTCACCCTCCAAGGGGGGACCTCTTTTAAGCACTTGCATTTCTTTTCATCCTTTCTGCCAACAAAAAAAGTCTTTCCGGACTTAATCCAAAAAGACTTTTTCTTCATTCTATTTACTATTTACTTTCTGTACACTATTGCCATCAGCCAGTCAATATAATTTCACTGACATCACTCTCTGTCACAGTAACGCTTATCTGCTCCGCCTTACCGCACCCATCGTGAGTTTTCCTCTCATAAAACACATACGTTTTACCAATTTCCAGATAAACTGCCTTGCCGGATGCTCCAGCGATAGTTGCTACCTGCAGGCTTCCCTGACGGTTACCTGCTTCATAATATCCAATAGCACAGTTACCAATATAAGTTCCCTTCCCCTCATCATACCGTTTCACTGTCATTTTTTTAATCTGACAGGATTTCCAGTTCACCAGTTCGCTTTTATCCCTGTCAAAAAATACAGCACACCATATATTTTTATAACATGCGATTGCTCCGCAAACATAATCAGATGTCATAAGATTTTTATAATGTCCTGGACTTTTTTTCCATGCAGCCATCGCCGTCTTCACATCCATACTGCCAGAATACAGGTTTTCTCCAAATATAAGCATCTTATACTGAGCGTAATCACCAAAATATACATCCCGATCCCTTTCGAGATTTTTATGAGCGTCATACCCACTAGTCTTTATACGGTAAAGACAAAAGTGATAAATTTCATCTGACCACTCCAGACTTGCGATTCCTTTTTCTTTACGATACTGGTTCTGGATTTGGAATGCCTTTTTCCCTTTATCCAACGCTGTCTGCTTTTTGCTCTGTATAACCTTAACCTTATATTTATAGCTCTTTATCTTCTTATTTTTTAATTTACACTTTACAGTTACTATAGATGTCCCCTGCTTTTTTCCCGTAAAAACAATCCTTCTTTTGGCCTTGTTCTTTGCCTTTTTGTATTTTACTTTTACTACTGACTTTTTACCATTCTTTATTGTGACCTTTTTTGCTTGGGTCAATGCCGCTGGGTATCTTACCTGAGTTATGCCGCCTGTCAAATCAATGGTTATTTTTTTCGTCTTGGCAGATACCGTACTTTCTCCAAAAATCATCATTATACAGATAACCGCAGACATCATCAGTATTGTTCTTTTCCAGTTTTTCATGTTCATCAGTCCCTTCTCATTTTCCGGTTTCGGCTTCAAGCCGATTCCAGACTTACTTAAATAATAACATTACGACCACAAACATTCCAGAAAAACTTTACTCCCACACCCTTGCCACCACATCTGCCTCTTTCACAAACATCTCTTCCCAGTACCTGGAATCGTATGAATCCTCTGCATTATCACCCAGTACAAAAAAGCATCTTTCTGGTACCACAACCGCATTTTTATCCCGTTTCGGAATCATCCATCCTGGAGTATAAGTCAGATCTCCCAAATCTATGGTATCCCCGCCCACAGCAGCAATCCGTTTCACCAGCAGCCTTCCATCCCGCCGGAATATAATGATATCGCCAGTTTCCAGACTGGTATATATTCTTGATGCTATCAGATAACTTCCTTTCTTCAGCGTCGGCTCCATAGACTCTGATGGAACATAACCAGCTAGGAATACGGTATGAAACAAAATCCAAATCAGTATGTTGACACCTACTGGAATCATCCACCACCGGAGCCACCGTTTAATACCCTGTTTTTCCCTAACCTGCTTTGTCAGTCCCATATCCATACTCCTCTGCTATCTGCCGCAATTCCGTCAGTTCCCTGAGATACTTTCTCGCTTTGGATACCCATGCACAGACAAGATTTGCCTTCACTCCCATCCGATCACCAATCTCCCGGCTGGTATATCCTTTCTCCATCAGGAACATGGCACGGATTCCTTTCCTCATGAATGCAGGAACCATTCCCTCCGCTTGATCCAGTATGTTCTGCAGAGAAATCTGTAAGTCTTTATTATCATGTTCCTGATATGTTCCCATCTCCGGCAGAACTTCCATTGCCATTTCCCGGTTTCGCTTCCTTGAAGAACTGACCAGGGCATCACAAATTTCATTCCAGATCAGACGGTAGGCATAAGTAGAAAAACATCCCCCCTGATCTGTCGCTACTGCTTTACAAAGTCCGATACAGCCAATCTGGAACAGGTCCTCTCTGGAATACATGCCTAACTGATAGGGACCATGTACCTTATCCGAAATGACCTTATGTACCAGACCGATATTTTCTTCCACTTTTCTTCTCTGCCCTGCATTTAACACATTAACCACCCCCAATCACCTGAAAACGTCTCCCCTTTCTGGCCTCCAGCAGCTTCCTGCTTTCCTGAATGACCTGCCTGCAGTAATATTCACCCAGATGCCCAATATGTGCTTCCGACATCGGGGCGCTGATTATGTCTGCCAGCCACTGGTAGGCATCCTGCTTGTCCATCAGACCGGATTCATACAAACGGTTAAAGTACCGGTGCGCCTCTCTCCTCAAAGACCTGAGATTATGATCCGCCAGACTCCCCACCGGGGTCTTTGTCCCTTTATGCACCCGGACATAGGCATCGCATTCCGGATATCTTGAACAAACATAGAGCATGGTATGCTCTTTATTTTCACGGTAGATACCGTCCGCACTGCGGAACACCACCGGACTGCCACAGTATGGGCAGCGCATCTGTTTCGTCTGATTCCCTTTCTTTTTTCTTCTTTTCGTATTCATGGCATTTCGCCTCCTCTCGTTTTGTTTATAATTATGGGAAGAACGCTGCCTTTGCGTTCTTCTATGTGAAGATGCTTCACACCGTGAAGCATAAAAATATCTGGCGAGGTTTTTTCGAGCCGATATTTTCCTTCACATTAAAAAGCCGGAAAAGCTGCAAAAAAACATACAGAGCCAATGGTTCTGGAATTTGGGTGTCTCATCCAGTCATTGACTCTGTATATTCTATTTAAGCAGCCTTCCGGCTCATATATTCAACAGGCCTGCGCTATTGTGGACCACTCTGTGTGCGTTAATCCGTAACGGTAACACCTTCCTGATGTACCGAAGCCTGAACGCAAGCCCTTGCCACAGTTTCAGTATAGCAGGGGCATGTCACCTTGTCAAGCCTAATCGGAATATTTTTATGGATTTTTTTATAAATATTCCCTTATAACTTCTTTTTGCCGGATTTGATTCCAGTCTGGAGTACAAACCAGGAGAGAACTATTCATCCTCATCATAGTCCTCATCGTCATACTCGTCCTGCTCTTCCCTCCGTTTCTGTACAATATGGATGGCAATCAGGCTGCCAACAGCCACTACCATCCCAGCAGAAAACAAGACAAGATGCTTAATGGGAATGCCGGCAACTGTTTTTTCAGTGCCCTCCCCTTTTACTGCTGATCCGGTGCTGGCATCTGCAAGTGCCGTCTGCTGCACTCCCGTTTCTGTTTCACCAGAGGCACTCTCCCCAGACCGGGATTCCATTTCCCCTCCCTGATCTAATGCATCTGCAGTATCTTTTGATACGTCATTCCCTGTGGCAAGGGCCTGCTCTGTGTCGTTCGGATTTTCAGTAAGCATACAGGTCAGTATGTAGCGTGTGCTTCCACCAAGCTCTGTCCGAAGCACACCATTTTCCCCTACAGTTATCGTCCCCGGATACAGACCGGCATCGGTTTTTAACTGAAACTCCTTTCCAGCCCATTCTTTTCCCAGCTGCACCTCCAACTGCTCTGCTTCCATGACCTGTATTTCTGTCCCATCTGTCCCCTGGTTTTCAGCGGATACCGAAATCCCGCTTCCAAACGTGGTCACTAACGCACCTGCCAGCACAAAAGCAGCCAGCGATTTTCTTATTCTCACTATGCTTCACCTCATTCCTTATTTTCAGCGTGGTACAGCGATATGGGTGATCGCTCCCCATATCCGGTTGGAATCGTTGTTGATTCCCAAGATGCGGACAGTGACGCGGGAACCCCTCGGCGGGCGGCCCCTCTTCAGGTAACTGCAAAGGCAGTCGATACCACCATCTAGTGCCACAAAGACACCATTAGTATCTACCATGCTCACCGTCCCCACATACCGATTTCCTACGGAATACCTGCGAAGTGCTTTCTCATAAGGATTTTCTCCTGCCTGCTTCACCGATGCCGTCACCCTGATGTTTTTGCGGTCACTCCGATCCACGCTCAGTACCTTGACCAGTATCCTCTGTCCAGACTGGAAATACATCGCCGCATCCATCCACCTTTGGTAGCTCAGTTCCCGGAGCGGGATATACACCTCCAGACCGAATAAATCTACAAAAATACCTGCCCGGATCACGGATACGACTCTTGCTTCCGCACATAAGTCCGAATAAATCCGGTAGTTGCCATCCCGGTCTGTACCCAGATAGTATTCTTTTCGCTTGGCACGCATGGCATCGAGCCTGCTTGCCGCTGCAATCCCAGACTGGGCATCAATTCCCTTGACGATATAATCCACCTCAGCACCGAGACGTTTGGTCAGCATGTCGTGCAGCACATCTTCCGGAAGTCTTCCCCGGAAATCTTCCGGTGCTTCCACCGCCTCTTCTGCAGGAATGATGACTTTGAACTCACCGTGATAAATGACTGCCATAGAATGGCTCTGGTTACTTTCCTGCCGCTCCACTCCCTGAATCGTCCCTGTCAGGATTCTCCCTGTCTTTTGGGACTCCATTAAATCCAATAGGTCATTCCTTGCTTTTTCGGCTTCGGTTTCGGCAATCAACTGCCCGTCGATGGCAAGCACCTGCGAGGAACCCAGTCTGACAGAACCGGTACTTTTTGCAGTTCTTCGACGCCTAACGCCTTCACCGGAAACCTGAGCTTTTATATTTTGTCCCTCTGTATCAGACTGGTTCTGGTTTTCGGAATTTTTCATCGGATTGGGCACGGCGTCTGCTGAATTCTTTATGTGATCTGCTTCTGTGTCAGACTGGCTTTGATTTTCGGCAATCCCATTATCACCTAACGCATCTTCTGGCGGATACACTTTGTCATCAAGGTTTTCTGAACCAGTCTGGGGAATTTCTTCACCGGCGCCCACTTCAGACATCTCCTGGGCCTCTTCTGTATCAGACTGGCTCTCCTTTTCGGAATCTGCCTCCTGTCCCTTCGTTCCGGCTGATGCCATCCCCTGATTATCTGAATTTTCCATGTCAGTCTGGGAAATCTCTTCACCGCTGTTTTCACCTTCGGTACCCTCTGAATGATTTTTATCTGAGTCTGATAAAACAGCCTCTTCCTGCCCATCCGGAGTCCTGTCCATGGTTTCTTCTAACTTTTCTTCCACTACTTCTGGTTTTTCTACTTTCTTTCTTGGCATATCTCATCCTCCCATAATTTTATTTTGAAGTTTCCTCTAGGAAACTTGTTTGCTTTGCCTTCTTATTTCCATCAAAAAAAGCACCTCCTTCGAGATGCCGGTTACTCGCTGCTAAAAATCCACAGGCGGCTGTGCCGAACGGTACAGACCTTTCTTTTTGGGTTCTTGATTTTTATTCTCCCTCCTTTCTGACTGGGGCACTTTCTTCACCTCCTTCCCGTCAAAGCCAGTCTGGGGAAACTCTACAGGACTCACCTGTGGCTGGTAATCCATGATTGAAGTGCCCGTCATCTCCTGTGCCATCGGATGCTTCGTGTAATCCAGCTTGTCTAATTTCAGGATATTGCAGCCACGGATAATGCACAGTAGTTCAGTATTCGGCAGCCGCAGCACCTCATCCGGGGTAAGTAGTTTTCTCCTACCCTGTCCCTGGGTCTGGCGGTACTGGGGAATCACCTGGGCTAATGCAATAGTCTGTCTGGTGGTCATCGTGGAACTCACTTCAATGCTCATCTCCCCGCTGCGTCCGGAAAAATACTCTGCCGTCACGTCATCCGTGCAGCCAAGCATCAGCTGGATGTCGCAGTTGCCAATGATTTCAGCCCACAGGTTATTACCATAGCGGTTCTGCAACTGCCCCAGACTCTGCACCGCCATCATTACCCGGATGTCCCTGGAACGGATGACGCTCAATGATCTGGCAAAATCCGAACCGTCTGCCGCCCCTCCGATCCGTCCGATATTATTAAACTCATCTAAGACTAAATTTACCGGTATGTCACAGTGCCCGCCCGGCCTGGCATCTGCATACCGGGTCAGTTTGATAAACATCAGTGAAAAAAAGAGCGACGAGAGGAACGCCATCGTGGTGTCCTGGTCACTCAGAATAATATAATAGGCACATTTTCTGCTTCCTGGTGCCGCAAGGTCAATGTCAGACCGGCTGGTAATTCCCTGCACCTCCCTGTTCTGAAGTACCTGCAGTCTGGTGCCAAGTCCCTGTATGATACCGGAACGCACCGTGTCACTGGACTGGGCAAATAAGTTATAGGGTGCCCTTGCCGGATGGTCAAGGGGCAGTTTTTCAAACAATGCTGTCAGCTGCCTCTCGGTATTTCGGGTCAGCATCTGGTAGACTGCCGGGAGATGCTTTGTGTCCGGACTGCGGCTGGGGTCTAAATCCACCAACAGAATCAGTGCCTTTAAGAGATTGCCCTCCCCGTTATCCCAGAAATGGTCGCCCTTGCCGTTACTGGTGTTGCCGATAATGATGTTCGTGAGCATCTGGGCCATCAGGGTATTCCCATGTAAGTCTGACATACAGTTCCAGGAATCCCCATGCTCCGGATTGACCAGATTAAAAACCTTGACTTCATATCCTGCATTCCGGTACATCTGTGAAGTATCATTATACAATTCGGCTTTAGGATCAGTGATGACCACTGATTCGCCCCGCTTTAATGCATGAAACAAGGCATTGCGTATAATGGCTCTTGATTTCATGGTACCGGATGCCCCAAAGATGGCGATATGCCGGTTCAGTCTGGTGTCTTTTGGCATACAGACCGTTTTTCCCTCATACTCACCTAATATTACCCCCTCTGCTTTTGCCGGCGTCGTTACCTCCATGATTTCCTTTAACTCTTTTTCACTCATCCATGTGGCAGTGCCGTAAGTGCCCGTTTTGCTTTTCTTAAATCCTCTCGGATCGTATTCATTTCCGTCAAACTTATCATGGAATTTAACATACAGGACCACTGCCGTACCAAGAAGTATGGCTGTAACCATTCCCTTCAGACCATTGATTGTAAAGGCATGTCGGATGCATACCAGTAAGTTCCAGTCTGGCGGTTTCATCATCTCCTCTCCGGATATTCCATTTCCGCCAAGCCATGCCTGATAATTTGCAATCAACTGCCCCAGTATCCCACCCAGATATAACAGTCCACCTATTCCCAGTATGACAGCAAATAAAATACCCAGCTTTCTTTTTTTATCCAAGCGCCGTCCCTCCTTCCCATCGCACAGCCAGACCAGTCTGGGACTAATCCGGCTGCACCATCTCTGCCTCCAGCAGCTCCATTCCGATGGTCTTGTAACCCACCCTGCTGCCAAGATATTCCTTTAGAAATCCCAGCTGATGCGGGTAGCAGACCACCTCGTATCTTCCATCACCTCCTGTTACCGCCTCCTTAAACCGGATCAGCCTTGCCAGATCACTGTCCAGATGCGAAAACACATATATGCCATCCACAAAAGCGTCATACTCAAAAATCCCTTTATCGAATGCCAGGCTCTCCTCATCAAACAATGCTTCCTGCATTTTTCTTTTCCAGTCTGGGAGCATAAGCAGTTTTAACTGGCGGACACCCAGTTCATTCATAGCGATAAAATAAATATGCCGGTAAATTCCGTCAAACCGGAACTCCAACCGTTTACTCTCCTCAGAGGCAAGCAGTGTCTTAACTGCCGCCTTGTAAGACTCACCAAACAGAACCGCTGAATCAACTTCCGGAACCCCGGCATTCATCCTGCCAATCTCCATCAGGCTGTGCAGGACTTTGAACTCCCCCATGCCACTCCATTTCATGGCACTCGCCCTGGTATTGTAAACGGCATAACAGCCTCCATGCGAAAACACAGCCCCTGCCATACGGGTAAACATGGTTTTGTTCATCTCCGCTTCGCCCACTCTTTTGATGTCCTTTGCCAGATAGAATACGGGATTTTCCGGTACAACCTGGTATAACCCTTTGTTCTGTAACTGAGGCAGTGTATACGGACGCACCTCCAGACCGGCTTTCATACACAGAACCGCTGCTTCCGCAACCCTGTGATGCCGCTCTCTATGTGCCTTATCCCCCGGAAACCGGTGGTTCCAGAAGGCACGCATGTAATACCCATACGCATCCGGATGCACCCATCCCAGTATGACAAGGCCAGCCTTATAAAACCGGATGGTTTTCTCCCGGCCTTTTCCTGTTATGGTAAGCAGGCGGCAGGTATGCTCTTCCCCTGTTTCATCATTGCGGAACGTCTGAGCCGTTGTCAGTCTGTGAACCAGCTCCTTCATCACCCTCTCCTTACCAAGCAGGTGAAGGGAGTGTGCCGGATATTCCCCCACAAAAGACAGCACCGTAACGAGCCGGTGTACATGGCTCTTTGCAGAGAAATGTATCATGGCGGCTCACCACCGAGTTGAATCAGATGGCAGGTACGAGCCGAAGTGTTTCTGTGAATGATTCCGACAACGTGACTGCTCTCTTTGTCGGAATTTCGCTCCGCTATCCGCCTGAAAATCCCAGAAACCAGAAGCCTTTGCACATATTTTACCCATATGTCATTTTCCCCCGCCGAATCCGTCCCGTTTTTACATATCTTTTTTGTCCGTTTCCAGCGTCTTTTCATCCGAATTTTCCTCCTCTTTTAAGCTCTCATTTTCCTGTAATAACCACTGCGGAAAATCCATCCTTGGTACTACAAAAACCTCCGTGTGGTCATCCTCTCCCATGACACTGCACTCATAATGACTGCATACCGACGGGGCATCATCCGGCATCACATACATGGCCACGATATCGGAAACCATGTTCGTTTCAATGTTATCGTGGTCCCGCATCCTCCGTTCCGGACGGTTCCTGTCATACACATGGCGGTAAACCAGCACACAGTCCGTAAACCGCACCGGTTCTTTCCTCTGAAAATATTCCTGCATGGCAGGATACAGAAAAGAACGGATATAATCTGCCGAGCCGTTGCCCTTTTTCGGGAGCAGGGCAGGAATACATAATCGGAACCACCCCTCTGCTGTAAATCCCATATCCACAGGAATACAAAGTTTCATGGTATTATCCACCTCCAACCTTGCCACATCCGAACCAGTATAAGCCGGAAGCACCCTTGTCAGAAGCACCAGACGCTCTGCCGTCTCCTCCAGCCGCATCGCCTGCTCATATGCCACCTGCATCTGGTGCCCCTGACAGGAATCCTTCACCAGACGGATCTGATCCCACAGCTTCACCGCCTTCTTTTCCACCCTGCCTAACACCTTTTGAAAGGAATTTCTCTGTTCCATACACTGTCTCCTCTGTGTCAAATCCCCCGCTGTTTACCGCAGGGGATTTGACCCCGCGGCAGTCGCCAAATGGACATGCACGCATGTCCGCTTGGCTCGTTGCTTCGCGAGAGTAAAAAGTCACTTCCGGCTCCTCGTTTCCCTGAAAATCCACTGTTGCAAACAGACATGGCACCTTTGGCAGCTTTAACTTCTCTGCCATGGAAATGCGGGGAAGGACAATGATATATTTTAAGTCATCCTGTGGCTGCAGCAGCCTTAACAGGCTCTGCTCCCCCTCATACAGCACCACGATCTCATATCCCACATTTTCTTTTAAGAAAAATATCTGGGACGGATAAACCGCAGGATAATGTGCCATCGGGTCCACATAGTCAATGAACTTTAACAGCACCCACACCGCCAGTATGGTACGCTGGTCCGGTCTGCACAAGGAATCCAGCCCCACATAGTACCCGCCTC
The DNA here is from genome assembly GCA_910584645.1 of uncultured Eubacterium sp. Classification (GTDB taxonomy): domain Bacteria; phylum Bacillota; class Clostridia; order Lachnospirales; family Lachnospiraceae; genus Eubacterium_F. Next base: position 194,328 of record CAJUAU010000003.1, read on the forward strand.
CCACATCCGCAGCACGCATCTGTTTCTTTAAGTTCTTTACAATCCGTTCCGCTGTCTGTGGCGGCTTCTTTAACATCCTTGTAATCTGTGTTCTGGTCAGCGCCCCATATTGGGACAGCCACTTTACCACATACTGTTCCTCCTTCAGCAGCATTGTTTCACCTCTTTTCTATGCGTATTTTTTCCCAAATGCGTATTCCGCAAAAAATACGCATATCATCCATTTCCCACTACACCCTGTCCTTTCTGGCGTTCCTTCAGGATTGCCTCCAGTTCGGCACGGTCTGTCGTAATCATCTCCTGCTCTTCCTTAGAAGCCTTGATGACCACCGGCACCTTGTTGTTATTGGAATACACCAGCGCCTCCCCTCTCTCAAACTGGGTAATGGAACGGAGTTCCGCCTGTGTCAGTTTCAGCACCTCTTTCACATAGCGTGCCTCATCCGGTTCCAGATTGAGAATAATCTTATTCTTGCTGTTATTCACAATCGCCCTGCCGTACTTGCCATCCTCCAGACTGAAAAAGTCCGACAAGTCCTGCGTGGCTGAGATTGCCGCCCCGCCAAACCCACGGATGGTCTTAAAAATAGTCAGGCAGAACTCCGCCGCCATCCGGTTGGAGGATGCCCCCACCAGCTGCCAGATTTCATCAATCATAATCGCTTTCTTTTTCGTGCGGTCTGACTTTACCTTGTCCCATACATAGTCCAGAGCAATCATCATCCCCACCAGCAGGAGTTTCCCTTTCAGCTCCGACAAATCCAGCACAATGTACTTGTTGCTTAAATCCACGTTGGTCTGCCGGTTAAAGGACTGTGCCGAGCCGGTCACAAACCGGCTTACAATCACTGCAATCCGCTGTGTCATCGGATTCTCCTTCAGGTTCTTATGTAAATCCCCCAGAACCGGCATTTTCTTCATGACCGGGGGACTGGCAGCCGCATCCAGATACAGACTGTCGTTGTCATGGGTAATCCCCAAATCCCCGTAGGTCTTAATCAGTGCCTCATCAAGCATCTGCTCCTCCTCATTGCTCATATCCGGTATGAGAAGGGAAAAGAAAATCATCAGCTGCTGGATTTTCCTTGCCAGCATCGAATCCATCTCACTGTAGTCCATCTCATCAATCAACTCCATCTCTGGTGTAATGGTATGCCGGATTTCCATGATGTTAATGCAGTGCGGGGAGCCGGGGGCAATCTTAATAAACTGACCCCCGATCTGGTTACATGCCCTGCGGAACTCATGTCCCTTGATCGGCGCAATAATAAAGCACTGGATACCTCGCATCCTCATCCGCAAAGCTAAAAGCTGCAGGGTAAAGGTCTTGCCTGCCCCACTGGTTCCCAACAGGTTCAGGTTGGCATTCTTATTCTTCTTTGTATTGAATAAATCCACGATGCAGAGGGAATTGTTATGGCGGTTGACACCCAATAATACTCCTGAATCATCCGACATCTCAAAACTGGTAAACATGTAGGTAGATGCCGCCCCACTGGTCAGCACGTTCCGCTTTGCTTTCTTTTCCAGTGACGGGGCAATCTTTACAAAGGGCATTATCGTCCGCAGTGCCGCTTCCTGCTGGAACCGGCAGTCACTGATATACATATCCATAGACTTGAGCATATCGGTCATCTGCTGTTTCCGCCACATCAGCTCCTCGTAGGTTTTCCCAGAAATGCTCACGAATACGGATAGATAAAACAAATCCTCATTGTTGCTGGCAATCCCATGCTTGATATAGTAACCCGCCTGTATGGAACTGGTCAGTTCCTCATAGTCTGTACTGGTATCCTGCATATCCTTTAACTTTGTGCGGTTCAGCCGGATTCTCTGTGCCACCTTGTCAATAGCCCGGCTGCGGTTTTCCCTTGTCAGGAACACGTCAATGTCAATCCCGTCCCCGGCATTAATCAGCGACGACATCCAGCCGCCACGCACCCTGCCGGGATAACCATTCCCCTTGATAAACAAAAAGGAATAGTACAGTCCGTCCATAATGATGTAATTATGGTGGGACAGGTCAATCCCTCTGGGTGCCAGAAAATGCGAAATCCGTATTTTGGGGATTGGATCGACTCCAATCACCTTATTTCTTGCTGCCATTGTGTCAAGCACTACCCGGTTCACCCGGCTCTGGAACGGCTCATCCACACAGGAACGGCGGTTGAAGAACATATAGAGCATTTCTGCCGCTGCCTCATCTTCATCCCTGTTTTTTATGATGGAATTACCACACTGGAGGAAATATGCCTTTGCGTTCTGCTCTGCCGCATTTAACATCCCATATACCTGCGAGTAGTCACCTGCATCGCCCCGCCGCATCTCCTCATACTGGAAAATCAGAAAGAACCGCCTGGTAAGCGCCTCCCTGCTTCCCACATCCTTAATCAGCCGGAGATACCCTCTCGCCAGTTTCCGGCACGCATCACTTTCTTCTGCCATCAGATCCTCCTGCACCATCGAGATGTGCTTATCCGAATCCGCCTTTCTGGTAATGCTCTTAAACTGCATCCGCACCGGGGAAATCTTTAACCAGCTGGCAAAGGAAGAGATGATATTAAACTGCTCTTCCCCGGACCGCAGCATAAAATTGATTGGCTCAATTTCCAGAATCTTAATATATCTGCCATCCGTAGTCTCAATAATGCCATTGGCAATATTTTTTACCGGGATGAAGTCCTGCACAAACTCAAGCTTCTCCTGCTTCGTTTTCTGCCTGCGCTCCTGTCTTTTTCCTGCCGCTCCGTTCTGTCCCGGTGTGCTTCCCTTTCTTCGCTGCTTTTTTCTTCTTTGGCCGTTTCTTTTTAAGCTGTTTCTGGTCATATTTATATCCAACCCTCCTGAAATGTAATTTTCTCCTGTTCATCGCATACCGGAGCATGTGGCTGGCATACTGGAACAGGGAATCCCCGTCAATGCCCATCATGGACAACACCCCCAAAGGGAGTAACGTCAGTGTCATTACCACAATCCGGATTTTAATGGGCATCGGTATCAGCATCAGCTCCGGATACCCCACCAGTGCCACCAGAAACCCAGTCTCCACTGCATTCCTGACCTCCAGCATACCGCCCATGATTTTACCGGAATCCGTGTAGTTTGCCGGAATCGCATAAATGTTGCTGTATTCTTTCTCTTCCATCTATATCCTCCATCTACTCTCTATAAGCTGTGAAGAACGCTGGTTCTGCGTTCTTCCTAGACGAAACTGTAGCATTTCTTTAGCGGTGTATCTTACCGCTTTAGAAATGCTTTTCGTCTTATCGCCCTAATCTGTATATCTTCGCTGTCGTCTTATACCTTCCCATACGCAGTGCCTGTTTGTGGTCAGGGACAAAGATATCCACCCGGTGGATGTCATTCTCAATCCCTTTGCCGCCCCTGTCCTCTACCGTATACATGGTCCCTTTTATCATAATCTGCGTTCCAAAAGGATAATGGCTGGACATTGCCACCATACCCGTAGCCGGTTTCTTCCCGCTTGCTGTATTACCTCCTGCCCATTTCCCACAACATTTTTCACAGTTACAGTAATGTGTCACATCTACCTCAATGGTATAGAGCGGTTCGCCATAGGAAGTATCTGGTGATACTGCAGCATTGTAATCCACTCCTGCCGGTCTGCGCAGTACCAGAGAACCGGCATAACTGGGCGTGTTCAGCACCACTCCTTTTCCGCTGGTACAGTGAACCCACATCCCCGTGCCATTCTTATCATAACCGGCAAACATCAGCACATGGCTCCACGCCTTCCCTCCGGAACCGGCAAGAAACCCTAAATCTCCCGGAAGCAGCTCTGCTTTCGTCACTGCTGTTGTCTTCGGATACTGACCGGATGTGCCAGCCCCGATATCCACTCCCAGAGCGGTACTGTATGTCCATGCCGTAAATCCACTGCAGTCCAGTCCATAGGGCCTGATTGTTCCTGTGGAATTGGAGCCTGCTGCTGTCACCAGCTTTGGTGTATTCCATTCCTCATTCCAACCGGGGCCGCTTTTCCCACCCCAAAAATACGGCACCTTCCCAACTAACGAAAGTGCCGTAGATAAAATATGTTTTCTGGTATCATTGCAGTTCTGGCTGTTCACAAAATCAACCAGTTCCTTGTCTGTCAGACTGACATTCTCCCCGCTTCCCATAGAACCGTACAGAGCCATCTTCAGTGCTTTTGCCATGTTTTCTATAGCTTCCCGGTAGGTAATGCCAAACTGGTCATAGGTGGCATCCAGATCAATCCCAAATGCCGTGGCAATCACCGAATTGTCAAAGGTCTGTATAGTACACTCAATATATTTCACCGTTTCCGTGGTGGGTTTCAGTGTCTGCGTCCCTTTCTTCTGATAATAGGTTTCCTTCTTTGTCCCTGTAATTTCCCCGGCTCCATACACAGGCACCTTTACGGTTATCTTCTTATAAGCATCCACCGTAATTTCCTTATCACTGGTCAGTGGCTTGTCCTTCACATAATACGTCTTTTCTTCCAGACTGTACTGATAAACCGGTTTGCCGCCTGCCATCCCTATTTTCTTCCTGCCAGTCACTACCTTTACTTTTTTTGTTTTGTAGGTATCATAAGTAACCGGCACCTGCCTTGTCGTCTCCTTTTCCGCTTGCGTTACCGGGAACATCTCCCCGCTAACGCCCTCCAGCTTTGCTATCATGTCCTCTTTGCTGACGTTCTGCTGCTGCATGGAAGCGGAATAGGCCGCTAAAATGTAACACACATCATAGCCTGCCGAACCCTGTGCATGGTTGATAAGGGCCTCCATTGACTCCTCATAATCATATCCGCCATCCGAAATCGCCTTTTCCACCTTTGCCAGCGCCTGGTCATAGGCATCGTCCACCACAGCAGACACCGCCTCTGCCAGTTCATCATACTTTCCCTGAAGGGTTTGCCGGCTTTGTCCCATCCAGTCCAAATATGCTGTTGGACACAATAGAGGGCAGGGACACCACCAGCGTAATCAATATCAGCAGTGCCAGACAAATACAGATGAGTACCTTAAACAGTGAATGCCTCATGGACCATGCTGCGGAAAGAACCGCTCCCCACGGACCGCCTGCCGCTGTCCCTGCTGCAATCTCCGACACCGCCTTGCCACCCTCCACACCTGCTTTTACTGTGGCAGTGGCAGCATTAGCTGTTGCCTGTTTCGCTGCTTCCTGTCCGGCACGGCCTGCCGCCTTTGCCATCTGTCCGGCTGCCTGACCGAAATTATCGCTGCCATCCCCCATCTGCTGTTTCTCTGGTTCTGCCACTGTTATCACCTCATTTCTCTGTATCTCTTACTCCATTCTTTATAAATCCACCAATCCAGCCATTACCATCAGCTTTTACTATCAACCTTTTCGCCTCGGAACTCTTGTCGCTGAATGATCCCGTTTCTTTGGCTCTGCATACCGCTCCGGTGTACCCCGGTAACGAACCGATTCCACGGAAACCGTTCTCACGCTGTCGCCATCGTATACCGGTTTTCCATCTTCATAGACCGGCTTTCTGTCCACGGATGCCTCTCCATGAATGGCATACCACTGGCCGCCCCTGCTGTCCTCATATACCTGATACTCGCCACGGGGCGCTGCATACTGGGATGTATCATAAAATCTTGTCCCGGAACCATCCGCATGCTGGACTTCCATCTGTCCTTCCAGCCGTCTGGAACCATCCACAGAAGATACCTGCTGTTCATATCCCGGCATGAATGCCTGGAACTGAGACTGATTGTAGGCATCTGCCGCCTCCCCGGACTCAAATACCGGTGTCTGTGCGTGCTGCTGCATCGCATACCAATCCACGCCATCGGAAGCCTGTATGCTGCCATGCGGGGCATCCGGCTCCTCATAAAAGGCACTGCTGTACCACAGGGAATTGCCGCTTTCCGTAGATGCCTCCAGTACGCCCTCATCCACGGTACGGAGCATGGTATCCTCCGGCAGATCTGGAAACATCTCACTGATCCTTGCTGCCTCGGATATGTCCCCTGCAAATCCCGGTGTGCCAAAGAAAGCACCTGCGCCATCCCCGGCTGCCGTCTGGTACCACATGCTGCCGTCTGCCGCTTCCACCAGCGAGGACGGTCCATCCGGTTTCTCAAACTGGTTCTTATCATACAGGTTCAGTTCTGCCATCCGGCCATCCGGTGACATTGCTGTGGTACTGATCTTTCCTCCGGAAATCTGCGTATCCTTTAAAGGAACCCCCTTCAACTGAGGCATGTAGTTAGCAAGGCTCTTATCCGCAATCTCCCCGCCAATCGTCCCGGACATCTTTGGATTTCTTGATGCCACGGAAGCAATGGAATCACTGGTCAGTGTGGCACCATTTCTGGCTGCCATCCCGCCAAAGGCCCTGCCCACAAATCCAAGACCGCCTCCTGCTCCCATACGGACACCGCCATCCACAACCGCATCCCTGACATAGCTGTTACTCTTAAACTTTCCGGCAAAGCCTGCCGCTGCTGCTCCTGCCCCGGTTGCTGCCGCACTGCTTCCACCGCCAAAGACACTGCCTGCACTCCTTGCACCACTGCCAAGACCACTCACAGCCCTCGCCGCCATCATCAGTTCCAATCCCATGCTGCTTCCGGTCTGGGCGACATTAAGCCCCATCGCTGCCAGATAGCTGTCAAACTTCTGTGCCGTCTTCAGAAAAGCGATGGCGCAGAACAGCCACAGGAAAATACTTCCGTTTCCATTCGACACTTCCCCGCCGTTTCCCACATACTGGCCAACCGAAGTTGAAAACCCCCGCAGAAACCACACATTCATGACCAGCAGTAAAAGCTGGGAGCCTACCATCCGGCACCAGGACTTAAAAACCGGCACCGTTGTTTTGGATGCCCCCATGGAAAAAGCAAGAGGAGAGGTATAACAAAGCACCCCTACCACGATGTATCTCTCCACCGTCTCCAACAGCAATTTGAAATAATTCCATCCCAGTGCAATCATCAGGATGACCAAGAGCAGCAGACCAACCACCGTCGCAATAGAGATAATCGTTGTCAGCCCGTTTTTTAGGGCATTCTCCACTCCCACAAAAGTAAAGTCCTCTTTCTTCATCTTCACTTCCATCAGTGCCGTATATGGTGCTGTGGCAATATTTAACGTAATCTGAAAAATCGGTTTCGCATACCCAATCAAAAGGGCAGACAGGCTGCTCCTTGCCAGCAACGTCCACGGATTCTCCGCCTCTGTGACCGGTCCTCCAAACACCCGGAACAGCTGCCACACCGTTATTAAAAAAAGAATTGCCCATGCGGTATACTGCATAATGGTAAACGCCTTAGTCACAAAAGGAAAATATTCCTCCATAGCGGTCATATCCGTCCCCAGTGCATCCAGAAACAGACCGGATACGGCATCCATTATTTCTGATACAATGCTGCTGATCCATGTGACAATCCCTTCAAATATCCAGTCAAGCATTTTTTACCACCTCCAATCCTGCTTGACTTTTGCATTAGCCCTTGTAACTTCCGCCAGCAATCAACGGCTGCAGGTAGGCTACAATAAATCCCAGTGAATTGAGCACAATCCATGTGACCACAATCCGCTTAAGCCAGCTGGTCGCCTCATCCACGGCACGCTGATTTCTGGAAATCATACGGACAATCAGTGCAATGGCTGCCGCTGTGACACCCACAATGGTGCTAATTCCCACGATCTCACCATACACATCCTTCATAATGGTGGAAAAGCGGTTCCAGATGGTATCTCCGCCGCCCTTATCCTTTGCCGCCAGAACCGGCTGCAGGGAAATGAGCATCATGGATAACATCCCCACAGCAGACCAGTAGACCGTCCGCAGGCGGTTACTTCCCGCTTTCAGTTTCTTTACCATGCTTCAACCTCCTTTGCATGTCTGCCTTTGAACAAGGCATAAAAAAATACCGTTTCAAAAGCCATAAAGCTCTCAAAACGGCATCTTCTGCCTGCGTTCCATACCTAAAAGTTCTTTGTCCTGTGGGCATCTCCCACTTTTGGACAATACCACTATACACCTTTTTCATTTGCATGTCATCGGCTGTGGTGTGCCAATTTCGTGCCAATTTTGTGCCATGTATTTTTCACTCCATTCCTTCAATCAATGCCACCATCTCCAGCCACACATCCACATCACTATCTGGTGCCGCCCACAGTCTGATAGACAGTATCGTAATCGCCTGCTGTCTAAGCCGATAATAATGCCTTGATGACATGTCCAGCCGATACAACAGTTCATGATGGCTCAGTTTCTCTGGTGCTATGTAGGTCAGATAAATCAACTGATACAACCTCTCCCCATTCTCCGGCTTTTTCTTCAACACAGTCAGCGCCTCATTTACCCTGTCCAAAAGCAATCTTGATTTCTGGATTCCCTCCAGCCTACTCTCCAACTTCCGGTTGCCCCATGACATCTCCAGATCCACTTGCTCTAATAGCGCATCTACTCCCTCAAAGGGCTTTTCGAGTTCTCCTGCAACATTCTCTGGGAAGCACTCAAATAGCCACACAATCGTCCGATAATGTTGTAATAACATCATGGTATTGTGGTAGGTATTCTTCTGTTTTTCCTTCCTTGCTTCCCTGACCTTTTCATTGTCTATCCCGATATCCGGAAGAATCCCCCTGTTCGTTAGCAAACCAATCATGGCATCCGACTGTACCTGCATCTTTTCCTGCTGCTCTAATCTATCTCCATCTGCTCTACTCATAAAATAAACTCTCCTTTGCTATTTTGGTCAGATCCACAGCCCCACAGGGACCCCGTATCTGCTTTCTGTCCTGAACTGCCAGTGTAGTTATATTTACTCTCTGGCAGTCATAATTACAATTCTTACAATTCCTACACAGAGAAAGATACGTGTATATTATAGTGCCTGAATGTGCAACGCGGGATTTCTCCCCCGACTCATCCTTAATCTCAGACTCATTCCCAGTTTCCACTAGATCACAAGTCAGTTTCCTTGAGTACCATGCAACCATCCGACTTAGATGTTCATGTTCAGAGCCTTTCTTTGGCACATCTATACTTAATTCCCGTATCTGTCCTACTGTTTTCATAATCTCTTCCTGTTCAGGAAGTGAAACCTCGGCATCCACCGGATACCTTTTATTAAAAATGAGACAGCCATAAGAACTGGAAAGACGGTACAGAGCAAAGACATCCCCATGCTTCTTAAAAAATCTCCATACTTTTGTCTTTTCCCAGCCCCAACGCTGTCCCAGGGTTTCCAAAGTCAAAATGGCACCATACTTTCCATACTGGACTGCAGGTGCCATAAAAGAAAACGCATTGTTTGGATCTCCTGTCACAGTATGACACCACAAATCCAGCCATGCGTCCGCTTCATCAAATATATAATGTTCTCTTACCAATCGTTCCGTGATATTACGTGGGAGGCATAAAAAACCGTACCCATTTGTTGTGTATACCGCCCCTTTCATACAGGCTGCCCCGGAACATTTCCGAACCCAGTCTGTAATCTGGTATGTAAATTTCTTTGTATCCTGATTCAACTCATAGCGGACATATCCTAACTGCTGCAGTTTTTCCATTGTATCCAGTGCCTTTTTCCGGCTCTTTGTTTCCAAAATACTTTTCAGACCAACTACACCACCAGCCCACATCCCCGGAATCACAGTATTGGTATAACCACAGTACAGGGAAGTTCCTTTCCGAAATGCCGCACGGGATGCCAGCCTTACCCAGTCACCCAGTACCCCCTTGCCCTCTGGGACAATGTTACGGGGCAGTTTTACCCACTCATAGTGCCATAGACACTTCATAAGGAACACCTCCTGTAAATTGGCATTAAAATAAGGCAGTCCCTAAACGAAACTGCCCTGGCAAACAATATGCAATATCAAATTTTCACTGGCAACCCAATCAATGAATCTGCATCCACACCAACCAGATACCATTTGCTATTTAAGTCCATTTCAATACGTGTGCGAATCCATTTACCGCCAACCATGACTTCCATACCATCTCCACAATGCAGACCGCCATAATACTCTTCTAATCCAAAACGTATGTCCATGCGTCCACTTTCTTCATTATAAATCAATGCACCTTTTCTCATAATATCGCCTCCATAAAATCCTTTGCACGCAAAAAAGCCAATACATCCATTTTCATAGATATATTGGCTTCATGTACACTTTTGCAAAAATGTGTTCCTGCAGAAACTTAACCCAAAAATATTATAATCCTTCTTTCGTTAGCCTATTGGGTTAAAATTGGGTTAAATTCTCTTTCTTAAACCAAAAAGTCCTTCGCAAACCACCGATTTTACGGGGCTTAACGCTTATTCAGCACTAGCAAGAATCTCTTTTTTATTGTAGCTGCCACAGTTTTTGCAAACTCTGTGTGGAACCATCAGCTCTCCGCATTTACTGCACTTTACCAATGTAGGAGCTGTCATTTTCCAGTTTGCTCTACGTTTGTCTCTTCTTGACTTTGAAGATTTATTCTTAGGACAGATTGACATGTCATTACACCTCCTTAATATCTGAAAACACTTCTACCATTATATCGGTAAGACCATAGTTTGTCAACACTTTTTTACATTTCTGACAATATTTTGGCTTATCCGATCAATTCCACGGTTTCCCTGGCAATGGCAAGCTCTTCGTTGGTCGGAACCACCATTACTTTCACCTTACTGTCCGCGGTAGATACCACCTTTTCCTCACTGCGGATGGCATTTTCTTTCTGGTCGATCTTTACACCGAGATATCCGAGATAGCTGCAGATATATTCCCGCATAATATTATTGTTTTCGCCAAGACCGGCGGTAAATACGATAGCGTCCACTCCGTTCATGGCGGCGGTATAAGCACCGATGTATTTTGCCACACGATAACCAAATACGTCCTGTGCCAGCTGCGCCCTCTCATTGCCTTCTTCTGCTGCTTTCTCCAGATCACGGAAATCGCTGGAGATTCCGGAGAGACCATAAACTCCGGATTCCTTATTCAGAAGATTCATAACCTCTTCCAGGGATTTCCCCATATTGTGAGCCAGATATTCAATGATCGCCGGATCGATGTCACCACTTCTGGTTCCCATCACGAGCCCCTCCAGCGGTGTCAGCCCCATGCTGGTGTCCACGGACTTTCCATTCTTTACCGCAGAAATGCTGGCACCATTCCCCAGGTGGCAGACTATAACCTTGGAATTGTCCGGATCCAGTCCCAGCAGCTCGATGGCACGTGCGGATACAAAACTATGGCTGGTACCATGGAATCCATAACGGCGCACTTTATATTTTTCATAACAATCATAGGGAAGACCATACAAAAATGCCACTGGATCCATAGTCTGGTGAAATGCCGTGTCAAAAACAGCCGTATTCGGTACTCCCGGCATGATCGCCTGACAGGCACGGATCCCGATGAGATTCGCCGGATTATGTAACGGTGCCAGAGGATTGCACTCCTCGATCGCCGCCATCACATCATCATCAATGACAACGGAAGAGGCAAATTTTTCTCCTCCGTGTACCACCCGGTGTCCGATGGCATCAATTTCCGACAGGTCTCCAATGACTCCATAAGTTTTATCCGTAAGCTCCTCCAGAACTAATTTCACCGCCACTTCGTGATCCGGCATGTCTTTGTTGATCACGACTTTTTCACCACCTGCCGGTGTGTGATTCAGGCGTCCATCTATTCCAATCCTCTCACAGATCCCAACGGCAAGCGCCTGTTCCGTCTCGGAATCGATCAGCTGGTATTTGAGGGAAGAACTTCCACAATTGATCACTAATACTTTCATTCCATTTCCTTCTTTCTGGTTTATAACCCAAAATTCATACTTTTTTATTATACAACTGTGATTTTTAAATTTCAATAGGAAATGAAAAAAATCCCAATAGAACCTGGTCCTGTGTGAACTCCGATCACCGGATCCAGCGTCTGGATAATGATTCTTTTCACCTTTTCAGATTTTCGCAGATGATCCGCAAGATAACGTGCATCCGAAGGGCAGTCTCCATGGCTGATAAATACGGTCTGGGGTTCTTTGATATCTCTCAGCGCCCTTTTTGCAATCTCATCCAGTGATTTTTTTCTCCCCCGTACCTTGGTCTCCTGTTTGAGGATCCCTCCCTGGCTCATCCGGAGGATCAATTTGATCTTTAATACCGTTCCCACCATGGCGATCACCGTAGAGGCACGGCCGCTGCGCCTCAGATGGTTCAGGTCATCTACAGTAAAAATGGTATTGATCTGCCAGCGGCTCTGGCTGCACCACTCGTAAACCTGTTCCAGCCTCTGCCCCTGTCTGCGCCGCCTCACCGCCCCATATACCAGAAGGCCCTCTCCCAGCGCCATACACAGGCTGTCCACGGCATATATGTTCCGCTCAGGAAATTCTCCCTTCAGCTTCATAAGCGCCGCTTCCACTGCATTGAAAGTTCCGCTGAGCTTTGTGGAAAGACCAATATACAAAATATCTTTTCCCGATTCCAATATAGGTTTTGCCGCCTCATACGCCTCACTGGTATTCACCATGGAAGTGGTTACATTTCTTCCCACCCGCAGATGTTCATATAATTGATGGAACGTCTGGTCCCCCGACTGATCATATCCCGGATATTCCCGGTCTCCCACCAGATATTTAAGAGACAGGACAGTAATCTCATATTTCTGAATATAGGGCAGCGGAAGATTGGCCGTGGAATCCGTAAGAATTGCAAATGAATCGTTCATAACTTCCTCCATTGACGGGCTTTAGCCGTTAGTACTCTTTATTATCGGCATATTGCAGCGTATTTATTCATAAAATGAACAAACACGTCCCTGGGGGGATCGTTTCCATGCTATTGCTTTGTTTTTTATTTCTTGCACTGCTGCTGGTCTTTCCTGAAACCGCCGCAGAGGGTGGCAAAAATGGTCTGGTCTTATGGGCTACGGTCCTTGTCCCCTCACTTCTTCCCTTCTCGATCCTCACATCACTACTCAGGAAAAAACTGCAGGGGAACCGGCTCTGCTATCTGCTTCTCACCGCCGGCATCCTGTCCGGCTATCCCATCGGGGCAAAAATAGCCGGAGACCTGTATCAAGACGGCTCCCTTACAAAAAAACAGGCGGTTTTCCTTGGCAGCGCCATCAACAACCCAAGCCCCATGTTTGTCATCTTTTTTGTGGGGGAAAGCCTGCTCCACCTCGGCCCGGGAAAATACTTCTTTTATCTTACAGTACTCCTGTCTGCCTTTTTGGGAAGTGTATGCTTTTACCTTCTAACTCCCCTTTTCCATGGCAGGCTCTCACTGCATGCCAACTCTTCCGGACACCCTCCCGTTCCCTGCGCCACCTTTTCTGAACAGCTGGATGAAGAAATCTCTGCCTCAGCCCTGCTTTTGATCAAGATCGGAGGCTATGTTATGCTCTTTTCCATCCTCGCCAGGATGATCCAGAGCATTCCTGCGCTGCCCTCTGTCTGCCAGATCCCCCTCTGCGGTCTTCTGGAGATCACCACCGGAAATGCCATGATCTGCAGCTCAGGTATCCCACACCACGCAAAAATAATCCTGTGCCTTGCCTTCACTGCCTTTGGGGGGCTCTCTGCTGCTGCCCAGACAAACAGTGTTCTGCGAAATACAGGATTATCCATCGTTCCCTATGTAATCATAAAGTTTCTCAGCAGTCTCTTTGCCCTGCTTCTCGGCGTTTTACTGTGGTAACCTGACAACGGGATAAAAACTATTCTGCCCCGCTGGAAGCTCCATCTTCCTCTCCCTGGTTTTCTTCTTCCGGAAATTTACCATCAATCTGGTCTTTGAGCTCTGAGCGGTTACTTTTTATGATCTCGATATCTTTCTTTAATGCACTAATGAGCATCGTTGACTTGCTCTCCAGCTCCTTCAGGGACGTCTCAATGTTTCTCCCCGCCTCTCCCAGAAGATCACTGGTATAATACAGTGCGGAAGTCCTGACCTGTTCACTCTCCCCCACAGCCTGCCTGACGATCTGTTCCGCCTGGGCCTGGGCCTGGGCTATGATCTGTTCTGCCTGGGCATAAGCCGTCTGCACCAGTTCGTTCTGATCCAGCAGCTGCTGGGTCTGGGCTTCTGCCTTATTCATGATCTGCTCCGCCTGGGTCTGAGCTTCCTGAAGGATCTCATTGCGGTTGTTGATGACCTTCTGATATCTCTTGATCTCATCCGGCGCGCACATGCGGAGAGCATCCAGAAGATCATATAATTCATCTTTGGAAACCGTTACTTTATTGGGATACAATTTAGAGGGTTTGCAGTTCTCCACATATTCATAGATCTCGTCTATCGCCTTCTCAATTCTTGATGGGTTCATACAATTACCTGTTCCTTTCTCTACCTTACTCTTAAAAAAACGTGCTTGTTCGTCTTATATTCCTTTATCCTTACCACGTCATAAAAATTTTCATCCACATAGTCTGCCGGTGTATCCAGGGCAGATTCCAGGATCACCAGCGTACCTTCTTTCACAATCCCCGAGTGCGCCAGCAGATCTGCCAGCTTTGACTCAAATCCCTTCCGGTATGGCGGATCCGCATAAATAATATCAAATACCTGTCCCAATTTCTCTAATTTAGATATTCCATAAGTAACCTCCACCGGCAGCACCACCGCCTGCTCTGCCAGCCTGGTCTTTGCCAGATTGGCCTGGATGCACCGCAGGGGGGCTTTCCCAAACTCTACCAGAACTGCCCTCTCCGCCCCCCTGCTCAGCGCCTCGATGGCAATTCCCCCGCTGCCACTGAACAGATCCAGAAATACACTGCCGGGAACTTCATCCTGTATGATATTGAATAATGTCTCTTTGATCCGGTCCGTCGTCGGCCTTGTATCCTTCCCCTCCGGGGCTGTCAACGGCAGCCTTCTTGCCTTACCCGCAATAACGCGCATATCTTCCCTCATTTCCGTGGTCGTCCGCTTTTTCTGCTATTGTATAATAAATCCTGTTTTTTTTCAACTGTTTTCTGTCCGCTAAACATACAATATCACCGCCAGGCCGGCCGGGTGGCGACATCAGGCTATAGCGGTACCTTTCCCATATAGTGCTCCAATTTTTCCGAAAGGCGCCGGTTTTTGGCATAAAAACAGCTGATCTCATGAAAATCATACCGTTTTGCCTCTTCACTGGCAGCCTGCAGCAATTTTGCATCCTCATAAATATCCGCCAGTTTAAACAGCTTGTCCCCACTCTGCAGCACCCCGAAAAAATCTCCCTGGCCCCGCAGCCTCAGATCCTCCCTGGCGATGTGAAATCCGTCATTGGAGGAGGCAAGGATCGAAAGCCTCTCCTTTCCCTCCTTCGTATCATTTCCATACATGAGGATACAGTAGGATTGGGCCTCCCCCCGGCCCACCCTTCCCCTCAGCTGATGAAGGCCCGCCAGACCAAACCGCTCCGCATTCTCGATCATCATCACTGTGGCGTTGGGCACATCGATCCCCACCTCGATCACAGTAGTTGACACCAGGATATCTGTTTTCCCTGCCCCGAAGCGCTCCATCACTTCATTCTTCTGCGCCGGTTTCATTTTTCCATGCAGACTGTCCACCACAGCCGTACCGCTAAAAACCTGACGCAGCTGTTCCGTATAGAGCGCCACGCTTTCTAACTCCATATCTTCATTTTCTTCTACCATAGGGCAGATGATATAGACCTGATGCCCCATCCCGATCTGTTCTTTCATAAACCGGTAGGCGTTCTGCCGGTAATCTGTACCCACCACGCAGTTTTTGATGGGAAGACGGTTCGCCGGCAGCTCATCCATCACCGAAAGATCCATGTCTCCATACAGCACCAGCGCAAGGGTCCTGGGGATCGGCGTCGCACTCATGGCAAGAATATGGGGAGTTTCCCCTTTCTCTGAGAGCACTTCCCGCTGTCTCACCCCAAAACGGTGCTGTTCGTCGGTAATGACAAGGGCCAGATCATGAAACTCCACATTATCCTGCAGCATCGCATGAGTCCCTACCACGATATCCCACTCTCCCGCAGCCAGCTTTTCTTTCCCCTCCCGCTTCTGTTTTGCCGTCAGGGAGCCGGTGAGCAGCCCCACCCTGACACCAAGCACACCGAGCATATCCTGAAGGGATAAATAATGCTGTCTGGCAAGAACCTCCGTGGGCACCATAAATGCTCCCTGGCTGCCATTGCAGACCGTCAGGTAAAGGGCGAGCACCGCCACCACAGTTTTGCCGGATCCCACGTCCCCCTGCACCAGCCGGTTCATAACACGTCCGCCGCAAAGATCCGCCAGTATCTCATCATAAACTTTTCTCTGCGCACCGGTCAGTGTGAAAGGCAGACTCTTCAATAACTCTTCCACTTCCCTTTTCTGAACCATAACATGGCAGCTCTCCTGATCATTCTGCAAACGAATTGCCCGAAGAGCCGCCTGATATAAAAATAATTCATCAAATACAAGACGTTTTCTCGCCTTTATAAAATCCACCCGGTTTTTGGGAAAATGAATATCCTGCACCGCCTTTTTATATCCCACAAGATCGTTGCGCTTCCGGATCTCCAGGGGAAGAAACTCCAATATTCCCTCACACTCTGACAGAGCGGTCTGTACAGCTTTCGTCATCTGATGGTTCGTCAGCCCCGCCGTGAGAGGATAGATGGGAAGCATCCTTCCCACCTTTTTGTAAAACTCGTTTTTACTATACAGCTTAGGCTGTTCCAACACCATCTTTCCATTGTGGCGGCCAGTCTTTCCTCTCATGATATATCTCGTTCCCAGTCTGAGCTGATTCAGCAGAAAAGGCATATTAAACCAGGTAATCTGCACGACTCCTGTCTCATCCTCCAGAAAGGCAGTGATGATCTTCAGATTTGATGTGTTCTTCACCGAAGGTTTTCTGCGGAGAACGCCTTCCACCGCCATAACCTTTCCTTCCTGCAGCTCAGAAATGGATACGAGTTCTTTAAACTCATCATAATCTCTGGGGTAATGTTCCAACAGATCTCCTACCTGAAAAATATCCAGTTTATGTAAACACTTTTCCGCTTTTTCCCCCACTCCTTTGATCTTGCGGACACTGTCATTATAATTCATGGAAATCCTTTCTTATCAGCCGCTGCAAAAGCTCCCGCAGCTTTTTCCGGTCAATCGGTTTTGGAATATGGGCATTCATCCCCACATCCAGTGAATGCTGATAATCCTCAGCAAAGGCATTTGCCGACAATGCAACAATAGGAACATCCGCCAGTTCTTTGTCTTCCAGTTTTCTGATCGCCTTTGTTGCCTCATATCCATCCATCACCGGCATCTGGATATCCATAAGGATCAACGAATAATACCCAGCCTTTGATCCCCGCATTTTTTCCACTGCCTCTTCGCCATTTTTCGCGGTCTCTACCAAAAGGCCCTCGCTTTTCAGAACTTCTTCCACGATCTCCCGGTTGATCTCGTTGTCCTCTACCACCAGGATCCGTTTTCCTTTCAGGGATACCGGGTCGATGCTGTCACGTTCGCTGTTCTCCAAATGCTCTCCCTGCTGCCTTTTCTGCAGTTTCATCAGCATGCTTACGGTGAAACAGCAGCCCTTCTTCGGTTCACTTTCAACAGAGATCTCTCCTCCCATAATATCAACCAGTCCTTTTACCACAGTAAGGCCTAGTCCGGTGCCAGGGATCCCGCTTTCTGTCGTATTATTCTCTCTCTTAAAGGGCTCAAACAGACTTTTCTGAAATTCCTCCGATATACCAATGCCATCATCTTTGACCATAAACCGAAACTTGGCATATCCGTTCACAGCAATGTCAGACTCTTTCAGCGTAAGGCTTATCATGCCTCCCGGCTCTGTATACTTCATGGCATTGTCCACCAGCTGGCATAAAATTTCTTTCAGCCTTATGTAATCTACCACAACCGAAAAATGCCTGACCGCATCTTTATCCACGTAAAACCTGATACCTTTTTCCTTAATTCCAATACGGAAGGTACTTTCCACATCCTCCAGAAGATCTGCCAGATGACACTTCCGTTCGATCAGGCTCACCTTTCCTGACTCCATCCGGGTGACCTCCAGCGATTCATTGAGGATCGCCAGCAGCTGCTCACTGGATACCTGTATTTTATCCATATAATTTTCTACTCTGTCCAGGTCTTCTTTGTGATCCCTTGCCAGGTCGGTATATCCTATGATGGCATTCAGAGGAGTGCGAATATCGTGGGACATGTTAGACAAAAATGTATTTCTTGCGATCTTCGCCATCTGTGCCTGCTGAAGTGCGGACAACAGCAGATTTTGTTTTGCCAGCTGTTCCGTGATATCTTTAATGATAACCAGGGCAATGACATCGTCAGAATTCTCATTCTTTCCCAGCAGCAGCACAAACTGCCACAGACGTGCCCTTCCCCTTACGTCTATAATCTGGCACTCATAGGACTGTTCCAGTTTTCCCTCTTCATAACATCGTTTTAATCGTTCTGCCTGAAAAAATGTACGGTAGGTTTCCAACCGTTCCTCGCTTATATTTTTTTCCCATTGTCTCACGTATTCGGAGTATTTTCTGATAGGATGGCCTTCTGTCTTCTTCGTCAGATCATACTCCTCCACATCACGGATCTGGCTGGATACAGTCAAAAACTCGTCTCTTGTCAGATTGATCTCACAAAAAGAAACGGCATCCTTTAATAGAGCCTTCTTATACTGGACTTCCCTGGCGTGCAGCCGCTTTAGTTCGGTATTGATATATTCTAATTCCTGGATACGGCTCCTGAGCCGCTCCGTCGCATCTTCTATAAAAACGTAAAATATGTTGCCATACTTTTCTGTATACAAAAAGTGGCCATAATCCTCCACCCAGCGAATGGAGCCATCTCTGCGGATAATACGGTATTCCACATAATCCAGGTCGTAGATACTCTTCTCAACCTGGTCCTTTATGCTTTCTTCCACTTCCTCCAGATCCTCTGGATGTACCATCCCCCGAAATGTATTACCCGTCAGTTCCACAAACTCTTCCCTGGTCTCACAGCCATAAATACGCAGCATAGCCGTATTAAAATAAAGGAGTTCTTCTTCTCCTTCGGCACAATATATAAAAAAGCCGCCTGGCATCCCATCGGTCAGCTGTTCGATGATAGGCATTGTCGTCTCATTCAGTGTCAGGGAAATCTTATTTTTTGCTTTTTTCAATGTTACACCCCTATCTTTTCTGCTGTTTTTTCTAACTTCGCCGCCGAGCTAACACTTAGTATACCATGGAATGGTATTTCTGTAAAGTTTTTACATTCATCTTCTATCTGCTTCCTGTAGAACCAAATCCGCCGCTTCCCCGGTCCGTTTCATCCAGGCTGTCTCTCTCCTCATACTCTGCATAAATATAAGGAGCAATGACCATCTGAGCTACTCTCTGTCCGGGTTCTACTACCAGCTGTACGGTAGAATGGTTGTGCAGCGCCACGATAACCTCACCCCGGTAATCCGAATCAATAACCCCGACTTTATTCGCCGGAGCCAGCCCCTGTTTACAGGCAAGGCCGCTTCTGGCATAGACCAGCCCCACCAGTCCTTTGGGAATCGCCACAGCGATTCCTGTATGGATAAATTCTGTCTTCCCCGGAGGGATCATAACCGGATGCTCCATACAGGCAGACAGATCTGCCCCTGCAGAAAACTCTGTGCCATAGGCGGGCACCTGCGCTTTGGGATCCATTTTCATAAAGGTTACTTTTATCTGCTCCATCTCTTCCTCCATCTATATCATTACAACTTCTCTTCTTCCTGCCATAGTACCACTCTGCCAGTCTCCAGCGACCTTTTTACATTAATGATCCTCTGGTTTTCTGACCCCCGGAACCTCAGCTTCAGGTTCTTTTTCTCTTCCACAAACCGGCCGTCCACCAATATATCAATATAAGAAAGCATCTCTTTGGTGGTCTCCGACTCCTGACACATCTGCCCCAGGATCTGGCTGTCAAATAAATATCCGGAATAGCACCAGATGTCTTTCTCCGGATAACACTTTTTTACCTGCCTTAACAGAGGAAGAAGCCCCTCCTGATTTATTTTCTCAAAGGGCTCCCCTCCCAGAACAGATAAGCCGGCCACGTAGGAAGGCTTCAGATAATCCAGGATCCGTTGGATCTCTACCTGGGAAAAGGGCTTACCATAAGCAAAATCCCAGGTCTCCGGATTAAAACAGTTTTTGCAGTGATGGGTACATCCACTGACAAAGATCGATACCCTGACCCCCAGGCCGTTTGCCACATCATACTGCTTTATATCTGCATAATTCATTCTATTTCCCTTTCTCAGCCCAGCGGCACTATTTGCCGCCACTGGACCGGCCTGACGGAACAACCTCCGGTTAAATGTGCAGAACCCTGGAGTTAATCTCCTTGGTCTTGCCTACATTCCAGAAATTCTCTCCAAGATAGCCGCAGGTTCTCCTGGTCACATTCATTTTGTTGTGGTCCCTGTTGCCACAGTTGGGGCATTCCCATATGAGGTCTTCATTGATCACGATCTCCCCATCAAAACCACATACATGGCAATAATCCGACTTCGTATTAAATTCCGCATACTGAATGTTGTCATATATAAATTTTACAATCTCTTCAAGAGCTGGCAGATTGTGCTGCATGTTCGGGATCTCCACATAAGAGATGGCGCCTCCGGAAGAAATCGTCTGAAACTGGCTCTCAAAAGTAAATTTGCTAAATGCGTCAATCTTCTCACGGACATCCACATGGTAGGAATTGGTATAATATCCCTTATCGGTAATATCTTTGATCACCCCAAAACGCTTCTTATCAATCTCAGCAAAACGATAACACAAAGATTCTGCCGGCGTTCCGTAGAGTCCAAATCCAAGCCCGGTCTCTTCCTTCCAGGTATCGGTAGCCCGGCGCAGACGGTTCATCACCTTCAGGGCGAACTTACTTCCCTTTTCTGTTGTATGGCTCTCCCCGGTCATCAGTTTTGTCACCTCATACAGGCCAATATATCCAAGGGAGATCGTCGAATATCCATCATGAAGCAGCTTGTCTATTTTTTCTCCCTTTTCCAGCCTTGCGATCGCCCCATACTGCCAGTGGATGGGACTGACATCGGAGGTCACTCCCTCCAGGGCAGCGTGCCGGCACATCAGCGCCTCAAAGCAAAGGGAGAGTCTCTCCTCCAGCAGCTGCCAGAAGTATTCCTCGTTTTCCTTTGCCATAATTCCGATCTGGGGCAGGTTCAGGCTGACTACTCCCTGATTAAAGCGCCCCTCCCATTTATAATTCCCCTGGTCATCCTGCCAGGTGGAGAGAAAGCTGCGGCAGCCCATGCAGCTGAATACATTTCCCTCATAATTTTCCCTCATTTTTTTTGCCGAAATATAATCGGGATAGAGACGTTTGGCAGAACATTTCACCGCCAGTCTCGTAATATGATCGTATTTTCCACCCTTGAGACAGTTATGTTCATCCAGCACATAGATCAGCTTGGGAAATGCCGGCGTGACATATACACCTTTTTCATTTTTGATGCCCTCCAGTCTCTGGCGGAGAACTTCCTCAACAATTTTTGCGTTTTCTTCTATGTACTCATCATCCTTATCCAGATTAAGGAAAAGGGTTACAAAAGGCGACTGCCCGTTGGTGGTCATCAACGTGTTGATCTGATACTGGATCGTCTGGACACCGGAACAAAGTTCATCCTTCACCCGCTCTTCCACCATGGTCTCGATCGTTGTATCATCTAATGTATCCCCAAACTTTTCCCGATACCGCTGGCGGTATTTATCCGTACTCTTGCGCAGATATTTACCCAGATGGCGTATATCCACAGACTGGCCTCCATACTGGCTGCTGGCCACTGCCGCAATGACCTGGGTCACCACGGTACACGCCACCTGGAAGCTCTTTGGGCTTTCAATAAGCTTTCCATTCATAACGGTGCCATTTTCCAGCATGTCCCCAATATTGATGAGACAACAGTTAAAAATAGGCTGTACAAAATAATCCATATCGTGAAAATGAAGCACTCCTTCTTCATGTGCCCTCACGATCTTTTCCGGCAAAAGAACCCGTTTTGTCAGATCCTTTGATACCTCTCCCGCGATCAGGTCCCTCTGGGTCGATGCGATATAGGCATTTTTATTGGAATTTTCCTCCATAACATCCTTATTGCTGTTCTGGATCAGGCTCATGATGGAGTCATCCGTTGTATTTGCCTTCCTCACCAGCTCTCTCGTATAACGATAGATGATATAGGTCTTGGCCAGCACAAATTTTCCCGCAGCCATCAGTTTCTGCTCGATCATATCCTGGATATCCTCGACCTGCATTGTCTCCCGTCCCGCATTCTCAATGCTGGCAATAATACCATCCATGTCATCCTCTGATACTTTTTCATAAGGCTCTACTTCTGCATTCGCCTTTCTGACTGCCACCAGAATTTTATTGCGGTCATAGTCCACCACACGGCCGTCTCTCTTGATAACCTTCACCTTAATATCCCCTGCCTTTCAAAAACTACTCCTTACGATCTCAATACCGAACATTAGTGATTATATCACTAATGGGATAGGATGTCCACTATATCTTGTAACTTTTTCATGAAATTTTCAAACAAAATACTATATCATGTGGTTAGACTATATTTGTAGAACAGACAAAAAAACGACCGTGGCAACGATCGTTTTTACGCATTTATTTATCGTTATTGGGATTTTTGCCGGCGGTCATCCTTTTCCCACCTTGATCTCATCCATGGACAGCTCCACATACATCCGGATCTCATCTTCCGTCATCCTTGTGTACTCTGCCAGTTCTGCCAGCGTGGCAAGCCTGCCCCACTCCTCGGCAAGTACTTTCGTGGCCTCATGGATCAGGTTTGTTCTCGCCAGGATCGTATTTTCCTGCCCCCGGCTTTCTAACTGGCTGTCCGCCAGCTCGATCATGCGCCCCCTTACACTGCGCTCCAGCTCTTTTTTTACATCGGAGATGTCTGGATTGCCGCAGAGCATGTCCACCGTCGTGATCAAAGACAGATTTCCCTCCTGGATCAGATCCTCCAACGGCACTCCCCGGTTTTTATATTTTCCCGCCAGGGTGACAACACGCTTAAGAAAAGACTCGATCACCTTATGCTGGACACTGGCATCACCGGATAAAAGCCTCCCATAGAGCTGCTCTTTCTCCTCCCCGGACAGATCCGGAAGCTCCCGCAGTTCCCGCCGGTAGATACGAAGATATTTGGAGTCCTCTGTATTCAGATCCGATTCCTGAAGTTGTCCGTCTCCGGCTTCAAATCCCGCTTCCTGGGAAACAGCCTTTCCAGAATGTTTCTTTGAAGAATGCCCTGTCACATCGATATTATGCTCCTCCAGAAAATCATACACCAGCTTCAGCTGTGGCGCCGTCAGATCCAGGTCACAGCAGAAATCTTTGACCTGCTCTTTGGTGATCCGGCTCTCCTGTGTCTTTGCCAGATCCACCAGTTCAAGCATCTGTCTCATAAATTCATTCTGGTCACGCATCTACATCTCTCCTGTCGCCGCATAATGATAAATCTTCATGACATCCTCCGCCCGGAGCTGCACATAATTTCCTTCTGTATCCTTTGTACTCAGAAGTTTACTGGTCATAAGCTCCGCGTCCTTTTCATCGGCGCCGATCTCGGCAAAGGTCAGCGGCATACCAATAGCCTTCAAAAAGCACTCAAAGGCCTCTATGCCCTTCAAAGCAGTTTTTTCCCCGCTCTCCTGGGGCTCGATATCCCACACCCGTTCAGCAAACTGAACCAGCTTGTGGGGATTGATCTTTAGTACGTACCGCATCCAGGCAGGAGCGATCACCGCCAGCCCTGCACCGTGAGTCACATCATAGAGTGCCGAGAGCTCGTGCTCGATATGATGGCTCGCCCAGTCCTGTACCCTGCCCACTCCACACACATTATTGTGGGCAAGCATTCCCGCCCACATGATATTGGCCCTGGCATCATAGTTCTGGGGATCTTCGATCACCCGCGGCGTCTCGTGGATCATCGTCTTCAACACAGCCTCACAGAGTCTGTCTGTGATCTCCACCTCTTCGGTATTGGAAAAATACCGCTCGCATATATGGATCATGATATCAGTAGCTCCCGCCGCCGTCTGATAAGGCGGCAGGGAGCAGGTGAATTCCGGATTCAATATGGAAAACTTAGGGCGCAGCACATCCGAACCGGCACCCTTTTTATACCCTGTCTCCTCATTTGTGATAACAGAGTTGGTAGAGCCCTCGGAACCGGCCGCCGCAATGGTCAGGATCGTCCCCACAGGAACTGCCTGCTGGATCTTTGCCTTTCCAGAATAAAAGTCCCAGAAATCTCCATCATAGCAGCACCCGGCGGCAATGGCCTTGGAAGAATCGATGACACTCCCGCCGCCCACAGCCAGTATAAAGTCCACGCCTTCTCTCCGGCAGAGTTCAATCCCTTCATACACCAGACCGCTGCGGGGATTTGGTTTGACGCCGCCAAGCTCTACATAGTCAATGCCCTCTGCTTCCAGACATTTCTTTACAGTATCGTAGAGACCGGATCTTTTAATGGAACCGCCCCCATAATGAAAGAGCACCTTGTTTCCGCCAAACCTGCGGACCAGCTCTCCCACATGCTGTTCTGCTCCTTTTCCGAAATCAAAATAAGTAGGTGCATAAAACGTAAAGTTTTCCATG
This sequence comes from uncultured Eubacterium sp., assembly GCA_910584645.1. Lineage (GTDB taxonomy): Bacteria > Bacillota > Clostridia > Lachnospirales > Lachnospiraceae > Eubacterium_F. Next base: position 218,974 of record CAJUAU010000003.1, read on the forward strand.
ATTTCCTCCATTCTCTGCGTATTATAGTATCTGAAGTCCCTTTTCTTCTGCTTCTTTCATCACATCTTCCGGCCATATGGAAGACTGAACCTCACCGATATGGGCTTTTTTCAGGAAGAACATACAGATCCTGGACTGCCCGATCCCTCCCCCGATGGTATAGGGAAGTTTTCCCTCCAGGATCTCCTTCTGAAAGGGCAGTTTGCTGCGTTCCTCACAGCCCGCTTTCGCAAGCTGGTCCTCCAATGCTTTCTCATCCACGCGGATCCCCATGGAAGAAAGCTCCAGGGCAATATCCAGCACCGGGTAATACACAATAATATCCCCGTTCAGCGACCAGTCGTCATAATCCGGCGCCCTGCCGTCATGGGGTTCTCCGGAGGCCAGCTTATCTCCGATCTGCATCAGGAAAATGGCTCCGTGTTCTTTCGCCGCAAGATATTCCCTCTCCTTAGGTGACTTATCCGGATACTGGTCCTCCAGCTCCTGGGTGGAGACAAATGTAATATTCTGAGGCAGAGACTTCTTTATGTAAGGATATTTGATGGACATAAAGTCTTCGGTCTCTTCCAGGGACTGATATACCTTCTTTACAATGGTCTTCAATGTGTCTATATTGCGCTCCGAGGGGTCAATGATCCGCTCCCAGTCCCACTGGTCCACAAAAATGGAATGAACATTGTCTGTGTCCTCATCCCGGCGGATGGCATTCATGTCCGTATACAGCCCTTCCCCCTTATCAAAACCATAACGTTTTAAGGCGTGGCGTTTCCACTTGGCGAGAGAATGGACAATCTCCACCTTTCTCTCCTCCTGCTCCCGGATGCCAAATGCCACCGGCCGCTCCACTCCGTTCAGATCATCATTCAATCCCGTCTCCGGAGCAACAAAAAGTGGTGCCGACACCCTGGTGAGATTCAGGTTCACCGCCAATGCTTTTTCAAAAAAATCTTTTACTTTTTTGATCGCTTCCTCGGTCTCACGGATCGACAATGGAGACCGGTAATTCTCTGGTATTTGCAAATTCATATTCTTCCTCCTCATTCTCTTAAAGTTCACAGTTTTTGACCGTTCTTGGGAACGGAACCACGTCGCGGATATTCTGCATTCCTGTAAGGTACATCACACAGCGCTCAAAACCAAGGCCAAAGCCGGCATGTCTTGTGGAACCGTATTTTCTCAGATCCAGATAGAACTCATAATCCTCCTGGTTCAGACCACACTCCTCCATGCGCTTCACCAGTTTTTCATAGTCATCCTCTCTCTGGCTGCCGCCGATGATCTCACCAATGCCCGGAACAAGGCAGTCCATAGCCGCCACGGTTTTTCCGTCTTCATTGAGTTTCATATAAAATGCCTTGATCTCTTTCGGATAATCTGTGACAAATACCGGGCGTTTGTACACCTCTTCGGTGAGGTATCTCTCATGTTCTGTCTGCAGGTCCGCTCCCCAGGATACCTTATACTCGAAACGGTCATTATTTTTTTCCAGGATCCCGATGGCTTCTGTATAAGTTACATGAGCAAATTCAGACTGTTCTACATGCTTAAGGCGTTCGATGAGTCCCTTGTCCACAAAACTATTAAAGAAATTCATCTCCTCCGGCGCATGATCCAGGACATAACGGATCACATACTTTAGCATGCTTTCTGCCAGCATCATATCATCCTTCAGATCGGCAAAAGCGATCTCCGGCTCGATCATCCAGAACTCGGCAGCATGGCGGGTGGTGTTCGAGTTCTCCGCCCGGAATGTCGGTCCAAAGGTATATATATTTTTAAATGCCTGGGCGAAGGTCTCACCATTGAGCTGACCACTCACGGTAAGGTTGGTCTCTTTTCCAAAGAAATCCTGGCCATAGTCAACAGCCCCCTCCGGCGTTTTCGGCAGATCCTCCATATCCAGCGTCGTCACCCGGAACATCTCCCCGGCGCCCTCGCAATCGCTGCCTGTGATCAGCGGCGTATGCACATAAACAAACTCCCGATCCTGGAAAAATTTATGGATCGCGTAAGCGATCAGGGAGCGCACACGAAATACAGCCTGAAAGGTATTGGTCCTCGGCCTCAGATGAGTGATTGTCCGAAGATATTCAAAGCTGTGACGTTTTTTCTGAAGTGGATATTCACCGGTAGACGGTCCCTCTACTTCCACACTATCCGCCTGTATCTCAAAAGGCTGTTTTGCATTGGGCGTCTCCACCAGCGTTCCTCTCACGATAATGGCCGCTCCTACATTCAGTTTGGATATCACATCAAAATTGTCCAGTTTGTCACTGTAGACTACCTGCAGCGGCTCAAAAAAAGTTCCATCATTGATCACGATAAAGCCAAAGGTCTTGGAATCCCGGATACTCCGTATCCAGCCGCCCACAGTTACCTCCCTGCCGGTGTATTCATCTTTGTTACGGAACAGGCTCCGTATACTTGTAAGTTCCATTTCAAATTCCTCCATATAATATGTACGCAGCCGTTCCTGGCTTTTGCCAGGGACAGCTGTCAAAATTTCTCTTATGCATAGTTTACACGATTTATGACATTTGTGCAAGTCTCTTGTATTTCTCCGACGCTTCCTTTTCTGCTTTTTCAAAAAGTCTCTTCGCCCGCTCCGGATTCGCCCGCATCAGACGGTTATAGCGCACTTCGCCCATCAGGAACTCCTGGAATCCTCCTTTGGGCTCTTTGGAATCCAGGATAAATGGATTCTTGCCCTGCTCTGCCAGTTCCGGATTGTAGCGGAACAGATTCCAGTATCCTGTCTCCACCGCTTTTTTCTCCTCATCCATGGAATTTCCCATGCCGATGCGGATTCCGTGGTTGATACACGGGGCATAGGCAATGATCAGAGATGGACCCGGATAGCGCTCTGCTTCCTCAAATGCCTTGACCGTCTGCGCCATATCTGCACCCATCGCCACCTGTGCCACATACACATAGCCATAGCTCATCGCCACTGCTGCCAGGTCTTTCTTCTTGATCTCCTTACCGCCTGCCGCGAACTGGGCGATGGCTCCCATCGGCGTAGATTTGGATGCCTGCCCTCCGGTGTTGGAATACACCTCTGTGTCAAATACGAGAATGTTGACGTCCTGTCCGCTGGCGATCACGTGGTCCAGTCCGCCGTAACCGATATCATATGCCCAGCCGTCACCGCCGAAGATCCACTGGGACTTCTTTGACGCAAAATCCCGGTACTCTAAAATTGTCTCCGCCGCCTCGCCAGAAATCTTCTCCTGCTCCAGCACTTCCAGCATTTCCCTGGTAGCAGTTTTGTTTGCTGAGCCGTCTCCCAGCGTCTCCAGATAAGCACTCATTTTTTCCTTTGCCTTATCGCTGATGGAAACCGACTGGCCGCTCAGCTCTTTGACTGCAGAGATTACTTTATTGCGCAGGGTTCTCTGGGCCAGTTCCATACCGAATCCAAATTCTGCATTATCTTCAAAGAGAGAATTTGCCCAGGCCGGTCCTTCGCCGTCGTGGTTCACCGTATAAGCAGACGCTGGTGAAGATCCGCCCCAGATGGAAGAACAGCCGGTGGCATTGGCGATATACATGCGGTCTCCAAACATCTGGGTCGCCAGTTTGGCATACTGGGTCTCCCCGCATCCGGCACAGGCCCCGGAAAACTCCAGCAGCGGTTTCTTGAACTGGCTTCCCTTCACCGTATCCACCTTGAATTTTTCAAACACTTTCTCCGGCGTCTTAATATTGACACCGTAATCAAAAAGTTTCTGCTGATACATTCCCTCATCCACAGAGATCATTTTCAATACGTCATTGCGCTTATTTCCAGGACATACATTAGCGCAGTTACCGCATCCGGTACAATCCAGAGGAGAAATGGTCACGGCAAATTTCATGCCTTCAATGCCCGCCATATCTGTGATGGTTCCCTCCGGAGCCTCCTTTTGCGTCTCTTCGTCCAGGGCCAGAGGACGTATGCAGGCATGAGGACAGACATAAGAACAGAAGTTGCACTGGATACATCCGTCCGGATTCCACCGGGGCACATCGATTCCTACGCCACGCTTTTCATAAGCCGCGGATCCGAGAGGCACCGTTCCGTCCACATATTTTTTAAATGCTGACACCGGCAGGTCATTGCCCTGCTGGGAATTGATCTTGCTCTGGATATCATTAACGTATTCCATCAGGTCGTCATTGACGCCGCTCATCTTGTCGGTAATATCCTCTTCTTCTGCCTGTTTCCAGCTCTCCGGCACAGGTATCTCCACGAATTTTTCTGCCCCTGCCTCAATGGCACGGTAATTCATCTCCACGATGTCGTCACCCTTTTTGGAATAGGTTTTCTTTGCCGCCGCCTTCATGTGCTCGATGGCCTCCTCTTTCGGAATGATACCGGAGATAACAAAAAATGCCGCCTGCAGGATCGTATTGATACGTCCGCCAAGACCGATTTCCTTGCCCAGTTTAAATCCATCGATGGTGTACAGGTGAATATCGTTTTCTGCTATATAGCGTTTCACCTGTCCTGGAAGGGCCTCTTCTAACTCTTCTGCATTCCATGCACAGTTCAGCAGGAAAGATCCCTTCGGTTTGAGATCCTGGACCATATGGTATTTACGGATATATGCCGGCATGTGGCAGGCCACGAAATCTGCCTTCTCGATGAGATACGAAGACTTGATGGGCTGGTCCCCAAAACGCAGGTGGGAAATGGTCACACCGCCGGATTTTTTGGAGTCGTAGTCAAAATAAGCCTGTACATATTTATCGGTGTTGTCTCCGATGATCTTGATGGAGTTCTTATTGGCACCCACCGTTCCGTCGGCACCCATGCCCCAGAATTTACAGCTGGTTGTCCCTTCCGGTGCCGTGTGGGGGCTTTCGGTGCGCTCCAGGGAAAGATTTGTCACATCATCCACGATGCCGATGGTGAATTTTTTCTTCGCCTCATTGTGATATACCGCCAGCAGATCGGAAGGATAGGTATCTTTGGAGCCAAGGCCATATCGTCCGCCATAGACAGGTACATTCTGGAAACGGCTGTCTTTCAGCGCTGCTACCACATCCAGATACAGTGCCTCTCCCTGGGCACCCGGTTCTTTACTTCGGTCTAATACTGTGATCTGCTCCACCGTAGCCGGCAGCGCCTGGATCAGGTGCTCGGCACTGAAAGGACGGAACAGGCGCACCTTAACCAGTCCCACCTTTTCTCCCTTTCCTCTCAGGTAGTCAATGGTCTCCTCGGTGGCATCACAGACTGAACCCATGGCAATGATGACCTTCTTCGCATCGAGATCGCCATAGTAATTGAAAAGTTTATAATCCGTCCCTGCTTTCTCGTTGACCTTCTGCATATATTTCTCCACGATCTGAGGCAGTCTGTCATAGTAGGGATTGCATGCCTCCCGTACCTGGAAAAAGATATCCGGATTCTGTGCCGTTCCACGCTGTACCGGATGATTCGGGTTCAGCGCCCTCTTCCGGTATTCCCGCACTGCATCCATGGGGCACATTTCCTTCAGATCTTTGTAATCCCACACCTCGATCTTCTGGATCTCGTGGGAGGTTCGGAATCCGTCAAAAAAGTGGAGAAACGGAACCCGTCCCTCGATGGCAGCCAGATGTGCCACAGCGCCCAGATCCATTACCTCCTGTACATTGCCGGCACACAGCATGGCAAATCCGGTCTGGCGGCAGGCATATACATCCGAATGATCGCCAAAGATAGAGAGGGCATGGCTCGCCAGTGCCCTGGCGGACACATGGATCACCGCTGGTAAAAGTTCTCCTGCCATCTTATACATGTTGGGAACCATCAGCAGAAGTCCCTGGGAGGCGGTATAGGTTGTAGACAGCGCTCCCGCCTGCAGCGACCCGTGAAGCGCCCCTGCCGCCCCCGCCTCAGACTGCATCTCGCTCATCATCACAGGTTGTCCAAATATGTTTTTCAACCCCTCATTTGCCCACAGGTCCACATAATCTGCCATGGGCGAAGACGGTGTGATCGGATAGATCGCGGCCGCCTCAGTAAAGGCATAGGAAACATGGGCCGCAGCCATATTTCCATCCATTGTCTTTTTGCTTCTCTTATTTTCAGACATAAAAAACCCTCCATTTCATACATACTATGGTAAGTATATGCAAAAAAGGAAGGTTTTATGACAAGCTGTATCTATTGTTTATCTGCCCATTTTTTCTCCCCACTCATTCCGGTCCACATAGGCTTTGTATTCCTCATAGGTTTCAAAATCATCCGGACCATAACTTCTTTCCCAGTACTTATTTGTGGCCGACTGATCTTTTTCGTATAAGATATTGTAGGGAAGCCAGCAGGGACCCGCCGCTTCTTTCAGATCCTTTTCCCGGATATAGATCTCTTTCCTGCCATCTTCTGTCTTCGCCTCCTCGTCCTGAAACCGCGCTTTCGCCAGATAGACTTTCCCCAAAGGATGAATCTTCTCTGTACAGGATACCTTTACCTGAAAAGTCACCATGCCATAGGGAGGGATCCATTTCTTCCGGTCCTTTGCCCGGATCCGGTACATATTTCCCTCATGGGACAGGATTTCCGCGCCGGATATTTCTTCGATCTCATCTTCACACTCCAGACAGATCTCCCAATCGGCAACGGGATCTTCCATCACATTAGTCAATTCCGCCGTGGCACAATAGCTATCCTTATACTTTTCCTCAAAGACAAAAAACAGATCCACACCTTTGACAGAATCCCCCACCAGATATTGATCCATCTTTCCATATCTGGCACCATACGCCGTCTCGTAATAACTCCAGTCAATCTCCGTATCCACCTGTTTAACCATCTCGAATTCCTTACCAACCCCTGCCTTTTCTTTTTGTGCCTCCGCAGTAAATGCGATCTCCATCCTTTCCCCGGCGCCCAGATCCTGCCTGCTGCCCTCTCCACAGATATCATAATAATATTCTGATTCCTCCTCGTCTTCCTCCCCCCAGACGATCCGGGCCCCCTCCAGAGAGTTGATCTTCATGCCATATGTATCCAGATGAAGCAGCCACTTCCCGGCCTTTTTCTCTGAATGATTTGTGAGTACCAGCGTTCCCTTTACAAAATCCCCCGTTCTTTCTACATCTGCAGCCCTGCATTCATAATCCTTTTTCCCCATATAATCTTCCTGCCTGATAAGATAACATACTTCTGGTTCATGAATCTGCCCCTGGCAGGATACTGACACATCAAAATAACCATCTTCATATATTTTAATATCCCGGTTCTCTTCCGTCCCCCTGATAATATAACGGTTTTCCTCACGGGACACGATCTCTGCCCCGGTGATCTCCGTGATCTCGTCCTCCAGTTCAAGATAAAGTTCCCAATCCCATAAGCCCTCCTCTTCCGGACTGATCTTTACCCTGGCATGATAACCTTGTTCCGTCTTCTCCTGGATCTTAAAAGACACCGAAAGATCCTCCGGGGTCTTTGCATACATCTTTGACCGCTTCCTGTCACCGGACACACCTGAGCCGGACACCGCCTGATGAGACACCACTTCTCCGGATACCGCACCTTGGGATACTCCATCTGTAGAATCACCATTCTTTCCCACATATTCCCCGCCGCAGGCGGTGAGGCCTGCACAGGCCCCTCCCAGCACCAGGGCGCAGACAAATAAACAGATTTTCTTCACCATTGTTTTTCTCCTAATTCTCATCTTCCCACATCCACCAGGCGCAGTTTTCAGGATCGCCCTTCCTAACCCTCTGATTCCTCTCCCGTTCCAGGTCATAGCAGTATCTTTTCTCATCAAGGGTATCGGAATCCAGAGTGTAAAAACAGCGCCCTGACTGGATCGTGTCTATGGTAAGGTCATCACAGCCTTCTGCCGTCTTTCTCAGACACAAATCCAGATTTTTCTCCCATTTACATTCCTTTTTCTCTCCTGGCTGCCAGGAACAGGAAAATCTCTTTGTAACATCCGCAGCATATGCCTCAAAATATAATTTATGGGAATCCACATAAATCTCCTCAATCGTTTCTTCCGGGTATCCCTGCCAGAAAGAAGACAGCATATCTTCTGTCAGCAGCTGCTGCTTTTCCTCCCGCGCCACATCATAGTACCAGACTTCTTTCCCGATGCTGTAAAAGATCCTGTTATCAAAATAGACATAATCATCGATCAATCCGTCCTTTTCCTCATCCTGTACAACGTCGTGAATCTTTTTTACCTTCCCCGATCCCACTTTATGGACATACAGGTCGCAGAATTCATCTCCAGACCATTTTGACAATAAAATGGTATCCGAAGTTCCCATTCCCCGTGTTGTGACATATTGATCCGTCGTATCATAGACCTGTCCGCTGTCAGCCATGTCAACAGCAACTTTTTTCTTCGTCTTCCGGTCATAATCAAAATACCCTGTATCATCAGACCGACAGGCGATGCGGTCCGAATCCGCATAAATGACATAGATATCTTCGTCTTCCAGTATTTTCTGCGCCCGCTCCGGAGCCAGGCGTTCCTTTCCATCCGTCTCTTCCAAGGGCACACTCCATAATTCTAAAGGATTTTCAGAATCATCATCGAAAGCATCAACAGTATACAGAATCTCATGATCTGTGACCGCCTCAATACGCCATTCATCGTATTCACTTTCCAGCCCCGGCACAGAAAATGTCTGCATCTTTTTCCCCTCCAGGGTTCTCTGCCCCAGCTTATTATCACTCCCCTGGATATACACACACCTGGAACTGTGATATGGATAGACATCTGCAACCATCTGCTGTATCTCGTTCCATTTCTGGTTCCTGTTTCTTTCCTTCTCTTTCTCTACGGCAGCGCCAGATACCGCTTCCCCGGATACCGCCCCCTTCGATACTGCTCCCGTAGATTCATCATTCCTTCCCACAAATTCTCCGCCACAGGCGGTGAGAAAAAGACATGCGGTTATCAGTGTGACCGCCACACTCCCTCTATATAGTCTGCTTTTGTTTTTCATCTCAGATTCCCCTTTTCGATCCCCAATCAACTATGTACTTGCTATTTCCCCAGCTTCTGCAATAAGCGGATCTTCCTTTCCAGGAAGAAAATAGTAACACCAGCAAATTCATCCCTCATCGGTTTTTCTTTTATCTCTTCTACTTTTCGTTTCAGCATCGCTGAAGTAAGTTTCCTTTTTCTATCTAATACTTCTATTATTGCAACACTCTTTTGAACTGCATTTTTACGCCCTTTTAGCAGAGCCGTTGATGTATCGCATATTAGATTTCCATTTTCATCGCGAATGCCATTCAGGCGTAATACATTATTGATATCAAAGTCTAAACTTTCATCACCTGTCTGTACAATTCCTTCTCTGGTATACTTAACCTTGTTCATATGTATTTCATTCAAAGGATTGATTTTTATCTCTGAATTGCCTTTGGAAGCATATTTTTATAATCCAGCGCTTTATCCTTATCTTTGTCTAAAGGAAACCAATGCTCTATTGTAGTTTCCAGTGGATCATCCTGTATCCTCTTCATACAATAAGCACACAAATAGTGCTGTTCCTGCAATAAGTGAATTCTTATTTTATCCTTTGGCAATTGCTCAAAAAAATCGCGGATCTTCTCGGTTTCTCCTACCGATGTGTTTTTCCAGGCAGATGTACTCTTAATCTCCGCAACCTTTGTCACAACTTCTGGATCTGTTCTTTGCTTTTTAATATGCAGCATATTAATCTTCATCTCCTAGAAAATCTTCCATCTCTAACTCCGTCCTGGCTTTCACGACTTCTGTATTATCATCTCCAAATTCCTCAGCCATTTCTTCAACTATTTTTAACGCTTTCTGCAGATCATCTTTATTAATTGCAAAATCAAATTCGTTTTTCATATCTTTTACACTCTTTAAAACGTCTGAACTCCCCTGCCGCAATTCCAAAACTTCATTCACCGAATAGCCATATGCATCATCCAGATAAATAACTTCCTGATTATGATCAACCAAAACCAAATTAACATCTTTACAGGAAGATATGATTATTGGCGAATGCGTAGCAATGATAAACTGAATATTAGGAAATACACTCTTCAGAGCTTCTATAATGTTCCACTGCCACTTAGGATGCAAATGCAAACCTATCTTTTAACCCTTTTTGATCAAGAACAGAATCAAGACACCCTAAATAACCACAACGCCTATCATCCATTCTCTTTTTCATCTGTGCTCCAAAATCTCCACGTCTTGTCTTCGATGCGCGTATTGAACTCTGATAACTTAATACAGGAAGTTCCAGCGCGGCATTATTTGTTAGATCTTTCGCATACTTTGAAATATCACCAATTTGTTTTATCATCTTTGTGTTTCTTTTTGGTGCTTCATCTTCCCGAATTCTTGCCCATTCATATGTTTCCCCATCGGCATACAATTCACATCCAATCTTTACTGGCGTATTGTACTTAATACTAGTTGATACACTACCAACACTCACTGTATCCATTTTTACATCAGACATTAAAATGTTTTTAACAGAAGCGCCATTTACACCATACAAAAAACCACCAAGCGCAACAACAAGGGCATCTAATATGGAGGTCTTACCAACTCCATTATCTCCAATAAGAATGTTCACTCCAGGCTTGAACTGAAGACTTAATTCAGATATCGCTTTGAAATTTTGTATATCAATTCTTTTTATATACATTTCTAAACCTCCACATATTACTTATGACCGCAGATCAACACATGATTATTATACCCTAAATCACCGTTTTTCTCAACATAAACAGCTACTCTTCATCCTCTCAGTACCAGAACCAGTTCTCCGCATCGTTTTTTTCTATTTTCTTGTTCTCCCCGGAAGAAAAACGGTAACAATATCTGTCCTCTATAACTGCCACACCATCCTTATCATAATCACCTGCCTCATAAAAACATCTCCCCGCCTCAATCCCTATAATATACACATCATCATATGAGTGCAGATACCGGTTCAGTTCTTCCTCCCAGCGAAGCCCCTTTCCGTCTGCCAGGGAACAACTAAATATAGTGAACTTATCACCATTTTTTTCATCAAAAACCTCAATGTATAACCGGTCTCCATCTGCCCACAACTGCTGAAATTCCAAGCTGCCGGCAAACTCTCTCCACTCTTTTTCAGGGAGAAGGATCTTGTTTTTACCCGTCTCCCCATCATAACACCAGATATCATAACTAACCTTTCCAAGGACCTGTGGCTCCTGAAGGAGTTCTGTATACAGGATGCTGTTATCGGACACAGTTCCATGGAACTGTGTCCATCTGGATCCATAGCATTCATTGATCCTCTCTACTTTTCCGCTCCCCGCCTCATGTACATAAATTCCTTCCGGGTACTGCTCCTTGCTTCTTTCCAAAGAACACATTACGGTTTTGCCAGCCGCTTCTCCCGTAATGCTGCCACTGAGCGGGTACCATTTTGCATTGGGGTGCGAAGAATCCAGGGGAACTTTCTTCTTTTCCCTCCTGTCGTATTCTACGTAATATGCCGGCTCATATGTACTATATAAAACACATTGTGAATTTGCATATTCTACAAATATATCATATGCAGCCTCTGGCTGTTCTTCTAAAAGCTTTTCCGCCCCTGCCAAATTCAGGACCTCACCCTCCTTTGAATCCTTCAATGGCACACACCATAATTCCAGCACAATATCATCTTCTGGCCCTCTCTCCCTGTACAGGACATATAAGATTTCGCTGTCACTTACCCACTTAATCTCAAAATCCTTATCATATGTACCCCCGGTATCCAGTCCGGGAACGGGGAAAGACTGAATGACCTTTCCCTCCAGGTCCCGTTGCTCTATCTTCCCCATCTTTTCCTTGTATAGAAAGCGGGAATTCGTGTGAGGATAGAGAGCAGAAATCAGCCTTTCCGTGTCGTTCATGGATTCTGGGGATTTGTCTTTCTTCTGGGAAATCCCGGAACCGGATACCGCTGCTCCAGATACTACCTCTATAGAATTACTGTTTCTTCCCACAACTTCTCCCCCACAGGCAGTTATGCCGATGCAAACGGCAGCCAGTGCAGCCGCCAGCCTCACCCTATACAACCTGCTTTTATTTTTCATCTCTGATTCCCCTCGTCTCTTCTTTTTGGATCATATATTTATCAACTGATACAACTGACTGTTTTGTCTCCTTCAGCTTTTCAGCACCGAAAGACCAGCAGCACAGACAAGGTACAGGATCTTGCGGTCGGGCAGACAGGAAAACTCCTTAGCCGCCATATCATAGCAGACACAACCAGTATTCCATAGCAGGTTATAGCTGGGGGCATCTTTATAGGGAAATATAGCCAGATACCCTTCTGCAAAACCAGAAAATGATCCATACCGGCCTTCACCGTTATAACTGGTATGTTCCAGCATAAACTGAGAAACCTCTGGTTCGTACCGGAAATCCGCCGGGTCTTCCAGAGAACTGCTAAATAGAAGGTCTGCCTTGGATTCCTTTATTCCCTCTTCCTTCCACTTCAAAAATATATCCATATACAGACGCCCATTGTATGCAAAAGTCTTGAATACCTTTATATTCTCATAATGAATCTGCTGTCCCGGAAACAGGTTCATGTTCTCGATCCTTTTCTGGATCTGATCACCAGATATGTATCTCTTCCGCTTTTTCGTAGACAACTGATATTGATATACATCCACCTGTTCATCTTCCACCTGAAAATAGATACTGTCCTCATTCCATGTGGATAGCACATTCGCTGACTGATCTGGGGAACCGTTTTCCTGCTCCCAGATCTTTTCCGTCTTCCAGGCAGCCACATCCAGCAGATACTTGGCATCGGAGGTAGTAAAAAGCACCCTGCCATCTTTATACAACGGATTCAGATTAAAATCTCGATCTATTTCCAGATCATCCTCATACTGAAATCCCTTTTTCAGGTAAATCTCTCTGCCTGACTTCAGATTTCTTTTATATATCCTGTTATCTGCCATATAAACCAGTTCATCCCCCCGCCTAAAGAGAATACAGCTCACACCATCTATGTCTGCCTGGATTTTTGTTCTATCTTTCAGACACAGAATTTCCTTCTCATCTTCCTGGGCGATGGGGACAAACCATAATGTATCTTCTCCTCTTTGGTTGTCTATGCGGTAGATCAGACAGCTGCTGTCTGCCCAGCAAACCTCCACTATTTCCTCCGAACCAGCTATTTCATACCGTTTTAGCAGATTGCCATTTAATGAATACTGATTCACAGAATTCCCCCTGCTATCTTTCAGGTAGATACAATTTCCGCTGCTGTAGCGGTAACCTTCTGCCTCCGCCGCCTTCAGCGGTCTGGCTGTCACCGACGGATGCCCCTTTACAGCACTCTCTGTTATGACAGAGGCATTCTCCATCCTGTGTGCCGGACCAGACTGCTGTTGATTATTTAAAGAAGGCTCATTCTCTGTACAGGTGAAAAGAAATAACACCACTCCCACCGCCACAGCTGCTACATTCCCTTTGTTCATCTCGATTCCTTTCTTTACAGACAGCTCCCAAAGACTTCCAAGGTTGCTTCTAAAATTTTCCATATCAGCACACAAAAAAAACCGCTGATACTAAGTTGGTCAGAACTTCTTTTACGTTGTCCCAGGCATAAGCACTCACGTCGAAACTTTCGGTTTCTCCGTGTTCGTTCGTGCTTATTCTATCCTTTATCCCGCATAAGCACTCACGTCGAAACCTTCGGTTTCTCCGTGTTCGTTCGTGCTTATTCTATCCTTTATCCCGCATAAGCACTCACGTCGAAACCTTCGGTTTCTCCGTGTTCGTTCGTGCTTATTCTATCCTTTATCCCGCATAAGCACTCACGTCGAAACCTTCGGTTTCTCCGTGTTCGTTAGACTCACATAGACATTTAGAGAATGCGGTTTGCCTGTAAACAGGCATCGCATTCTCCAAAAGTCTGCGTTCGTGCTTATGCGTTCATTGTACCACGAATCAGCGATGTTTACTATTACTATTCTGTTTTTATTTTACTTGGATCTTAAGCGATGCCTTTTTGCCGTTATAGGTCTTTACTGTAATCACCGCAGATCCTCTCTTTTTCGCTGTCACCTTACCATCCGGAGAGACGTCTGCTATGGCCCGCTTATTCGATACATAAGTGAGTGTCTGGCTCGCCGTGCCTTTTGGCAGTCTTGCTTTTATTTTGTATTTCTTTCCAATCTTCAACACTTTATTCCGGGCATTCAGTGTAATCTTCTTCGGTTTCTTTTTCACGGATACTTTTACTACCGCCTTTTTTCCATTGGAAGCACTGACTGTGATCTTACAAGTTCCTCGTTTTTTTCCTGTAATCTTTCCATTCTTGCTCACGGACACATTACTATTGGAGGCTTTATAGGTAAGTTTCCTGTCAGAAGCATTTCTTGGATAGACAGCTGCCTCTAATTGAACCTTCTCACCGAGACCTAACGTAAGTTTATTCGCAGCAACCAGAACACTCTTAACCTCTATTGGTCTCTTTGTTTCTTCCGGTTTTCCTGTCTCGACGGGTTTATTCGTTTCGGCCGGCTTATTCGTCGTATCCGGCTTCGCTGTCTGCTCCGGAGTTTTGGTCGCTTCCGGCTTTGCTGTCTGCTCCGGGGTTTTGGTTGCTTCCGGCTTTGCTGTCTGTTCTGGAGTCTTGGTCGTTTCTGGCTTTGCTGTCTGCTCCGGGGTTTTGGTTGCTTCCGGCTTCGCTGTCTGCTCCGGGGTTTTGGTTGCTTCCGGCTTCGCTGTCTGCTCCGGGGTTTTGGTCGTTTCCGGCTTTGCTGTCTGCTCCGGGGTTTTGGTTGCCTCTGGCTTCGCTGTCTGCTCCGGGGTTTTGGTTACTTCCGGCTTCGCTGTCTGCTCCGGGGTTTTGGTCGCCTCTGGCTTCGCCGTCTGCTCTGGGGTTTTGGTTGCTTCCGGCGTCGCCGTCTGTTCTGGAACCATTGTCTCTTCCGGAGGCATTGTTTCTTCTGGAGCTTTTGTTGCCTCTGGTTTCTGCGTCGCCTCTGGCTTCTGCGACTCCATTCCGGCAATCTTCCAGTCGTTCTCTTCTTTCAATGCGATCCTTCCGTCATCAAAAAATTCGATTGGCAGCCAGATGTAGCAAACTGGATCCGTAGGTGCCAAATCTCCACCGACACCGTCCCCCATACAGACATAGGTATCCGCTTCCTCTGTTTTCACATGGAACACATGACTAGTCTGATTCGGCATAGGTATGTCCTTGTGGTCTGTTCCGTCCCACATCGTGAACGTATCCTTTTTCCATACCCCCTCAAAGGAATCCGCCACCGCATATTCTTTCATACCGGAATTGACCATATAATATTTTCCATTACGTTCAAAGATACCACCTTCGGCATTGGAAAGTTCACCTGAACTGAACTGGAACGGCTGCGGTTCTCCCTCAATTCCTGTATAGTCTTCCGTCAATTTTGCCCTAAACATACGATTCCCACTGGTAGCACTGTAATCGGTATAAATAAGCCACCCATTCCCTTCGCTCTCCTCATACAGATTAATAAATCCATTCTCATTCCCAACACCGGAATCTGGCACTACAGTAAACGGTCCCTTTATGCTCTTACTGGTAGCAACTTTTATGCCTCCGCTCATAGTAGGCGGCATGCCTCCCACTGAGTCGGACCACATATTGTAATATACCCACATCACATATTCTTCTCCATTGTAAAGAATTTTGGGATGCGCATATGTAACCCCATCCTCGTTCAGCATAACTCCTTCATAGTCCCAATTATATAAATCTGTGGAACTATAAAGATGCACACCCGGATGTTCATTCATTGTTTCACGATTCAAGTCATCCACACCGAACCAGTACCACTTTTTCTGTCCATTTTCTACAATCTCGTGAACCTCGCCTCCACAGGCATATATCTTTCTTCCATCCGTATCGTACTGCACTCTGCCTGAAAGACCTGGTATGTTATCATAACTTCCTGGTTCGCCCGGCTCTTCCGGCTGTACCCCTTCGATGTCCCCTATTTTCCAATTGCTCAGCTCCCAGAGAGCGATCGTCCCATCACCAAAAAACTTGATCGGAAGCCAGATATATCTGGGTTCTTTATTCAATTCAGGATTGCTCACGCTGTCACCAACGCAGACCCATAAGTCTGAATCTCCTGTTCTGATCCGGAAAGCATTACTGGTCTGGTTATGGGATGAGATATCCTTTTTAACCGAGCCATCCCACATCTTCAAGTCATACTGTGTCCACGTGCCATCCAGGGAATCTGCCGACGCATATTTTTTCATGCCTGCATTAACGATATAATATTTTCCGTTCTGCTTAAATATACCGCCTTCGGTATTCATGAGCGGATCCCCGGAAAATTTCAATGGCTGTGTTTCACCAACCGTCGTCTTATAATCCGATGACAGTTTCGTTTTGCTGATCCCTCCAGAACCAGCAGTACCAGATGTATCACCGCTCTGGATCAGATACGCAGTACCTGGCTCCTCTTCGTACAAATTGACAAATCCATATATCTTTTTTTCTTCTACAAAAGTAAAAGGTCCTGTGATACTTTTGCTGGAAACAACTTTCACCGTGTTGGACACTATTATTCCGTCATTATCTCTCTTTTCCGTCGGTACCCACATCACATATTCCGTTCCATTGTATAGCATTTTCGGATGTGCATAAATTTCATCTGCTTCATTATACATGACACCTTCATATTTCCAGTTGTACAGATCCGAAGAACTGTACAGATGAATGCCTGGATTATTATTTTGCCAGCCGGGACCAACATCCAGGTCGTCTACTCCATACCAGTAGTATTTTGTCTCACCATTCTCTTCGACCTGCTGCACCTCTCCTCCACAGGTATAAACCCTGTTTCCATCTGTGTCATACAAAATTTCGCCAGAAAGTCCGTCAATCGAATCATAAGTTTCCAAACTTCTTGTCTGCATCATGCTGCTTTCCTGCGATTCCGCCCGCACTGATACAACTGGCTGCAATAACAACATTGCACTCAGCGCAATTGACATTGCTTTTGCAAAAACATTACGTAAACTTTTTCTCCTCATATTTCGTCAACTCCTTTCATTTTTTATTGCATTTGAGGTAATATATTAGAAAAGTCTGATAATTAAAACCATATCATTTATACCATTTCCTGTCAAGATAAAAACAACGAAATTTTCGTTCCACTTGATTCATCTGTGTACTGTTTAAAAAAGAAAGCACCTTCCTTTATGAAGATTATGTCCTTCGACTTAATTCTGTCACAAAGTGGTGCTTTTTAACTATAAAATTTTATTTTCCGCCATCGAGCTAACTCCGACTATCTCTACCTCTGCTGCCTGAATTCTTTAGATCTTCGCATCAAACAGCCCGCAAAAACTGTCCACAGGATCCTTTCCGACAAATGCCTTTTCTCCTGTCATCAGCTTTTCCACCAGTATCTCCAGCGTATTTTCTTTGTTATCGTAGGTATTGATATAAGTCCGCGCCTGAGGGATATCCGCCAGCATCGTTGGCTGGCCGCAGCCAACTACTACCACTGGAAGTTCAAATACATACCAGGGAATCTCCCCGCCGCCCTTGGACATTCCGAAACTTGGTCTGCCGTTAGACACATCGCACAGGGTAATGACAAGATCCATATCTTTTGTAAAATCCGATATGGCATTTTTCCCAGCGAAATAAATATTCACATCCGGTTTTTCACCCGCGGCGATCTGCTTTCTCATTTCCTCCAGGGGACTCTCATAAATAAATGCCTCAAATCCTTTTTCCTGTAATTTTTGCTGTAACACCTCCGCCGGATTCTTTTTGCTGCCCATCCCCATCAGTTTCATCAGCTCGCCCATGGCACCGCCGCTGCCTTTTACATGGACGATCATAATTCTTGGATAGCGTTCCTTTGTGACCGGCAGGACATCCTTGTCTCTATATTTTACGAGGGTGATCGCCTTCTGACTGATCTGCTTCTGAATCTCCTTCGTCTGTTCCCTGCCCAGCTTCTCCTGAAGCACAGAGGGCTGAGGTACCAGTTCTTCCTTCTTTTTGCGGTGGAGCCCCAGATGCGCCTTCAATCCAAGGATCCTGGTCAACGCCTCCCGCATCCTCTCTTCCGGGATCACGCCCTCTCTATATGCCTGCAGCATCGTTGCAAAATCCTCTTCCGGATCATTGAAAAAGAGAAACATATCACACCCTGCGTTGATGGCGGCTGGCAGCATCTCCCTCCGCTTCATCCGGTTCGTCATGGCGACCATGTGGGAAGCATCCGTCACCACCATACCATTGAAGCCAAGACGGTCCCGGAGAAGTCCTGTCATGATCTCTGGGCTCAGAGTCGCCGGCATCATTTCTTCCTCCGTAAGCCGGGGATTCAGCTCTTTCGCCACTTTTGGCATAAGAATATGCCCGCCCATGATGGCATCAAGTCCGTTGTCGATCAAGGTACGGTACACCATACCATAGGTTTTCTCCCATTCCTCCAGATCCAGTCCGTTGACATTATTGGATACATGGGCATCCCTGAAATCCAGCCCATTTCCAGGAAAATGCTTTGCCGCACAGGCAAAGGCAGGATTCTCATGAGCCCCTTTGAGATAGGCGGTACTCATCTTAGCTACCCGCTCCGGATCGTTTCCAAAGGCCCGGTTTATGATCTCCGTATTCTCCCAGTTATAGGCAATATCACAGACAGGGGAAAACGCCATATTGCATCCAATGGCGGAAGCCTCTTCGTTGGAAATTTTCCCCAAGTCATAGGCATACTGTTCATCACCGGTGGCGCCAATCTTGACTCCAAATCCGATATAGGTTCCGTCCGCACAGGCACCGTCCCCGCCCTGTTCCGTATTACAGGCGATAAAGATCGGTATCTTTGCGTATTTCTGCAGGATGCGGTTCTGTTCCTGGATAGCAGCCCCTGGAGCCGGGTTATACCGGCACCCTCCCAGATGGTATTTTTCCATCAATTCCCGGAGATAATCCTCCTCATGGGAAGATGTCAGCTGAAAAAACAGCTGTCCCACCTTTTCCTCGTCGCTCATGCCAGCGATGGTCTCCTCCACCCAGCGGCAGTCCTCCTCGGATAAATGATAGGGCTTCGTTTTCAAATCTACCATTGTAGTCTCTCCTCTCTATTCCAGGTTCTCCCTGAATTTCTTCAGCATCAGCACCTGATAATTTCCACCATAACTTCCCTGCCCCAGCTGGGGCAGAGCAGTCTTCCGGCACTCTTCCCAGGAATCTTCCTCATTTTTCACCAGGATCGGATAAAAAAATATCTTGTTCTTCTTCGCCGCCTCATAGTCTCCCAGGGCATCTCCGATCATCAGCGCATGGCTGCTCTCATATCCCTTTTTTAATAATTCTTTGATACAATGGGACTTGCTTCCCACATCCTGGGCCAAAAGCACATCCACATACTCCATCAGACCATACCGATTCCATTCTTCTTCCAGTGCCTGGGGATTAGCAGAGGACACCACCGCCACATCTGCCATATCCCTGGCACAGCGGAGTGCTTCCTTCACCCCCTTAAAAGGGCTTCCCAGCTCCGGCGGCAGATCATGGATCCGCTCATTTACCTTTTCTGACCAGGACAGGGCTTTTTTCAGGCAGATACTGTTTTTTTCCTGAACCGCCCCGGACAGTGCGGTGTTGGACAATTCTTTCGTCTGTTCCACCCATTGTTCCAGATCTCCGATGCCCTCAATCTTCTTATACTGAGCATCAATCTCACGCAGTGCCTTTGCCAGACCTTTAAATCGGTTGATTCCCCTGGATATCGTATATAAATTGATCTCGTTCCAGCGCTCCAGGATCGGTTCCTTCCATCTGTCCAGCCCCCACTCTTCCACCATACAGGGGCCAAAACACTGGATATGCTTTACATCCATGGAGTTCATGGCGCAGCCATCGGAATCCACACAAACCAGGAATTCTTTTTTTCTATGAAACTGCTCCCATGCTTTATCCATTATTTTCTCTCTTTTCTGCCAGGATCTCTGCATTGGACTGAACCCGGCGCCTGCCTAAGGGATACAGAAACCACAATACCAGCGCCAGCAAAATATACCCCACCGCTGGCACCAGACAGGACACGTTGTAGATTCCCTTAGTGACAGAAGGTTCAAACTGTGTCTGTGCAGTATAGCCAATCATCGTGAGCAAAAGCCCGGAGATACCGGAAGATGCCGCCTGTCCCAGTTTCCTGGCAAAGGAATACACAGCATAGATCGTTCCATCCGAGCGCTCCCCGCTCTGTACCTCGGTGTCATCGATCACATCAGTGATCATCGCCCAACAGATCAGGCTGAACACCGCCAGACCGATAAAGGACAACGCATATAATCCCACAAACACCCAGGCATTGGTAGTCTGAATGATAAAAGCGAAGAAAAATACAACTGCACCCAGAAGGGAGGAAAAGATTGCCAGTTCTTTTCTTCCAAATTTCTCTGAGAGTTTAACTGTAAATGCCGCACAGATCAGCGTAACCACAACTCCTACCAGCCCTGCTGCCGACTGTGCTACCGTATTTCTAAAATAATTTGGATATACATAAGTTGTCATGGTCTGGGATGTCAGCTGCACCAGCAGCATAAATACCGTGGCAACTACGATTCCGATCAATGCTTTGTTGTGGGCCAGCCCGGAGATCAGTTTCCCAAAATTAAATTTTTCGCTCTTCTGTTCCACCTTAACCCGCTCCGTGATCAGCCAGTGGCAGAGAAAATAGCAGATCACAGCCCCGATAGAGCATACCAGGGCAACGATCATGACTCTCTGACCAGAGAGGATCTTATTGCCTGCGGCATCCTCATAATATACAAGCACCGGGATCAATACGCCAATGATCGTACCGGCCAGACTGGCTCCAATGGTTCTCCAGTTCGAGAGCTGCGCCCGGTCTTTCGGCTCTGCCGACACTGCCGATGCCATGGAACCATAAGGAATATTGATGCTGGTATAAAACACGCTGCCCCAAAGCAGATAGGTAAAAAACATCCAGAAGACCTTAAAGGTCATAGGCATGTTCTGAAACCAGGAAGCATACATAAGAAATGACGAAACCGCTACCGGACCACACATCCGCAGGATCCATGGCTTAAATTTTCCGTAGACCCTCGGTTTGCTCCGGTCCACGATCTGCCCCATTGCCACGTCCGTGAAAGCGTCTACAAAACGTGCCACCATCATCATAATACCTACCAGGCCCACAGAAACTCCCATTACATCCGAATAAAATTTCATCAATAACGTACTTGACAGGATAAATGTAAAATCGTTACCAAAATCGCCAAACATATATCCCAGTTTATCGCGAAAACCAAAAGGTTTTGCAGAGCTATTCTCTTTCATTTTTTCCTCCAATCGCAACCGTTTACTGTTTCACAGCGCATATTATTGTCAGTACCATTATGTCCAGATGAAACAATTTTATGTAAATCATGCGAGGGGAAGAAAATTTATGATTTTTAAAATAACGCAAAAAGCCAGTGCAGTATACTGGCGGCAGACCGGATACTACACTGGCATCTTTAATGGCACACGAGAACAATATTTCCCGAAAAGTTGTTCAGTTCGTTATTCCCTAATTTCTGTGCAGGGTTTTTGCACAGAACGAGTTTTGTTATAACTTGCGAATAAGTCCGTCATGACTTATTTGCCCTGGATTGATGTTCAGCTGGAGAACCATTCAGTTTCACTAGCTTCCTGTATGGTTTCCACCGATTCCCCGGTCAGCTTACTGATCTCTTCCGGTGACAGGCCTCTCGCCATCATACTGGCCAGCAGTCTGCTTCGCCCCCAGACAGCCCCTTCTTCCCTGCCCTCTTCCCTCACCGTCGCTATATGCAGTTCTTCGTCATATTCAAATATGCTCATCTGAATCACCTCCGCCCGGTTGGCTCTTAAGAATTTCTCCAGAATTCCTTCCTCGATGCATTCTGACACTGCCCTCTCTACCGCTTCTTGGAAATCCATCTCCCGGCTGTAACCCCGGACTCTTTCCACGTACTTCATGTAGTCGTGCAGGGAATGGCATTTCTCAAGAAGTTCTTTGTTATACCCTGGATTGATGTTCAGCTGGAGTACTGTCAGCTCCAGACCGGCTTCTTCCGTCTGCCGGTAAAAGGATTCCGACAGACGCAGGATCTTCCTCTCCGGCTGTTCCTCCGTTCCATTGTAAAATACTACAAAACATGGCGCCGGAATCTGGATTCTCTTTCCTGAATACAGATCTCTTTTTTCTTTCTGGATCATCTTTTCATAGAGCTTCGCTATGTAAAACAGGTCACGCAGCGGCATGTTCGGATTTACCGTAGACTGGTGCTCGTACAGGTTCAGCCGCAGATCCACCACACAGGATACGTCGTTTTTCATTGACATATAGACGGCATTTTCCAGTCCCGCTGCTTCCAGCTCTTCCGGGTCTGTATACTGCGTGTCGTTTACTGCGTTGTACAGTTCCAGAAGTTCTGACTTGTCCCGGTACAGCATCCGGAATACAGTGTCTTTGTAGTTTCTTTGTGCTGGCGTTCCCGGAATCGGATCTGCCGGTATTTCTTCTCTTTTTTTCATTTACCCTCCGTCCCGCAGAGGGCTGCCTCCTCTCATTTTCAAACAACCTCCCTGCTTTTTTCTGATTTTCTGGAATCAAGCATTGACGTTCTTTGAGAATGAAAGAATTTTCAGATAATTAAAGAATGGTAATGCTTTTTATCACTATAACATACAGGTATGGTTTTGTCAACCGGATTGTTTAGTTTTTTGTTGTGGCGTGTCTGAAAATTGCTTTCCAGCAAATATACTGCAGAGTGGGGGATGCAGATACTGGGAATAAATTTTCAGACACTCTCTAGAGAGAACTATAGATTTACAAAAATACCACCCCCTCTGCCACGTCATGGTTTTCATGACCAGATGTACAGAAGGGATGGTTTTTCCTGCAATGTTTATTTTTCCAGCAGAATTCTTTCCTGCTACTTCTTAATCTTGATCTTTTTCACACTACTCCATGCCCCGTAGACTTTCTTTGTCCCTTCCAGACGATAAGCCCGGACACGGAAATAATAGTTTTTTTTCTTTTTTAGGTTCTTAATCACCGCTTTGTTTTTAGCGGTCAGCTTTAACTTTTTGTTCTTCCACTTTTTGGAGGTACTGTAACAGATCTGATAGCCTTTTGCTCTGGTGTTCCTCTTCCATGACGCTGTCACGGTGCCCTTCTTCTGTTTCAGTTTTAAAGCCGGTACTTTTCCGACCGTAACTTTTCCTGGAGCCGGTGAAATGCCTGGAGTCGGAGTTGTAGAGATACCCGGCTGAAACGGTATTCCCAGTGCAACGGTCTCCTGTGGTTTCTGCGTACTTCCCGGTTCTGTCGGTGACGGAGAACCTGTAGGAGTTGGCGTTCCTGGATCTTCCGCTTTCTTATCCGAGGTCACGGTACCAGCGTATGACCAGCCTGGGGCAGATGATAGATTTAAATGCAAAGCCGGCCGGGCAGCACGATAACTGTCGTCGACATCGATGAAAAGCCCAATGACATTCCCATGGTAATACACGCAGGAAGCGCTATCACTACGGTAGCCCGGCGACCGGAGCCACCAACTATCCTCGCGTCCCGCATTGGACATATACTCGCTTCCAATCTCGCCCCCGGCCGCTGTATAGGCTGTGTTTACTGCCTGTCTTGTGTTTGTACAGCTACCAGAAAAAGTAAACCCATACTCCGTCTTCGTCACCTCAGCGATAGACAGCAGGTATACCTTATCCGACGTATCTCTCCCGCCTTCTGTACTATACTCCGGATTGTCATCGTTTACTACATTTGTCATCTTGATTGCTGACTGCTCTTCCTCAGAAAATGCACTATTAAAGAAGTTATTGTCACGGTAGTCCTTCTCTTCCTGATTCGCCTCCGCCCCATAGCCGTTCAGCCAGCTACGCATCGTACAGGTCTCCCAGGCGACGGCTGTATTAGCATCATTGTATCTCTGCGCATCCAGATTTTTATCCGCCAGCAGAAATACGTCATCGCCCTCCACCGACAGCACCCGCCACTTGATGGGGGTTTTCTCGTCTTTCTTGTCAGCTTTTCCGTCCCCGTTGGTATCCTCCTGCCAGTAGTTCCCGAACCAGATACAGTCCCATTCAGCCACGTCATCCGAGGGAACGGTACCGGCATATGACCAACTTGAAACAGATGATAGATTCAAATGCAAAGCCGGCCGGGCGGCGTGATAAGTGTCGACAATGCTGCCATCCGCATTGACACATCCAGGGCTTAATTCATCCACGAAGGAAGCGTAAATACTACCGTCGCCCGGCGACCGGAGCCACCAACTATCCTCGCGTCCCGCATTGGACATATACTCGCCTCCGATCTCGCCCCCGGTCGCTGTATAGGCTGTGTTTACTGCTAACCTTGTGTTTGTATCATCATTTGAATAGGTAAATCCATATTCCGAGCTTACCACCTCATCGATAGACAGCAGAAACACTTTGTCCAACGTATCATTTCCACCCTCTATACTATACTCCATGTTGTCATCGTTTACTACATTTGTCGTTTTTATTGCCGACTGTTCACCCGTCGAAAATGCATTATCAAGGAAATTATTGTCACTGTAATCTTTCCCATCTCTGTTCATTTTCGCCCCATAGCCATTCAGCCAGCTGCGCATGGTGCAGGTCTCCCAGGTAACGTCTGTTTCAGTATCATTGTACATCTGGCAGTCCATGTTCTTATCCGCCAGCAGAAATACATCATCGCCCTCCACCGACAACACCCGCCACTTGATGGGGGTTTTCTCATCGTTCTTATCCGCTTTTCCATCCCCATTGGTATCCTCCTGCCAGTAGTTCCCGAACCAGATACAGTCCCAGGTGGTGATGCCGTTTTCCATAGTTGGATTTTTCAGCTCTTTTTTCTCACTTGATCCCGGTGCCACTTCCTGGGTGGTTTTGAGAATGCAGGGATTCCGGAGCGTGGGCTGTTCCGCCGCCCAGCTCTTCATCCCTGTTCCCATGGGAAGGAAACCCGCCAGCAAGGCTCCTGTCAGAAGCAGGGCTGCCTGCTTCCGAAAAATGAATTTTCTTTGTTTGTTTTTGTCCACGATATCACTCTCCTTATTTTTTAACTGTATAGGCATATTTTAGCTTATATAAGCCATTCTAATATAACATAAATGCCCATACAATTCAAATATAATTTAATTAACTTTGAAAGCTCGCATGTATTGATAAATATTGCAAATACCCTTTCGTCACAGACAGACGCAATAATTTATGAAACTCCACAGATAAACAAAACCTCAGTCAAATAGGAATTGTCAGAACTGATTGACTCCTGCTCTGCCAGTAAACTAAATGTCATCATAGATGTACTAAAATCCGCTGTAAGCGCCAAATATTCCTGCGGATTTTCAGATTTCCTGGTTTCCCCTATAATTGTAGGTGAAAGATAGTTAGAGTATTTCACTACAATTACGGAGGATAGGTTATGGCAGTTACCCGCAAAGCCCGTGTTCCAATGGCGGAACAGATCAGGCTTATCAATGAATGCCGCCAGAGCGGCATGACAGATGCTGACTGGTGCCGTGAAAACGGCATCGCAGTAAGCACTTTTTATAACTGGGTCAGCCGCTGCAGGAAAACAGCAGCGGATCAGATCCCGGCACCGAATTATGGTCATTGTGAGATCCCGCGTCCAAAGCAGGACGTGGTTCCCATTGACATTGTTTCGGATCACCTTCCGGGACAACATATAGCATCGCAGATGCACCAAACGAACCTTGACAATTCACATACGATTCAAGTGTCCATGCATGATGTGACAATCCGCATCAGCAATGATGCCGACCCTGTCCTGCTCACCAGGACACTCCGCCTGATCCGGGAGACCTCATGTTAGGTGATATCTCCGGCCTTGAAAAGATCTACATTGTCTGCGGTTATACAGACATGCGCAAATCAATCGATGGTCCCTGTGCCATTATCGAAGACCAGCTTAAGATGGATCCGGCATCCAGTGCCCTCTTCCTGTTCTGTGGAAGAAGACGGGACAGGATCTTTCCCTGTTGGAAGAAGAGACCGTGATCCGGGAGCATACCCGCAAAAAGAAGGCAGCCCATGAGGATCTTTTTAAAGGCCTGAAGATTGAAAAAGTAGTCATCCCTCTTCCGGAAGAAGATCAGGTCTGCCCGGTCTGCGGTACGCAGATGGTTCTGATCGGCGAAGAGTATGTCCGCCGT
>CAJUAU010000004.1 GCA_910584645.1 uncultured Eubacterium sp.
TCTTAAACATACAAAAAACCGACAGATAATAAAAAGTTATCCGTCACTCCCCCTCCATCCCCTACACCCTTGACTGCTTTATCAGATTCAGCGCCGCCGCATCTATGTCAAAAACCGTTCCCAAACCATCATCCCAGCGATCCCAAAAATCAATCGTCGCACTTCTTGGTTCCTCTTTCGGTTTATTTAAGATAATTTTAGACGGAAGCATAATCGCATCACCGACAACCACGCATTCACCAACATCCAGATTGGGTAACATATCAACAATGCCAACTAAGGAATCTGTCAGCATCGCCGCCACAGCAGACTTATCCCGGTCATTTGTCACTTTAAGACTAACAATATTGTTACACTGCGACATGATCGTTGTATTTAGCTCTGCCGGCCGTTGCGAAACGATAAGCAGGCCAATACCATACTTCCTTCCCTCTTTGGCGATCCTCTCAAAAATCTCCAGCGACTTTTTCTCGACTGCCTTCATTTTCGACATATCATTTGACATATAAATATGCGCTTCATCACAAACCAAAACCAATGGATGCCTTACTTCATCCACTTTGGGGGACATCCAAAACTGAATGTCGTATATAAGTCTGGTTACAATCCCGATGATAATTGCTAACATATCAGATGGGACTTCCGACAGATCAATTACTTTTATCCTGAAACGGCTGTTGTCCATTATCCTTGATACGAATTGGTTCAGATAGGTGACATCCGCAGTATCTTTTTCGTTAAAGACAAACCCATACTTTTTATCATCTCTCTTTGTGGTTAAACGTGTGATCAGATTGGTCAGTTTATCGTAATACTGCCCCCTTTTGGTTTTTGTCTGTCCTTTCCTGTCTCCACTTTTAATTAGTTCTCCCGTATCGATCTCTAAGGTATTTTGTTCCTCCA
Source organism: uncultured Eubacterium sp. (assembly GCA_910584645.1). Lineage (GTDB taxonomy): Bacteria > Bacillota > Clostridia > Lachnospirales > Lachnospiraceae > Eubacterium_F. Next base: position 904 of record CAJUAU010000004.1, read on the forward strand.
GATATGATATTAACTTTTTCGCTGAAAAAGGAACTGGCGTATCAGCCGTCACGATATCTTCTGATATGATACTCATATTATTATTTATATATTTCTTTTTTTCTTCCAATATATAATTAATAACAGCAGCCCTTTGATTTGTGGAAGTCCCTTCCGAAGATTCAACAAACAACGAATGGATTTCCTCGTAATTGAAAAACCACAACGGAATGTGCAGGCCTCCTGAATCATCACATATTTTAATCTGATCTGCATAAGACAATTTATTATATTCTCCATGCAGGTCAAAAACGATCATATTAGAATGAGTTAATTCATCCGCTTTTTCTAATATCTCGGCTACCGTAAAGGATTTTCCGCTGCCTGTGCTCCCTACAATACAAGCGTGTCTTTGGAAAAAACGGTTTCCATCTAAAATAGCCGGAACATCATGATTGCTTGCAAAACAACCTATCTCCAGGTTTTTATCTCTGACTTCCCCATGACTTATCGCATTCATGATTATCTTCATGGCAGTTTCATTTGCCTGATATACTGCACTATTGATCTCTGGATATGTATTGATTGCACGTTTAAATTTATGCCCTTTTCCTGCTCCGTATTTGCTGTAAAAACTTCCTACCAAATTGACAACACAGTAATTATCTGAATAATATGTTAACTCTTCATCCATGGAATCCTCTTCACGAGTCTCCAGCCTTTTTTTCGTTACCTTAGTTAGAATTCCAATCAGTTTCTCATCGGAATTATTTCCTGATAAGATAACAATATCATTTATTTTCAATACATTTAGAACGTCCTCATTTGTAACGCTTACAACAATTTTTCTGGTATCGACGTTTTCTACTGCACCAATGCAGCATGCCGACTGCAAACATTCATTTATATTTTGCAAAGCCATTTGTTGCCTCCCTTAACCGAAGAAAACATCTGCAAATTCGTTAATATCCCATAAGGATAAATCTATTATATATTTTTTAGCCTTATAGATCATATATTCCTCACCATTTTCTTGATAAAAAACGGTAATATTCTTACTCTTTGACGCCGTATCAAGTATTTCCTTTTTTACATCCCTTGCCATTATAAGAACGTTTTTCTCGAAACTATCCTTAAGTGCTGTGTCAAAATGATCATCATTAAATCCATAACCATAAAATAAGAGAGAATAATTACCTGAAGGATTTAATAGATCATTAAATTCCTCACGCATACAGCGGAATGTATTATTTGTCATACTTTCTCTATATTTTGAACTTCCGGGAGTAACTATTTCAATATACTTTATCTTTTGGGAAAGCTCAAAATAATCGTTTGTCAAATATTCATTTTCATTTTCATTAACCCAGTTAATAGAACCATGCGGCTTAAAGAGCCTAACCCAGTTTTGAGTTGAACAATTATAAGTCTGTATAGGATGCTTCAATAAATTTCTATCAAACTTACCATATAAACTGCCATAAAAACCGTTAATCACTCCTATGCCAACTTTATCACACACAATTTCAATCACACGGTCATAATTGGGCGTCATGATATCGATCACTTTATTATTAATCGTAACAGTTCCATTGAGATATGCCAGCATACGACTAAATCCTGTATCTGTTTCTATAATAGTATCATGAAGCTTTTCCTCTGAATTTAGAATATATTCAGCAGTACAAGTCTTTATAAAATCCACTAATTTATCTTCTTTCTGTGAAAGATTTACAAGTCCTGCCTCTAAGCCTTTTGCCTTTATATTATTGTAACGATCAGCCCACATTTTTTTCAGATCTGTTTCATTTACTTTTTTAATTTCCTTATCCAAATGCCTTGCTAATTCTTTCATCCCTGGTATTCCATACAGGATTGAAAGCCCCGTTCCTATTATAAGTTTTGGCATATTATTTCTTGAAAGATTTCTTTGTTTTATATCTTCCACGATATCATCAAAACGTTCTGAATGTGTTTCTAATCGTTCAATCTCCATAATGCCTTTCTCTCTTTCTTAATATATCTTTGGCATTTCAAAATCTTCTCCTTAATTATACCCCCCTCCCCCTTTCCCAACAAGAAAAATCGTTCGACACTATTCGACAAACTTCGACAGAACCACTAAAAAACCGCCTATTTACAGTACTTTGTAAATAGACGGTTCTACAAAAAATTTTAAAATTCTAAATATTCTCCTCCATTATTTACTTAACTCTTTTTCCACAACAGCATAGAATCCTCGAACACAGCAGTCAGCCTCCCACTATCCTTAAGCCACGAAAGATAGGATCTCACTGTACTCCCCACCAACACATACTGCTCAAAATTCATTTCAAGCCCAAATCCTTTAAACACCTGCTGCAGGATCCCCTCAAAATTTTGGGGTTCCTGGCAGATGTCCAAAATCCTATCCGCCACTTTATGTACCTGGTCCCTGTTATACCTCACAAGCTCCTTCACATCTTTAGCCGCCTCAGCATGAGCCGGAACAAACATATCTGCCTCCATCTCCTCTACCATGTCCAGTGTCTGCAGATATGCTTCCACATCATAAATGAATGCCACTGCATATTTTTCCAGCGTCTCCCGGCTGCTGATACAGTCCGCGAGGAAAACAACTCCGTCAGGAGTACGAAAACCAGTCATATCAAAAAAATGTCCCGGCAGAGGGATCGCTTTTAGTCCTTCCGGAAACCCTTCATCTGAAAAATCCAGGACGTCACTATCCTGCGCCATCAGAAATTTATGCCGGAGCTCCTTACAGGGATAGCCGCCATAGAGAAAGGAGGGCTCCAATACCGGGTACTTCGTAAAAGCCCCCTCAATTCCCGGGGAATATATCCTGCAGCCCGTCTGCCCCTGCAGATAATGGTTGCCGCCGATATGGTCTGCGTGGGAATGGGTATTTAAAATGCCCTGGAGCCGCCATCCATTTTTATCCAGGATCTGTCTGACCTTCCGCCCTGCTGATTTATCGTTTCCACTGTCAATCAGATAAACATTTTCGCTGTCTGCAAGGTAAACCCCAATCTTTGCCGGACAATTGATATAATAACTCTTTTCACTGATCTGCACTAATTCATACATTTTTTCTCCTTATAACTTTCAAGCCAGTAAAGTAATTATAGTTCTTCCTTATTCGACGGCGCGGATCTGAATCCCTGTCTCCGCACCGTTGAACTGCTCTATTCAATGCTAATATATTTATCGGCATATTATTTTCCTTTTATTATTTTAACCTTTCACAATTTCCAAATAACTGTCAAGCCGTCCGCCAACATATTCTGCAACAAGTAAAGCCCTTGCCAGACAGAATAGCATCCTGCTAAAATTATTTGGTTTTTTGAGAAACCAGCTTCCATTTTCCGTATACCTTCTTTATATTTTTCCCCTTTCCAGCTGTTCCCATATAGGCCCGGATACGGATATAATATTTTGTCTTCTTTTTCAGCTTTTTGAAGGTATAAGAAGTTTTTGACTTTTTCACATTTACCGTCTTTGCCTTCTTAAAATTTTTATTTGGACTAATCTGTAGCTGATAGCCCTTTGCATTTTTGACTTTTTTCCAACTTACTTTTAACGCCTTTTTCTTTGGTGTCAGTTTAACTTTCTTGATCGTGCTTGTGTTGTTTATAGTCACGGAGCTGTCAGAAGTGCCGCTTTCTCCACCGCCGCCTGTGATATTTCCTGAGTTTCCTGTATCAGTGTTGCTGCCTCCTGTACTATTACCTGCACCGCCTGTTCCAGCACTGTTGGTTCCTGTACTGCTTCCTGTACCGCCTGTTCCAGAACCACTTCCTCCTGTGCTGCTTCCTGTACCGCCAGTTCCAGAACCACCGCCTCCTGGGCCGCTTCCTCCGGAACCGCCGCTCCCGTCATCCGCAATCGTATAACTGATATAACAGACCTTCGACGCCTCCTCTTCCGGGGTGCTCTCCTTCCTAATAGCAAAATCCTCTGACACTCGAACAACAATCCGGTACTCACCGGCATCCTTTGGCTCCGCCTCCTGATACTCGCCGTTTATCTTTTTCTCATAGGAGATAAAATAATCTTTTCCTTCCACAAACCCGTTGATGAGCACAGCGGGCTTCTGCACCGCTCCATTATATACAGTCTGGGTATATTCTGCATTTATAGCCTCTTCCCGCAGGAAATATGGCATGATCTCATAGGTACACGTCAAGGTTCCCTGATAGTTTCCTTTGGCTGTCGCCGTGACTGTCACAGTTCCTGGATGTTCGGTGCCACTGTATGAAAGTTCATAATCATTTGCCTCAGAAAGAATATACGTCTTGCCCTTTTCATCCTGCCAGGACACCCTTGCCTGGACAGTGACCGGGGAAAATTTGTAATCAAATTTCTGTGACTGGAGCGGCTTCCCGTTTGCATCTGTGATCATAAATTCTTCCGCATTCCACACACCCGGTTTGATGTCATATTCCTTTGTAACTGAGCCCTGATAGTTTCCTTTGCCGGTTATGACTACCCGCGCTGTACCAATCTTATCATAATCATAGTAAGCGACACTATAGTCCTGCGGAGTCAGCCCCAGATCCACTTGGGGTTTTCGGGATCCCACATCCGGGCTCCATGAGATGCTTGTCTTTGACAGCTTCACTTCCCACTCCGAAATATCCGCTTTCACGATTTTGAAATACCGGGTGGCATTCCCCGTATAATCGCCGATTCCCTCTACCTGATAACTGGCGTCTGTATAAGTCGTGAGTTCCTTGTTATGCTTGTACTCGACAATTTCAAAGTCCTTCCCATATTCCAGCTTTTTATCGCCGTGGTAAATCTCCGGGACCGGACAGACTCCCTCCGGGTCATAGGGCTGGTCTGCCAACGGCTGGAAGGTAAGCTTGGAAATGACATATCTTCGGGACACCTCCTGCAGCTTGTGGCACTTTGCGCTCACTCCCCTTACATCCGTATCAAAGTTATACTCGGTTCCATCAATAAGCTTCTTGCCCAGCAGCGTCTTTAGATTCTGATAATAATAGGCATACCGTGTCACGACCTCTGCCGAACCATCCTCACTCTTTTCCGTAATCTCTACAGTATGCAGACCATTCTCCATCTTATATCTGCCGTTTTCATCGGTCTCACTGTCCGGAACAGGCTCTCCATAACGGTTTCTTTGGTAGATTCCCAGCTTTCCCTCACTGTCAAAATCAAAATAATTCTCTAAACGGGTACCCCATGTCCATTTTGCATAGGCATTTTTCCGAAAGGCGTCATTGTCGAGATAAATCTGTGTACTATTCGCCGTATCATATCCCTCATATATACCCATCTGAAAATTGTCCCCTTTCCCGATTACACCAATAGCACCCATGGCATCACAGAACAGCCACTCATCCCCTGCCTTTATCATATTATCTCCATGGTCTTCAAACAGAGTATCTCCCATTCTCATACCGAGAGAGCAGCCCAGCTTAAAACAGGGAACTCCTGCCATCACACACATATCCCGGTATAAACGGGAAAAACCCTCGCACGTTCCCTCTTTCTGCTTCAGCACCGTAGCACTGTTTACGTAATTCGCACCATGCTCCACGGATTTCACATTTCTTTTGATATATAAAAGAATCGCCTGCGCCTTCGCCTTCGCCTTCAGTTCATCGGAACTCTGTTCCTCCCAGGATACGAAAGGAATGTTCGCTGTCTTAAAGGCGATCTCGCTCGCCTCATACTCATTTATGTAGTTCCAATCCAGAGCCGTATCGACTGCATCCTGCACAAGCTTCTCATCCTCTTCCGTGCTAAAGTACGTATCATCCCAGATATAGTTTTTATCTGCCAGCAACGCTTCCGCACATGCGATTGCCTTATCTTCCAGCCGTTTTTTGTAATCTAATACAAATTTCTTATGTTCCTCGCTTTCCGGCTCACTTTCGACTGCTTGATGGTCATAAAAAGGAATATAACTGTAAAAATCATCGGTCTGCAGCTCAGCCTGCTCTCCATTCTCTTCCACCCGTCCCCGCAGGAACACACCACACACCGCATAGCTTCGATAGGTCTTTACCGTACCCGAAGAATAGTCCTTCGTCTGGATCCAGCCGGAAGGCGCCACACCGTCTTCGCCCACAAATGCCTCCGTCATATAGTACTGTTCTCCAGCTGCCAGTGTCCCTCTTGTAAAATATACTTTTACCGTATCCGAGACACTGTCATATACCAGTTTAGGTGCCTCCTTAGACGCAACTCTGCTGTCCTTGCACAGAGAAATGACATTTCTGAAATACAGCGCTTTGTCGAAATCCAGAACCAGATTGGATGGATAGATCTCTGTTCCAAAGGTTTCATAGGCATATTCCCTGCTTACGAGCTGCAATTGTTCTGCTGCCACATCGACAAAGAACCAGTCCTTGCCGGTACCCGAAGCCGTCTCGACATAGACCATAGCAATATAACGGTTCTTCGATTCAGATGCCTGACAGTCTTCCAGAACAAAACAGGGAATTCCCGCCAGCCGGCACACATCATAAAAGGTGAAGCAGTACGCCTCTTCATTGGCCGCCTTTTTCTTTCCCACCGTTTTGCCTGATGTATTGATCTGGTCACTTTCCCCGTCACAGAGCGTATCCCAGCCATTCAGTTCATAGCAGGGCCCCGGTTCTAATTGGTTAAAGATTTGAACCAGGAGCGCCTCCGCTTTGGCGCGGTCCGAATCCTTTCCGATGCAGACAGAATCCACCAGTGCCTGCAGCTCCACCTCCTGCTCTGCTGTATACAGCTTATTGTGCAGCATGTCAGAGGATGTTCGCAACAGCTCCGCCAGCCCCACCGCATTGTCATACCGGATCTGATATTCCTGTTCAGCCGGCTGCTCTGGCTCTGCCGCAACCGCAAAATGGCTGCCTGCAAGAACGGCACATGAACAGCACAATAACACAAGAAAACTCATCCCTAATACATTTCTTAATTTCCATTTTTGACCATTTTTCCTCATATGACACTCCTCCTGGTTTATTGACCATAGCAATTTATAATATTGTGATCTTCTTTATGGTCCATTTTTCATATGCCTTTCTTGTTTTTCCGTCCTGTGTTTTGTAAGATCTATAGGCCCGGATACGAATATAATATTTTTTCCCGGATTTTAACTTAGAAAACTTATATTTCGTCTTACTCTTTTTTATGGAAATCTTCTTTGCATTTTTGAAGTTTTTCTTTGTACTGATCTGAACCTGATATCCGGAAACTTTTAAATCCCTTTTCCATGTCAGTACAAGTCCCTTCTTTTTTACCTTGATTTTATATTTCTTCCCTTTTACCGTTGGAGGAACCGTGGTCTTTTTATGATCCCCGACAGCAGACGTTCCGTTTTCGGTTTTCCCGGTCTGATCTCCAGAAGTTTCCCCTGGATTAATATCCGGTGCGGCAGAAGGCTTCGGTGATGGTGTATCCTCTCCTCCTGGGTTAATATCCGGTGTAACAGAAGGCTTCGGCGATGGCGTACTCTCTCCTCCTGGGTTAATATCCGGTGCGGCAGAAGGCTTCGGGGATGGTGTACCCTCTCCTCCTGGCGTGACATCTGGCGTCTGCTGTGGATCATCCTTAACAGTCAGCGCCCGGATTCTTGTAGAGACATAAGCACGGGTATCCGATGAATCATAAAAGATAGAAAAATACTCCCCCTCGTCACTCTTCTGTACCGATGGAATTTTATACAGATGGTCTCCGTTACTTGTCACCTCAAATCCCGCTGCGGTACGGGAATCGTATTTCTTTCTGCCGCTATAAGTTCCGTCCCCCTGGGGTACAAGCTGGAAGATGGCACTGGTATCTGCAGATGTCAGCGAAAGATATACATGCATCTCCACCGCCTCTCCTGCCTTTAGTTCACTGGGATAGATATTCAGGGAATTGTAGGAATCATAAACACTCTCTGAAATCTCATAATAAATCGCACATTTTTTCAGTACATCCTCCCTGTCCGTGATATCTGCGGGAAGCTTTGCTGCATCTGCCTGATTTACCCAGCACTGTTCATTCTCATCCAGGATCCAGTTTCCCGTCACTGGAACCTGGGCTGTTCTTCCGTTCTCGGCAATCACCGTCACTTCATCCGGCAGTGCATAAGCGATTTTCTTCAGATTTTCTGTAGTGGCTGTACTTGTATATATGATATACTTCTGGATTCCATCTGCTGACACATATTTCACATAAGAAGGTGTGTAGTCCACCGGATCGAAAAACTCTGTGGTGTAAGTAATCACCGCATCCTTACCGGATCCCACATCCGTGAGTCCGGATACATCGACCCGGTAACTGCCCGTATAACGGGTTCCCGATACCGGAACCGGCTGGGCAAATACAATCAACGATCTATTTTTGCCTGCCTTTAGTTTTCCATTTGCGGTGGTACATTCATAGCTCTCTCCAGTGTCCGTACTGGTAACTTTTACCACGACACTGCTCCCATCAGCGACGGCAATCCGATCCATGTCTACCTGTATGCTCCATGCTGAGCTTCTGCTATGAACCAGATCAGCGGGCATATACCCCGGCGCCGGATAAGCGCTGAAGGGATTTACCATTGAATTTTTATATGCCTTTTCCTGCCCGATGGCAATGCTTCCTGCGTAGCCATACTGGACATCTGAGACAGTCCCGCCGATCAGTGCGTAGCGATGCCCTACGGTATCCCAGCCATAGGAGTAGGAATATCCCTCATTCATCCAGCTTGTTATAGCATTTCGCGGAGTAGAATATCTCGCCAGGATCGTGTGGATATAATCCTTCGCTCCATAATCCCAGAACTCCTGTGTCATATCCTCTGGTTTACTGGAGTCTGATATGGTATGGTTAAATTCAAAATTTCGCACCAGAGCCTCAGCCTGTAATTTATTGGAATGTGAAGATACTGCCTGTAACGGTGACACACCTGTCAGCCAGCGATAGAATTCTGTCATGGCTGTCATGGTCTTATGGGTGTCTTCTGTCAGCTCTCCAGCCGCATAAGGGTTCTCCAGCGAGTACGCCGTTTCATAATAGGTAGCGGGGTCTCCATTGATATAACCTTCTCCTGCATACATTGCCTCGCCGTATCTACGTCCCACCTCTTCTTTCGTCCGTCCCTGAAAGGACTCAAACTCTGCCGCATCATACGTCACAGTTTCTGCCGTCTCTGCCTCTGCCTTTCCCCCGCCCCAGGACATTAGGGCTACCATCAAAACAGCCAGTACCGTTCCTGCTATAACTCTTTTTTTCATATGCCTTTTTCTCCTATAAGTTCTTCTATTGTCTCCCGGATTTTTTCCTTATCCGGCGGTTTTAATATATACCCGTCTGGTTTTGATCTGAGCACATCGTAGATGGATTTACGGTCAGCAATACTCGTGAGAAATACGACCGGGATCCACTTCATATCATCATCCTCTTTCATCGCCTCAAAGGTACTCTTGCCATCCATTCCGTCCATCTCGTAATCGAGGAGGATCAGATCCGGATTCTCCCTTGGAATCAGTTTTAATGCCTGTTCTCCCGATTTGGCAAGACAGATGTCATAATGCTTCTCCAGCATGCTTTTCATACTGCGGAGCAGAATGGCGCTGTCGTCCACAAGCATGATTTTCTTTTTTCTCCGCTGGCTTCTGACCACTCTTTCCTCCGTCTCGCACACGCCGCCAGACTGCAGCATCTGGTGGCATTTTTCCAGGAGTTCCTTCTTTGCCACCGGACGGAACATTACATCAAACTGCTCACTTTTGTAAAATTCCCTGCACTGTTTCCACCCCTCATTCGTCGTAACACCCAGGGTTGGTATCTTAGGACATTTCTCCTGAATCCATTCAAAGATGGCATTGTCGATCTCTTCCACCCCGATCTGACATATGATGATGAGTTCCGGCTTGACGATCTTAACCATCGCCTTCACATTTTCAAGCTGCTCTGAACAGAGCTGAACCTGAAATTCCCCTGCCAGGCATTCATTCAGGCTCCGTACGATTTCGCCCAGTTCCCCGATCAAAACTATCTTTTTCATGCTGATCCCTCCATTTTTTTATGATCTGCTCCAGTTCCTCTGCCCATGCCACGGTCTGCTCTTCATCCAGATTTGTGACAGCAAGGTCAAGCGCCTCTACTGCTTTTTTCATCTCTTCTTCCGGATATGTAAAGTGATTCAGCTTCTCGATGACCGCATCGGCTGTGTCCACATCCATTTCTTCTATAGCACTCTTTAATAAAGGCAATAGTTCCCGGATAAGCTGATAATCTGGTTCTTCTTTTTCTTCCTCCGTCTCCCCGCTCTGTGCAACAGGCGCCAGAATCTCTTTCATCCTTCTCCATTCCTGAATAAATGCGGGAGCCACATTATTTATCCATTCCGTCTTTTCATCCCTTGCAGCATATTCGAGCATCCTCGCCACCCCGGCAAGGGATACGGCGCCGATCATGGCGGCGGAATTTTTCATAGAATGTACCTGGATCCGGAAAGAAGAAACGTCCATCTCAGACAAAAATCCTTCCAGCCATGCCGCCTCTGACTCAATGCTGACGTAAAATTGATGGACCGTATCTTTTAAAATCTCCTCATCCCTGCAGTATAGTCTGGCATATTTCCAGTCAATCCCCTCCAATTCGGGCAGAAACATCTCTCCTTTTCCTTCCTCCGTCACATCTCCTGGCATATCTTCTGTCCCCGCCCCGTAAGTTACAATTTTTTCTTCCGGTAACATTTTCATGATCATCTTTTCCAGTTTTTCCGGATTGACCGGTTTGGACAGGAAATCCTGAAACCCTTCCTTCAAATACATCTCCCGCGCTCCGGTCACAGCATTTGCCGTCAGTGCGATGACTGGCGTATCCTGACAGGGATACTCCTGCCACTCCCTCATTTTATGTAAAACTGTGATTCCATCCATCCCCGGCATCATGTGGTCGAGAAAGATCAGATCATATGCCTTTTTACTGACAAGCTCCAGACATTCCTCACCCCCGGCCGCCTCTTCTACCTGAATCTGCGTCGCCTTCAAAAGTTTCACAAATACCCTTCTGTTTACCGCATTGTCATCGACAACCAGCACCCGCGCTTCCGGAGCAGTAAACATCACTTGATAGGAATATTCCTCTGCCTGGTCTTTGATTCTCTGCTCCAGATCCCCTACCGGCTCATAGTCCATGATCTTTTGATCCAGTGTAAAGGAAAAAACAGATCCCTTTCCATACACGCTCTCTACCTGCAGTCTGCTCCCCATATACTCCAGCAGCTGCATCGTAATATTCATGCCAAGACCTGTTCCCTCAATCTTCCGGTTTCTTTGTTCCTCTATCCGTTCAAATTCGTGGAAGAGCTTTTCAATATCCTCCTCCCGTATGCCGATCCCTGTGTCCTCTACCCGGAATGTCAGCTTCGCCATATCCTCTTTGATGACAGCGTGTATCATCAGAGTCACGCTGCCCCTCTCGGTATATTTGACCGCATTACTCATGAGATTTACCAGTATCTGGCGGATGCGGACATCATCTCCCCACAGTCTGGATGGGATTTCCTTATCCACGAAAAGATTCAGTTCCAGTCCTTTATCCTTTGCCCGCATCTTCATCATATTTGACACATCATAAATAAGGCTGCTAAAATCATATTCCACCGGAAGGATCTGGAGTTTACCGGACTCAATCTTGGAAATATCCAGAATATCATTGATGAGGGAAAGAAGCGTCTGGCCCGCATTCTGGATATCCAGTGCATACTCCCGGATCTGCGCCTCCCCGCTCTCTCTCAGTATCATCGCATCCATGCCAAGAACCGCGTGGATCGGTGTCCGTATCTCATGGGACATATTGGCGAGAAACCGCCCCTTCGATTCGCTCGCCTGCAGTGCCTGCTGTTTCTCTCTCTCCATATCCATGATTTCATGAACGGTGCTGATCGTGGAAAAACCGAGGAGAAAAATAAGTCCCAGCGCCAGAATAACTCCATTAAACAGATTGATCCTCTGAAAATAAATAATGATCTGTGCAAAGGAGGCCAGGCATACACCTGACATTCCAATGGCAACAAAATAATATTCCCGAACCATCCCTTTCCGCAGATCCAGAAAAATCGTCACTATGATCAGCCCAATTGAAAGTATACAAAAAGCGGACACATAAATAATGGTATCCGTAAAATCACATATGCCTGTCATATGCAGTGCCGAACAGACAAAAAAGTTAAAAATAACTATGCTTTCCATCCACTGGTATGCCTTTCTGTATCTCCCCTTCTGGATCTGATCCATATAGAGAAGATAAGGCAGCGACAAAATCATGATCATAAGAAAGGTAATATCATTGATAATAGAAAGGTTTGGAAAAATCAGCTGCCGGAATGTGGAATTGGTAATGAGCCAGACAGCAGCTACAAGAATCCCCCATCCAAGATATTCCAGCGCCACCTTTCTATGGTAGCAGAAGCGCAGTGTCACGCTTCCGATGATAGCAATGATGCTGAGTATAAGTGTAACAAAGGCAACGATAAGTTCCAATCCAAGCTGACGGAAAAAATATTTCCACACCCCCATCGGGTTTCCATAATAAACCGCATATAAAACACCCGAATAGGAGGAGTCCGTACGCATCTCCACACGGAGCATCTTCTGTGCATCATCCGCGCCAATCTCAAGAAAAACATATGCCGCAGCACTCATCCGTCCAAAAAGCCTGTTTCCTTCTGTAGAATATTCTTTCCTAAGCTGTCCGTCGATAAAAAACTTCATATCCTGTTTTGCACTGCGAAAGCAGAGATAGCGGCCGTCCTCCATGTCTGCCGGCAGTTTTGTCTCCACAACTACCGTTTCGTTTCGCTCTGCTGCGCACTTTCCAGGCATTGTCACTGACTCCCTCGTCCCTTCAGGCGTGATCCGCTCCCACTCTCCTTTGTATTCGCTGCACTCAGAGTACTGATCCAGTCGATCAGGAGGCAGAAAAATCTCTCCCCACAGAAAATAGTTACCGACAATAACAACCAACACGAAAAAAATAAAATTTATGACCTTCTGCCTCATATTCTACCTCATTCTTCTTATCTCTGGATCGACCTGGCCACTTTTTCTACAGACTTGCTCAATTTCTGATGCTGTTTCACCGCCTCCTTCGATGCCCCTTCAAACTGCACATCGGTAGGAAATACGGCTACGTAACGGACCCCATTCCACATACCCACCAGCTCATATGCCGGCAGTTCCTGATAGGATTCGTCCTCATATCTTGTGATGGAAAATAACCATCCGAGCTTAGTTTCATTGTAACATTTCTTTGCATAAAATACCACAGAAGCATTCCTCTTGTTCTTTCCTATGGTCTTCACAGTATAATTACCCTTCCAGACCGCCGGCAGTTTCAGCGAAAAATCCCTGGCACGGTATGTCCCCTTAGGAGTTTTCTTTATCGACTGGATGGAAGCTGCCGCTTTCAGTGAATCCCCATTCAGCTTACGATACTGTTGTTTCGCAGTCTTTGAAGCTCCCATGGTCTGGATATCCGTAGGAAACACCGCCACGTAATTCAGACCGTTCCACCTGCCCACCAGTTCATACTGTGGCAGATCTGTATAGGAATCATCCTTATATCTCATAATGGAAAACAGCCATCCCTCACCGGTTTCCTTATGGCACTTTTTAGAAGAAAACGCCACAAAAGAACCTTGTTTTTTCTTCCCACTGCGTTCCATCATATAGTTGTTTTTCCATTCTGCTGGCAGCTTTATGGTAAAGTCGGCCGCTGCTTTTACTGTAATTGTCTTTTTTGCCGCTGCAGATATGGTCTGTTTCATGGGGAAACTGCCAAACCCTGCCACTAGGGACAGGGTAAGGACAGCCGCCAGAAACGAGCGGATACGTTTCATAAATACCTCCATTTCTTATTTTTTCACCTTAATACTTTTTTTGCTGCTCCAGCTTCCATATATCGTTTTCCCGTTTTTCTTCACACAGGCGCGTACACGGAAATAATATGTCTTTTTCTTTTTCAGACCCTTCACGGTCAAACTGGTACCCTTGAAGGATTTAGTTTTCTGTCTCTTCATCGAGGACTTTGTGGCATATGCCACCTGATATCCTGTAGCGCCGGCAACTTTTTTAGAAAGTATAAGTGTTACCTTCTTTCCCTTTTTATTCGTCAGTTTCTTTATCGCAGGCCTGCCCGGCTTTTTCGCCTCCTTCTCTGACAGCTGCGGTTCCTGTGTCGATATCACCGGCTTCACCGTAGTATTCGGCGTCGGTATCACCGGCTGTGGGGTAACATCCGGCTGTACAGTAATATCCGGCTCTGGCTTCTCTGGTACAACGACGCCTTTCGGTGTCACCTGTCCCGCATAAGTCCACAATGCTGTATTGGACAGATCAACATGTAAAACTGGACGAATCCCCAGATAGGAGGAAGCCTTTTCCAACATCACACTTGATTCTGTCTGGATTTTACCCTCTCCCCAGTCTCCCACCTGTGCCGGACAGCCTCTTCTCGTCCCTGGAGAACGCAGCCAGTAGGACATAAAACCGTCCGCTGGCTTACATGGTGTGCCTCCCTTATCTGCATAATCTGTGACCGTGATCTTTCTTGTACTGCCTTCTGCCACGTCACTGCTGAATCCGTAAACAGGATCCAGCATCTCCTCAATAGAGGGAAGATAGATCTTGTCTTTAGTATCATTCCCACCGGGTTCTTTCGACCACTGGTTATCCGGTGTCGTAACATTCGTAGTTTTCATCGCTTCCTGTTCATCCGGCGTAAATGACATCTCCATGAATTCACCATTCAGCCACTGTCTGACATCGCTCTTTTCCCATGTGATTTCCATGGAGCCATCATGGTAATACTGTGCCACATCAATCACTCTGTCTGCCATCAAAAATGCATCGCTGCCATCTTCATTAATGGACAAAACACGCCACTTGATGGGCTCCTGCTGAAAATATCCCTGCTCATGGCGGGGGAGAAAAAATTCATTCTTTTCATCCACTTTTACGATATTATCTTCGCCCGCTTCTGACAGAACCGAGGGTGTGACTTTTGTATTAAAATACAGTCCGAAATAAATACAGTCCCATATATTCTTTGTCAGGTCAACTCCATTGACAACAGGATTTTTCGGATATATCTGTCCTGGCGCCATCGTAACCTGTGGCTGCAGTGTTGGCTTCTCTGTCGGACTGGCCGGCGACACAGTAGCATCCGGTGGAATCACCATCTTATCCTGCATTACCTTTCCGGCATAGCGCCAGATGCCCGTCTTCGTCAGATCCAGATGAAGCAACGGACGAAGCCTGTTGTAGTCATTCACACGGTTCAAAAGTACATATATCTCTGTTGTCGGAATACTTCCATCCAGATAATTTACATGACTGACAAGATTTTTTGCCGCCATCGTCCTAAGCCAGTAATCCGCAGAAACATTATCATATTTAGCGGTTCCCCCGGCCTCTGCAAACTCTGTATTCTCCACCTGTCTTGTCTCTGTGGCTTCTGTATCATCTGTAAAACCATATGCCCGTGATGTAATCTCTTCCCGGGAGGGCAGATAGATACGGTCTGTCGTGGAAACTTCGTCCTGCACGTCCTCCTCTTCTTCTTTCACATATTCCGGGGTTTTCTTATTCAAAATTGTGGCGGGAAGAATCCCCTCCTTCTCCTCATCGGTAAATACCCTGTTCAGAAATTCTTCATTCAGCCACAGACGAACATCAGAATTCTCCCAAGTAATACCATCACCGCCGACGCCACTGTGATAAGACTGGACATCGAGATTCTTATCTGCCATCAAAACAGCTTCTTTGCCATCTTCGCTGACCGACAGCACACGCCACTTGACCGGCTCATATTTGTAACACGTCTTATCCTCACGGACAAGATATTTTGTGCCGTCCGTATCCTCGTGTACCACATCATCCTCCCCCTGCTCTGGCTGATTTCCCGGCTGGGGTATGTACCTGCTCTGCCAGTAATTTCCAAAATATACACAGTCCCATGAAATCTTTCCTTCTTTGGCATCAATAACCGGATTCCCCAACGTCACCGCTTCTTTGGTATCCGGATCTACCGCCTGCGCGGCTCCGTCAGATATCCAAAATGATGCAAGACACAATGACATGACTAAAAACCATGCCGTCACCTTTCTGCTTTTCTGTTTCATTTTCATATCAATTCCTCCATTTTCTGCACATATAGTATATGCTTTTAATATATTTACAGCTCTGTGTCTCTGAAGCACAGATACGTAAATTCTTAACTGTTGGCACCGCTTCAGTCATAGTTTTTTAATGATACATAATAATCTGCAATATAAATCCCTATTACCTGACTGATATCAATGGCTTTCTTAAACTGTCCCACATATTTCTGATACGTCCGCCCTTTCCTCTCATACTGCCCAATGCTTCCTCCATTTACCAGCCCCTTATCTTCCACATTGGGGCTATCGACAATAACTTCACTTCCATCAAACATTTTAAGGCGAATGACAAATCTCGTATCCGTTGTATTCAATGTATCCGTGTCAACTTTCGACACATCAGAGATCAGAGTCAGCCCCAGCGGAAGAAGATCGATCTTTTTTATATCTGCTGTCGTTCCAGCAAAAGAATATTTCATATCCTCAGTACCCTTTACAGTGATCTTCTTTGAATTAGTATAAGAAGCAGTAAAAGAGAGACTCCACATGCCCTCTACCAGTATCTCCGGCTTATCCTCGTATGGTCCCTCAAGCAGATCTTCAAAAAAGACAGTCACATCTTTTCCCTCCGCAATCTGCTCGTCCGTTCCAACACTGACAACAAACATTCCCACATTCTTCCTGCCATTCAGAACCTCTAGGAGTTTACATTCTCTTGTTCCCGGCACCAAACTGGAAACATTATAGTTTGTCCCCTCGCAAAAACCAAAATAATCAAATGTCATGCCCTGCTTAAATTCCACACTGGGCGGTGCTGTAATCTTTATCACAGCATAAATATTCTGTGTGTCCATCACCACTTCTTTTAGTTCCATCATTAAATCCGGCTTGCTGACTGCCTCTTTCTTTTCACTCTCTACCCCTGCCTTTTCCAACTCTTCCTCACCCATTCCGAAAAAATCCATAATTGTCTGTTTAAAGGTTCCGAGAAAACTGGCTTCTACTACCTCGGCACTGGAAAAACATAAATATCCTGTTATTAGAAGACAGAGGGCAGCTACAGCAACTGCCACCTTTACAAATGACTTTTTCCGGGGAGGTACAACACAATCTTCCTGAATCGTTTCAAGAATCTCGTCTACTTTCTTATGATAAGTTTCCGGAACTTGGAATTCTTTTGACAATTTTTTTATTTTCTTATCAAACTTAGCCATTTCTATGCCCCCTTTCCAAAGCCTCTCTGATTTCTGCTTTCCCCCTATTCAGCCTGGACTTTACCGTACCAACTGGAATATCCAGCACATCTGATATATCCCGGATCGACAATCCTTCATAGTAAAATGATACAACAACCAAACGATATTCCTCTTTCATGTTCTGCAGAATATCCCACAATTCATCATAATGTGCCACCACCGGTTTCGATAAGGCCTCCACCGCTTCGTCTCCTGGCAGATATAAGCGCTTTTTCTTTATTTTCAAAGCTTCATTTTTTGTAATAGTCAGTATCCAGGGCTTAAATTTATGGAAAGCACTGATCTGTTCTATATTCTCATATGCTTTTAAGACCGCATTACTCACAGCATCTTCTGCATCCGTCTCATTTTTCAATATCGCCAATGCCATAATATACAAGTCATCCCTGTATTTATTGACATTTTCACAAAACTTTTTCGCCTCCATAAATATTTACCTTTCCTCTTCTAGGATTTGTTCCCACTCCTCTAATTTCCCCTCATTATTCTCCCTCTACATATAAAGATACTTTAAAACTTAAAAAGGTTCCCAGATTTTAATTTTATTATAGTCGTGTTACGACTATTTTTCAACGAAAAACTTTTTCTTTTTTATAATTATAGGAGAATTGCGATCCATGGTATTCGTTGGGGGCAAAATAACTTTTGCCCTCAACATCATTGTGAAAAATATTTCAGAATTCTTGTATCAGATTTTGAAGAAATAACAAATATAAGTTATACGAAACAATAGAGGTGTTTTTACATGATATTTGAGAATATAAGAAACCTGCGGGAAGACTGCGATAAAAAACAGCAGGAAGTAGCAGATTACCTGCACATAAAGCAGACGACTTATTCTAAATATGAACTGGGCAAAATAAATATCCCAATAGAAATATTCATAAAACTTGCAGATTATTATCATGTATCTGTTGATTATCTGCTGGGACGAACGGATAAAAAGGAATAGCTGCATTTTATCCACAATAGTCCTGACAACGATTTTTTCTGTTGATCCAGGCAACAGAAGCATCCATTGCTGCGCGGCACGCCTTCGTCTGATCCAGTGCATTCAGCATGACAAAATCATGGATCATACCCTGAAATCTCATTGCTGTCACATCTACCCCGGCTTCCCGCAGTTTTCTGGTATAGGCCTCCCCTTCATCCCGCAGAACATCCGCTTCACCATTTAGGATCATGGCATCCGGAAGCCCCTCCAGCTGCCTGACATCCGCCCTGAGAGGAGATGCTGTGATGTCATTCCTGTCACAGGTTGACATCGTATACTGATCCCAGAACCACTTCATCCCTTCCCGGTAAAGATAATACCCTTCCGCAAACTGGCGGTAGGAGTCCGTACAAAAACAGGCATTTGTAACGGGATAATATAAGAGCTGTTTTTGAATATATGGCCCCTTTCGTTCTTTTGCCATAATTGTCATGGCTATAGCCATATTTCCTCCCACACTGTCCCCAGCCACGGTAAGGGTACACGGGTTCATGCAAATGTCCATCTTTTCCAGGATGGATGAGAGCCTGCATAACACGTTATAACACTGTTCGATCGCCACTGGATAACGTGCCTCCGGTGAACGGCTGTATTCCGGAAATACCACGACAGAATCCGTCCTTGCAGCCAGTTCCCTCACCAATTTTTCATGAGTATGAAAACTTCCAAAAACCCACCCTGCGCCGTGGATATAGAAAATCACATTGGCGGGAGAAGTAATATGTTCTGGGCAAACGACATAGACCGGAATCTCCCCCCGTTTCCCCGTATTTACATCAAGCTTCCTGACATCCGCCGGATACATACACACCGGCGCATTCTGCGCCTCCTCCAGCACTTCCCGCCCCTTCCATGGCGGCATCTGATAAATCAAAGGCGGTGTACAATTCGCATTCGCGACCTCCACAGCCTCCGGTTCAAGAGACATTCTATTTTTCATCGTATGATTCCTTTAACAGCTTTCTTACTTCATTTTATTCCACTCCCTGCACACCGTCACAAAAAATAGCATGGTAATAGGAGCTCTATCTCTGAATAACCTCTTTTACCAGCTGCCACGCAATACTGCCTTCCCGGAGAAGAGACAGCGCCTCATCAAATTTTACCCATTCAGCAGAATCAACTTCTCCCGACAAGGTAAAATCTGCTTTGTCTACAACAGCCTTATAGCCCAGCATAAGCATCTCTTTCTTGTCATAGGGGTAACTCTTTATGTATTCCGTTTTCTTTACTGTCAAGCCGATTTCTTCCGCTATCTCACGGACCACCGTGTCCTCCGCCGATTCCCCGATCTTCATGATCCCGGCAACACAGACATGTTTCGTCTCAGAAACATAATTCTGCCGCAGCAGCGCGACCTCGTCCTGCTCGTTTACAACAGCTGCGATGATACTTGTCGTAAACATATCCCACAAAGGGACATCACAGTTCACACAAAAAGGGATGAATCCTTCATCCCCAATTTGCTTTTTAATTAATTTATTCCCACAGTGTGGGCAGTATTGAAATTTCATGTCATTTCCCTCCTGCTAGTAGTCCCTTAGATCATTCCGTTTTTTTACAATTTCTATAAAATCACTCTTCACAATCTCATACTTAGAAGGATCCCGCAGGATTGCAGAAGGGTGGTACGTGGCAGTCAATGCACAGTCTTTCCGGTCAATCCAGGTACCATGCTGCCTGGTAATTTTAAAATCCGGCGAAATAATCCGCTGCGCAGCAACACGGCCAAGACATACAATGATCTTTGGCTTCAGCAGATACGTCTCATATTTCAGATATGGAAAGCATGCTTCTTTTTCCTCTCCCTTCGGATCACGGTTGCCCGGAGGATGACATTTCAAAATATTGGTAATGTATATTTCATCTCTATCCAGTCCGCAATCCTGTAACAGTCTGTCCAATATTTCCCCTGACTTCCCGACAAAGGGAATCCCCTGCTGATCTTCCTGTCCTCCAGGAGCTTCAGCAATCACCATAACATCAGCCTGGTAATTTCCACGTCCCATAACAGGCCGATTCCTGGTCTGACTCAATGGACAGCGGGTACAGTTAGAAACGTGCTCTTCAATTTCATTCCATGTAGGTTGCATAATGGCTCCTTTGTAACATGTGTTTTTAATTTTTACTTTATTATACACATAAATAAAAGGGGTTGCAATCTTAAGTTATCCTATTTAAAAGACCTTGAGCGGTTTCGGAATAACCCCAGCTATGAAATCTTTGAGAAGGTAATACACTATTTTAACCTTTCGGCAGATACTGTGATCTATCCAAATAAAAATATAACCGATAATACATATCAGCAGATTGAACGTCTCTTAACCCGATGCGACAATGGACAGCTGGAAGTAATACTTGCCACCACCAAAGCATTGTTATCCATGGACGGAGCTTCCTCAGAACCAGAACAATAAGTAATATTTTGATCATATAGACCCCCTTTTCTGATCTGGCCCGGCGGCGCTAATCTGAACCCTGTCCTCAGACTTTAAAGGATGCCACCGTCTGATTCAAGAGTTCACTCAGCCGGAACAACTCTTCCATCTTCTCCAGTACTGCATTGGAATTTTCATTGGAACTCTGGGCAGACTGTTCCATACCCTGCATATACACCGTGATCTCCCCCACCAGGGCAGCGATGGACCGGAGCGACGCATTGATGCCCTCCATGCTGGCGCTCATCTGCCTGGAAGCAGTCCCCAGATCACCAGAGATCCCACTGTAAAATACAGCATCCTGCTTATACATTCTCGCCAGCTCCGTCATGCTTTGATAGTCCTTCATCACCTTTTCATTCATAAATTCTAATACTTCCCTGGACCTGCCGGACAGCACCGATACGTTTTGCACCACATCCTCTGTCACCTGCCGGATCTTATCCACAGCTTCTCTGGAATTGTCCGCCAACTGCCGGATCTCATCTGCCACCACGGCAAATCCCTTCCCCGCTTCTCCGGCTCTCGCCGCCTCAATGGAGGCATTCAGCGCCAGAAGGTTCGTCTGGGAACTGATGGAAAGGATTTCCTCCGTCAGCGTATCAATGTCCCGTACCCTCTGGCTGTCCGCAATGGCTTTTTCCAGTTCGGTCTTCGTCTCACTGTAAAGAGAAACCGCTTCTTTCTCCGATCTTTCTGAATCTTCATGCTGCTTTCCAGCGCGGCTCATGATATCACTTGACTGCTCTGCCGCCTCCCCGGCTTTCTTTGCCACATCTTCAACTAAAATACCTAATTCCTGTCCTGTAACCTTTATATTTTCTGCCAGTTCATTTGCCTCGGTGGTCTGTTTCATCACCTGCACCACGGAATTCAGTATGTCAGATATCCCCTGGGTGAGCACTGCCATCTCCGTAGACGTTCCCTCCGCAATGGTTCCTATGCTCTCTGCTTCCTCTTTCGTATTCAGAATAATGCCCCGGATCTGCTGTTTTACCTCCGACGTCGCCTTGTGGATCTGCTCTGTCTCATCCTTATATTCTTTTGGAATTCCTTTTTCACTGACTGTATTTTCTGAAAAATCTCCTGAGGCAAACTGCTTTAACATCTGCACCGGCGCCAGCATCCTGCCGATCAGCCCCGCCATAAACACCGTGACAAGAGCGATGACCACCAGCGCCACCACGATCGCCACCACAAGCATGGCTGTCAGGGAACCTAAGACATTGGCAGTCGGTACCACCACACCCAGTTTCCAGCTGCTGCCCTCGATGACTGAGACCGCAAAATAGCATTCCCTGCCATCGTAGTCCTCTCTCTTTACCACACCATGTTCCGTGTCTCCCATTAGATCTGCCAGTCCCGGCATGATATCCGTCACTTTCACCGCGCTGTCCTCTTTGGGTTCATAATCTTTGTTTTTATGAGCCACATACTGCCCGCTGCTGTCCGCCAGAAATCCGTATACACCCTCTTCGTAATTAATGCTTCCAGTCAGATCCGTTACAGTACCCAGCGTCACATCCAGACCAATAACTGCTGCCAGTTCTCCTTCTATGTAAACAGGTGATGCAATGGTGGTACACATCTGATTGGTGAGTACGTCCCAATAGGGGTCTGTCACAATGGTAGTCTTTTTTTCTGCGGCCTGCTGATACCATCCGCGCTGTACCGGATCATATCCATCGGGTATTTCTGCTTCCCGGTTGGACTGGATGAACTCGCTGTCCTTCGTTCCACAGTACAGATTTAACAGCTCTTCCCTGCCCTCTGAATAGGTATCCAGCACAGACTGGATAAAACCGGTCTCCGAATTTCCCGCCGCCTCAATGCTATTGGCGGCTCCCTCTGCCAGCATCTTTTCATTCTCAATCCAGGTATTGATCTCTTCCGCATAGCGGGCAGCATTCAGCTGCACAGCCTCCGTCTGATTCTGGATCAAATGCCTCCCCGCCACAATGACAATTCCCACCGTTGTCAGGATGATACTTAAAGCAACAATAAATATTACACTGATCGTCAATTTTCCTTTAATCGTCTTTCTCATAGCTCTCTCCATTTCTATTCGATTCACTGGTCCTGTGGCAGGTTCAACAGGATTCTGGCAATAAACATACCACTTTCTATCGAAAACTCTGCCTCCCCATGATAATAAGATACTACCTTTAACACACTGGATATCCCGAGGCCCCGGTCTGACACCGGCACCCCGTTTTTCAATCTTACATCCTCCCCGCAAGTATTCCTGCACTGGACCACAATCTTTTTTCCCTTGCAGGCGACCTGAATAAGGATTTTGTTTTCTGGTAAATGGGAAGCCATACAGCCGTGGATCGCATTTTCAAATATATTGGCAATGATCACAACCAGATCCGTATCCCGCACAGCAATATCCCCTGGTACCTGAGCCTGCATGGTCACCTCGATATCTTCCTTTTTCGCCCGCCTGGCATAGACGGTCAGAATATTGCTGATGGTCTCATTCCCGCAGATACATTCTGGCTCCTGGTTCTCTACATCTTCCTTATACTGCTTCACATAAGCAAGCAGTTTATCGGTCTCCCCATTCCGGATATATTCTTCGATCAGAAGACAGTGATGGCGGATATCATGCCGGATCCTCGCCGTCTGTTCCTTTGACTCGTTCATCAGCTCCAGCTGGCGGTGGATAAACCGCTCATTGGTCTCCAGCAGCTCCTTCTCTACATGATAACGCCATTCCTTTCCTCTGTGCAGATAAAGCTGGAACACTGTATACTGAATAATACCTGCCATAAAAAACAACAGTACTGTCCTGACCACATGAAACATGGAAAAATCATGCCTTCCCGGCCAGAATGCAGCAATAGCAGCGATCAGTATCGAGAGGACTACGGTGACACTGCTAAACCAGTCCATCTCCTCCCTCAGATAATCAATCCCCTCCAGAAAACTTCTTCGGACCTTAGAGGCGATCAGAAAAAGAATCACTACAGTCATTACCAGACGGATTAAAATATCTGCCCACATATCCTCTCCAAACCAGATACGTGAGGCATCAATGCCACAAAACACCGTCAGGGAAAGCAGATAAAATCCAATCGTCAGTTTATACAATGAGAGATACAGGGTATCCCGGCTCATCTTCACGCAGAAGATTCCCATTATCGGCAGCAAAAGCATACCGGAAAAACGCACAAAACTATCCTTGTCAGCCAGATACCATAAACTGAAACAGACTACCGCCGCCAGGCCAAACAGGGCATAACACCAAATCGTTTTTTTCATGGGCATCCTGGGACGATCCAGCAGCAGAAATACTGTCATCATCAGTCCCGCCCCCATAACATTACGCAGGGCTGCCACCCAGATAGAACCTCCTAACATCTCTTCCTCCATTCCAAAATACCAGAATAAAAAACCAGCACTTCTATGTACTGGTTTTATTTTAATAGAAATCAATTTATCTTAAAAGTACCATGGTACAAACTGCACTTTTAGGGGAACCATTTGCAGACCGAGATCATTGCCTGTCCTCACAATAATATCCAAAATAACTCTCTCTCAACGGATGGTATGATCCTCTTGGAAGATAGATCTTATCCCCATTATCCAGCTGCAGTTCCCTCGTATTCAGGCTGTTTACATGCTCCAGATTGACAATATAGCTCATGCCTGCCTTTACAAACTCCGGACTGCCGGCAAGCATATCATAAATCTTTGCCATGGTCATCCGCACCTGAAGCTGACTCCCATCCGCCAGGTATATGCACTGGCTCTTTTTCTGCGCTTCACAAAATACAATATCCGGCACAAACACCTTATGGATCCTGCTTCCCGCCTGCAGCGACAGATATTTTTTCTGTTTCCTGCCCGCCTTATCAAATATCCTGTCAAGAACGGGAAACAATTCCTTTTCCTGAACCGGCTTAACAAAATACTGGACAGCATCCACACGAAATGCCTCCAGTGCAAAGTCCTTGGATGTGGTCACAAAAATAATCCGGCACCCGTTTCCCATCCTGCGGAGTTCTTTCACCACATCAATGCCCAGTCTATCCGGCAGATAAATGTCCATAAATAACAGATCCGGCACATATTCTTTTTTCTGCACCTTCTGGAGCATTTCTCCCGCATCTGTAAACCTCTGAACGGAAAAATCACATGTTTTATGTTGTTTTCGGTATGCCTCTAATATATTTTCTTCTTTGTCTAATTCCACTATCTCATCATCACAAAGTGCAATACGATACATTATCCATACCCCTCTTATTGTGTTTTACATATAAATATATATCATATTTTTAAAAGAACATCAAGACATGATACAAAATTAACAGTTGGAATCCTTTGGTACAATAAAATAATTAATCTCCCTGGAATCATCCCCAAGCATTTCAATGTTTTTAACAGTCCTGCTGTCTTTTATATTGGTAGAATCACAGGTGGTGCTTCCACAGTGCTGAACCTCAACTTTGTAAAATGCTTCCAGGCCTTTAAAACTTTCCAGCAGCCCCGCCACTTCATCAGGGATCATCTGAATGATTTCTCTCACACCAGGGTTACTGATCACCGGACACTGCTCACGCTCTTCCTCCGGCTCTGCCACGTAATTAAGACAAAAAGGACTTTGTCTGGCTATCTTCATAGAATTCAAAAACATGTATATATCATTACGGATACGATTAATATCTTTTTCCGTCAAAAAAGGTAAAAAATAACGATAAAATACAGTTTGTAAATATGAAAAAACCGAATATAAAACCAAATTACAATATCTCTCTAACCTATTATCTTTTTTCTTCGAATCCACTTCTAATTTTATTTCCGTTTCTTTCAAAATATTTAACATCCGCCTTTCTATTTTTTCCATCATTAACCTGTATATTTTATTCCGAACTTTTTCTTGAAGTTCATAGAGAAGAGGAGCCATATTCTCATAATCCGTTTCTTTTTTCGTTTGGAAATCACAAAATATCTGATCTTCATCAACAAAAAGAGAAGAAAGCCCATATGTTGCTGGACCTGAACTGCCATTAACGGATACCCGGAAATGCTGGTTATTTTCTCCCTCCCCCCCATCTTCTCTCCATAAAATAAGTTGAGCAATTTCTATATGCGCAGAGCAACCTTTTAAAGGACATTCTTCATTTATTATATTTGCATCTGGCAATTTAAATATAATTTCATCATTAGTCATATTTTTTCTCCCCTTGCACTCTTCACAAGAAGCCCATGTAGCATACGAAAAAATGCCCTCTTCCTCTTCGTTCTCTCCCATACGCATAAAGCCTTTTATCTGAAGCCCAGAATTATCTTTACATATTACACGATCATATATCTTATCTTTATACTCATGTATTATACAAATATTTTTATCAGCTTCTCCTTTTTTCTTACACCTTTCATATATACAATCTGCCAGTTTCTTCTCCAACGGATTCGCATGTTGTCCGACACATATATAGTTAACATCCTCTGCAACCTCGTCCTTTTCCTCATCAGGTAAACTTATTAATACATATTCACCAATTACAGAACGTTTTGATAAATAATGCGACAACTCTGAAACGGCATCCAGATCCCATTTTGCGACACGCCGTCTCGGATTATAATCATTTACATCTTTATCATTATACTGTGATAAATAAATTCTTAGACGATTATAACGAAGCATGATATTCCAAAACCGCCTTCGATAATAAGATTCCAATGCTACTCTGTTTTTTATTTGAGTTTCTTTATCATTTGATTGTTTTTTTATATCCGCTCCTACTTTCTCCCAGGATTTATCATCGTCTTCCTCATGCAGCTCTAAGTATTCCCACTTTTTAAATCCATGCCAGGTCGCATCAGAAGGAATGATCTTAGAATGCTTTTCGATACCAAACTGTGCTAATGCTAATTGATGATAAAATCCTTCTGTGTCATGAGAATAGTAATATGCTGTCCACAAACCGGCAACATCAAAAATGTTTCTATCAATATTTTTAATGTCTCCCTCTATTATTTGCCTTTCTTTTTCTGAAAGCTCATTTTTAACAGTTATAGCATAAATCTCTGCCCCATGTGCCGCACCAAGCCAAAATAATGATTGGGGACTATTATTGGTAATATCTACTACTATTTCATTTGTATAGCAAAGGGTTCTAAGCATCACATGATATAGGCAAAAAGCCTTTAATGCATTGCACTGCGTGTTGTCAACCTTTAGAATATTTGGTGTCACTTGATTCTTTATTCGCTCAACATATACAGGATTGTCAGGATATACAATCATCCCTCTATTTCCAATATATTCTTTCACAAAACGTTTTATTTCTTTTTGATATGTTTCCGACGCTCCATTAGGCTGTGTTTTATCTGTAACTTTTTTTAGTATACTATCATCCTCTGCCTGTACTTTCTCTTTTGCAGCCAGATAAGTCGCCTGATTCACTCCGATATGTATAATCTCCCCTACATTATAAAGAAGATATCTTTCATTTTTCGCATCTTTATCGCCGTCCGGAATCACATGCCCTTGTACCAATACACCCACACGTTCTCCACAAAAGCACTGTTCCCTCTGCATCCTTTCTGTGATACTATGATAAAAATTCACGATGCACAAACCAGCTTGGTCTTCATTCAAGAACCCTTCCATTGTATAAACCACTAATGTATTATCCTGTTTCGTAGCATGATTATACTGCTTCTTTAGTTTATTATAAATGACTTTACCTATTTGTTCTTGTTTATTTCCCTCTATTTGTATCATTTCATCATAAGGAAACTGTCTATATTGTCCATCTGAAAATCCATATAATCTATTAACTGCCTTATCATATTTAAGATAATAAGTATTAGAAGACTTATCATCTTTCTCATTTTGTTTAAAACGGATTCCATAATATTCAAACAGATTTTTCCGCCATGGGTAACATCCTATGTGGTGTTGGATATCATTCAAATTAGCTATATCCTTCTCGTTCTTAAGTTCCATCTTTTTTATCTCATCTGGAAACTCTAATTTATAAAAACTCTCGCTAAAACAAATTGGTAAAATTAGCTTCTCCAAAGCAACTGCCATTCCAAACTCATAAAATACATTTGGATTCTGAAGAGATACATCTACTATTACAAGATCTGCTATCTGGATCTGTTGGCAAATCCGGCTGCAGATGACATAATTAGAGGCTGGACTTGAGTCCGACCGGACTACCTTGATCTTGTCAACCTTCTTCATTCCAGCCATACTGCTATTTTTCTTTACACTACAGTACAATCTGTTATTTTTCATGTCCACGTATAAATATTTTGCCAGTGACTTAACAAATATCTCAATTCGCCATTTGTATACAACGTCAGACATATCAGAAAAATTCATGATTACAAAGGCAGAAATTGTAATTTTCTCCTTTCCTTCTTTATCTTTATTTTCATATAATTTTTTTCTTTCCCGCTGAATATTTGTTTTTTGTGAACAATATTCACCACTCATAAAACATCGTCGGGTATGTGTACTATTCTCCGTAGAAATATAGCATGTCTGGCATACTTTTAAACCAGAACCTATATTCTCGCAATTTCCAGCACAATTACGATTGTCATCACTCTTTTTACTTTCATCCATTTCAAATGTCTCCCCTTTGCTTACTCTATGTAAATTCAATCATATATCGATACCTGGCTCTTTTGTTCAGAATAAATTACGATATTCACAGTCCCCCGGATTTCATCCGCATGTAATTGGAAAAAAGACTTTAATATTCTTACAGAATCTTTGGGGCTTAAGTCTGCCCCCGACAATCCAGTTCCCATCAGAGGCAGATATAGGTCATATCCCTGTCCCTTTTTCCGTTGAAAATCTAAAATTGATTCCGCACACTGGATCACTTTATCTTTTGAGCTCTGTGCATTATTATTTTCATCGAACTCGGACAGGGCCACCAGAAGAAACGTAACTTTATTGCTGCCAGCAACCGGTACGACAGTTCCGATCTCATAATTATTCAAATTCCCCCGTTCTTTCTTCTCACGCAGCAATATCTCTTTGGGGATTCTACTTTCAAGATATTCACTGATTTTCCTATCCAGTTCACTTCTGTCCATCCTCTCCTCACAAAATTTCAGCAGCCATTGCCCGTGAATTGCCTCGGGAGAAACTAATAGCTTTTTATTTTCTGCAATATTCTCATCTACAATCGTATCAAAACATGTATTCACTGGAATAACCACCGTTCTTTTTTCTCTGTTTTTCTTTGGAAACCCTAATCTCATAATATCTCCGTAACAGATACCTATCTTATTGATCCCCTTCTCATAAACAGTAAATTCCTTTTTCAAAACACAGATCCACAACAACGCAGCCGATATGCTAAACAGAATAATGCAGATAAAAACAATGGATTTGCCAAAAAAACCTTGAATGTTAAGATCTTCCCATGTCACAAAGGAAAGCAAAATCGTAAGACCAGAAAATAACGTGGCTGCTACTTTGCACGCTGCCTTTAGTACCCGTCTGCTATTATATCCTGCCATCTCAATGACTTCCATGAAAAACTCCCCCTCTCATATTCTTTTTTTCATTATATAATACATGGTTTCTTCCCACAATCCGCCATCATTCTTCTTTTTCCACTGTTTTTATTACATATTTCCTCATTTACAGATACGAAAAATAATGTTTTTTCGCCGACGGTATTCCTTCCATGCAAAAAAGAAGTGCATTTTTCTCTGCCACCAGAGATTCAAATGCACTCCTTTATCTTATTCCTAAAAAACCAATCAGTACTGCTCCAGGATACTGCGGAAATTTTTCATATTCTCTTCCACATCCCCATGAAAAACCTTGGTGCCGGCAACGATCACATTGGCTCCGGCGTCCAGAACTTCCCTGACATTTTCCAGGTCCACCCCGCCGTCCACTTCGATATCCACATCCAGATCATGTTCCTCTATGTACTGGCGCAGACGAAGGATCTTATCAAAGGTATCCCTCCGGATCTTCTGTCCGCCATAGCCGGGTTCCACCGTCATGACCAATACCATATATACCTTGGGAAGGATGTCCAGTATGGTGTCAATGTCTGTACGGGGCTTTATGGATACCGCTGCCTTTTTTCCATAATTATGTATCTCATCAATGGTAGCCTCCAGATCCTCGCAGGCCTCCACATGGACCGTGATCCCATCAGCTCCCGCTTCTGCAAAATCCCGGATATAACGTATGGGTTCATGGACCATCAGATGGACGTCAAAAAAAGTGTCCACACATTTACGTATTCCCTCTACAACCGGCACGCCAAAAGAAATATTCTGTACAAACATGCCATCCATGATATCAATATGTATATAGTCTGCCCCTGCCTGGCTCACCGCAGCAAGCTCCTCCCCAAACCTGGATACATCTGCGGCAAGAATCGACGGTGATATTTTGTAAACCATAAAAATACCTGACCTTTCATTTAGTTGTATTTACGCCTTTCCCACTCCTTCAGCTCCTCGTACATCTGCACGTAGTTTTCATAGCGCACCGGACTGATCTGGTCCTGGTCCAGTGCTTCCTTGACCTTGCAGTCTGGCTCATGGGTATGGGTACATCCCATAAAACGGCAGCCGCCCTCATAAGGGGCAAACTCCGTAAAGTACTTCCTAAGTTCTTCCTTCTCCATTTCGGGAACCCGTAAAGAACTGAATCCTGGTGTGTCAAACAGATAAGTCCCCTCTCCCACACAAAAAAGTTCGGAATGCCTCGTGGTATGCTTTCCCCTTCCGATCTTTTCGCTGACCTCTCCGGTCTGGGAGGCGGCCTCTGGGAAAATCTGGTTGAGTATGCTGGATTTCCCAACCCCGGAAGGTCCCGCGAGAACGCTTGTCCTGCCCTCCAGCAGCTGGTGGATCTGATCCATGCCGATATTCTCCCTGCTGCTGACAAAAAGCACTTTGCTGGCGCACTTTTCATATGCTGCCAGCAGCTGCACTTCCTCTTCTTTCGTAACAATATCTAACTTATTAAAACAGATGGCGGTGTCGATGCCCTGCATCTCCATCATCACCAGAAAACGGTCCAGAAGATTCAGATTAGGCTGCGGCTCTGCCATGGCAAATATGATCAGTGCCTGATCGATATTTGCCACCTCCGGCCGGATAAGCCTGTTTTTTCTTGGCAGGATCTTTTGGATATTTCCCAGCCCCTTCTCCTCCGAAGTGGCCTGGATCACCACATTATCACCGACAAGGGGCTTTATCTTATCTTTTCGGAAAATCCCCTTTGCCCTGCACTCATAAAGCTTCTCTCCGGTCTCTGTCAAACAGTTCACATAGTAGAAACCGGCGATGCCTTTTATAATCTTTCCCTCTAATTCCATCAGCCGGCAACCCTCTTCAAAGTAACATTATAGGTCGCCACCAGGGAACCATCACGATACACACTCAAGGTAGCGGCACCAGCATTTTCACCTTCCACCTCTAACTGGAATGGGAAATTGTGATAGCTCATTGTAGCTGTCTTTACAACTTTATCCTGGCCGTCCTGGGTAAGCACAAACTTAAATTCAGCCGACGGATCTGTCTCATACTCGAAAGGATTGTTGATGGTGACAGACCCCTTATATACATAGGTCTGCTCTTCCCCAAGACTGAGAGTTATATCCACAGCGGTTCCTTCTTCCACCTGTTTGCCTGCAGCAACACTCTGTACACACACACGGTTTTTCTGGGTCGAGGAATAATTCTTCGTCTCATTTCCATAAACCAGCCCGGCTGCCTTAAGGGCCGCCTTTGCCTCACTCCTGGTTTTGCCGATGAGATTCGGAACTTTGGTAAATTTGGTCTCCTCACCCTTGCTGGGGTAAATCGTAATGGTAGCGCCTTTTTCAGCTTTTTTCCCAGCTGCCGGATCTGTATATGCCACTTTTCCGACCTCTTCGCTGCTATATACATCTGCCCCCTGCTTCACAGAAAATCCCTGTTCCTGGAGCGCCGTAATGGCATCGGTAATGGTTTTTCCACTGGTTTCCGGAACGCTGATCTTTTCCTCACCGGTGCTGACTACGAGGGTCACGGTACTTCCGGCAGCCACCTTGGATCCTGCTCCTGGCTCGGTCCGGATCACCTTATCTTTATCCACATCATCCGAGGCTTCTTCTTCAATCTCATATTTTATATCTTCATTGCCCAGCTCCACAATGACGCTGTCCTTCAGCTGACCTGCAAAATCAGGAAGTACATAATCCCCGGTTTCTTCTGCACCAGGTGTAGGTGAAGCCGTTACTTTTGCTTTATTATCTTCATTTTTTTCATCGCCGCCGGAACTGCCCCATAGTCCGATAAACCGTCCCAGCATATAGATCACCACCAGGCCGATGATGATCGCCACAGCAATACTTCCAAAGACAAGGGCCTTTTCCAGTTTCGGATCCACATCAGATTTGCTCTCTTCTTCTTCCTCCGGCTCCTCTTCTGGCATCCCATAATCTTCCTTCGGGGTCATACCTGTTCTGGAAGCATTTTTCAAAGTATTCACGTCATCCTTTGACATAAAAATGGTTCCCCCATTCTCATAAAGACTGCCGATGACACCGTAATCCCCGCTGGGATCCTGCAAAAACATCTTGAGGTCTGCAATAAGATCTGCAGCACTGATATAGCGGAGTTCCGTCTTTTTCTGCATACATTTATTTACAATATTACTAAGACCTCTTGGAATTGTCGCATCCATTGCTGCCAGAGGTGTAGCATCATCCTGGATATGAGAGAGGGCGATCGCCACCGCGCTCTCTCCGGTAAATGGAAGGGTCCCGCTGATCATCTCATACATAGTGACGCCAAGAGAATAGATATCACTTTTTTCATCACTGTATCCCCCTCTTGCCTGCTCTGGAGAAATGTAATGAACCGATCCCATAGCGTTAGCAGTGATCGTATTGGAACTTGCCGCCTTGGCAATTCCGAAATCACTGAGCTTCGCAGTGCCATCGCGGGCGATCAGTATATTCTGGGGCTTGATATCTCTATGAATAATATTATGCCTGTGGGCAGCATCCAGACCATTGGCGATCTGCAGGGATATCCCAACTGCCTCCTTTACGGTAAGTTTCCCTTTTTCTTCAATATATTTTTTTAATGTTATACCATCAATCAGCTCCATGACAATATAATACATGCCATTTTCTTCTCCTACATCATAGATGCTGACAATATTCGGATGTGATATGCAGGCCACTGCCTGAGCTTCTCCGCGGAATTTCGTAACAAATTTGGTATCTTCACTATATTCCTGTTTTAGGATCTTTATGGCAACAAACCGGTTGAGACGATGGCATTTGGCGCGAAAGACATCTGCCATTCCGCCAGAGCCAACTTTCTCCACAATCTCGTATCTGTCGCCGATTATGGTTCCTACACTTACCAAAACAATTCCTCCATTCTCTATTCTAAGCGTTCACAAATGGACACCGTTCTATACCTGGATCAAAACGACGCTGATATTGTCTTTTCCTCCGGCTTCATTTGCCGCCTCTACCAGCTGTTTTCCTGCTTCTCCCATATCTTCTCTATTGCTCCTGATGATCCTCTCGATCTTTTCATCTTCAAGCATATTGGACAATCCATCTGAACACAACAAAAGCACGTCCCCCTCGTCCACTTCGATTTCAAAGCAATCTGCCTTCACTTCGCTGTTTGTACCAAGAGCCCGCGTTATAATATTTTTATTGGGATGTGTACGCATATCCTCCTTGTGGAGTTTTCCTGACTGGACCATCTCTTCCACAAGAGAATGGTCGATCGTGACCTGTCTGAACGTATCTTTGTACACATACAGCCTTGAATCACCTACGTTTACAATATAGGCGGTATCTCCCAACACCACAGCCGCAACTATCGTCGTCCCCATTCCATTCAGTGCCTTTTCACTGAGGGAAGCCTGGAAAACCTTTTCGTTGGCAGCTGCCACCGCCTGTTCAAAGATTCCGATCGGTGTCACTTTTGTACTTTGTTCAATCTGTGAGACAACTTCCTCTACACACATCCGTGAAGCGGTGTCTCCCGCATTGTGGCCTCCCATACCGTCAGCCACAATAAACAGATTCGGGAAACTTCCAACAGCATTCTCTTGACAAAACACATAATCCTGGTTGGTGTTTCTGGTGCGTCCCTTATCTGTTATAGAAAATGTTTGCACAGTTTGACCTCCTTAGTCAGAGTTAGTCTGTTCCATAAAGTTATTACGCAACTGACCACAGGCAGCATCGATATCACTCCCCATCTCTCTTCTTATAGTAACATTTATTCGATTTTTTTCAAGTATTATTTTAAAATCTCTTATGTTTTCTTCTCTGGAACGTCTGGTTTTCCGCTCTTTTACCTCATTCAAAGGAATGAGATTGATATGGCAGTTCATGCCGCGGCAGCGCCTGGCAAGCTCGAGAGCATGCTCTCTGCCGTCATTTACCCCGTCGATCATGCTGTACTCAAAAGTAATACGCCGTCCTGTATAATTAATATATTCGCGGCACACAGAAAAAATTTCCTCAATGGAATATTTATTCGCCACTGGCATCGTCTGACGCCGGATCTCGTCATTAGGCGCATGGAGACTGACAGCCAGGGTGATCTGCAGTTTCTCTTTCATCAGATGCCGGATCTGGTCCACCAGGCCGCAGGTGGAGATAGTGATTCCCCGCTGGCTGAGATGGAGTCCTTTCTCTGCGGATGCGAGCCGGATAAACCGGAGCAGATTGTCATAATTATCGAGGGGTTCCCCCATTCCCATCACAATGACATTGGATACCCTCTGTCCCGTTTCATTCTGGATCTCATAGATCTGGGAGAGCATCTCCCCGGCGGTCAGGTTCCTTGTCAGCCCTGTGAGGGTGGAGGCACAAAAGCTGCAGCCCATCCGGCATCCCACCTGGGATGAGATACACACGCTGTTTCCATGATGGTACTTCATCCATACACTCTCCACCAGATTTCCATCTGACAGTGAAAAGAGATATTTGGCGGTATCCTGATCCCTGGAAATCTGTTTTTTCCTGATCTGCACCCCAGAGATCTCATGCTGCCGCGCCAGATTCTCCAGAAATTTCCTGGGAAGGTTGCTGATGCCGGCAAAATCCGGAACCTGCCTGCCATGGATCCACTCAAAGAGCTGCTTTCCGCGGAACGGCTTCTCTCCATACTGTTCCGCCAGACAGATCATTTCCTGTTCTGTATAGCTTCTTAAGTCAAATTGTTTCATTTCCTTTTCCAATCCAAAACATTCGTGTTCTTTACTTCATAAACTTTGCCACAAAGAATCCATTTCCCTCGTGGATCCCCGGCAGGATCTGCAGCATTCCCCGTGCTGTCATTTTATTTCTCAGCTCCTCTGGAAGATCTTCATCCAAAGACAACAGCTGTAACGACAGCTCCTCTGCGATCCAGCGGGCATTTTCTTCGTTCTCCGCAGGATTTATGGTACAGGTGCTGTAGATCAGCGTCCCTCCAGGTCTGAGAGCCCTCACAGCCCCCCGCAGGATCTCCCGCTGCAGCTTTTGCAGCCCTGGCGCATTCTGTACCGCCGTGTAACGGATTTCTGGTTTTCTGCCGATCACACCGATCCCGGAACAGGGAACGTCCGCAATCACCACATCGGCCCTTTCTTCCCATTCCGGATCCGCCGCCCTGCCGTCCCAGAGCTTGATCTCTATGTTCTCCGCCTTTAACCGCTGTACATTTTCCCGAATGCGCTGCAGCTTATATTCTGAGACATCCCTGGCGCTGACCACACCAGTCCCTTCCAGCAGGTCCGCCGCATGCAGCGCTTTTCCACCAGGGCTGCTGCACACGTCTATCACGGAATCCCCCGGACGGATGCCGGAAACCATCACCGGGAGCAGGGAACTTTCGTCCTGGATCATAAAATGCCCTTCTGCAAAGCCAGGCAGCTCTTCCACCCGTTCCACCCCGGACAATCGGAAAGCATGGCTGGCATAGGGGCAGGGAACCGTCTGAATTCCCGCTTTCATAAGATTGTCCAGAACCTGGCTGGTACTGGCATTTGAAGTCTGGACCCGGATCGTCAACGGATTTTCTGTCTCAAAGGAGGACAGAATCTTTTCCGTGGTCTTTTTTCCATAAGCTTCTATCAGCAGCCCGGCCAGCTCCTCCGGCACAGAATACATAAATGCCAGCTTTTCTGTCTCTCTTCGGCACTTTTTCAAAATCCCCCGGCAAAGTTCCTCTTTATCTGCCCGTGCTACATTGCGGAGCACTCCATTGACAAAACCTGCCAGGCCCTGGAAATTCTTCTTCTTTGCCAGCTTTACCATTTCATTGCAGGTGGCTGACGCCGGGACAGAATCCATATACCAGAGTTCATAAATGCCCATGCGCAGTATCGAGCGGATCACGGGTTTCAGCTGTGCCGCCGGAGTTTTAGAAAAAAAATCGATGACACGGTCCAACGCTGCCGCCCGTTCTATCGTCCCATAAGAAGTTCTTCGTATAAAACCTTTTTCCTGCCCACTCCATTTTCTGGAAGGCCCCTGTTCTGCCACACGGTGAAACCAGTCGTCGCTATGGCCTTTTTCTTCCAGTGTTCCATAAACAATATCAAAGACTGCTCTTCTCACAAGGTCTCTCCATTCTGTATCTTCATCCCCCGCAGGAAATCACCGGCTGACATCCGCTTTTTCCCTTCCAGCTGGATCTCCAGGAGCCGGAGAAGTCCGTCACCGGTCTGGATGCTGAAACTGTCCTTCCCCACCTCTGCCACGGTTCCCGGCGCCAGATCTGTATTTCCAGGTACCGCCTCTGCCCGCCAGATCTTTAACATCTTTCCACGGAATTCCGTGTAGGCGCTGGGCCAGGAATTCAGTCCTCTGACGTACCGTTCCAGTTTTTCTGCCTTCCAGGAAAAGTCCAGCCTGCCAAGTTCCTTCGTGAGCATTTTAGCATAGGTGCTATCCTCATCCTTCTGAGTAACAGGCTCCAGCGTACCCTTCTCTGCCCGCTCCAGTGTCTCCAGCAAAAGGGGGCCTCCCATCTCAGAAAGCTTTTCAAACAAGCTCTCTCCCGTCTCCTCTGCCGTCAGCGGGATCTCCTTTTTCAGCAGCATGTCCCCGGTATCAAGGCCTTCGTCCATCTGCATCGTCGTGATGCCGGTGGCAGCATCCCCCTCCAGAATGGCCCACTGGATCGGAGCTGCCCCCCGCCATCTCGGTAACAGAGAAGCATGGACATTGATGCAGCCATAAGCTGGCATTTCCAGTATTTCTTTGGAGAGGATCTGGCCAAATGCCACAACCACGATCACATCACAGGAAATCCCCCGCAGGGTCTCTACAAATTCAGGATCTTTTACCTTTGTAGGCGTGTACACTGGAATATCATGTTCCAGCGCCACCTTTTTGACCGGGGTAAAACTCAGGCTGCCGCTGCGCCCTCTCGCCTTATCTGGCTGGGTCACCACGGCCGTGACCCGGTGCTGTCCTGAATTGGTCAGCGCCTTCAGGACCGGAACAGCAAAATCCGGCGTCCCCATAAATATAACATCCATCTGTGTCCTCCTTATTCCTCTGCTTCACCGACGTCTACCAGTTCCCCTTCTACTTTATCCACATAGAGCTGGCCGTCCAGATGCTCGATCTCATGGATCAGCGCCCTTGCCAGCAGTTCCTCTCCCTCGATCTCGAATTCCAGCATATTTTTATCAAAGGCACGCACCCGAACCACATTGGGCCTCGTGACAATCCCTGCCTTCCCAGGAACACTGAGGCATCCCTCACTGCCCCGCTGCTCTCCCTCGGTATGAATGATCTCAGGATTTACAAGGACAATAGGGCTGTCCTGCTCTGCCGTCACATCAATCACCGCGATGCGTTTCAGGATGCCAACCTGGGGCGCAGCCAGCCCCACTCCGTCCGCCTCATACATGGTCTCCAGCATATCATCGATCAATTCCCTGGTCTTTTCCGTGATCTCTCTTACCTCTTTTGCTTTCTTATACAGAATCTCATCGCCTATTTCGCGTATATTTCTTAGCGCCATGATTTTTCCTCCATTCATTCTGAATACACCCATCAATCCACTTCATACTGGATATAACAGGCATATTTCTTTTTCTCAGACTCCTGGTCCACCCAGGCTTTTACGGTCTCGGTCTGCGCAAGCTCCCCGGTTTTTACATAAAAAGTAAAACCATATTGGTCCTTTCTTTTCTTTCCCCCATCGCCGGCAGGACCCACTACCGAAGCCAGACTGCCGAACTTTTTCCTGGCAGCATCCGCCAGCTCCTTAACACATGCCATCCCCGTTTCCCGGTCCTCTGAAAAGATACGTACCGTGAGCATGGAAAAATAGGGAGGATAGCTTAACATACTACGGTACGCCAGTTCATTTTCATAAAAAACCTCTGCATCCTGGGCAGCCACACTCTGGATCACATAGTGGTCCGGGCGGTAGGTCTGAATAACCACTTCTCCCCGTTTCTGCCCTCTTCCCGCTCTTCCGCTGGCCTGCATAAGCAGCTGAAAGGTTCTCTCACTGCTGCGGTAATCGTTTTCAAACATGCTCATGTCTGCCGCCAGTGCCGCCACCAGAGTTACATTGGGAAAGTCATGCCCCTTCACGATCATCTGGGTTCCAATGAGAATATCCGCCTTTCCTTCCCGGAATCCGGACAAAACAGATTCGTGTCCATGCTTCCCGGAAGTGGTGTCTGCATCCATCCGCAGAACCTTCGCCATTGGAAACTGACGCTGGAGCATCTCTTCCACCTTCTGGGTTCCCAGACCAAATGCTGCGATATACGGAGATCCACATTCCGGGCACCTCTCCGGCATCCTCACAGCGTGTCCGCAGTAGTGGCAGACCAGTGTATCCACCTCACCCAGATGGTTTTTATGTGCCGTCATGGATACATCACAATGAGGACATTGTAACACATTTCCGCAATTTCTACAAGAAACAAAGCCCGCATACCCTCTCCGGTTGATAAAAAGCATGATCTGTTCTTTTTTCTCCAGACGGTCCAGGATCTTCTGCCGGAGGATGCGGCTGAACACCGAACGGTTTTTTTCCCTTAACTCCTGTCTGAGGTCTACCACATGGATATCCGGCAGAAGGGCATCCCCGGCACGCCTGGTCAGCCGGTACTCTTTATATCTGCCTTCCTTTGCCATCAGATAACTTTTTACCGAGGGCGTCGCCGAACCAAAGATCACACTGGCTCCTGTCTGGCTGGCGCGGAACAGTGCCACTTCATCGCTGTGATAGCGGGGAACTCCCTCACTGATGTAGCTGTTTTCATGCTCCTCGTCCAGGATAATGGCTCCCAGCCTTTCAAAAGGGGTAAACAATGCCGATCTGGGGCCGATCATAATGTCCAGTTCTCCCATCCTGGCCCTCTCATACTGATCGTAGCGCTCCCCCTCTGAGAGCCTGGAGTGGATGACGGAAACCCTCTCGCCAAACGCCTGGCGGAAACGGGATACCGTCTGGAAAGTCAGGGCGATCTCCGGGATCAATACGATTGCCTGCTTTCCCTCCGCCAGTACGGTCTCTAAAAAACGAATAAACACCTCCGTTTTTCCGCTTCCAGTAATACCATACAAAAGATACGGCCTCCGCAGACCACTTTGGTACTCTTCGGCAAAATCCTCCACGATCTCTCTCTGCTCTTCATTCAGCACCCTGGGAACATCCGGCTCCTGCCTGGAAGATTCCAGATCCACCGGATTCCGGTACTTTTTCTCCCTGGCCACGGTAAGGATCCCTTCCTTAACCAGACTGTCGATCACCGGCTTTTTTACCTGGTACTGACGGTCTGCCTTCCTCCTTGTCATCGTGCCTCCCTCGGCAAGAAGCCCCCGGATCAGCCGTACTTTCGCCACATAATGCTTCCGCTCGTATTCGTGGAGGATATCCATGACGGATCTTTCATCCATAGCAAAATTAAGCCAGTGTTCTTCCACTGACTTAATCTTTTTCCGGACAGGCAGAACGGTCTTTAGCGCTTCATTCATCGTGGAGCCATACCGGTCCCTGATAAATCCGGCAAGGGCCAGTAACTGTCCCTCCACCGGCACCTGCTTCTGCTCCACTTTCAGGATATCTTTGATCCGGTTCACATCAAAGGCCGGCTGTTCCGTCAGATTCACCACAAAACCATGAAGCATCCGGTTCCCCCGCCCAAAGGGTACCTGGACAGGTGTCCCAATCACCACCAATTCCTCCATCCATTCCGGGACATGATACTGGTAGGTCTTATCCAGCGCCTCCACACTGATATCTACGATTATATCTGCGTACACTACATCACTACCTTTTTCACCACTTCATCCATGTGCATCCCGCGGGATCCCTTTACTAACACCCAGTCCCCCGGCTGTGCCAGCTGTCTGACAAATTCCGCCGCTTCTTCGTTGCTGCTGCATATTCTGGTTGGAATATCCGAACCGCTCTCCACCTGGCGGCAGATAAAGGCGGCTCCTTCCCCCACCGTTATGACATAGGAAAGTTTTTTCCCCTTCCCCGCCTCCTGGATAATATGATCACCGATGCCGCGGTGCAGGCTCTCCTTCTGCTCTCCCAGCTCCAGTACGTCCCCAAGGACCACGATCTTCCTGCCCTCTGTGCCATAATCAAAAAGGGCATCAATATTGCTGTTTATAGAGTCCGGGCTGGCATTATAAGTATCGTCGATCAAATGGTAACCGTGGCAGTCCAGACGTTCTCCCCGCATGGAAAAGGGGCGGTATTGTCTCAGTGCCTCCAGCGCCTGATCCAGCCCTACGCCAAACTGCTCTCCCAGAGCCAGCGCCACCACTGCATTGTTAACATTATGTCCTCCCATCACCGAAAGCTCCACTCTGCAGTCCTCTCTCCCATGATACCGAAAAGACTGCCCACTCTCTGTGACCTGGATATCTGAGGCCTGGATCCGGCACCCCGGTTCCGTACCATAATAAATGACCTCGCAGCCGCCAGCGCATAATTCATAAGGAATATTTTCCCCGGTCAGCTCAGGAAGATCCCCATTTCCACATATATAACACATTCCGCCATGGGAACTTCCCACATATTTGACAATATGCCCCTTTTCAAAGGCGATGGCCTCTCTGCTGCCCAGATTGCCGATATGGGATACACCAATATTGGTCACCACTGCGGTCTGGGGCCTGGCAATCTCTACCAGCCTCGCCATCTCCCCGGGCATACTCATCCCCATCTCAAAGACAGCGATCTCCGTATCTTTTTCGATGTGGAACATCATCTGCGCCACGCCGATCTGGCTGTTGAGGTTTCCAATGGTCTTCAACAGATTGTATTTTGTGGCAAGCACAGCGCTTACCATTTCTTTCGTAGTTGTTTTCCCAACACTTCCTGTTATGCCTATGACTGGAATATCAAACTGCTGGCGGTACCATCCTGCCAGTTTCTGAAAAGCTGCCAGGGTATCCTCCACCCAGATTATGACAGCTCCAGACAGACCTCCTGCCCCGTCAGCCGCTTCCCGCTTAGAGGTAAGGGCTGCTGCCCCTGCCTGAAGCACTTGTGGGATAAACCGGTGGGCATCGATCCGCTCCCCGATAATGGGAACAAACAATGTCCCCTCTCCCGCCAGCCTCGAATCCGTTACCACATCGGTAACAACCCTCTGTGGATCACCGCAGATAAGTTCTCCGCCAGTAGCACAAACCACGTCATTGATACAAAATGATAACATACTTTCCCCTTTATTTTGCTGCGATCACATCTGCCATGTCAAACCGGCCATTCTTCTTTCCCGTCAGGAATTTCGCCGCCGCCACAGCCCCCTTGGCAAACACAGCTTTGCTGTAAGCCGTATGGGAGAAGGTGATCACCTCATCCTCTCCAGCAAAGATCACATCGTGTTCTCCCACAATGGTGCCGCCGCGGACAGAACTGATCCCCAGTTCTTTTTTCCCCCGTTTCTCCCTCCTCTGGGAACGGTCATAGATATATTCGTACTGACCGTCCATCGCCTCATTTACAGAGTCCGCCAGGGCAAGTGCAGTCCCCGAAGGGGCATCTAATTTTTGGTTATGATGTTTTTCCACGATCTCGATATCAAAGCCCTCTGGTGCAAACACCTTCGCCGCTTTCCTAATGAGATGGAGCAGCGTATTGACACCGAGAGACATGTTGGCTGCTTTAAGTACTGCTATTTTCTCCGCTGCCCCTTCGATCTTTTCCAGCTGGGACTCATCATAACCGGTGGTGCAAAGCACTGCCGGAAGTCCTTTATCCTCACAATAAGAGAGCAGATCATCCAGAATCTTAGGCGTAGAAAAATCGATGAGGGCGTCTGCCTCCACGTCACAGTCGAGAATGGAGGAAAATACCGGATAATCATTTCTCCCCTCATCCGCAATATCGATCCCCGCCACGATCCGGGCTTCTTCATCCTTCGCCACAAGGTCCGAGATCATTTTTCCCATGGCACCATTGCAGCCGCTCATTATTATCCTTGTCATGTCGTACATCCTTTCCAAAAGAATTTTATAAAATCGTTACATTAATGTTCATATGATCCCTGCTTTTTTCATCTCTTCAGCCAGTCTTGCTGCATTCTTCTCCTCCATCTCCGTCAGAGGCGCCCTCAGAGATCCCACTTCCATTCCCATCAGGTTCATTGCCTTTTTCACCGGAATGGGGTTTACCTCACAGAACAGAGCACCGATCAGATCAAAATAGGACAACTGCATTTCCATACTTTTTTTAGCATCCCCTGCCAGAAAATCCGCCACCATTTCATGGGTCTGCCGGGGAAGAATATTGGACAGCACAGAGATAACTCCCTTTCCTCCCAGGGACACCACAGGTACGATCTGATCGTCATTGCCGGAATAGAGATCTACCTCCACCCCTTCTTTTTTTGCCAGGGCAAGTACA
Source organism: uncultured Eubacterium sp. (assembly GCA_910584645.1). Classification (GTDB taxonomy): domain Bacteria; phylum Bacillota; class Clostridia; order Lachnospirales; family Lachnospiraceae; genus Eubacterium_F. The sequence goes on from CAJUAU010000004.1 coordinate 43,543, forward strand.
TTTGCCACTTCTGAGATATCACCGGTAGCATCCTTTACGCCGACAATGTTTTTGACATCGCGGCACAAACCGACTACAGTCTCTGGTAAGATCTTCACGCCAGTTCTTCCTGGTATATTGTAAAGAAGAATCGGTATGTTTACGGATTCCGCCACCTGGGTAAAGTGGGCTTTCAACCCGTTCTGCGTACACTTATTGTAATATGGCGTCACAAGAAGCAGTCCATCTGCTCCCGCTTTCTCCGCCTCCTGGGAAAGATATACAGCTGTTGCTGTACAATTTGAACCGGTTCCTGCGATCACAGGGATCCTCTTATCTGCCACTTCGCAGCAGAACCGGATACATTCGATATGTTCCTCATGGCTCAGTGTGGATGCCTCACCGGTGGTTCCACAGATAATAATGGCATCGGTCTGATTTTTAATCTGAAATTCAATGATTTCTCTCATCTTATCATAATTTACCGAACCATCGGCATTCATCGGAGTAATCAGTGCTACTCCTGCTCCTGTAAAAATTGACATACTTTTTTCCTCCTAACATTTTCACGAAAAAGAAGCGACATTCCCGATCAATGGAAATGCCGCAAAAATTCAATCACATTCTGTAGCACTCCATCTTAAAAGATGACAGTCATATACTTCTTCAGCATATGCCCAGGCAGACAGTCTCAGGTATCTGTCTCCTTCGGCAGACTTTCCTTTCATTTACCATCATCTATGTAACCTGACACATCCGGAAAACTACTGATAAAGTCCGCGCCTCTACTCTTTCTTATTCACTTGTTATTTATCATATCACTAATGGAGATACCCGTCAATACCAATTATCGTATTTCTGATACTTCATCCACATATGCCCGGATCTGATCTGGAAGCTTGGCTCCGGTAATGATCAATTTTTTGTAATCTCCCTGAATGCGGATGAGATCCTCCACATCATTTTCGGTGATTATATTTAGATCGATCAGTCCCAGCAGCTCATCCAGGATGATCACATCACTCTCTCCTGTCTCCAGCACTTTTTTTGAAAAATTAAAACCGTTTAATATGTTATGTTTTTCTTCCCGTTTCGCATCCTCTGGCAGATCGCAGTAACTGCTCTCACTTTTATCAAAGCGGAATATCTTCATATCCGGTTCCAGGCGCTCCAGTACCTGAAATTCGTCAGCCACCTTCCCTTTAAGAAACTGGATCATGGTAATTCTCTGTCCTTCCTGTAATTCTCTGAGTGCCTGACCAACCGCTGCCGATGTCTTCCCCTTTCCGTCTCCGTAAAAGACCTGGACAATTCCTGTTTTCATCGTCATTAACACCTCTCTTTCTTGGGTTTCTGTATGAAAATGCAAAAACTCAAGCTCTCTTTTGTTCATACTGCCACAAAAATGACAATAATTCTAAGACTATGAAAATTAATTTACCACAAAAATGATGTCCATGCAAGTAAAAGATGAATTGTGGGATATTATTCCCTGTTTTCTTCTGTTTCATCCTCTTCTTCTGTCTTTTCTTCCGAGGCTGCAACCACCGCCGACATCTCATCTATATGTTCCAGCTTGCTGACTGATATCTCATATGCCACTCTGGTCTCAAAGGTTTCTTCATCCAGCTTTTTCTGGTATTCGCGGCTCTGGATCCGTCCCCAGATCTGAATGTGCTCTCCCACCTGGAAGCCGTCTGCAAATCTTGCGTTTCTTCCCCAGCAGATACACGGGATATAGTCAGATTTTCCATAGGGGCGGTTTACTGCCAGCAAAAGATCCGCAATCTCTCTTCCCAGCGGTGTTTTTCTATATACAGGCTGTTTGCAGATATATCCATCCAGAAATATATAATTAGGCTTGTCGCTGCCAAGTTCTGTATCATCAACCCTTAAATCTCTTACAAAAAGCGAGAGAACAAGACGATTTCTATTTTCTTCATGGCGGTTATAGGAACGGAACTGTCCGCATGCCTCAAAGAATTTCCCCCGGTAATCCTTTGACACATCTACCAGACGCTCGGAAACCATTAACGGGATCGTATCAAATACGTTGCTGAGCCTCCTTACAGAAAGATGTACCATATAGAATCCCTCACCGTACACTTCATGGCTGAAAGTGAACTCGCTGATCACCTCACCATACACATTTACCTGATTGTTTCCTAAAACCTTATCTGTCATCATATATGACCCCCTTTGTTTATTTTATCCGTCCTGTGGACAGACCTTTTTTCTTTACTAAATAATGATATGCAGAAAACTTTCTTTTTAGAACTAAAAGATTAAATTTGCTTAAAAAAAATTTCTATGATATAATTCTAAAGTTATTGAGTCTAAAAATCAACACCCATATGGAAAGGAAGACGATAAAATGCTAACTGCAAGAGATGATGTAAGAAATATAGCGATCATTGCCCATGTTGACCACGGAAAAACCACCATTGTAGATGAACTTCTGAAGCAAAGCGGCGTATTCCGCGCCAACCAGGAAGTTGCCGAACGTGTCATGGATTCCAATGACATTGAGCGGGAACGTGGCATCACAATTTTATCAAAAAACACAGCAATTCATTATAATGATATTAAAATAAATATTATCGACACCCCGGGACATGCTGATTTTGGCGGCGAAGTAGAACGGGTACTGAAAATGGTAAACGGCGTTGTTCTCGTTGTGGATGCCTTTGAAGGCGCCATGCCCCAGACCAAATTTGTCTTAAAAAAAGCTCTGGAACTCTCCCTTCCCGTCGTAGTCTGTGTCAACAAGATCGATCGTCCGGAAGCCAGACCCGCAGAAGTAGTGGATGAAATCCTCGAACTGTTTATCGACCTGGATGCCGATGAAGAACAATTAGACTGCCCCTTCATCTTTGCTTCAGCAAAGGAAGGCACTGCCTCTGCTTCCATGGAAGAGACCGGAAGTGACATGAAGCCGCTGTTTGATGCTATTGTAGATTACATTCCTGCCCCGTCCGGAGATCCTGAGGCGGACACCCAGGTACTGATCAGCACCATCGACTACAACGAGTATGTGGGACGCATTGGAGTAGGAAAGGTGGATAATGGTTCCGTCAAAGTTAATCAGGAAGTAGTCATTGTAAATGCACATGATCCGGAAAAGAACAGTAAAGTAAAAATAAGCAAACTATATGAATTTGAGGGACTGAACCGGGTAGAGGTGGAAGAAGCACATATCGGCTCCATCGTAGCCATTTCGGGAATCACTGACATTCACATCGGGGACACTCTCTGTTCTCCGGAAAATCCCAAAGCAATTCCCTTTCAGAGAATCTCGGAACCCACCATTTCTATGGATTTTATCGTCAACGACAGCCCCCTTGCCGGTCAGGAGGGCAAATATGTGACCTCCCGTCATCTCCGTGACCGCCTTTATAAAATGCTGAATACCGACGTCAGCCTCCGGGTGGAGGATACCGAAACTACCGAAGCCTACAAAGTCTCTGGCCGTGGAGAGCTCCATCTATCTGTATTGATCGAAAATATGCGCAGAGAGGGGTATGAATTTGCAGTCAGCAAACCGGAAGTTTTATATAAAACCGATGAAAATGGGAAGAAACTGGAACCGATGGAGCGTGCCTATGTAGATGTACCAGATGAATTTACAGGAACGGTCATTGACAAACTGAGCCAGCGCAAGGGAGAACTTCAGGGAATGAGCCCTCTGAATGCAGGTACTACCCGGCTGGAATTTCTGATCCCTGCCAGGGGACTGATCGGCTACCGCGGCGAATTTATGACAGATACTAAGGGAAATGGTGTACTCAATACCGAATTTTATGGTTACGGTCCTTACAAAGGAGATATTGCTTACCGCAAACAGGGTTCCCTGATCGCCTATGAGTCCGGCGAGACCATCACTTATGGTCTCTTTAATGCCCAGGAACGAGGCACCCTCTTCGTAGGTCCTGGTGAAAAGGTGTACGGCGGAATGGTAGTAGGACAAAATGGGAAAACTGATGACATCGAAGTCAATGTATGTAAGAAAAAGCAGCTGACTAACACCAGAGCTTCCGGATCCGACGACGCACTCCGGCTCTCCCCGAAAAAGGAATTGAGTCTGGAGGAAGCCATTGAATTTATTGACACCGACGAGCTGCTGGAGATCACACCGGAAAACCTCCGGATCCGCAAGAAAATTCTGGACGGCACAGAACGCTACCGCGCCAAGAGAAATTCCAAAGGAAATTAACAAGGAGGATTGGAATGGAACTTCAACCGATAAGTCCATTTGTACAGCATATTTTCAGAAAATATGAGGCAATGCGTCCCTGTTTTATGAGCGAAGGGCACTTCCTGAATCAGTTTTTATGGGAAAATTATTATCAGACCCGATTTGCCACAGATGATATCGCACTCTACCTGTTCTTCCAAAGAAAGGGGGAACGGGGCGCTTTCTGCCCTCTATGTTCTGTAGATGACCTTCCGGAAGCTTTTCGCCGGATGGAACAACAGTTCCACGAAATCTGGAACTGCCGTATGAATGTCTATCTGATCGACACCCTCACAAAAGATGTGTGGCAGAGCGCCGGTCTCCTCTCCCACTATACGCTGGAATCCGACCGGGACAGCGCCGATTATATTTACGATGCGGATAAATTAAAGACTCTTAGCGGCCGGGCTCTCCATAAGAAAAAAAATCTTGTCAATGCTTTTCAGAGAGAGTACGAGGGACAATTTACTTATGAAACCCTCTGCTGCAGTAACATCGAAGAAGTAAAGGATTTTCATGAAAAATGGCTGGATGAGCGCAGGATCTATGACAAATATAATTGTATTGATAATGAAGAGGAAGGCGTGTACCGGCTTCTTGGCAACTGCCAGAGCATTGACTGCCACATGGGTGGAATCCGTATGAATGGCAAACTGGCTGCCTACACCATCGGTAGTTATTGTCCGTCGATCCAGTGTGCATTTATCCATATCGAAAAGGCGGACAGCGAGATTAAGGGACTCTACAATTACATCAACCAGCAGTTCCTGATCCATGAATTTCCGGAGGCCCGCTATGTGAACCGGGAAGATGATCTCGGCCAGGAAAATCTCCGCCAGGCAAAACTGTCCTATAAACCCATACGTCTTGAAGAAAAATTTTATCTTCGTGAAAAGAGCTGATCAGCGCCAAAAAGCAAGATACTCATGACCTTTTCGCTGGTCCTCAGGGGGAAGCTTCCTATAATCACCATAGATCCCCCTGAGTTTTTTATCATATTCCCGTGGAACCCGGCAGGAGATCCCCTCAAAATCCATGATGATCCTGTCCTCATAATAACTCTTTGAATTCTTTTCTTTTGTCCCGTATATTGTCGGATAACAAAATATATTTCTGGAAGAATCATAGTCATAGGTCTGCATAAGGGCTTCTGCCTCCCCAATGATCTTTCCCAGCTGAAATCTTTTGAAATGGTGCCAGTAACATTGACGGATCTGTTTCCAAGGGTTCAGATAGGGTTTGTACCTCCCAAATATCTTCCGGGATTCTTTGATCTTATCCCAGTACTTAGCATATATTTCTCTCCGCTGCTCTTCGCTGTCCCCGGCTCCATCCACCGGAAAAACGTCCACCCAGAGCGCCTGGGCATAACTCTCTCTTCTGCCCTTTTTCTGTGTTACCGTATCCCGGTGCACCACCTGAATATAGGGGATGGCTGCATTTCCCTTCATTCCTGTCCGAAGTTCATAACGGGAATTTTCTGTTTCCCTATCAAATACCTGCTTAAACACATTGTAATCCGGCCTCGGCATGGAGATATCGATATCATCATCCCAGGGAATAAACCCGCCATGGCGGACCGCTCCGATCAACGTCCCATAATCTAAAATATAACGCAGCTTATGCTTTTCACAGACCTTTACGATCTGGCGAAACATATCTAATTCGATCTCCTTACATTCCTCCAGGGATATCGGCTCTAATCCACGCATCTTCTCCTCACCTTCTGTTCCGCATCATTTTGATAAAATTCTTAAAAATGTCTATTAAATAGCGGAACTGACTCACTCCAAAAACCACAGATAATATGATATAGCTGGCTGCTCCTGATGCAACCTGTAAAACAATACTTAGGAGATCCGGTACAGGCAGCCTTCCCACCCCGTATACACATATTCCCATGGCAGCAGCCAACAAAATCGAGGGAATGAAATCAACCAGCTGTTCCCGGTAGGTATATCCCAGATATTTACGGTTTGGAGTAGAATTCACCAGTGCCGCAAAAAAGGTAACAAACATCGCCGTCACTGCAATTGCCATAACTCCCTGGTACATCACAGCGACGATCATCACGATGCCAAATACTTTTTTAACAATCTCCATGATCAAATAGGTTCTTCCCTTCCCCATTGCCTTCACCGCCTGAACATTCGCTGTCTGTACCGGCTCCAGGGCAAACTGGATACAGGCGATCTGCATATAGGGAACACAAGGCAGCCATTTCTCCGTAAACATCAGCCGCACGATCGGTTCTGACATCACCAGCAGACCGATCATCAGAGGCCACATAATATAGGAACTCACCCGTATGGACAGACGCACCATTTCCTTTAGTTTACTGGTATCATCCTGTTTTAGCGTCATGGCTGGAAACAGCACCGAACTCACAGATGAATTAATATTTGTCACGATCAGGTTTGGCAGTTTTCCTCCCTGGTTATAAAAGGCGAGATCCTTTTCTGTATACACCTTCCCAATGATCAGGCTGCGAATCTGTTTATAAGATGTGTGGATCAGTTCGGAGGCCAGCATCTTCCATCCGAAACTGAACAGATACTTCATCCGCCCCAGAGAAAATCTCCATACAGGACGCCACCGTACGGTAAACCAGAGTACCACCGTATCCACCGTCGAATTGAACAGGTACTGTGCAACCAGAGCCCAGGCACCAAAACCTGTATATGCCATCACAATCCCCACAGCCGCTGATCCCACAGTACCGATCAATGTGGAGAAAAAAAACCGCTTAAACAGCATTTTCTTCTGAACATAGGCATGCTGTACCGAATTCACTCCGGCCAGTGGCAATTTAAGAGCCATCACCCGGAGTACCGGCGTCAGAATTTCTTTATTATAAAATCCAGCTACTGCCGGAGCACCAAAAAATACGATAATATAAAGCACCCAGGACATCACAATACTAAAATAAAAAACAGAGGAAAAATCTACATCATCCGCGTCCTTCTTCTGAACAAGAGCCGCCCCGAAACCGCTGGATACAAACACATTTGCTATATCTATAAATATGGTGATCAGTGCAATGACCCCATAATCGGATGGAAGCAGCAGCCTGGCCAAAATGATCGAGACAAGAAAGGATACGGCCTGAGCCCCAATCCTCTCACCAAATTTCCAGACCAGCCCGGAAAATACTTTTCTTTGTAATCCACCTTCACTCATTCTCTTTAATCCTCTTCATTTTTTGATAAAAGTTCTTTTTCAAACTCATTACAGGAATTTATCTTAACCGCTAATTTCAGCCAACTGCCAATAACCTCTGGATCGGTTTCACTTCGTACTCTGTCTTCCAGCGATTCAGGAACTTTTCCCATCTCTTCCAGTATATCAAGTAAGGCTTCCGCTTTTCCTTCCGCCTTTCCTTCCGCCTTTCCTTCTTCCCGCCACATCCGCTCAAACTCCCATGACTTCATATAGCGAACACCTACTTCCTTTTTATGCTTAATCCTGGTTACATAATCGTGCAATTCTTTTAATTCTTCAGATACCGCATTTGCCTCTGAACTCTCCACTATGTATTTTAAAAGCTCAGCCAGTTTTTTAGTTCCGCCGATTTCTCCTTTGGTGTATAAAAATATTGACACAGCCCCATCTTCATATTTTATATCCGGTTCTTCCAAGACAACATTTTTCACCGTGTAGCATATACGATTCTGACCAAAGGGATCATGGGATAGAATAAAAATTGTCCAAAGTTCTGGCAGCCTGTCATACTCCTCCCCAGTATCTAAAAGCCTGCCATCTAATAAAGCCCGGTAATATCTGTTCCTTTTTGGCAATAACTTTTTATCGGTGTGCTGATCTGGTTCAATATCATATAAGCATTTCCCCTTTTCATCAACATACAGATCCATACGAATACCATGCTGCACAGTATCCACTCCCTGAATGGTATTTTGTGGATGAATTTGAATTTCTTCCACTTCTCTTTTGCAGATTGACTTGATCAGCAAGCGGCAGAACCACTCGCCCTGTTCTCCGGAAACTGCCTCAAAAAACAGAAAATCATCCAATAAATTTAGTTCTTCCATCGTCTTTTTTTGTTGCTTCATATAGTATCCTCCCTTATTATAATTCTTTTTCCCCCACATGTAAAGTCTTTTAACCGATAAATATATATTTATTAGCCTGGAAATTTTGATTTGCAGAAAAGTGACTGTGCACCCGCAAAAAAAGAAATCACATCAATCCGAAGAATTCAGATTGATGCGATTGTAGCATACTTTTATAAAGGAGTCAACCCCAAGCGTCACGCTTCGCTTATCTTTGTCTTTTGCCATACATCATAACAAAAGCAATACACAAAATTCCGGAGCACATCAAAATTGATTTTTCCTGCAGCCACAGGATCACGATGCTTCCCATAACGGCCCCCAGCATAAAGCAGCCGATGATCCCATAGTAGAGCAGGCTCTTTCTCAGCCGGGAACGGTCTTTTTTAAAAATATATTCACAAAGATTCTGTGTCCCGCTTCTCAGATTCCCAATGCACATTGTCGTGGCGATGCCATTGTCATGTATTTTCCGGAAACTCTCTACCTGTATGCCGCAGGCAAGGGATATAACGCTGTTCGCCAGCAGATTATAGTGGAAGGGAATAAATGCCACGGCAAGGAGCAGGACTGCCTCGATCAGCAGGGAACATTGTCTCCAGTGCAGGCTGCCCTGCCAGCCATCCGTCCGATAACGCAAAATATCCGATACAATGATCCCTATCGTAAAAGCCGCCACCGGACAAAGATATTGAAATGCCCCGGATAAATCCCCCCGGGAAAGATGAACTCCCAGCAAAAGCATATTTCCCGTCTGGGCATTGGCAAATACATGATCCCGGCAGAGATAAGAATAGGCATCCATAAAACCACCGGAAACAGCCAGTATCATGCCAACCCGCAGAGTCTCTGACATCTGACGGCTCATATCCGTTCCCTCCTTACGTATACTTTGCTCCTTCGCGTCATCCAGCTAATGCATCGAGAAAAATCCGAGGCAGGACCCCGGACTTTTTTCTGAACCAGCCTGGCATCGCCGCGTCGAGCTAGCTCATATAAATATCTGCAATACGCCCGGCGCTCTCCGGGGAGTTTGCTTTGAGATACATTAAATACTGAAGTGCACTTCCTTCATAGGAATGAATATCACCAAACAATCCAACTTCATAACAGTTTCGTATTACATTTATGATGCAGTTTTCTGTATGATCCTCTTTACAGTCCTTGCATTCTTTCAAAATATGTGCGATAGCAGTTTCCAGTTTATGTGGATCATATACCTTAAAATCGGTAGTAGGAATCCTGCTAATACCCTCCGCAACTTCCTTTTTCGGCTCTTTTTGATAGTCTTTGATACACTTTTTGGCATAACCGATGGTACATGCTTCCTCCTGGCACTGGTCGCAAAATTCTCCCTCCATACAGCAGTCCAGCAGATCTTCCCAAACCAGATCCGCATTCATTCCTTTTTTGTGTTCCTCTGACATACTAATCCTCCAATCCGAATTTTTTTCCAGTATATCATATGAACGATTGTTTTTCTATATCACAAATTACAAAATATGTATAAACATTTTATAAAAGATGAGCTGGCACATGACGAAACAGGGGAAAGTTACGCCGAAGGCTACCCCTGCATCTCCAGCTGTGCCTTGACAAGCCGGCAGTAGATCCCTCCCTTCTGGATCAGCTCCTCGTGGGATCCTACTTCTGCCACCTGGTGGCCGTCGATCACGATCAGACGGTCCGCATTCTGCAGCGTTGACAGCCGGTGGGCGATAGCAAAGGTCGTCCGCCCCTCCGTAAGACGCTCCAGAGCCTTCTGGATCATAAATTCACTCTCCGTATCAAGACTCGCTGTGGCCTCATCCAGGATGAGAAGCCTTGGTTCATTCAGGATGGCACGGGCTATGGCAATACGCTGCCGCTCCCCGCCGGAGAGACTGTAACCTTTTTCTCCCACATAAGTATTATAACCGTCCGGCGTCTTGCAGATAAAGTCATGGGCATTTGCCAGTTTCGCCGCCCGGACTACCTCTTCATAACTGGCATCCGGCCTGGAAAAACGGATGTTATTCAGGATCGTTCCAGAGAACAGAAAGGTCTCCTGCAGCACCACACCGATCTGGGAGTGGAACCGGTCTGACTTGATCTCTTTGATATCGTGGCCGTCCACCAGAAGATTTCCATCATCCACCTCATAGAGACGCATGATCAGGTTGATCAGCGTGGATTTTCCAGTTCCTGAAGCACCGACGATACCAATCATCTCTCCCTTGTGGATCTTTAAGTTCAGGTCCTCCAGCACTGGCTGATAGGACTTGTAACCAAAAGTGGCGTGGCGGAATTCGATCTCGCCTTCCACTTTCAGTTCCACTGGATCTTCCACATCTTCGATAAAGGGTTCCTGCGCCATCACATCATTGATACGCTCAATACTGCTGATGAGGTTCATCAGATCCCTTGGCATACTGGTCATCCAGTTCAGATACTGATACAGCAGCTGGGTGTAGGTTATAAACTGCAGCAGTTCCCCGGTGGTCATCTCACCCTGCAGCACATCCATACCGCCAAAATAGATCACCAGAAACACACCGGCTCCCATCAGAAAATTTACTCCTGGAAAAAATACCGCCCAGAACACTTCATTTCTCGTCTGCACATGGCAGAATTCTTCGGCGAGATGATTAAACTTACTCTTCTCCGCCTCTTCTTTTCCATAAGACTTTACCACCCGCATTCCTGATATGACGTCCTGAAGGTTGCTGTTGACATCATCACTTTTTTTCCACTGCAGATGAAAACGGCGGTGGATATTTTTACGAAAAAGATAAGTGATCACTACCGCAAAAGGGATAAATACAAAACTAAAAAGCGACAGTTTTACACTGAGTGCCAGCATAAAAATAATATCACAGGCAAAGATAAAACATACCGTAAACATATTACAGAAAGTCCGCTCCATAAAATCACGGATCTTTCCTGTATCGAATACGATCCGGTTCATCAGCTCTCCCGGACGTCTGTCATTGATAAAGCTCAGGGAGAGGATCTGGATCTTGGCAAAAAGTTTTTCCCGCAGATCCTTGGCAATCTTTGCCCCCAAAACCGTACAGTAATAGCTTTTCAGTATATTGATCACCACGATGCCCACGCTCAGGAAAAACATAATGCCCAGGCAGGTAAATGCCACGCCCATACCTCCGCTTCCATCGGTAAGCACATCATCCACCAGATGTTTCTGTACTTCCGGATTTAGAAGTGTCACCACTGCCGCCAGGATCATCAGAGTGATGATACCTACAAAATTCTTCTTGTAGGGGGCTGACATCTTCAGAAAACTCCTCCAGAAACCGCCCTCCTTAGAACAGTGGGGGCAATATCTGGTGCCCGGTATCGCCCGCCCGCAGTCAGGGCAGATCTTTTCATATTCATTGCTGATAACTTCTTCCTCCCTGCCCGAGATCAGAATATTGATCCCACGGGCCACATAGGCATACCGGGACAAATGTTTGGCAGAATACTGTACGATGTACCGCTGCACCCCATTGTGTTCCAGCACCAGAAGCCCACAGCCGATCTTCGCCTCCGCCCGGGCATTCCGGCACTCCGAGAGGCGGATTTTTTCTTTTAGCTCCCCTTTCTGGATCACCCAGAGATGCTTTGTGCTGACTGCCACATAAGAATCTGGCAGCCATCTGTTGTTCTCTGCCACATCAAAGGGAACGGTATAATATATTCGTTCTCCCTGCTCCAGCTGGATACAGGAAGCTGCCGATTCTGGCAGATTAAATTGTAATATCATTACATCCTCCATTCAGGAGCGTATGCGACGAGACGACGAGAAATTCGCGAAAGCGATTTCTCGTCTGTCATCAATACTATTTGTGAGCGCTCCAAAGAACCAAAGGTTCTTCTCACAAATAGTTGTGTGAAAAATTAGCTATCGAGCTTATTTTTCACACATCCTCCATTCAGAAACATAGCATTTACAGGAACAGATCCAGCTTCCGCTGTTCTTTCTGAGACAGCTGGAATACATCCGGTATCTCAAACCGGTTTTCATCCAGATCCGTGATCAGCAGCCTGCTGTCCGTCAGGCGCACCACGGCATTCCCCCCCATATTGATCGTAAACCGGCACTCTCCACGGTCCGTCATCACATGAAAATATGCGTAGCCGTACTCGTCTTTGATGTCCATGATCTTCTGGATCACCGGCGTAAAATAATGAAGGTTCAATTGCTGCTCCAGCATCTTCCTGGTATCTTTCGATACCTGTTTCATATCCGCGATCACTCCAATCTCCTTGGAGCGTTCCTCCACCGTCCGGATGGAAATAAACTGATCCGGCTCAGTAAAGGGGAACAGGCGGATCACCTGCACCCGGTCCCATTTTTTCCCGTCGTATTCCAGACTCACAAACCCGCCTTCTGTCCTCTGAAACACTGCATTCTCCTTCGTCAGATAATGGAGTGCTGTCATCTCTTCTACTTCTTTTTCCATCTGCTCTATTTTAAATTCATCTGCCATATTACATCTCTCCTTTCAGTGCCAGGGATTTGGTCTGAAGCTCCATCAGCTTAAAATATATGCCTCCCAGAGCTTCCAATTCACGATGCGTCCCCTCTTCCACGATCTTTCCGTTGTCAATGACTACCAAACGGTCTGCATCCCGCAGCGTTGACAGCCGGTGGGCGATGGACAATGTAGTCCGCCCCTTCACCAGATAATCCAGGGATTTCTGGATGGCTTTCTCCGTCTCCGTATCTACACTTGCGGTCGCTTCATCCAGGATCAGTATCTTGGGATTCGCCAGGATCGCCCGGGCGATGGAGATACGCTGCTTTTCTCCGCCGGAAAGATCCTTTCCAGAAGCTCCGATCACCGTATCATAGCCGTCCGGCATATTGGAGATAAATTCATGGGCGCTGGCCAGCATCGCCGCCTGAATGATATCTGCTCTTGTGGCATCAGGATTGGCATAGGCAATATTATCTGCCACCGTTCCCATAAAAATATACGTGTCCTGGGATACCATCGCCACATTTCTCCGAAGATCATGGAAAGCGATCTCTTTGACGTCCACACCGTCCAGGGAAATACTCCCCTCATTGGTATCATACAGCCGGGAGATAAGATTTACCAGTGTCGTTTTGCCGGCACCGGAACGTCCCACGATTCCCAGCATCTCTCCTTCTTTCACATGAAGGCAGATATCTTTAAGTACTGGATTATTGATATCGTATCCAAAAGTCACATGATCCAGCGTGATCTCCCCTCTCGGCTCAGCCATATGTACAGGGTTTTCGATCTCCTGGATCTCCGGCACGGCATCCATAATTTCAAACATACGCTGGGCCGCATTGATGCTGTTGGACCACATATGGAATACTCTTGAGAAAAAGTTCATCGGCCCATTCAGCTGTCCCACATACCCCACAAAAGTGATCAGTACACCCAGCTCCACACTTCCGGTATTCAAAAGGAGGATCACCCCCAGGATCCATACCCAGATGTTGGAAACTTCCTGTACCAGATTATAAAGTATCGTAAACCGGTTATTATATTTAACGATACGGACCTCCGCATCCCTCAGATGATCATTGGGCCCCTCAAAGCGGGCATTTTCCTGCTCCTGCTGCCCAAAGGCCTTTACCACCCTGGCTCCCGTCAGGTTATCATTGACACGGCTGTTGACCGTCCGCTCCGCGCGGTGGCGTCTGCCAAACAGACTCCACAATTTTGGCTTGAGTTTCACACTCATGATCACCAGAAGCGGTAAAAGAACACATGCCACCAGCGCCATCTGCCAGTTCAACCGGAACATTACCGTAAAGGAGGCGATGATCGTAAATCCATGTACAAATATGTAAGGAAATCCATCCAGGAAAAAATCCGTTACACGGTCTGCGTCACTGAGCACCCTGGTCATCAGGCTTCCTGTCTGCTTACTGGTAAAAAAACCTATGGAAAGATTTCCCATAGAAGAAAATACGTCCTGCTTCATATCCCGGATCGTAGAAGCAACAACCTGTGCCATCAGGGCTCCCTGTACCAGCGCTACCCCCTGCTGCACCAGCTTCGACAGCACCATCACTGCTACCAGAAGCAGCAGAGCCAGCCCATACTCCCCGGCTATGCCAAACTGCTTTAAAAAGCCATTATCCATCTTCAATACCTTATCATACAAAATAGTACCATTGAGATAAGGCCAGACCAGATTCAGTCCCGCCGCCGCAAAATAGCAGAAAAACAATGTGATAAATTTCCATTTGTAACGGAAAAAGTACCCCATGGTCCGGGTAAAAATAGACCTTTTATTCATACATTTCGGGCAGATCTTCCGCTTGGGATCCGGATACATGGTACCGCAAACCGGACAATATTCTGTCTGTTCTTCCTGCACCTCTGCCGAAGCCTCCACCTCGTCTGCCGCGCCGGGATATTTTTTCAGCTTGCGGTAACTCTTTAGAAAAAGATTCATCTGCTCCAGATAGAGATTGGTCAGCGCCCCGATGCGAAGGGGAACCTCCCCGCGGAATATTGTCACCAGATTAGTAGCCACCTGTCTCTCGATCCGCATATGGGAAGTTTCTTCCAGAGGCAGAAGCCGGTAAGCATACTCCAGCGTATCCTCGCCGTAATCCATATCTTTTGTCCTTGTACCCCGGAAATAACGAACCCGCTTCCCAATGGGCCCGCTGGTCACAATCCCCAGCCTGTCTGCCGTCAAAAACAGATATCCGCTGATATATTCGCAGTTGTCCGACAAATCCATGGGACATACATCCAAAATATCATCTGCACCAATCCCCTCCGGCTTCAGCATCTGAAGCACCCGGGATGGTAATCGGTTTTCTTTCATAACTTCCTCCATTTCATCATAAACCAAGCTATATTCTGATTATATCATAATCCTCCTGTGCACAGAAAGGAATGTACTTTCTTGCATAATAGTTGCAATATCCTGCCCCAGGCCCGGCAGCCCAATAGATCAGAACTCACACATATTTACTCGCCTGCGCCTGCCACATCTGAGCATATTTTCCATCCCTGGCAACGAGGGAATCGTGGGTTCCCGCCTCGATGATCCTGCCTTTTTCCAGCATAAGGATCCGGTCTGCATGTCTTGTAGTGGAAAGGCGGTGGGAAATAAATATGACACTTTTGTTCTCCGACGCCTTTGCCATAGAAATGTTCAGCTGGTATTCCGCAATTGGATCCAGCGCACTGGAAGGCTCATCCAGGATGATCCAGTCACAATCCTTATAGAACACCCGCGCCACTGCCAGCTTCTGGCTCTCCCCGCCGGAAAGGTCCGTGCCCTCCTCATCAAATTCTCTGGTCAGTCCTGTATCCACACCATTTTTCATGGACCGGAGCCGTGGATAAAATCCACTCTGACGCAGGGCGGGCACTACATCTGCCTGGGCAGGCACCTCATCCATCACCACATTCTCAGCAACCGTGGCGGCATAGATCTGATAATCCTGAAATACAGTCCCCATCCGGCTGCGGTACTGTGCCAGGTCATAGTTTCGTATATCCACACCATTCAGAAGAATTCTTCCCTCTGTGGGATCGTATAGACGCATCAGAAGCTTGATCAGTGTAGTCTTTCCGGCACCATTGTATCCCACGAGGGCAATCTTTTCCCTGGGCGCGATAGAAAAGGAAACCCGATGGATGATATCCCCATCTTTCTCATTATAAGCAAAGGACACGTCTTCAAACCGGATCTCTCCGATCTCTTCCGGCACAGGCAGATCCTTCTCACTCACTACTTTAGCCTCATAGGCTAGAAAATTCCGGATCTTTTCTACATAAAGGGCCGTTTCCACCGCCGTGGGAGGAAGATCTGACAAAATCCTGAGTCCATTTCTCAAACTTCCTGCGGAATTGTACAGCACTACCAGACCGCTAAAGGAAAGTGCCTTTCTGACCGCTGCCTGGAATACCAGATATCCCAGATAAATACCATCAAAAATGAAATCACTGAACACATACCCCGTCAGAAAGTCCAACAGCCACAGTTTCTTACACTCCTCTTTCTTACACTGATAAATCTTCTTGTTCGTCTCCTCAAAATCCTTGTGCATCCTTCCCGAAACTTTCCGGTTGAGCCGGAGCTCTTTGGCATAAGCACTGAGATAAAAAACACGGTGTACATACTGCCTCTTTTTATTCAGCGGATTGATCTTAAGATTCAGCCGGAACCGGATCTTATTGGCGATGCTGTGGATCAGAAAACTTCCCACAAAAGACACCAGCACAAACAGGACCGAGACAGAATCTTTCAGAAGAAAATATGTACCATAACTAAAAAATATCACAAGTCCGGAAACCAGCATACCGATGAGATTCACTGTACGGTCAATGGAATTTTTTGATTCTGACACCGCCAGCACAAATTCATTATAATATTCCGGATCGTCATAACAGGCGATATCCAGGCTCCCCGCCTTTTCATATAGCAGGAATTTCAGCTTCTTTTCGATCTTTGGCATACAGATCTCTGCCACCACGGAGTTGAAAACAGCAGAATACAAACCAGAAAACGCCAGGAGGCCGAACAGGAACAACATAAAATACAGTACCTCCCGAAATGGTTTCCCAAACTCCGCCGCCTCCAGTACAAATCCAATGCCCAGTGTATGTTCCACAAAGATCAGACCATTATGCCGGATCTTTTCAAATATCAACATAATGCCATAAAGCGGCGATGCCTGAAAGACCAGTCTGGTCATAAACCATGTATTGGCAAAAGTCTTTTTTACCGAAAGATTCATTTTTTTATCCGATCGCATCCCATTCCACCTCCAAATCTGATTCCTCCGGCTGATAATTCTTCGCCTGCATCTGGTACATCCGGGCATATTTCCCATTCTGCCCCATCAGCTCCTCATGGGTTCCCTGCTCGATCAGGCGTCCCTCTTCCAGCATATATACCATATCCGCATCCTTTACCGAGGACAGACGGTGAGAGATAAAAAACATGATATGATCCCGGCTCTCTTCCAGGATCGCCTGAAACAGATCGTATTCGGCGATGGGGTCCAGGGCGCTGGAAGGTTCGTCAAACACCTTGACTGGCGCCGGGTTGGCAAAAGCTCTCGCCACGACGATCTTCTGGTACTCACCACCAGAGAGTACTGCCCCCTCCTCCTCAAACTCTTTTGTCAGCATCGTGTGGATGCCCTGGGGAAGGCTCATCACCTTCTCATAAACCCCTGCCCGCTTCAATGCCTCCACTGTCACAGTCTCCGGATCCTCCACCTGACGTTCCATCAGGATATTATCCATGACACTGTAGGCAAAGATCTTATAATCCTGGAATGCCGCCGCAAATAAATTCCGATATGCCTCCAGATCATACTCCCTGATATCCCTGCCATTCACAAGGATCTCCCCCGCATCCGGGTCATAGAGACGGAACAACAATTTTAGGATCGTGGTTTTGCCAGCTCCATTGTGTCCTACCAGCGCCACAGATTCATTTTTTCCAATCTTGAATGAAAGATCGTGGATCACCTCTTTTCCTCCCCGGTAGGAAAAAGATACGTGACAGAATTCGATACTTTTAATCTCCCGATCCGGCAGATCTCCCTTGGCATCCTCCGGAATCTTCTCTTCGTAGGACATAAAAGTTCGTATATTGTATACAAACATCCCATTCTGGCTGCAGGACATCATGGAGTTGCCAATGCGCACAAGGATCCAGGACGCGGTCACCATCATACTGGACAGGATCGACAGATCCGCCAGGCTCAGCCGGTGTACCACCATTGTCTGATAGGCTCCATACAACAAAAGGCCCTCAAAAATAATGATATAAGACAGATAGAACTGCAGAAACGCGCTGGGGATTAGTCTGCTTATGTAAGATTTCACCACCTGGATCCGGTGTGCCACTGCTTCCTCATAGGTGCGCTTCAGTACCTGGAATATATTAGAAAGCCGCATCTCCTTTGCATATTCCCCCAGATACATCACCCGGTTTACATACTCTGTCTTCCGGTTATCCGGCGTCACCTCGCGGTATATCGCAAAATTCAGCTTATTCATTATCGTTCCAAATACAAAAGATCCCACGATGGGTGACAATACAAACAGCAGCATTTTCGGATCCATCCGGTACATCAATACATAAGTGGAGATCCCTGCAATGGCAGCACAGATAATGTTAGTCATCTCCCAGACAATCTTCGTCATCTTCTCACATGCCTGGTCCACCGCCATGGTATAGCGGTTGTAAAACTCTGTATCCTCAAAACACTCCAGCTCTACATTTTCCGCCTTGTGGTAAAATACGGAATACATCCTCTGATACAATTCCACCTCTTTGAGGGGTCTCACCACCCGGTACACATATCTGTCATAAAGTACGAGCACACACATAAGCACTGACACCATACCGATATAAAAATACACTGTGGAAACAGCCCCGCCTCCTGTCACTGCCTGAATGATATAACGGATAAAATAGGCACTGTAAAACACCCAGATAAAATAACCGATAGCATTGCTGAAAAATGCATGGATCACATAACTTTTACTCATGGACCACACAAACCCCAGAGCATAAAAATTATTTTTTAATGTTTCCCAAAACCCAAGTCTTTTGTCTTTCTCTGATTTCTTACTCATTGTTCTCTCCTCTCTCTGCAAATGATGTCTGTACAACAAGCATATTATTTGACTTTACCTTGCATAAATAGAAAAACGGGATTTCTGATATTCCTCAGAAATCCCGTCATTACGTCCAAGCTCTTCTATTTTTTTACAAAGCAAAGAAAAATTCTCTCCTCACTAAGCCCTGGTAACAGGAGGCTGGACGATAAGATTTCTGATAAAAGCTGTGCCATTTGGTAAATGAGCATGATTTGTTGTTCTTATTGTTCTGATCATATCGTCCACCTCCTTTCTAATTTTTATTTTGTTATCGTGGTTATTATCCTATCATAGTTATAAATTTATTGCAAGTATTTTTTCGCAATATTAAAAAGTATCTTTATTCCATCTTACCCATATTCTCTTTTCTCCCTCGTAATATCCCAGATGATCGCCACATATTTCATAGGAATTTTTCCTGTCATTTTCACATTCCGCCAGACATTCCCTCTCTCCCGTAAGAAGGTTCTCCCGCATGATCTGGCTCCTGTCCTGGTATACCACATAGTCGGAAGAATTCAGTATCATCCAGACCTTCCCCCAGTCTTTCCAGTCTTCTATGGCCTCTTTTTCACAGTCAATCTGGTAGGAGATCCCCGTTATATGAACGATATTGGATACTCCCATAAAGGAGGTCGCATATACGTTTATGGTCCCAAATATCCTTGTTCCCTGCTGATACTCATTGACTGACATATGATACCGGTCCAGCAGCCCTTCTTCCTCCAGTCTGTCTTTTACCAGCCTGGCCCACCGGGTAGCGTGCTCATCTTCCTCGTGGGGATATATGTCATACTTATCGCAGCCGGAGTGCTGCGGAATCCTTGGATTTGCCGAAAAGCCCCTGTATCCATGATCAAAGAGAATGGTATTTCCCAGGCGGAATACCCCCTGGGCATCCGCTTCACAGGCTTTCGGTTCTCCTGTTTCAAAATCCCCTTCTACCAGATAGTGATCCACATAGAGTCCCTCCGTCGTTCCCGTTTCGATCCCGCTCCCGATATACAGCACTCCTTCCCGGCACACAAGAGACTCCGTATCAGTTTTCATTTTTTTTCTTGATATGATCCGGGATTTATAGTCCAGCTTAATAATCTCACTCTCCCACTCCCCATTCCTGCCACATACATAAAAATATTCATCTCCCAGGGCGATCTGTTCTGGCCAGAGTTCCATATCCTTCTTGGTGAGAGTGAATAGTTTCTTTCCCCTGTCGCACATAACAACCTTTTCAGACGATGTAATATATGCCTCATAATTGCCGTGATCTGCGATCACCTGACTGTCATATACATACACGGATGTACCTTCATAAGGAAAAGGGCCAAAAAGGGCATACAGATACGCTCCACCAAAGCAAAGAAAACCAGAGATCCCTGCCAGCAGGATCCCATATAACAGTTTCTTTCTTTTGATCTGGCAGTACCGGATCTGTATGACAGCGATCATAAGGAATTCAAATACAAGCCAGGGCAGCACAACATACCCCGACACGACGGGATCTTCCCTGGCCGGATAATTGCTGTATATATAGTCATAACTCTGAATCATCATCCACACTCCGAATGCTGCCGCCAAAAAGGAGATCCCGTCCAGCAGCAGCATACGTCTGCCCCCATGGGTAAATAAATAATTCATCCACACCTGCACCAGCTGAAGAAAAATGGGGACCAGAATCACATAATCATTAAGATCCACAAATATGACATCCAGCACAAAGCAGACCGGCAGTATGGCAAGATTTATAAACACTAGAAATCCAAAAGGGTATTTTTTATCCATTGTTTTTATGTTTAGAAAGTAAATTTATCCTCGAAATAAGTTTTCAGATCTGTGATCTTAATCCTTTCCTGTTCCATCGTATCACGGTCGCGCACGGTCACCATT
Organism: uncultured Eubacterium sp.; assembly: GCA_910584645.1. Classification (GTDB taxonomy): domain Bacteria; phylum Bacillota; class Clostridia; order Lachnospirales; family Lachnospiraceae; genus Eubacterium_F. The sequence continues at coordinate 64,326 of CAJUAU010000004.1, forward strand.
CCGTCCTCTTCCGAATCAAAATCATAGGTAATACAGAAGGGGGTTCCGATCTCATCCTGACGGCGGTAGCGTTTGCCGATATTTCCACGGTCATCATACTCACAGTTGTAGTATTTACTCAGCTCTTCAAATACTTTTTCAGCTCCCTCCCCCAGCTTTTTGGACAGCGGCAGCACACCGATCTTCACTGGCGCCAGAGCCGGATGGAAGTGCATGACCGTACGCACATCGCCGCCCTCCAGTTCTTCCTCATCATAGGCGCTGCAGAGAAAAGCAAGGGTAACACGGTCGGCGCCCAGGGAGGGCTCAATGACATAAGGTATGTATTTATCCTTGCGCTCGTCATCAAAATAACTCATATCCTCACCGGAGGTATTCTGGTGCTGGGTCAGGTCATAATCTGTACGGTCTGCGATGCCCCAGAGCTCACCCCATCCGAAGGGGAATAAAAATTCGATATCACTGGTGGCTTTGCTGTAGAAGGAAAGCTCCTCTTTATCATGGTCACGGACCCGCATTTCCTCCTCTTTGATACCCAGATCCTGCAGCCATTTGATACAAAATTCTTTCCAGTAGGAGAACCACTCCAGGTCAGTATCCGGTACGCAGAAGAACTCCAGCTCCATCTGCTCAAATTCGCGGGTACGGAAAGTAAAATTCCCCGGTGTGATCTCATTCCGGAATGACTTTCCGATCTGGCCGATGCCGAAAGGCACTTTTTTTCTGGAAGTCCTCTGCACATTTTTGAAATTTACAAAGATTCCCTGCGCCGTCTCCGGGCGGAGATATACCGTATTTTTGGCATCTTCTGTGACGCCCTGGAAGGTCTTAAACATCAGGTTGAATTGCCGGATCTCCGTAAAATTATGCTTGCCGCAGGTGGGACAAGACACTTCCTTATCCTGGATAAACTGTTCCATCTTTGCATTGTCCCAGCCATCCACAGACCCATCCAGCTCAATGCCATTTTCCTCTGCAAAATTTTCAATCAGCTGATCTGCGCGAAATCTCTCATGGCATTCTTTACAGTCCATCAGCGGATCCGAAAAACCGCCCAGATGGCCGGAAGCCACCCATGTCTGTGGATTCATCAGAATTGCGCAGTCCACACCGACATTATATTTATTCTCCTGGATAAACTTCTGCCACCATGCCTTTTTTACGTTGTTTTTCAGCTCCACTCCAAGGTTTCCGTAATCCCATGTATTCGCCAGTCCGCCATAGATCTCCGAACCCGGATAGATGAAACCACGTCCTTTGGCAAGTGCCACAATTTTTTCCATTGTCTTTTTCATAATCGTCGTCCTTTCCTACTTATTATCGTATATGTATGCTATTTTACTATTGTTTGGTTTTGATTTCAACATTTTTTAAAAAAATTAATGGCGCCGCCCTTTGATTTTTTTCCTCAAAAAACAAACCACTGTATAGACAAGGCAAAAAATCCCGGTACCCAGACCTGCCAGCAGCAAAACCATACCGATGCCCGTGTCACGCTCGTACTGCGCCACCATTTCCGGTGTGGGATCCTGATAGGGGAGACCCGCTTTCACGACCGTAAAATAAAGTCCTGCTATCACCAGAATCCCCCCCAATACCGCTATTACCTGAATTATTTTTTTCTTCATAAGAATCCCCTTCCTGCTTCTTAGCCCAATGGCGCTTGGAGCTGGCGCGACGATTCCTGCCAGCCTGACAGTGCCTGTATCAATCCTCTATCCCCAATATCCGTTTCGCATGGGCCACTCTCTCCGGCGACGGAGGGCTGATCCCCTCCAAGGAATAGGGGATCCCCAAATTCTCCCACTTGAAAATGCCAAGGGTATGATAGGGAAGAACCTCTACCCTCTCCACGGTCTTTAATTCCCGGATAAATGCCGCCAACGCATGAAGGTACTCGTCCCTGTCATTCCGTTCCGGCACCAGCACATGACGGATCCACATGGGCTGTCCCAGATCAGACATGAGCCTTGCCATCTCTTTTATATTTTCACCGGACTGCCCCGTCAGGATCCGGTGCCCTTCTTCATCAATATGCTTGATATCCAGCATGACAAGATCCGTGATCTGCGTCAGTTCTTTCCATTTTGAAAAAAAAGGTTCCTCTCTCGTAAATGGATTCCCGCTGGTATCCAGTGTGGTATGAATGTCCCTTTTCTTAGCTTCGGAAAACAGCTCCAGTAAAAAATCGATCTGCAGCAGAGGCTCTCCCCCACTGACGGTAATACCGCCCTCACTTCCCCAGTAAGAGCGGTACCGCAAAGCCATCTGAATCAATTCAGAAGCCGTATATTCCCTGCCGGCACGGAGATCCCAGGTGTCCGGATTGTGGCAGAACTGGCAGCGCATGTGGCAGCCGCTCAGAAATATGACATACCGGACGCCCGGTCCGTCGGCAGAACCAAAGCTTTCCAGAGAATGGACCATTCCGATTCTCTCACTCAATCTATTACATCCTTTCGTGGCAGGTTCTGGAAATCACATCCAGCTGCTGCTCCCTGGTAAGGTCAATGAATTTCACGGCATAGCCGGATACACGGATCGTAAAGTTCGCGTACTCTTCCTTTTCCGGATGTTCCATGGCATCCATCAGTTTCTCCCTGCCAAAAACATTGACATTCAGGTGATGGGCACCCTGGTCAAAATAACCATCCAGCACCTGAACGAGATTTTTCACCCGCTCCTCCTCTGTGTTCCCCAGAGCTCCGGGATTGATGGTCTGGGTGTTGGAGATACCGTCCAGCGCCTCTTCATAAGGAAGTTTCGCCACGGAGTTCAGCGAGGCCAGCAGGCCATTCTGCTCTGCACCATAGGATGGATTGGCCCCCGGCGCCAGCGGCTCTCCCGCCTTTCTTCCGTCAGGAAGGGAACCTGTGGCCTTGCCATATACCACATTGGAAGTAATGGTGAGGATCGAAGTCGTGGGTTCTGAATCCCGGTAGGTATGGCAGTTGCGGATCTTGCCCATAAAAGTACGCAGAAGCCAGACTGCCACCTCGTCTGCCCTGGGATCATCATTTCCGTACTTTGGAAAATCTCCCTCTGTCTCATAATCTATAGCCAGCCCGTCCTCGTCCCGGATCACCTTCACCTTGGCATACTTAATGGCACAAAGGGAATCTACCACATGGGAGAAGCCGGCGATGCCAGTAGCAAAAGTACGACGCACATCTGTGTCGATCAGTGCCATCTGGGATGCCTCATAATAGTATTTATCGTGCATGTAATGAATCATATTCAGAGTTTCCACATAGGTCTGTGCCAGCCACGTCATCATCTCCTCATATTTTCCCATCACTTCCTCATAATCCAGGTATTCTGAGGTGATGGGACGGTATTTGGGTCCCACCTGGGTCTTATTTTTCTCATCAATACCGCCGTTGATGGCATACAGAAGACACTTGGCAAGATTGGCTCTTGCCCCGAAAAACTGGATTTCTTTCCCCGTCTCCGTCGCTGATACACAGCAGCACACCGCATAATCATCGCCCCATACCGGACGCATCACATCATCGTTTTCATACTGTACCGAGCTGGTCTTAATGGAAATATAAGACGCATATTTCTTAAAGGCCTCCGGCAGATGAGAGGAATAGAGTACCGTCAGGTTGGGCTCCGGGGAGGGGCCCATATTTTCCAGGGTGTGGAGGAAACGGAAGCAGGTCTTAGTCACCTGGGAGCGCCCATCCATGCCGATGCCGCCCACATCCAGGGTGGCCCATACCGGATCACCGGAAAACAGCTGGTTATAGGATTCAATGCGGGCAAATTTGACCATGCGGAATTTCATGGTCATATGATCCACCAGCTCCTGTGCTTCCTTCTCCGTCAAAATACCCTTTGCCAGGTCTCTCTCTATATAAATATCCAGGAAAGTAGAGACACGTCCCACACTCATAGCCGCGCCATTCTGCGTCTTGATGGCAGCCAGGTAGGCAAAATACAGCCACTGAAAAGCTTCCCTGGCATTTTTCGCCGGTTCCGAGATATCACAGCCATAGATCTCTGCCATCGCTTTCATTCCCTTCAGGGATTTGATCTGCTCCGCCAGTTCTTCCCGGATACGGTAATCCTTGCTCCTCATGCTGCGCCGTTCGCTGCCGGCAAAATCTTTTTCCTTTTCTTCGATCAGTGCATCGATGCCATACAGTGCTACACGCCGGTAATCCCCCACGATCCGCCCTCTTCCGTAGGTATCCGGTAGTCCGGTGAGGATCTTGCTGTGGCGCATCCGTTTCATCTCCGGGGTGTAGACCTCAAATACCGCGTCGCTGTGTGTTTTGTGATAAGCAGTAAAGATCTCGTGAAGTTTTTCATTGGGCTGATAGCCATACATCGTACAGGACTGCTCTGCCATACGGATCCCGCCGTAAGGCATAAAAGCCCGTTTGAGCGGCTTATCTGTCTGCAGGCCCACGATCTTCTCCAGGTCTTTCAGCTCCTGGCTGATATATCCAGGGCCGTGGGAAGTCAGTGAGGATACCACATCTGTATCCATATCCAGTACACCGCCCTTCTGGCGCTCCTCCTTCTGAAGTTCCTGCAGCCTGCCCCACAATTGATCTGTGGCTTCTGTCGGTCCCTCCAAAAACGATTCGTCGCCATCGTAGGGTTTATAGTTATTCTGGATGAAGTCACGCACATCGATGCCTTCCTTCCAAAGTCTTCCCGAAAATCCTTCCCACTGCTTAAAGTCTCTCATTTTTTCCTCCATTCGTTAACCTATCATAAATTTTATCTCGGCCTCACATGCTGTCTTTCCATCCACTGTGGCCACAGCCCTGCCGACTCCCATCGGCCCTTTGCATTTGATGATCTCGGTCTCCAGCCGCAGCCTGTCTCCCGGTACCACCTGCCTTCTGAACTTCGCTTTATCAATTCCGCCGAAAAATGCCAGCTTTCCTTTATTCTCCTCCAGGCTCAGGACAGCAACTGCCCCCACCTGGGCCAGCGCTTCAACGATCAGAACTCCCGGCATCACTGGTTTCTGTGGAAAATGTCCCTGAAAAAAGGGCTCGTTTACAGTCACGTTTTTATAACCTACCGCCTTTACGCCCGGCTCCATTTCCTCAATACAATCCACCAGTAAAAAGGGATAACGGTGTGGAATAATTTCTTTGATACCATTTACATCTAATAACATGTCTGCCTCCTTCAATATATATCATAATTTTTTATCAAATACAAGTAATATATAACTGCCACAAAATGGCAAAAGGCACAAAACGTGCCTCTTCCCTTTTCTTTTGCCCAATGGTGCCACCGGGCAAAAATTTTATTTTATAAAAAGTTAATCTTCATAAGCTTTGAAAATAAGTGTCGCATTGTGACCGCCAAAACCAAGGGAATTGGACATCGCAATCTTAACCTCTGTCTCAATGCCTTCTCCCTTCACACAGTCCAGATCACATTCCGGATCCTGGTTAACCAGCCCTGCATTCACATGTACATAATTTTCCATGATGGATTTCACGCAGGCAATGGTCTCCACACCGCCTGCCGCCCCCAAAAGATGGCCTACCATGGATTTGGTGGAGCTGACTTTACACTGATAAGCCGCCTCACCCATAGCCAGCTTAATCGCTCTTGTCTCAAAGAGATCGTTCATGTGGGTGCTGGTTCCATGAGCATTAATATAGTCCACATCTTCCGGCTTGATTCCTGCATCTTTGATGGCAAATTCCATGGCCTTCGCCGCACCGCTTCCATCTTCCGCCGGGGAAGTAATATGATAGGCGTCATTGGTGGCGCCATATCCAGTCACCTCTGCATAAATCTTAGCACCTCGCTTTTTCGCATGCTCCAGCTCCTCCAAAACGACGATGCCTGCACCTTCTCCCATCACAAATCCGCTGCGGTCCACATCAAAAGGAATCGATGCCTTAGCCGGATCTGTCGAAAGGGACAGAGCTGTCATACTGGTAAATCCAGCTACCCCAAGCTCCGTGATCGCCGCCTCGGAACCTCCGGCAACCATCACATCCGCTTCACCGTACTGGATTGAACGGAATCCTTCACCGATACAATGTGTTCCTGTGGCACAGGCTGTCACGATATTGATATTCTTTCCTTTTAAACCAAACTGGATCGCAACATTTCCTGCGGCAATGTTGGAGATCAGCATCGGGATCATCAGTGGAGATACCCTGTTTGGCCCCTTATCTAACAGCTTCTTATACTCTCTCTGGGTGCACTGGAGACTTCCGATCCCACAGCCCACACTGGTTCCAACCAGAAAAGGATCTTCTTGTTCCATATCCAGCCCGCTGTCTTCCAGGGCCTGTTTTGCCGCTGCCACTGCAAACTGGGCAAAGCGCTCCATTCGTCTCGCTGATTTGGGATCCATATATTCCTTAGGGTCAAAGTCCTTTACCTCAGCTGCCAGCTTTGCCTTATAATCGGTGGTGTCGATCTGAGTCATCGGACCGATGCCTACCACGCCTTTCTTTACGTTGTCCCAGAATTCATCGACCGTATTTCCAATCGGTGTGATCGCTCCCATTCCAGTTATGACTACTCGTCTGCTCATTGAATTTAATCCTCCTAAATCATTATGCTTCCATTTTTACATCGCAATACCGCCATCTACACAGAGTACCTGGCCGGTTATGTATTTTGCCTTATCCGAAGCAAGAAATACCACTGCCTCTGCAATATCCTCTACCTGTCCAAATTTTCCAAGAGGTATGGTGGCCACAGCCGCTTCCTTCACTGAATCAGATAACACCTCTGTCATCTCCGTCTCCACAAATCCCGGCGCAACTGCATTTACTGTAATATTTCTGGAGGCCAGTTCCTTCGCTGTCGCCTTGGTCAGACCGATCACTCCGGCTTTCGATGCCGAATAATTTGCCTGTCCCATATTTCCTGTCACGCCGGAGACAGAAGCAATATTTATGATCCTGCCGCTTCTCTGCTTCATCATCGGACGGGTCACAAATTTTACACCATGGAATGTTCCTGCCAGATTGGTCTGGATCACACTCTGAAACTCCTGCTCTGACATTTTCATGATCAGATTATCCTTAGTAATCCCTGCATTGTTTACAAGAATGTCAATTCTGCCATACTCTTTGACAATGCCGGCATAGAACTCCTTCGCCGCCTCAAAATCACTGACGTTACACTGCATCGACACCGCTTTTCCTCCGGCCGCCGTGATGGTATCCACCACCTCTGCGGCGCGGTCCGCCGAACCATTGTAATTAACGACCACCATGGCACCCTCTCTGGCCAAAGCCAGGGCGATGCCCCTGCCGATGCCTCTTCCCGCCCCGGTCACTACTGCAATCTTATCTTCTAATAACATATTTCTCCTCCATTTGCCATCCATTTATGCCAAAGTCTCAAGCAGTGCATCCATCTCTGCGATCGTTCCCACACTATATGTAGTCAGTTCTTTGCCGATGGCTTTCCCGATCTTTTTATTAAAGCCCGCCAGGGTACGTCCCGGCCCGATCTCAATAAATGTATCCACACCGTCTGCCGACATGGTCTCTACCGACTGCTGCCAGCGCACAGATGAGGACACCTGTCTTACCAGCAGAGGCTGGATATCTGACTGCTCCGTCACATAACCCGCTGTCACATTTGCCACATAGGGAATCTTCGGTGCGCTGATCTCGATCCCATTCAGAACAGCTTCCAGCTTAGTACCTGCCCCTTTCAGAAGATCCGAGTGGAAAGGTCCGCTGACATTGAGCATAACGGTTCTCTTGGCACCAGCTTCTTTACATTTCGCCGCACCAGCTTCCACCGCTTCTTTCTTTCCGGAGATAACGATCTGCCCCGGGCAATTGTAATTTGCCACCTGAACCTGGTCAATGCCTTCGATGGCTTTCTCGATCTGCGGCGCATCCAGTCCCATAACCGCAGCCATTCCGCCTACCCCGGCGGGAACTTCTTCCTGCATATAGATACCGCGTTTGCGGACAGCTTTTGCCGCATCGATATAACTCATGGAATCCGCCGCCACAAGGGCACAGTATTCACCGAGACTGAGTCCTGCTGCCACATCCGGCTTGAGACCTTTGTCCCTCAGGACTTCCATGATCGCCACACTGGTGGTCAGAAGCGCCACCTGGGTGAACTCTGTTATATTAATATCATCATTTTCCTCAAAACAGAGGGCTTTCAGATCCAGTCCTACCGCTTCCCCTGCCTGATCAAATATTTCTTTTGCAATCGGAGAATACTCATAAAATTCCTTTCCCATTCCTACCTTTTGTGCACCCTGTCCGGGAAATACGAATGCAATCTTACCCATAACTCTCTTTCCTCCATAAACCATCATTATTTCTTAATTTCTCATTCTGTGGCGCTAAGAGCATCAACACCATGCAGCACTTCTTTTGCTGATGGTGTGACAAAATCCCCATATTTTGAAATGGTGGCTGCCGATAAAAATTTATCAACAACCACACCATTTCTCACATTTTGTAAATCACATTAAGATGCAAGCAGTCCGCCACACCCGTCCCAGCTCGCTCAAACGGGTATATCGAACGAAAGATGTAGCGATTATTCTACACCCTTCTCTTTTAAGAAATTAATTACATCACCTACAGTATTGATGCTTTCCAGATCATCTGTAGGGATCTCAACATCATACTCTTCCTCAAGAGCCATGATCAATTCATAAAGATCCAGAGAATCCGCTCCCAAATCATCTTTGAAAGAAGAAGCCTCTGTGATGCTGTCTGCATCCACGCTCAACTGGTCTGCGATAAGTTCCTGCATTTTTTCTAACATGATTATTTCTCCTTTTTCCCAGCCTGCCAGATCCGTGAACCAGCTTCATCAGCATTATGTAGGTCCCAGCAGACTAAATATTATTTTCAAATTTCCTCAACTATTTGAGTTATTCAGTATTTTACAGTATCTTATGTTGTTTGTCAACCCGCCACAGCCGGATTTTTCCAAGAAAAAAAGCCCGCTGCCAGGACCTGTCTTCCTTTTTTCATAATAGCTGGATCACACGAATCAAGGCTTGCTATATAATGTGTCTGGATCAATATCTATACACTCGCTTTCATTATGAGCGGATTAATTATATTCAAAGGCTTTCCTGACTTTGATAACTCCCAATTCCAATATTGGACAACTTCATATCAAAACAAAAGCACCGCAGGACCCTTGATCCTACAGTGCTTATAGGTTTTTACCCAACCAGCTTCGAAAGGGACTTGAACCCTCGACCCCTTCATTACGAGTGAAGTGCTCTACCGACTGAGCTATCGAAGCATAACAACTTAACCTAGAATATTATAACTGACTTTTCCTGTTTTGTAAAGTACTAATCATTGAATATTATAGTTTTTTTATAAACTTTTATTATTATTTACATTTTATTCCCACCGAAACTGTTGTATAATAGAATCAGCTTAAGGGCAAGACCAGATCAGACCAGACATTCATTGTAACGCCATTGAGCTATGGTAGTCTTTAAGGTTTTATAGGGGGGGAACTTTTGGAGGACAACTGAGATATGGGAAATACATTTAAAAATAGTGTGGGGTATTTCATACAAAGACACTCAGTCAAAGAATGTGTCATATTGATTCTTCAGATTAGCATCACCATAACCATTCTTGCTCTGGCGGTACTTGGACTTGACAATATTCTTCCCATCACTACTACTAACACTGTGGATCTGGTATTGCTGGCTCTTTTGTGTATCATTTGCGGAATCCGCTTTGTTCCAAACCGCATGGTATACGCTGTGATTTATTTCGTGGTTGCTGCAGTGATCTGCTGTGTTTTTATTGCCAGTTTTTTTCTGTAGAAAATCTGCCAGTCTGTCACTGAGAACAGATGGCATACATTTCAAAATCCCCCGGACACTGTCTGAAACAGTTCCGGGGGATTTTTTGCTGTCTGCACTTCACGAAAACAATACCCGCAAAGCGCTCTCTCCTGTATTTCTGGTTTGTCACATGAAACTCTCATTCCAAGGCTTATTCGTCCTTTGCCAGCAGCTCCATGATCTCATTACTTCTCTGGACAAATGCTGTCATATCTTCTGCTGCCAGCGGTTTGTGGCTGATCATAGCCAGATCATACAGCTGCCGGCAGAAAAGTTCCGCATGCTCTCCTTCTTTATGTTCTGCCAGATACTGCACAAGAGGATGATTGGCATTCAGCACCAGCTTCTCGCCACCAAAATCACCCATACCGCCCATGCCATTCATGGCGTACATTTTCATCATATCCTGCATACGTCTTGTCTCCTCAGAAACAGTGATCATAGAGGAAAGTTTCTCATTTTTCAGTTTCTCCACTTTAACTTCCAGATTTTCTTTCCCCAGCACTTTGCGGAAGAGCTCCGTAAGAACATCGGTCTTCTCCTTCAATTCCTCCTCACTGGCTTCCTCACGGAAATCATCGGTTACTTCGGCATCGATACGCTGGAACTTCACATTGTCCCCTCCGGCTTCCAGGGAGGAAATAAACGGCTGGTCAATATTGTGAGTAAGAACAAAAGCGTTCATGTTCTGCTCCCGGAACAGATTGATGTACTGGCTCTGCTGCTGAAGATCCGTCACATAATAGATCGTCGTCTTTGGCGGCTCTTCCGGCTCTCCGTTCTCTGTATCCTCACCTGGCTCAACCACTTCGGCCTCTGGGGCATCTACTGTCTCCAGATATTCTTTCATCGTCATAAATTTATCATCCAGATCTTTGAAAAGAATAAAATCTTTCATCTTTTCCTGGAATTTCTGGTCTTTGAGACAGCCATATTTAATGAATGGACTGATGTCATCCCAGTATTTCTCATAGTTCTCCCGGTCGGTCTTACACATACCACTGAGCTTATCTGCCACTTTTTTCGTAATATATTCCGAGATCTTCGTCACAAAACCATCGTTCTGCAGGGCGCTTCTCGACACATTCAGCGGAAGGTCCGGACAGTCGATGACACCTTTCAGCAGAAGAAGAAATTCCGGGATCACTTCTTTGATATTATCTGCGATAAACACCTGATTGTTGTATAGTTTGATCACACCCTCGGCATTTTCATACTCCAGGTTAACCTTTGGAAAATAAAGAATCCCCTTAAGATTGAAGGGATAATCCATATTCAGATGGATCCAGAACAGTGGTTCCTTGTAATCATGAAATACTGTACGGTAAAATTCCTTATAGTCCTCTTCGGAACACTCATTGGGATGTTTGGTCCAAAGAGGCTGGGTATCGCTGATGGAAACCGGACGCTTAAGGATCTTAGTCTTCTTGACCGGCTCTTTCTTTTCATCGCCCTCTTCTTCACTCTTCTCTGGCTCTTCCACGATCTCCTCGATAACCGTATCCTTTTCTGTCACCTCTTCGCTGGGGATCGTCTCATACTGGGGTTCTGCATTCTCATTGGTCAGGAATATTTCCACCGGCATAAAGGAACAATACTTATCCAGCACTTCCTTTACTCTATATTCATTAGAAAATTCATAACTGTCCTCGTTGAGATGAAGGATGATCTCTGTTCCGGTCTCTTCTCTTGTACCGTTATCCATCTCAAATTCTGTACCACTGTCGGATTCCCAATGCACCGCACCCGCATCATCCCGGTATGACTTTGTATTGATCTCCACTCTGTCTGCCACCATAAAAGCAGAGTAAAATCCAAGACCAAAGTGACCGATGATCTGGTCTTCACTGGACTTGTCTTTATATTTTTCAAGAAAATCTGCCGCGCCGGAAAATGCGATCTGGTTGATATATTCCTTCACCTCATCCGCTGACATGCCAAGACCATTGTCTACAAAACGGATCGTCTTTTCCTCAGCATTTACAAATACTTCTATTTTTTCTTTGTATTCATCGGGAAGAGACGTCTCACCCATCATATCCAGTTTTTTACGCTTTGTAATGGCATCACATCCATTACTTACGAGCTCACGGATAAAAATATCGTGATCGGAATACAGCCATTTTTTAATAATGGGAAAAATATTTTCAGAATTGATCGCTAAACTACCCTGTTCTTTACTCATCTTTTTCACTCTCCTGTTTTGCAAATTTCTGTATAAAACTAATATTAGTACAGAAAAGTAAAGATGTCAAGAACTTTTTAGCACTCATTAAAGCCGAGTGCTAACAATCTCATTTTTATGAAAGAATTCCACACATTGGTCATCCCAAATTTGTTCACTGCTTTTGTCCAGGGTAAAATTCGCCGGCGTATAACTGCTGATACAATGTAATTCGTTATTTTCATATTGAATCCTGAGCCCGCCGCAATCTCCATTATTCAAGTAATGAACAAACTGGATCCGAAGCAGCCGGGGCGTCTGCTCTCCCTTGATCATAGAAAATGCCAGCGGCCGCAGAAGCTTCCAGGGTACATATTCCCTGCTGCCATAAATTTCTTTTTCCTCCTCTGAAAGCCAGTCTGCCAACAGATTTCCCTTTACAGTTATGGACACAAAGGTCTTGATCTCCATTGTCCCGACACAAAATTTGTCAAAATTTTCTTTTAAAAAAAGAACTGCCATAAACTCTCTTACATCTTCTATTTTATATATCTGCATCACTGCACACCTCTTTGATCCCGAATAAATTTGTTGTTTCTGGAGACAATATTTATGACGTAATCGACGTCACAATTTATATACAGAAAGGAGAAAACACCATGAGAGCAAGTGAATCAACCTATAAAAATGTAGCAAAAAACTGCAGTTCTTATGCCGTTAAAGACTGCTGTAAGTGTACTAATAAATCTGGTGATGTGGAGGTTTCCTGTACGACCTGCAAACATTTCTCAGACAACAAACATTGTAAACTGGATCTGTTTGACCCCATCGCAGCCGATCACAACTTTATGTAACTCCCCACGTCACGCTTTGCGAACCAGGGCAAATCGTCCGGTCAGGCTGCCGGACAGAGAAAAGCGTCAGAACCTGCAGAATCTGGCGCTTTTCTTTTATTCCACACTCTCAAATACCACCACAGACCGCGGTGAGACCATATATTTTTTCAGATCACTTTTTTTCTGCTTTTCATCGTCCGTATCCAGGATCACGTTCCATTTTTTCGTCGCATTGATCACCGGGAGATAAAATTCATGGGCATCCCAGTGAAAATTAAACACCATATACAAAGATTTTCCGCCGTAATAGGAACCATAAAACAAAATTCCAACTTCCCTGCTGTAATATGAAAAATTTGCCTCCCAGGGTTCAATTCCATGACAGGACACTCCTGGCGCCCCTATTCCCAGCGTATCCATTCCACTCAAAACGTCATGGCGCTGGTAGAGCAGATGATCTTTTCGGAACTGGATCAGTCGATGACAAAAATCATAGATCTTCTGATTTTTTTCAAGCAGGCTCCAGTCCAGCCAGGTAGAAGCATTATCCTGGCAATAGGCATTATTATTTCCCTTCTGGGTCCTGCCAAACTCATCCCCTGCTAAAAGCATCGGAGTGGCAAGTCCCAAAAACAACATACAGAATGCATTCTTTGTCTGCCGCATCCGCATCTGGTTTACCACTCTTTTGCGGCTCACTCCCTCCTGGCCACAGTTCCAGCTGTAATTAAATTCTGTGCCGTCTGAGTTCCTCTCACCATTTGGCTCATTGTGCTTCACATCATAGGAAACCAGATCCCGCAGTGTGAATCCATTTTTCTGTGTGATATAATGAATCCGGCCTATCTCCTCCTCATCCTTGCGGAAACACTGGTAAAAATCCCCTACCTGGCCTTCATCACTCTTTAGATACCGTCTTGCCACGGTCATATATTCATCATTAAACCGGGCAAACTTCCTTTCTCCGCCCACCCGTTTTACCTTTTTCCAATGACTGCTCAAAAATTTACAATTCCTAAGAAACGGGTCTGCCAGAAGCCATTCCTCCGAGACCACGTCCGAGTTGACCAGAAAACCGTCTACATGAAATTCTGTCACATAGTATACCAGACATCTCAGTATAAATTCAGGAGAGCGGTCCACAAAATGCATGTCAAGAAAAAGATTCATGCCGTTTTGATGCAGCATTTTAACCATCTGCTTCATTTCCCCCACGGCATCCGCACCTTCCACCGCATAGGATGCTTTAGGGGCAAAATAGCAGGCATCCCCAGTATATCCCCAGTAATTGATTTTTTTCTCATCCGCGTACATCCGCTCATTAAAATCGTAAAGAGGAAGAAATAATATGGTATTCACTCCCAGCTCTTTCATATAAGGTATCTTTTCACAAAACCCGGCAAAGGTTCCCGGATGTTTCACCCCTGAACTGCTGTGTCTGGTATAACCCCGCAGGTGGCACTGGTACAGGATCATATCCTCGTAAGGGATGGAAATTCTTTTTTCGCCGCTCCAGTCGAAGGATTCCAGACTAAATCTTCCCCTGAGCTTTCCTGGCTTTTTGCCAAATACATCTCTCCCCGCCACAGAACGCATATATGGATCGTTAACAACCCGGCGGTCTGCCTCAAAAGTATACTCAAAGCGATTTAAAAAATCTGCCAGCTCCCGCCCTTCCAGCCGGACACTGAACAGGTCCGGTGCTCCCATTTCCTTCATGGAAAACATCGGTATTTTATGCCGCAGCTTATTTTCTTCATACAGGCAGAGCTTACATGTCTTTGCATCTCTGCACCAGATCGTAATCTCAGCACTTTTGCCGGATTCCGATAAAATAACTCCCTCTCTCACATAACCCGCTTTTTTTATCGTAAATTGTCCATTTTCAATCGCATTCATCCATTCTGTCATCCTTAATTGTTATTCTACTGACTGCCACAGCTTTATTTTAGCATAGTTGAAATGCAATCACAAGTGAAAAAGAATCGCAAATATTACAAAAACGCTTGCAAAATCACAGTTTTCTAGTAAAATAGTGAGTGTTAATGTAAAATATTTAAAGAATTGTGATGGAGGAAAAAAATGATTCAGGCTAGCAATGTAACACTGCGTTTTGGCAAAAAAGCGCTTTTTGAAGAAGTCAATATAAAATTTACCGAGGGGAACTGCTACGGTATCATTGGTGCCAATGGCGCCGGCAAATCCACTTTTTTAAAAATCCTTTCCGGAGAACTGGAACCTACCCAGGGTGAGATCATTATTACACCCGGCGAGCGTCTTTCCGTTTTGGAACAGGATCATTTCAAATATGATGACTGCCTCGTTCTGGATACTGTCATCATGGGAAATCAGCGTCTCTATGATATTATGAAGGAAAAGGACGCGATTTATGCAAAAGAGGATTTCACTGAAGAAGATGGAATCCGCGCCAGCGAACTGGAGGCAGACTTTGCCACAATGAATGGCTGGGAGGCAGAATCCGATGCTGCCACTCTTCTCAATGGACTTAACATAGATACAGAACTCCATTACAAACAAATGAGTGAATTGTCTGGAAGTGAAAAAGTCAAAGTACTTCTGGCAAGAGCCCTGTTCGGCAACCCAGACATCCTTTTACTGGATGAGCCCACCAACCACCTGGATCTGGATGCGATCCGGTGGCTGGAAGAATTCCTCATTAATTTTGAGAATACAATTATCGTAGTCTCCCACGACCGGTATTTTCTTAATAAAGTTTGTACCCATACGGTGGATATCGACTACGCAAAGATGCAGCTTTATGCCGGCAACTATGATTTCTGGTATGAATCCAGCCAGCTTATGATCAAACAGATGAAGGAAGCCAATAAAAAGAAGGAAGAAAAGATCAAGGAACTTCAGGAATTTATCCAGCGTTTCAGTGCCAATGCTTCCAAATCCAAACAGGCAACCTCCCGTAAACGCGCCCTGGAAAAAATTGAACTTGATACCCTTCGTCCTTCCAGCAGAAAATATCCTTATGTAGATTTCAAGCCAGACCGTGAGATCGGAAATGAAGTTTTGACTGTGACAAATCTTTCCAAAACCATCGATGGCGAGAAAGTGCTTGACAATATTTCTTTCACCGTCGGACACGACGATAAGATTGCTTTTGTAGGCTCCTATGGCATCGCTGCCACCACTCTTTTCCAGATACTTGCCGGCGAAATGGAGCCGGACGAGGGCGACTATAAATGGGGAATCACTACCAGCCAGGCATATTTCCCGAAGGACAACACCAAAGATTTTGCCGGAACAGATACTATTGTAGACTGGCTGATGCCGTATTCCCCGGAAAAGGATGCCACTTATGTCCGTGGTTTCCTGGGACGCATGCTGTTTTCCGGCGATGACGGATTGAAAAAAGTAAATGTCCTCTCTGGTGGCGAAAAGGTGAGAGTCATGCTCTCCAAGATGATGATGCTGGGGGCCAATGCCCTCATTATGGATGAGCCCACCAACCATCTGGATATGGAATCCATCACTTCCGTCAACAACGGACTGATCAAGTTCCCTGGAATCGTCCTCTTTACTTCCCAGGACCATCAGTTTATTCAGACCATAGCAAACCGTATCATTGAGCTCACCCCGAATGGAATGATCGACAAGGTAACTACTTATGATGAATATCTGGACAGCGACGAAATGGCGAGAAAACGTCAGGCATTAAGTTAATTTGACAAAACCTGTCTTTTCCAATACAATAGTACTATGATGATACCAGGGTCGAAAGGTCAAAATGCCGTTCATGCTTGCATGTAAAGGCATTTGAACTTGAGACCCGCCAAACATGAGAAAGGAGCGATTTACGTAGTAAATCAGCGGATTTCGAATGTTTGAAGGATTGCGGAAATTGCATAGCAATGAAGCAATCCGTAGGTATCTTGAAACAAACCAATTCCTCTTAACACTATGTTTTTTATTATTTTTTGATTGGAGTGATTTTTTTTGGAGCCCGGTGACGCGACAAATTCTATCGTGCTAAACATTGTTATCATATTTATTCTACTGCTTTTATCTGCCTTTTTTTCGTCGGCAGAGACAGCACTGACAACTTCAAACAAACTCAGAATGCGAGCTTTGGCAGAAGAAAAAAACAAGGCGGCAATGAGAGTGTTAAAACTTCTTGAAAACCCGTCGAAAATGCTGAGCTGTATTCTTATATGCAACAATGTGGTGAACCTTTCAGCATCGTCAATTTCAACTTCTCTTGCCTTTTCCATCTGCAGACAGATGGGACTTGAGAACAATACCAGCCTGGGTGCCGGTATCGCTACTGGAATACTGACTTTCCTGATCCTCATCTTTGGTGAGATCTCGCCCAAAACCATGGCTACGATCAATGCTGAAAAAATGGCGCTTGCTTTCAGCCGGACCATATTACTCCTGACAAAGCTTTTAACCCCTGTTATCTTTGTCATTGACAAGTTTGTAGTATTCTTTCTATTTATTCTCCGGGTGGACACAAGTGGAACCGGAAAAGGAATTACAGAAGACGAACTTCGGACTTTTGTGGATGTAAGCCACGAAGAGGGCGTCATCGAGAGTGAAGAGCGGAAAATGATCACCAATATTGTTGATTTTGGTGATTCTATCGCAAAGGATGTCATGATCCCGCGATTGGATATCTGTATGGTAGAACTATCGATCTCCTATGATGAACTCCTCTCCGAATTTACGGAAAACAAATTTGCACGTATGCCTGTCTATGATGAGACCATCGACAACATCGTGGGGATCATAAACTTAAAGGATTTTGTATTCTACAAAGGGGACAAAAAAGATTTTTCCCTAAAAGACCTGATCCGGGATGCACACATTACCTATGAGTACAAAAATGTGTCGGAACTTTTTATGGAAATGCGTAAGGAATCCATTCCTATGACCATTGTCTTAGATGAGTATGGAGCTCTCTCCGGTCTGATCACCATGGAGGATCTGGTCGAAGAGATCGTAGGAGAGATCCGTGATGAATACGATGAAGATGAGGAAGACGAGATTCAGCATATCTCTGAAAATGAATACATCCTTCTGGGATCTACTCCACTGGATGATGTCAATGAACTTTTAGGCATTCCACTGGAATCAGATGAATACGATTCCATCTCCGGCCACATCATCAAACTTCTGGAGCATTTTCCAAATCCCGGGGAATGCGCAAAAGATGATTATGCCGTATATACGGTGCTGGAAGCAGAAAAAAACCGTATAGACAAGGTTCATATTCTGATTCATCCCCAACCGGAAGAAGAGGAAGAATGATCCTGCAGCTTAACAGATATTGTGATCTTATGAACACTTTGATCCGGAATGGCGTCAGCTCGACAGCCCTTGAGTCAGATCAGAGTGTTCTTTTTTCAAAGATCACCGTTCTTCTCACTTTAATTTCTTTTTCTTCCATATTAAGAAAAGAAATCTTTTCTGCCACTTCGATATCCATAAGCCCCTGCTCCATGTCAGCAGATATGACATTCACGGTCATGTCCACATCGGAATTTGTCCTCATGACCAGGGCCTGAAGAAAGGAAGCGATAAACTCATTCTTATCCTGGATCCCATAACTCTCCTGTTCCATTACTTCTTTCATCGTCTGTGACACCGACACCGCCAGGGAATCTTCCAACTCCTGCAAAGCCGCCGACTTACCATCGATTACAGTATGTATTGCCAAAACCAGCAGAATGGCGCTGATACATACAGAAGATACTATGACTGATTTCATCTTGAATATCCCTCTATCTCATATTTTTTTACAATTCCTGCCAATGGTATGACATACCGGAATCCAAGAGTAACCTTGGCATCCTTTTTATTTTCCTCCCCGTACACCTGTACCTTTAGTTCGTATCCTGCCTTTTCTGCCCGTTTTTTGCAGTCTTCAATGACGGCCTGGTCAAAATAGCTATTTTCTACCTGCGTCACGACGCTTCCATGAAATTCTCTGGCACTGGAGTATAACACATTTTGTATAATATATGCAATTCCAATCCATATAAAAATCAATAAAAGCAAAAATGTTATAAAATGCTCAATCACCATCTTCATAATTTCCCTCATTTCCCCGGGGTGGTTTTTGCCCACTCCCCTCTATGCCGTTGTAATCTACCAGTACCAGAAACTTTTTTTCCGTCACTTTACCGGTGACTGGACTCCGGACACGGACAAAATAACGGTAAATCCCTGGTTCTCCCCATCTGTTTTCGCCCTTTCCCCCTAATATATTTTTGTATTCCGAAATACGTCTTCCATCCATATCCCTTTCTGCCACCTGGATGCAGGCCGAGAGATCTCCCCGGTCAAAGTCCAGCGCTGAGAGATGCTCTGCAAAATCTTTTTTTTCTCCGCTTTTTACTTTAAAATCTTTTACATATAGTTTCGGAGAAGTACGTCTTTCCTCATTAGTAGAGAAATTTGTCTTCTCACTGTCAGAAACCCCTCCTGCCCGCTGCCATCCCATCAAAAAGGACATTAGTACGACAGATACGATAAAAAAGGACGCCATTACTGCCAGCATTATTTTTCCATATTCTGATATAAAAAACTGCATTTTATCCCCCCATCCGCGCATGCCTTTTGCGCCTCACACAAGTTTGGGCGTGTGCGCACAAACTTGATAGGTTGAAAGCTTTCTTTCAACCTTATCCTCCCATTATCCCTTCTGCGTAATACAACATAAATTGTGTGATCTTTGCAAAAAGAAAACCAATCATCCCTGTTACAATCCCACACTCCAGCGCGCACAAAATAACCCTGCCATATTCTTTGATCATCTCACTCATAACACCATCTCCAATATTATTGTAAACACATAAATTAAAATCATGCCCAGAAGTGTGGTGGTCACTGTCTCCCCAAATTCTTCGATAAACTCATCCATTGGCTTCTCCCCCTTTTCCCGCCTGCTCAATACAAATTTTGAAATCTTCCCATGGTCATCGTCAGCAGATGGATCAGATCCAGCAGCAGTTTTATACTGGAAAGCACCATTGGTAGCTGCTTTAAGAGCCCCATCCCCGCCATTTTATTATTCTGGATAAAGACCTCATTTCGATCCATCAGACGGTTGTTCTGTGCCACCAGGAAATCCAGCTGCCTTCTGGAATCTTCATACCCATTCGTACTGACAGAATAAAGTATTTTCATTCCTGTCTGTACCTCCGGAAGTTCCAGTTTTCCGAAAAACTCCAAAAAAGGCTGCAGATCTCTAGGTGAATCATAAATCTTCTCTGTCAGAACCTGTATTTCCCGGCAGAATATCCCATCCATCTGTGCCATGGATTTCTTAAGCGCCTGATAGCCGCTCTCTGTCTGCAGATAGAGGGTGACGATCATCAGCCAATAAGGAAACTCCTGTCGGACATATCTCCCCAGCACCCTTTTTGCCACATGAACTGACAATCCAGACACTGTTGACGGATCTTTTCCCAGCATCTGATACAGTTTCTCCAGGCGCGCGTCCTCTTCCCCTCTGTTTCCACCACCATCCAGCCATTTTACTGACAGCTTGCGATAGATCAAGGCAATCAGCCACCACAGCGCCAAAAGAACTACCGCAGTGGAGATCTGATAGATGGGATTGTCCGAGATGTGGAGCCCTAGTTCCTCCGGCGTGAGCAGTCTGGATACATAGCACAGTACTGCCGCCAGACCCGCGGCAACTGCACACTCAGTTTTTATAAATTTTTTTCTTTTTTCATAGATGGAGGTACGGTTTTTCCAGTATTCCAGATCTTCCAGAAGAATATCCAGAGAACCCCGGCTGTCACTTCCTGTCCGGTCCCCATTGCACAAAAAAGTATGTATGATCTTCATTCGCCGGCTGTCATATTCCTTTTCGATCTCTGCAAATGCCGCCTCCAGGATCGATCCGTCTTCCACCCCCTCTCCCGTCATAAAGATATGTCTTGCTCTTTGAATCGCCCCGCCCATCCGGCTCCCGGGTTCAAAAAGAGAACTGCAGTCTTCCATTGCTCTCCCTGTATGTCCCAGCCTGCGGTAAGAACACAGCAGCTGCTCCAGATAAGTCACCACCTGTTCATACTCCTGTTCAAATTCTCTCTCCCGGCGAATGAAAAAACGGATTCTTCGCAATGCCAGACAGCCACCGACAGTCAGACAGAGAATAAGCCCTGCTCCCAGATCATAGATCCATCCTATAAACAGCTGAATTCCCGCTGCTATCAAAAAAACGAATAAACTCCCTCTCTGCCTCATCCCCTCACCTCCGGCTGAAATACAGAAGATATCTCCTGTTCCCGAAATCTTCTCGCCAGATTCGGGGGCAGTTTTTCCCCGGTCATCTCTCCATGATCCACAAGCAGGGTAATTTCATTTACACTTTTTAAATAGTTCTCTCCTCTTCTGTCAAATGCACAGATCTGCTCAATCCTCCTGGTGATCCTACCCTCTTTTTCTATAATGCTTTTTACCAGTACCCCAATATTAATAAACCGGTAAACATCGTTCAGGATCCTCTCCCTGCCAATATCCCCGCCCGCCATATTTTTAATCCGGTCCGGGATATTTCTGACGTCATCGGTGTGAAGCGTAGTCAGTCCGTAAGTTCCCGTACTTAAACTCTCCATCAGGTAACGAACTTCCTCCGATCTGGCCTCCGAGAGTATGATCCACCGGGGAAGCTGGCGGAGACAGGCTTTGATCGCCGCCGTATAAGTAAAATTTTCAGCTACCTTCATCTCCACGCAATCCTTTCTGGGATTGATCTTTCCATAGTGGATCTCCAGTGTATCCTCTATGGTTATAACCCGTTCCGAATCTGGAATAAACCGGGTGAGATACTTTAGAAGCTCTGTCTTGCCGGCTCCCGGCATTCCACATATGGCGATATTACAGTGTGCCTGTATGCACCCTTCCAAAAACTCCGCCACCTCCTTCTCACAGTATCCCTCCCGTATCATTTCTTCTTTTTTCATCCGCCTCACTGCCGGAATCTTCCGCAGTGAGATCGTTACCCCGGAACTTGTGACGCACTCGTGTACGATACTGATCCTGAGTTCCTCCGTCTCTGCTTCCAGTACTGGATTCATTTTATTGAAAGGGATACTCACAACGCTGGAGATCAAGGAGGCAAAGCGCTCTACAAACTCTTTTGCCAGCACCTCTCCTGCCTGATATCTTCCCTTTTTCAGATCATCGATCCAAAGCTGTCTGCCATTCCAGTTGATATCCGTCACGTCCTCTGAAACAATATAGGGATACAGTACTCCATAATCCTGTCGTCTCAGCAGGAATCTGGTC
The DNA here is from genome assembly GCA_910584645.1 of uncultured Eubacterium sp. Taxonomy (GTDB): domain Bacteria; phylum Bacillota; class Clostridia; order Lachnospirales; family Lachnospiraceae; genus Eubacterium_F. The sequence continues at coordinate 86,407 of CAJUAU010000004.1, forward strand.
TCAAAATCTTCTATATTCATTTCTTTCCTCCCGCCTGGAAGCCTGGCAATGTAAAACCAGACTCTGTCTCAATTTCTTGGAAAAAGCTGGAAAACAGCCCTTCAAACATGTCCTGGATCGGCTCCCGAAACAGCACCACCACCGATACCAGAGCGAGAACAACTAATACTGCCACTATGATCTTTCCATATTCCTGTAAAAATTCTGTCATAAAATCCCTCCTGATTTTTTTATTTATTTTTTTCTTAACTCAGAAAAAATTGTTATAAAATCTTTATTACTCTTTTCATTAAAAGGGTTTTCCTGGTTTCTGATAAAAGATTTGATCCTCTTCTTATCCTCTCCAGTGATCACCCATATTTCCTCGTACTGCTCCGGCCCCTTATTCAGGGATTCTTCCAGCATCCTGCGAAACTTTTCGGTCTTCCACACAGAATCCGCAGACAAGGTATCCAGATAATCCCGGCTGATAAAACGCACATACCCCTCTGCCTCCGCATCTGCACTGCCATTTTCCCGATCCACCACATGAACAGTAAAATCCGTCTCCCTCAGCTTTCCCCTTCCGTATCTTCTTTCTTCTCCTGGTTTCATATAAAAACGGTTCCCAAACTGATCCCGGATCTTCACATAAACCCGGTAACTGCCCGCCCTCCCAAAATCCAGATCTGTCCAGAAAATCTCCAGCTCATGTCCCAGCTGCTCCGCGGTCTCCCTTTCATCCTGATATCGGATACTTCCGCAAAAATCCCGCAAAATCTCTTCACTCCGGCTCATGGACATCTCAGATACAAAATAATACCGATCCGACGCTTCCAGCTCCGGCGCCTCATTGGCAGACACCTCGTATTTCTGGATCCACTGGCTGGAAACCCCAAAAGAATTGGCAGCTGTCAGCACAATGCTTCCCTCTCCGAGATGAAGCGGATCCGTTGGAAGCCTGTCTGCTCCCTTTAATTCTTTGAAATCCGGCAAAATGATCTTCTCAACCCGGATCTTCTCCGTCAGTTCCCCCTCTAACTCGTCCTCTGCCCGGATGCCATACCGCATGATTTCCTGATCCACCTCTTCATCTTCATAGAATATCCGTTTTGGCTCTCCGCCGGAAAACACCGGAGCCTTCACCCAAAGAGCATACAATACGATACTCTCACCGTCTTCAGCCAGGTTTCTCACCGGCCCCCTGTCCTTCCACTTTATCATTACCGGATCTGTCACTTTGGGGATCACCTGGGCAGACCATCCCACGAAGCCATAACCAGATCTTTTATATGTACAGGGATCCAGCGGTACAGTCTCGTCCACATAAACTTTCTGTTCTCCCATTTCCCCCACGCCACCGTTGGCGGCAAATTTAATCACATATTTTTCCCTTCCAATATACAGTCCTCCAGGTCCTGCTTCCAGGATGAACCGTTTCCGCTTCTTCAGCGAAAAATTCTTCTGAACTTCCCTTTCCTGCTCCCCCGACGTGATGCGTACCAGCAGCTTTCCCTCCCGGTAGCTTTCCGGCAAAAGCTCACAGCCCCCCTGGATCTGGAGCTTTTGGTCCACTGTAATATACTTTTCCTCTGTCAACTGAATGCGGTTTACCTGAATGCCCCCGGACAGGCAAAGCCTTCTACCATCATGAAAAATTCCCTTTTCTCCCCCTGAAATACTTCCACCCCGGATCTGGCTCTCTCCCAGATTTCTCATACCACAGTCACTGCCCCGGATCTCACCGCCGGTAACTATGACGCCGGCTCCATTATTCCATACCGCAGTTCCTGCCCCGCTGATTTTTCCGCCAGAGACAGACAGAACACCGGAAGCGGTGCTGCTTAGAAAGATCTGGGATCCATGCCTGGCTGTGTTGTCCAATATTTTTCCCCCTGACACCTTCACCTGGGAGGCAGCGGATATGTAAATTCCCCCGCCCCTCTGGTCTTCTGCCCGGTTTTCACAGATCTCACCGCCCTCCACCGACACCCGGCTCTCCTCATTTGTATAGACTGCTCCTCCGGCAAAAGAGGCATGATTATTCCGGATCGATCCGCCTGTGATGCGCAGCCGGTTCTGGTTGTAAACGGCACCGCCAAATCCCCCGGTATTCTCCCCCCTGCCATATCCCCTGGCAACGTTTCCCGTAATGGCGCCGCCCTGGATCCATACCTCTCCCCTGTTATGTATGCCGCCACCCCGTCCGTCAAAGTCAGAACCTGCTTTCTGCCCAGTCACCGCATTGTCCCGGATGGTTCCACCCTCCATCACGAAACTTCCGCCCTTCTCGACCCGGACACCGCTGCCGCCAGTTATAGACAGATTATCACAGATCACGCTGCCATCTCTCATGAGCACCTTCCCCCCGGAATGGATGGTGATTCCACCTCCACCATCCGTAAAGGATATCAGGTTATAATTAGCACATAATCTGGCTCCCTGTCCAAGCAAAACCGTTCCCGACACAGTCTCCAGCAGTCTTCCATTGATATCACCACCGACACTGCTGTTCCGGCCGCTGCCGTTCAGCGTCACCCCTTCCAGCTTGAGGCGTTCTCCCTGCATCCAGAGCAGAGTCCCCTTATAGACGGGCTTTGTCTTTCTCCTGAGCTGGTATCTGGAGACGCCGCTAATGGTCTTTTTCCCATTTACCCGCAGCATCCGGCTGACCGTGATATCTTTTTTCAAAACAATCACTGCCTCACCGCTCTGTGCCAGCGCCTGTTCCAGTTCCCTGAGAGTTTCTACCCTTCTGGCTGCTGCTGCACCCGCCCTCTCCGGTATCAGAAATGTTGTTGCCACCAGCATAAACAGCATGAGAAGAATCTTCCTTCTTGTCACTGTCTTCACCCCCTGTCCCCCCTATACCGCATGCTTCCTTTGCCTGCTCCAACAGGCATGCCGTCTCTCTGGCAGCGGAAATAAACTCGTAATTTATGTTGTCCGCCCCACAGGAGAAATTTTTTAATAAATATGTAACCACATTCCCCTTTGTCAATGCATCCGCAAATCTCCGGTTATAGGGAATCGTACCTACCATGTTTCCTGACAGTTCAAACCGTCTTACGATATCGCTCTTCCTGATGATGGATTCCGGATCATAATTTCCTATTATATAAAATGCTTTTTTTCTTATTTCTGAGAAATTTCTGAAAAAATGAGACAGCAGCTGATCATTCTGACACAGATTGACTACGATCAGATCCGCTTTTTTTAAGATTTTCCTGGAACTTTCAAGAGATGATGAAGAGAGATCCACACATACGGTATCACAAACCTGCTCCAGCAGATCCATTACATCTTCCGCATGCCGGTTCAGACGAAACTCCAGAAGATCCCGGTTCATGCCTCCCGGCGGAAGGTAAAACACCCTCTGGTCAAATACGGACAAGCATGTGCGGAACACGATACCAGAACTCGCGGCATCTCCCATATCACAACAGTTTAAAATCCTGCCCAGCCCATTTTCCACAAAATATGAATTTTCTTCTTTTAGTTTGTCATAGGAATTTTGATTTAGAAACATACTACCAAGATCATTGATATTAGAATGATTCTCAAACAGAACCATTTTAGACGGCTGAATCATAGCCGATAGGATACTGATACAGGACAGATTGCCTGTAACCCCGGATTTACCCGGTGAATTGCTCCAAAAAGCAATTTTCAATCCATCACTTCCTTCTTTCTTTTTTGGTGGAATGGCATTATCATATCACCATTTTGGTCTTTTGTAAATTGTCACAATGTAACAAAAGTTGAAGATGTTTTTTATAACCTTTTACATATAAAAGGTGCGCCTGAGAAACGCGCACCTTCCATTCAACTACAGTTTTTCCCTGTGCTCCCTCTTTCTCCTCACCCGGATCTTCACGGTCTCACAGGTCCCCACATATTTTCTTGTGGTGATCAGATGTACCACATAAAAAATAGTAGCTAAAATGGATATCACCTGATACACACGGCTCACGCCAGTGTGGCCCACAAAATCCAAAAAGGTAATGAAGACACGGCAGAATACAGTAACCCACCATCCAAACAATATCCTTGTATTGGTAGCGCGGTTTACCAGTGCATCCGTGATGCCGGCTGTGGAATAGAGCACAAAATATTCCATAAAAAGTTCCGAAGCCGCCAATCCATAGTATAACACCAGGATCCATACGACCAGTTCAGGTCCCTGTACGAGAAATCCGGATACCCGCAGCAACACCGATAGAACTGCCGTCAGCAGGATCAGCGGAATACTGTATAGATACTGCCTGTTATAGCGTAACAGCATACACACACCCACCAACAGAAGCACACAACCCAGTACATCCGGCAGATAGTCAATTCTGACCTGTTCTCCAAGTACATTAGCCGCTGTATAGGTGCGGATCGACTCACTCAGCTCATGGGATCCCACCGCTCCTTCCAGATCAAATGCCGGATAACCCCATGCGGACACCCCATAAATATCGATTCCTGTCAGTAATAGTCCGATTGCGATCAATATAACAGCCACTTTACTTCCTCCTTTTTTCTTCTGTCCTCTGTATTATAAAGATACTGAGCAGCGCCATCGCTGTCCCCATCAAGGCGCCTGCAATGATGTCTGTGGGGTAATGCACATAAAAATACATCCTCGAAGTCGCGATCAATACCGCCAAAACAAAGGCGAGGCAGCCATAACGGCGCTTCCAGTAAAATATCGACACAGCCCCCGCAAAGGAAGAGAAAGTATGCCCGGAAGGAAAAGAGTAATCCCTGGGGATGCCGATCAGCATCTCCACTTCTGGATGCCGCCAGCAGGGTCTTGGTCTGGCAATGAGATTTTTCAACAGGCCATTTCCAAAAATCAGACACATCAATAGGGATAAAAGCAGTATACAGCCATATTTTCTGTGTTCACTTTTCACCAGAAGCAATATGCCTGCCAGAATCCAGACAATACCTGCCTCACCTATAGAGGTAAAAAATTCGTAAATCCCCGTGAGAACCGGATTGTGGATCTGCTGAAAAAAATCCAGTATACCGGCGTCAAATGCTTCAATCAATGTGTCACTGCCTTTCTATATCTTTTAGGAGGCACGCCTATTTAACCCGAATCTTGATATAGGCTTTCCGGCTGCCTTTTTGGGCATATATCTTTACCGTTCCCCGTTTTTTCGCTTTTACTACACCACTTTTGGAAACTGTGGCAATTCTCTTAGAAGATGTACGCCAAGTCACGCTCTGTCCCAGCCGTAACGGCCAGACAGATGCTTTCAACCTAAGTTTCTGCCCCTTTTTCAAGGATTTACCGCCAGAAATCTTTACCTTGGAAATCCTTGCCAGCATATTCTTTACCTCATTCCGGCAGGATTTTTTATACAGGCTCTCATAGCTGTACAGAGAATAGCCGGACACATCGGCATATTTTCTCGTCTTGCTGATCTCACTGGCCACTACTTTTGAGCTGCGCTTCCAGCCGATATCAGAGCTGTCCCGCATGCCGCCCCGGTAGAGCCCCAGACCGATATACATCGGCACTTTCGCCGTATTCAGCCCTCTCCACTGCTTCAATCTCTGGTCAAATAATTTGGTGAATTTTCCTCCCAGCATATAGGCGTTGGACCAATAGATCTGCGGCACGATATAGTCCACATATCCGGGTACACTGAGCCATGTCTTTACATCGGCGCCAATCGCCTCACAATTATCCACATTCCCCGCAGGACTGATGCCAAAGAGCAGGCTGGGGGATTTCTGCTTCACGGTATTGTACACCGACTGAACCATCTGATTCACATATCCTTTTTTCTTTTTCTGGGATAAAGAGGAGTATTTGGAATATTGTTTGTGCCCTTTGGAAGGGTAAAAATAATCGTCAAAATGAATGCCATCCACCTGGTAACCATCGATCACTTCCCTGACTGCCAGCAAAATCCGGCTGTTTGTCGACTCTTCAGAGGGGTCGTATATCTTTTTCTGGGTGATCCGGTAGGGATTCATCCAGGCATGAAAGGAAAGTTTGTATTTATGCGCCGTCTCTACAAGGATCGTCAGCGGATCATAGTCCGGTTCCGCGTCGCCCATGTATGTACTGAAGTCAAAATTATCCGACTTCCAGATGGCGTCGTCAAAAGCTCTCACATGAAAATAAACCGTATTGCATCCATTGTCCCGGATATTACGAAACATTTTATCTGCATTCTGGCGGAAGGTGCTCTCCGGCTTATTTTTTAAGCCCGCCCCTTTGTATTCATAAAAAGACACCCAGACTGCCCGTGTCTCCTCTGCCTCCGCAATCCCCGCATTGGCTGTCCACAACAGCACTGCTGCCAAAAACATCATGAAACCAATAAAATTTCTTCTTTTTATCATTCTGTCTTCCCTCATTTCTGTAAGTATCTTGTATTACTATTTTTCTATCATACCCGAAAAATATACAAACATATGGCAGTCCAGGGAATCCGCATCAGAGCACTATCCCAGTAGTCCTGTGCTGAAATATCTTTCCATACGGTCTGCCAGCACAGTAGCGATCACTTTATCGGTTCCATATTTTTCAGCCAGCTTCTTGCAGGCCCATACATTTGCGCCAGAGGACGTCCCGCACAAAAGCCCCTGCACACTGGCGAGCTCCCTGGCTGTGCGGATGGCATCCTCATCCGTCACTTCAATGATATCGTCGATCAGTGAGGTATCCAGCACATCTGGGATAAAACCGTCCCCGATGCCCTGTATGCTGTGAAGCCCCGGCTCGTGTCCCAGCAGTGCAGATACATTTTTAGGTTCCACTGCCGCCACTTTCAGGTCTGGATTCTTTTCCTTGAGATATTTGCCAATACCCTGGAGCGTACCGCCGCTGCCGAGGCCGGACACAAAAATATCCACCTTTCCCTCCAGCTGATCATATAACTCCACAGCCGTAGTATTATAATGGATCGCCGGATTGTTGGGATTGACAAACTGCTGTGGAATAAAACAGTTCCCGGTCTGTGCTGCCAGTTCCTCCGCCTTTTTCACCGAACCGTCAATGCTCTCCTCCGGCGAGGTGAGCACCAGCTCCGCCCCCAGGGCGCGAATAATCTTTTTTCGCTCTTCACTCATATTTTCCGGCATTACGATGATCACCCGGTATCCCTTGCGCACTCCCACAAAGGCAAGACCGATGCCGGTATTGCCGCTGGTAGGCTCTACAATCGTCATTCCCGGTCTCAACTCGCCGGATTTTTCCGCCTGTTCAATCATATTTTTGGCAACCCGGTCTTTGATGCTGCCCCCCGGATTTAAAAATTCTGCCTTTGCGTAGATCGGCAGGCCTGTCATCTGTCTCAGGCTTACTAATGGTGTATTTCCAATCAGGTCAATCACATTTTCTATCATTTTCTTTCCCGCCTTTTATTTCCATTTTCTTATTCTGTCGGAAAATGCCTTACCTATCCGTTAATATTTTTTCAGGTTGCGGATATACCGGAAGGTCTCCTTCTCCCCCTTTTCCTTCAGCATTCGCAGAAGCTTCTCGATCAGGTCAGAGGTCTCCGGATGAATCATGCGGCAATATTTCCCTTTCTCAAAATATGCCAGGGGCATATCTTCTTTATAATTCTTTCCATAATAAATCTTACTCGCTGCCACCCGGTCACAGAACATTTCCTTCACATATTTTACCGGCATCTTCACCGGCTCCTTGAATCGTGTCTTCGGATCATAGTCCTGCCAGTATTCAAAATGGTGTTTATTCCTCCCCTGATGGTGAAGCCATGCGATGGAATATCCGTTGCGCTCCCGCTCCTCCGCATTCGGACTACGGTCCCCCTGATAATACCTGGCTCCCTGCATAAATTCTGTAGGAGAATATTTTGACAGGTCGTGCCGCAGCCCCTGCCATAATATCCTGGCATGAAAGCAGTTACGGATCACCTCATGCCTGTGCCTTGTGATTGTACAAAAATGTTTCCACGGCTGCATTGTTCTCATCCTCACTATCATTTTTCCTGTATTTTTTATCTTGGCTTGATGGCGTGCGCTTTTTACACTTACAAATCTGCGCAGGCGGATTGCCAGTAAGTTTGGCAGAACTTATATTATCATAACAAATATTGAGAATTTTTGCAAGAAAGATCCTGACGGAATGTCCGCCAGGATCTTTCTGAATATTATAAATTATCCCTTTATTACATGTGGATCATTTAATTTCACTCTGCCTTTACAGCAGTTACGGAAACAGCACCTGTCCCAGCCACTGTAAAGCTGCCAGACAGCTGATAGTCTCCAAGATAGGAATCCTCATCAAGATATTTTCCGTAACCATCTAAATAAGTGTTAACTTTTCCATAAGCAGAAATCATATTGCTGCTTGTTCCTGCTGCCGGTGAGAACTCATAGGTTCCAGCTTTCAGATAGGTGTACAGAGAGTAGTCATCATAGTCACGGTAGATGGAAGTAGATACTCCGTTCACATCATATACATATAGACTGCTCTCGATGTCATAACCAGCTGCTCCAGCGACCGTTGGAACAATACTTACCTTATAAAGAGGAAGCGTATAATCCTTCACAACCGCTCCAGCGGTGTACGTATTACCCAAAGTATACTCATAACCGCCTTCAAAGTATGCCATCTGAGCGTACACACCCGGAATGATCCTTGCTTTGTAAGTTCCGTCTTTTCTTGTGGTAGCGGAGAATGAATCATAATTTCCATAGGCATCCCTTTTTGTATTTCCTGTTACTTCAATGCCCTTTGCCGGAGCTCCGGAAGCATCTTTCACCGTACCAGTAAGCACAACACCATCTACAACCGTAAGAGTGAATGGGAAGGAAGCCTGGCGTGCCGGGTTTTCTGCGTCCTTCACAACAACATTTACATTGTAAACAGCTGCCGGTACCGCTGCATAATTACCGTTTACATCTCTCGCGTGACCAAGATCACCTTCGATGGAGCAGGTATCTACCTGAGCAGGAAGACCTGTTACAGAGTACTCGTAGTCACCGGATCCACCAGCGATCACACCGTCACCTAATTCTTTAATATTTGTATATCTGAAATTGAAACCAGATGCCTCATTGATATCCTTTGTCGCCGGGTCGTCTGGCTGATATGCAAGAACTGTATCGCCGAGGAAGTTACCTACGATGGTATTCGCATCGCCAACATAGAAAGCATAGCTTCTCTTAAAGGTCTTACCAGTCTCATCTACTCCGGTAAGCACTGCTGTTGTTCCGTTTTCAATCTTCTTAAACTTACCTCTTACATCAACTCTTGTTCCCTCTTTGCTGACATATGCCTTCAGACCCTCCGGAAGACCTGTGATGGAATATTTCACCACACCAGTCGCTCCAACATCCTGAAGTGCAAAGGAAACATCCTCATCGGAATCAAAGCTTTCACCTACCATTCCTGTTACACGTGTAACTGTATCTGTTACACCATAGGAAGAAGATTCCGGAATATCTCCAACGTAAACCTCTTTGGATTTGTCAACAGCCAGAGCTGAAACCGTAACCTTGACATAAGAATAGCTCATGATGCTGCTTGTATTGTCAAGAAGAACATCATAGGTTTTTCCACCATCCGTAGAGATTACTTTCTCAACTCCCTTAGAGGTTCCATAGGTACCCTTTGGTGTCTTCTTATTCTGAACAACAAAGTTGGCAGCAGTCAGTGCTTTGGCACTTGTCAGCGATACCCGTACTACACCGTTGTCTGGAACCGTGATATCTTTGATGCCGGCACCAACGGTAACTTTACAGGTTGCTTTCTTACCGCTTCCATCGGCAGCTTTCGCTGTGATCGTAGCAGTTCCTTCTTTCAGGCCCTTAACAACACCCTTGGATGTTACGGAAGCAATTTTCTTTTTAGAAGAAGACCATGCGATCTTGCTGCTTACATTTTTCTTCGGTGTAACTTTAGCTGTAAGCTTCTTCTTAGCACCAACAGGCAGAGTTGCCTTCTTGGCGCTGATGGTTACTTTCTTAACAGCAGCCTTCTTTACTACAATCTTGATCGTAGCCTTTTTCTTTTTGTTCTTTTTGGATGTAACCGTGATCTTCGTACTTCCGGCTTTTACACCCTTTACCTGGCCTTTGCTGTTTACAGAAGCGATCTTTTTGTTTGCTGATTTATATGTTACCTTTTTGTTAGCCTTTTTGTTTGGCGTAACTTTTACAGTGGCGGTAAGGTTGATTTTCTTACCTTTCGCAACATAGGCAGTCTTGCCTGATGGTGCGGTAACTGTAACTTTTTTAACCTTCACTTTTTTAGCCTCTGCAGTCTCTGGATTTACGACTGCGGTCATCCCCAAAACCATGGCTAATGATAAAGCTCCGGCTAAACCCTTTTTTGCGAACCTTTTCATACTTTAGTTCCTCCTTATCCTTGTTTTTGTGATACTTTATTTAACATACGCGTTTCATTATACCACTGTGATAGTCAGTCCGCAACCCTAAAATTAAATATTTAACATTTTAGAAAGGTTTTTCTAAGAAAATTATACCATTTTCGGTAGTTCCTTTACTAGATGATCATTTTGAGACAATATTGTATTTGAACACGATTTGCTGACGGATCTCCTCTGCTTTTTCTTTGGAAACCAGCTGCTGCAAAAGAGCAAACCCGAATTCCATGGAAGTCCCCAGCCCCCGGCTGGTTATAACATTTCCGTCTACGACGGCCATCTCATCCACAAACTCTGCCCCTGTCAGCTGATCCTCAAATCCCGGATAACAGGTAGCCCTTTTCCCCTCCAGTATACCACAGGCACCAAGCACTGATGGCGCCGCACAGATCGCCGCTACGGTCTTTCCCGCTTCATTCATCTGTTTCAATGCCTTCATCACCCTGTTGCTGGCTCCGAGATTTTTCGTTCCCGGCATCCCTCCGGGAAGGATGACAGCATCCTGTTCTTCCAAAGAAACCTGCGCCAGAGTCTTGTCCATAAAAACGGTGATCCCATGGGAACCAGTAACCTGAATCGCCTCGGTGATAGAAACCAGCTTCAGGTCCACGCCGCCCCGCATCAAAATATCTGCGGTCATCAATGCCTCTACCTCTTCAAATCCTTCTGCAAATAACATCACTGCCTGTTTCATAATATTTCATCCTTTCTCGCTTTTTTTATTAATTGTTTTACTCTGTTCTCTTTATAAAAATCTTCCGGAAGCTCTGCCCGGAATACCTTTTCACTCAGATCTGCAAAGTCTCCTTTCAACAGCGGAAACTTAAGTTCATAAGCATGGAGCAGCTGCCTTTTTATGTGGCTGCCTGCTACTATGCCCCCATACTTTGGGTCTCCCAGAATGGGATGGCCAAGATTGGCAAGATGACTGCGGATCTGATGGGTTTTTCCGGTATAGAGACGAATGCGCACAAGGGTATTTATCCCATCTGAGGCAAGAGGTTCATATCCCGTCTTTATATAAGATGCCCCCGGAGTCTCCTGTTCTAATATCTCTACTTTATTGTTTTTTCTATCCTTTTTCAGCCATGCCTGCCAGATCCCTTCCTTCTGCATAACTCCCTGCACTACCGCCAGATAGTATTTTTCAATCCTACGCTCCCGGAGAAGTTCCGACATATACTGCAGCCCGGACAGGGTTTTACCCCCGATCACGATGCCGCTGGTGTTGCGGTCCAGGCGATTGCATATCCCCGGACGAAACCCTATCTCACCTCCACCGGTGTATTCCAGAAAATATTCCACCAGGCTGATATCCCCTGCCGATGCTTTTTGGGAAAGCATTCCCGGCGGTTTGTTGATCAGGGCGATATGCATGTTTTCATAAAGGATATCCAGTGCGGGGGCTGCTCTACAGCAAACCAAATCCTCCCCCACTCCCTGGGAGCTTGCGGCACCTGCCCCGCCCATGCCGCCTGAGAACTTTTCCAGCGTCGCATCGGATAAAAAAAGGGTCAGCACATCCCCCTCACACAGTATCTCACTGCCCTCCGCCCGCCGGCCATTCCGCTTTATATTTTTTTTGCGGAGCATCTTATATAGGAAGCTTTTGGGCGCTTTAGATAAATATTTCTGCAGAAACTTGTCCAGCCTCTGCCCGCACTGGTTTTTTCCGATCCGGATCTCTTTCATTCCTTCCTCCCCTTGAGCATCTTCCCTGGTGCGAAACAAAATTCAGACTGCCAGAACCTTCAGGTATTCTGACACTTTGTCCTGCTTCACCACAGATTCTTCATCCCTCTCCTGTTTGCTGCCGCCCTCAGTCAACTGGCAGTAAAATTCATAAAATTCTTCATCGGAGGGAAACAGCTTCACATGGTAGCCGGAAGCCTGACTGTCCACACCTTTCTGCAGATAGTCAAGAATGTATGCCTCCTCTTGTTTTTTTTCACTTAATATTCCCATAACATTTTGATCCTGAATGATAAGAAAATCAAAACTCATGATCTTGTCTGGCGAAGTGAATACATAATCTGTATACAGGATGCCTTCTTCTGACACCGTCTCCCGCATCCGGTCATACCGTTCTTTCTCCACCGACCTGCGGGGTACCATTACCACCAGGGCTATGATCCTTTTTGCCGCCGGAAGCACCATAAGAATTCCAAGAACCGTAAATATATTTGCCCTCGTTCCCGTGATCAGCAGCCCTGCCACAAACAGGCCCACACCCACTGCCACAAACAATAAAAGCATCAGGCCCTGAAAGACTTTCTGTTTCTGTATATAGCCAAACTCACATTTTCTCCCTTTGATCTTCTCCATGTCTTTCCTCCATTCGCGCACGTTTTTTGCGCATCACAAGTTTGGACGTGCACGTACAAACTTGCAGGGTGAAAAATTTATTTTTCACTCTTTCCTCCATTTGTTATGTTTCCAGATACCGCAGTATTTCATAGGGATTTATGCTTACCTCCTGCCCCTGGATGTCAATATACATTCCAAAGTGAAGATGTACATCAAATTTGCCCTTTGTCCCCTCTTTTCCATAGCCGCTGTTTCCCACATACCCCAGTGTCTCTCCCGCCTTTACTGTATCTCCTGACGCAAGACCCTGGCGGTAAGAGTCCAGATGGGCATAATAGGCATAGAGCCCATGCTCGCTCCGGATGCCTATTCGGTATCCACCCAGTTCCAGCCATCCGATTTTTTCTACTACTCCGTCACAGATGCTCACGGCGGGAAAATATCCGGGGACATTGTTTGAGGTCATGATATCAACCCCTTCATGCCTTCGGTCCCCTCCATAACTCCTGGCATTCCCCCAGGAATTTTCATAGGAAAAGCCTGCCTCTCCGCTGCTGTCCAGTGCCACAGGAAAACAGCTGATATCACGGAGCACAGCCCCATAAGCATCCAGGTAAGAGTTGACCACCTCATCCTCCGCCTGCCAGCGGAAAAAAAATGGCACCCGCTTTGCCTGCCCATACATGGATCGAAATGCCAGCTCCCGGAAATACGCATCTCTGAAAGGAGCTCTTTGTGCCAATTCCTCCGCTTTGATATCAAAACACCGGAATTCCTCAGATTCTGCTGACAAAGCCGGAACTTTCGCTGCTTTTGCCCCATTCAGGATCCATCCTGTCTCCAATGGCACACTGATACATAACAACAGAAGAAGGGTCCAGCGCAATCCGCCTTTGTTCCAGCGAAAAAATCCCTTGTTTCTTTTTTTTAGTTTATTTCCCACCCAAAAACCTCCTGCTAAAAGGATTCTATGTCAATGATCTCCGCCTTTTCTACATGGCAGGACAACACGTCATCGGCAAAGGAAATAAATTTATCCACGCCATCACTGACAAAATAATCATATGAAGGTTCTTTCTCATCTATGCCTGTTGTATTCAGCAGATCTTTCTCCGTCAACAGCGTTTTCAGAGACTTTGCCGTCTCATAAGCAGGATTCACCAGCTTTACATTTTCCCCCATCTCCTGGCCGATGATCCTCCGGAGCAGGGGATAATGGGTACATCCCAGGATCAGAGCATCGATATCATATTCTTTCAGCTCATGCAGATATCTGCCTACAATGTCCTCTGTGACCCGGTCCTCCCAGAGCCCTTCCTCCACCAGCGGCACAAACAGCGGACAAGCCTTGCTCACCACTGTGATATCCGGATCGATGCGATGCAGAAATTTATTGTAGATCCCACTTTTGATCGTGCTCTCGGTGCCGATGATACCGATGTTTTTCGTCCTGGTGGTCTTGGCTGCCATAACTGCCCCCGGCTCCACCACTCCCAGGACAGGAATGTCGATCTCATCCCGGATCTCATCGAGGGCAAGGGCACTGGCAGTATTGCACGCTGCCACCACAGCCTTGACATTCTTTGTCTGCAGAAAACGCACGATCTGCCTGCTGTATTTGCATACCGTTATTTTCGATTTACTTCCGTAGGGAACTCTGGCGGTGTCTCCAAAATAAACCAGATTTTCTCCTGGCAGCTGCCGCATGATCTCTTTGACAACCGTAAGTCCTCCCACTCCTGAATCAAAAACTCCAATCGGTGCATCCATATTCCATATCCGCTCCTTTTTCCTTCTGCCAACTCAATAATCGTCCTTTGGCTGCTATAAAAGGCCACCCGGGCAGATGCCCTGTGACCTTTTTATTATAGTATGTTTACATTTACTGTGCAACTACATTTTCCCTCTATTTTCCTAAATCCTCAAACTTAATATCTTTCTTGCGGTTGAGGATCGCATAGATACAAGGAACTACAAATAAGGTGAGCAGCGTACCATAGACCAGTCCTCCAATGGTAACGATCGCCATAGGCCGCACCATATCCGACCCGCTGTCCCCGCTGACTACCATCGGCACCAGACCGAGGATCGTCGTGATAGCTGTCATAAGGATCGGACGAAGCCTTGTCTGTCCAGCCTCTACGATGGCATCCAGTTTTTTCATTCCCTGCTCCCGCAGCTGATTGATATAGTCTACCAGCACGATTCCATTGTTTACGATAATACCGGAAAGCATGACAAATCCGATCATTGCAATGACGCTGATCTCACTGCCGGATACCCAGAGTCCCAGAAATCCTCCGGTAAAGGCAAGGGGTATCGTAAACAGGATGATAAATGGTGAGAGCAGCGACTGGAACTGGGCAACCATGATCAGGTACATAAACAGTACACCCACGATAAACATCAGCGCTACCTGTTCCATGGACTCATTGATATTCTCATCTTCTCCAGTATACTCCAGCTCGTATCCTGCCGGAATTTCATAATCTTTCAGCGCCTCCCGGAGTTCATTGCTGACCAGTCCGATATTGTGGTCATCATCCACCACCGCCGATACTGTCATATAACGAGTCTGCTTGTTGCGGTTGATGGACTTAGGTGAATCGGCAAGACTGAAATCTGCGATCTTGCTCAGTTTCACCTTTTTCGTCTTCTGGGTCTCGGTATCAGTGTACTCGATCTTCATTTTCTGGATGTCCGTCCGTTTCATGGATTCATCCTGATCATCGCTGACATACACATTCAGCTCCTCTGTATCGGTGGAAACAGTAGTCGCCGTAGACGCATCCTTGATCTTTCCGTTGATCTGCTGGAATACCTGGGCCACCGTAAGGGAATATTTCATTGCTTTCGCTTTATTTACCGCAATACGAAACTCTTTATTGCCTTCCTCCATTCCATTGGAAACCTCAGCGATGCCCTCTATTTTCTCTACCTTCGCCATGATTTCTTCCGATATTTTCTGAAGTTTATCCAGATCTTTTCCCTTGATCTGGAGAGTGATGCCGGAACCAAACATGGATCCCATATCCATAGCTGAAGTATTGACTTCGATATCGCAGGCGATATCCTTTGTCTTGCGCTCAATCTCCTTCTTTAAGTCCTTGTTGGAGTGAGGGGTATCTTCATCCAGAAGTACATACATGGATACAGCATTTCCTCCGCCGGACATCATGGACATAGTTCCTCCACCGGACATGGCTCCCACAGTATGGATCCCATCGACTTCAAGGATCCTGTTCATCGCCTCTGTGGACATCTGCTGGAGATCCTTGTCAGTCATCGCCTTGTTGTCATCCGGCGGGGACACGGTGATGGTCATCTGGGTGCTTTCCATATCCGGCATAAAGGTCGTTCCCCTGGAGGCCGACAACACTGCGAAAAGTACGAGCAGAATAAAGGAACCCAAAAGAACCAGGATCTTTTTTCTCAACAGAACCGATAAAAGCGTTCCGTAGACATTTTGAACTTTCGTAAGAAATCTCCCCCGGTGCTCTTTTGTTCTGCGGAGCATTCCCTGGGACATCGCCGGCACCAGTGTCAGTCCGACTACCAGACTGGCAAGCAGCGAGTAGGCCAGTGTCAGGGCTAGGTCCGTAAAAAGCTGTCTGGTGATTCCCTCGGTAAATATAATAGGCGCAAACACACACACCGTCGTCAGCGTAGAGGCGAGGATCGCTCCTGCCACCTGTTTTGCCCCCTCGATGGAAGCCTCTTTCACGGAATATCCCTCTTCATTTCTCAGACGGAATATGTTCTCGATCACCACCACTGAGTTATCCACCAGCATCCCGACTCCCAGCGCCAGTCCCGACAGGGAAATGACATTCAGGGATACGCCGCTGAAATACATCAGCACAATAGCTGTCACCACACTGAGGGGTATGGAACATGCCACGATGATCGTCGGGCGCAGGTCCCATAAGAATAACAGGAGGATCAGGATGGACAAAATACCACCATACAACAGATTCTGTACTACAGAATCCACCACCAGATCAATATATACACCCTGGTTCATCAAAACGCTGATATGAAGTCCTTCTTCGGACTTTTCCAGCTCCTCAAACTGCTCCAGAAGCCGGTCCGTCACGTCTCCAGTGGAATATCCTGTGGCTTTTTCCATCGTCAGCGCCACAGCGGGATTTCCATTTACCATGGCATACACTTCATCCGCATTGTTCGTAACTGCCACATCTGCCACATCAGACAGTTTGATGGGATCCAGTCCCTCCAGTCCCATATCACAGATCACCAGATCCTGGATCTCACCGTCGGATTCCAGTTTATCTCCCACTCTTACGAGATAGGAAGCATCTTTCTCCGCGATATATCCCGCCGGCATATCAAAGTTTTCAGCGGAAAGGATCTGTTCTACCATGGACTTGGTAATGATCTTATCCAGGTTCGTATTTTCTTTCGTCGCTTTGGAACTGTCTTTCAGTGCGGTCTCCGCCTCATTCAGCTTTGATTCCCCGCTTGTCACCTCTGACTCCGCCACACTGAGTTTAATAGCTGCCAGAACTTTCTGTTTGCTGAGTTCCTGTGCCGCTTCCTCTAAAGAAATCTGCCCTTTCTTCAATTTTGCCTTGGCATCTGTGAGCTTTTTCTTCGCCTCCTGGATCTGCTTTTTACCTTTGGAGATCTCTTTTTTGCTCTTTGTGAGTTTTGTCTCCTCTGTACCGATCTTTGTAAGTCCTGCCTGAGCCTGGGCAAGCCCCGACTCAATCTCTGCGATCTTACCGGTGAGCTCTTCCTCCTTGATCCCCTGTTCCTTAAGTTTTGCCTGGATCACTTCAATCTGCGCCTTGACAGACTCCAGCTTTATGTTCAGTTCCTGATTTCCTCCCATCGCTGCAATCTGAGCTTCCAGTGCTTTTTTCTGGGCATTCAGGCCATTCAGCCCTGTCTGCAGCTGCACCAGTCCGTCTTTCGCAGATGTGAGGGATTTTACCGTAGTCTCCAGCTGTGTTTTCTGGGTTCTGAGCTGCACCATCCCCTCATTCAGCTTCTTCTCTGAATCCAGGACGGTCTTCTCTTTGGATTCCAGCGTTTTCAGGTTGGCATTGAGAGTCTCCAGAGTCTTTTCCATCTTTTCTGAGTTCTTGGCAATCTCTGCCTCCCCCTCAGCAAGCTTCTGTGCTGTCTCTTCCTGTTTTTGATTCAGCGTCTTCTTTCCGCTCTCGATCTTTTCCTTGTTGTCAGAAATCTTCTTGCTGGCATCATCCAATTTGCCTTCTACAGCATCTTTGACCTTTTTATTCATCTTGTCAATCTTATCCTGCTGGATGATCACTTCTACTTTCTTACGGACCTTTCCGGAGGCATTGACCGATGCAACCCCCTCCACACTCTCCAGTTCCGGAATCACATCGTTTTCTGCCTTTTCCGTAACCTGTGTGCTGTCCAGCTTATCATAATCTACCGCAGCCACCATGATCGGCATCATATCTGGATTCAGCTTCATGATCGTCGGGCTGCCAATGGTGTCATCCCACTGTGCCGATACCATATCCAGGCTCTCTCTCATATCAATGGTAGCCGCATTCATATCTGTGCTCTCATTAAATTCCAGGATCACCACAGATACATTGCTGTTGGATACCGAGGATACCTCTTTCATATTACTGATACTTGCCATCGCCTGTTCTACCGGTTTTGTGACAGCATTCTCTACCTCTTCCGGGCTGGCTCCCGCATATGTGGTCATCACAATGGCATAGGGAAGTTCCATATCCGGCAAGAGGTCAGTACTCATATTCCGGAAAGATAAAAAGCCCAGTACCAGGATCAGCACCACTGCTACAAGTACTGTATATGGTTTTTTTACACTTAATTTGGGTAACACCTTATATTCCTCCTTTTTGAGTGCATTTTCTGCACAAGTTAGGTTTCTGCACATATCGGATCTTGCTAAAAACCCGCAAATAAGTTCGTCAGAACTTATTTTAAGTCCATCAGAACTTAATTGTACCATAACCGCTTTTTTTTGCCAATGAAAAGTATGTTTCTATTTTGTTAACATGCGTGTTCACAGTTATTCAACACGTGTTGACTTTCTTACAGCGTTATATTATAATCATTCACAACAAAAATTACAACCAACAGTATTTTACATACTGTAAGATATACAACACTTTTTTTAAAAATGTTTATTATCTTTGTAGTACTACCTGGGTACTGACGGCGTAGCGATGGCTATGACTAAGATATTCGGCGTAGCAGATGGGCAGACAGGCAAGTCATTTGGCGAAATGTGAGGATACACTATCCTGTGGCCGACTTTGAAAAGGGGATTTTAGCAATGGGAATCGATGCAAGAACGAGATATACGAAAATGATGATCCGGGAGAGTTTTATCCAGCTGCTGAAAGAGCAGCCCGTCTCCAAGATCACTGTCACAAAGATTTGTGAGATGGCAGAGATCAACCGCGCCACTTTCTACAAATATTATGAGGATGCCTTTAATCTTCTACAGAAGCTGGAAGAGGAATTTTTAGAAGAACTTCTTAACAGCCTGTCCCAGTTTGAACAGCTCAGTATCCGGGAAAGCTTTATCCTGCTGCTGGAACACCTGAAAAAAAGAGGCGAATGGTTTCAGATCGTGGGGTCTTCCCACGGTGATCCCCAGTTCGCCTCCCGGATCCTGTCAGTCTGCTATGAAAATGCTTCCTTTCTGATTCAAAAGTTTTTTCCTCATCTCACCGAGACACAGAAAAAATGGCTGTACTATTTTCTCGCCCACGGATATGGCGGTATGTTGGGCTGCTGGCTTGACAACGGACTGCAGGAGCCCACAGAAGAAATCGCCCGCTTTGCCGAAGAACTCCTTCTCAAGGTAACTGCTCTGCCAGCCACATCCCCCGAAACCAACGCATGATCTGCCACACACCGATTCCCTTGAGACCGTACTCTGGAAGAAGGGCATATTTGTCACGAATGCTTCTGGCGTCTTCAAACCAGACCACATGCTCGGTTCCGCTTTCATCTAAATATTCAAAATATGGGCTTCTAGCTATATCATCAAAACGGATCTCCGCGCCGTTCTGAATGGCAATCTGCACCGCCTCCACATTCCCGATGGTTCTCGCCTCCGTCTCCCCGCGCACAAAGGGAAGAGGCCAGTCATAACCATAATTGGGCACTCCCAGATTGATCTTTGCCGGATCGATCTCCGTCACCGCATAATCTACTACCCGCCGTACCATATTCAGAGGGGCGACTGCCATGGGAGGGCCATATTTAAACCCCCACTCATAAGTCATCAGCAGCACCTCATCCGCTGCATTTCCCAGAGCCCCATAATCTTTCCCCTCATACAGAAGCCCCTTCTGATCCGCCGATGTTTTTGGCGCCAGGGCAACAGATACCACAAATCCATTTTCGTGCATCTGCCTGACGGTCTTCTCCACAAAGGCAGTAAAGGCATCCCTGTCCTCTGCCAGAATGTATTCAAAATCAATATCGATGCCGCCATAGCCCTTTTGCTGCATGACAGACACCAGATTGTCTAAAAGTTCATCAGACACTGCGTCATTGGTGACCAGCTGATGGATCAGATTATTGTTAAACTTGCCGTCGCTGCCAAAGGGGGTGAGGGTCAGTATGGGCATCGTTCCATTTTCCTGGCATAACCCGATCATCCAGCTCTCATCCCTGGGCGGATAGACCAGCGCCCCCTCCAGAGTAAAGCCATAGGAAAAAATAAAAAGCCGGTTCAAAAAAGGAATGGTCTGCCTCAGAACCCAGTTACTGATATAAGTATAGGCATATCCCCCGGCATCGATGCGCCTTGGATCTGCCGTCTCATCATACTCTCCCACCAGAAGCGCCTGCCCCACCGCCAGCGGATAGGGAAACACCAGCTGGTTGTTCCAGATGATACTCTCTGCTGGCACAGAAAATTCCTGGGCGATCCGGTCCACAGAATCCCCCGGTCTCACTACATAGATCTCCATAACAGCCCTTCCTTACTATAGTGCCGCCAGACAAAAACCAATGCAACGATTCCGGGGTCACCAGGATCATAATGCCGGGCGGCAGGTGTCATGAATAATATATGCAGCAAAAATCCCATTGTGAACGGAAAACGTATCTTAGTTCAACAGCGGCTTCAAATTCGCGCCGTCAAGCTGGCACTGCTGCTGTACATAATGGATAAACTCGGATTCCGGCACCGGTTTGGAAAAATAATATCCCTGAAGATAATCGCACCCTAGCTCCGTCAATTTATCCTGATGCTTTTCATTTTCAACACCCTCTACCACCACCTGAAGGTTCAGCCGCTTGGCAAGATCAATACTGCTCTCCAGCGTGATCATCGCCTTTTCGTTCTCAAAAGCCCCCCACAAAAGACTCTTGTCAATCTTGATGATACGAAAAGGAAATTTATATAAGAAACCGATATTGGAATATCCGGTACCGTAATCATCCAGGGAAAAGCCTATTCCCTTCTGGTTCAGGGCAGATACATTATCCTGAAAAGCCCCCATCTGGGTTACCTCGGCGGTCTCTGTGATCTCCAGATTGATCTGGTCCGGTCCCACTCCATACTCCGCCATGATATCCAGAAGCTGCTTGTGAAGCCTCTCCTGCATACACTGCACCACAGAAAGATTAACCTCGATAAAACGGATTCCATACTGCTCCAGCCCCTGTGCCTGGATAAACCGGCACACAGACCGGAAGGCAAATTCCCCGATCTTCATAATAAGTCCATTCTGCTCTGCAATGGGGATAAATTCCTCCGGGGATATGAAACCGTGATCTGTATTTTTCAGCCGGATCAGTGCTTCCGCCGATACCACACGATTTTCCTCTACCGAATAGATCGGCTGGTAATACATCTCAAATCCATCCTGATCCACCGCTTCCTGGAGCAGCTTCTGCACCAGAAGATTCCTTGCCACCGCTCCGATCTTCATATCCTTAAGCGTAAGTACCGGATGATCGATGAGCCGGGAATAATCATTGATATAATCCAGGCAATCTTTCAGCTTTCCCGCCTGGTTGAGTTCTTCTTCCTTCCCCCAGGAGAACATGCCGATATGGTAAGCACACCGGATCTGGTTATCTCCGATCTGCCATGCCCCGCTGAACCTCTCATTCAGCCGCTGCAGGGTGCTGTCTGCCTCCTGCTGACCGAAGTCCTTTTTAAAGGCAAGCAAAAACTCACTGTTCGTATAATGAAACACATATCCCTGGGGAAATGCTTCCTGCAGATACAGGATGACAGTCCGTGCCAGCCGCTCCTGAAAATCTTTTCCCAGTGTAACACGATACAGCTGAAAATCATGAACCTTGATCACAAAAAGATACCGTCTGCCGGTCCAGTATAAACTGCTGTCTATAATCTCCATAAAAGCGTGGCGGTTCAGCACTTTAAAATCCTCGTCATAAAAATCTGCTAATTTTGCTGTGGAAAAAAACAGGATCATAAGCGCTACCGTGATACCAAAACATTCCACCAGAAGCTTTGGATAAAAGTACTGCACCCCGGCACTTACGATGCAGAGCATAATATAAAAATATGTAACTACTCTCTGAAGTCTTGACAATCTTTCCCGGTACATACTGATCATCACCAAAGATAATAGAACATAGAACAACACAACTGCATAAACGGCCATGATCAGCGATCCCCGAAAATACTTCAGATTTTCGTCGATACGGAAGATCCAGCCCGTCCAGAAATTTGTTGCCACCAGCACAACAATGCCCATCATCGGAAGGCAGGTTATGATCTGAAGCCACCGTTTACCAGCGGCATACTGATCCACCATAAAACAGCAGTAGAAGAAAAAGGCATATACTGTCACATTGTGCAGCAGAAAATAGAACAGATGGGAGCCATACAAAATCTGATAGTTAAATGGCATGGTAAACTTCGGTCCGATCACATTGATGATATCCATACCGATAACCAGAAAGTGGCTTAACAGCATAACCTTCAGCATCCGGTTCTGCATATTATCCAAATGTTTGATCATATAAAAAGATATGACCAGCACTGACATAATGATCAGAGAAGCATAATCAAAATATATGATATAGTTCATATTGGCGTAATCCAACTTCATCTCTCCTTCACAATGCAACAAAATTCATTTTACAATCCATATTTCGTTTCCAGCATATCCGTGATCCGTTCTGCTGACTTTCCATCCACATAGGAATGGAACATCTCTTTTGCACGCAGCCGCTCTGGCCTGCTGGTATCAATCCCTTCCGCCGTATCCCGGATAAAGCGGATAAGATCCTCCGTATTCTCGATATAGGATCCCTTAATATACGCTTTATAATCCGGAAATGCCAAATCAAAATGCTGAAAATATTCCTTTCTGTCTTCAATGGTAAGTGCCACTGGCTGATCCGTCAGAAGATAGTCAAAATACACCGAAGAATAATCGGTGATCAATCCCCCTGACTTCGCCAGAAGCTCATACAGTGTCATCTGGTATTCATCCAGATAGGAATCGTCCGCAATGCTGATATGTGTCAATCCGCTGTCCCGGAACAATGACAGTTCCTGGACCGGATGGGGACGGAACAGAACAAGGACATTTTTCTCACAGAGCACCCGGTGAAAGGCTTCCAGTTCTTTCCCGTCATGGATACAGGGCATACCGTAGGGATATTCATTTGCCATGGCTCCCTCCATATGCCGCCGGTGCTGGCGGTAGGTGGGCATCCAGAGGATCACCCTGCTGTAATCCGCCACCGCTTTCTCCCATGCCGGGCAGACAGGGGGATTCACCAGCACATCATTTCTTGGATATCCCAGACAGCATAACTTCTGCTCTGGAACCAGGATCTGCTTTGTATAAATTTCTTTCCAGAACTCTGACAGCACCAGATATTCATCACAGTCCCCAAATTTTCTACTGTAATCCAGATCTATCTTCACCGGCATGCCATGCCCCAGATGAATGCGGATCTGTCCCTTTCTCCTCTTATATACAAAGGAGTTACAGTCAATGATATACTTTGACGTGTTCAGGATATAGGTCCTGCGCAGCGTCTCTGCCAGCCCTGCAGGCTCATTTTCAAAGACAGCCACCCCATCGGGAAGCTCTGGCACTTCACCGCCGCTAAAGGTCTTCATCCAGTACAGGCGGTACCGTTTCTGAATCCCTCTTCTTAAAAATTCCTTATACAAGGCATAGGAATTATCCGAAAGATCCGGATGACTCTCAAAAATAACAGCCTTTCTTAATGGAAGGATCCGGAAGATCACTATAAATATCTTTTTCAATATTTTTCCCATTTTTTTCATAATTAATGCGGAAGTTTTTTGCTGGATTCATAAAATTCAGTAAATTTGTGATCCAGGCTCTTTTTCTCCCGTCTGCGTTCCTCATCTTTTATGTGGTAGGTAGGTACGAGATCCGAAATGATTTCTTTCATATTAGGAACCTCGTTATATACCTCTTCATACAATCGCTCCAGCTGGTCAAAAAATGCAGCTTCGTCAAACTCAATGGGCTTGCCGATATGGATCAGGGCATTTTCCGTCTCCGTCAGCCCTTCCTCATCCATAAGGATCTCCTCATACAGTTTCTCTCCTGGACGAAGCCCGGTATAAACGATCTTAATGTCCTCATCGGGAACATAACCGGAAAGCTTGATCAGATTTCTTGCCAGGTCATCAATCTTCACCGGTTCCCCCATATCAAGAACAAAGATCTCACCACCCCTGGCAAAGGCTCCCGCCTGCAGTACCAGGGAAACTGCCTCTGGTATCGTCATAAAATACCGGATGATGTTCTTGTCCGTCACCGTCACCGGACCTCCCGCCTCAATCTGTTTTTTAAACAAGGGGATCACGCTTCCATTGCTGCCCAGAACATTTCCAAACCGTACTGCCACAAACTCTGTGGAGGACTGCCGGTTCAGACCCTGTACGATCATTTCACAGATCCGTTTGGAAGCCCCCATGATATTCGTAGGATTTACTGCCTTGTCCGTAGAGATCAATACAAACTTTTTTGCGCCATACTTATCCGCCGCCAGGGCCGTCTTATAAGTGCCAAATACATTATTTTTGATTGCCTCGTTAGGGCTGTCTTCCATCAGCGGCACGTGCTTGTGGGCGGCAGCGTGATAGACGATATCCGGCCGGTATTGTTCAAAAATCTTATCCACCCGGCTGGTGTTGCGCACAGAACCGATCAGGACTTCCAGATGCATATGGGGGTATTTTGCCCGCAGCTCCTGCTGGATGTCGTAAGCATTATTTTCGTATACATCGAAGATGATCAGCATCTTCGGCTGGTTTGACGCCAGCTGCCGGCACAGCTCACTGCCTATAGAACCACCGCCGCCAGTGACCAGCACCACTTTATTTTTCACATATCCAGCGATGGATTCGAGGTTGGTCTTCACCGGTTCCCGCCCCAGAAGGTCCTCGATCTGGACCGGACGGAGCTTTTCTACCGCTGCTTCTCCATTTACAAACTGGTACACACCCGGTAGGATCTTTAGTTCCGCCCCGGTCTGCTGGCACAGCTCCAGGATCTCTTTTACATCCTTTTTCGGCGCGCTGGGCATGGCGATCACGATCTCATTAATGGCAAAATATTTCGCCGCATCCAGGATCTGATCCCTGCCGCCGATCACCTTCACACCGTTGATAAATGTATTGTGCTTGGATTTGTTGTCGTCGATGATACAACAGATATTGCTGTCCAGTTTCTTGCTCATCTTCAGCTCATTGATCACAATATTACCAGATTCTCCCGCTCCGATCACCATCGTATTGCGCATCCCCACACCGTGGACATTTTCGTTGTATAAAAGCCGGATGATCCTGTAAGAAAACCGGACGCCCAGCGTCATAATAAACAGAAGCAGCAGATAGATCACAAAATAAGACCTGGGCAGTCTGCGATAGGTTCCAAAGACCGTCAGGAAATGCACCACCGCAGACAGCAGACATGCCACGGCAATATTCAGCACCTCTCCGAGACTGGCATAACGCCAAAGACTGTTATACAGACGGAACAGAGCAAAGATCAGCAATGTGATCAATGTATTGATAATGATAAGTTCCTGCAGTGTCGTCACATATCCCTGAGGATAATCCGGAGTAATACCGCTTTTTAAGAACCGGTCCCATCTCAGCTCATAGCGGATAAACAGCGCTGCAAAAGAACATAGATTGATACAAGCTGCATCCCAGATCACCAGCAAGATCCGGTAGATCATGGACAGCCTGCCGCTTTCCACATATTTTTTAAACCAGGGCATTGCTCTTCCTCCATTCATGTTTTCCTCCATGCCGCCACAGGCGGCACAAACATTTTCATGACAAAAACACCTGGCTGGTCTCATCCCCGTTTCGGTCCGTGCTTAACAAGCACCACTGGCGCTTAGCGCCGCTGCTACGCAGCTTTACCAGCCCTCCACCATTTGGAACTCCCGCACTGCTTATTGCATTGCTCCGTTCCTCATGATTTTGCTCACTGTTTTGGTCACACTGTTCTCATTATTTTCCTTAATTACAATTATTATATAAAAAAAAGTTGAAAAAATCAATATTTGAGAGTATACTCTCAAGAGTGTACGTAGCTTGACGGCGCAAATTTGAAACAGGGTTCAAATTCGCGCCGTCAAGCTAGGATGAAATGGAGGATCATCATGAAAAACAAATTACAACAGATCATCTGCTGTTATATTATCTTTTATGCACTGTACAGCGTTTCAACCCGGTTTGTTCCAACGACGGTACTGTGGGAAGGACCAGCGGCAGATATTTTATATAAGTCGATTGTCATCGGTGGAGGAATTCTCTCACTCTTCTGCCTTTATATTCTGAGAAACAGCCGGCGGCCGGATGCCCAGACCATTCTTCTCGGTGTATTTATCCTGGTTCTCGGTATCTCTTCCCTGCTGAATTACAAATATGAGCTGGCAGGTAATATACTTGGGCTCGTTACCTTTGCCTCCCAGCTGATCCTTTTTTATTTCCTGCCAAAGATCATGAAAGAGGACAGGCTTATGCGCTGTCTCCGTTTCACGGCCTTTTTCACTTCTTTTTTTTGGAATATAGCCTGCGCCGCCTCCCTCTGGCAGTATATAAAAAATATCCATTATACGATCCTGAATCCAGAAGGACACAGGATCCGGCAGGGCATCGTAGATGGCAGGCTCTTTGGGTTATTTTCGGACCCGAATTTTGCCGCCTTCACCTCTCTGATCCTGATCCTGCTTCTGCTTTTTACCATCCGGAAGACCAGCTTTTTCCCATTGAAAGTCTACTGCTGGGCAAGTATTGTTATCAATACCTGTTATATCATCATGTCTAACTCCAGGACGATCTTTATCGCAGCAGCAGGTACAATCTTATTTACCGTGGTCCTTATCACCTACCGGCAGCACCTCTCCAGAGGGGAGACGGGTATGGGAAGATTTTTTATCCAGAGCGCAAAAAGAGGGCTGGCCGCCCTGGCCGCCATGATCGCGGTCTACTCTCTGATCTTTTTCCCGCTGCGCCAGATCGGACAAATGATGGAACCAGAGCGGGCTGTAAATGATATGGTCCGTGAGGATGTGGACACCGATAACATCACAAATAACCGCTCTACCATATGGAAAAATTATCTGTCTCTATATAAAGAAAAACCCCTGTTTGGCTTTTCTGTCCGGAGTGCCCTTCCCTATGTGACAGATAAATATCCGGACAGCTATCTGGCAGAGACCCAGTATGTCACCCACAATGGCTATCTCTCCCTGCTGGTGGAAACCGGTGCCGCCGGTTTCTGTGTGATGGGCGCCTTTTTCCTGCTGGTCTTCCTGCAATCCCTGAAAAAACTACGGCAAAAAGACACCGTCAGTGAGAACTACTTATTTTTTGCCTCTCTGACGGTGTCCATACTGATCTTCCTGATGTGCTTCCACGATGTATTCTTTACGGTAAATATTGAGACCATGCTGTTATATACCGCCGTCGGCTATCTCCACTGTACCAACAAGGGAAGCCTGGCAGGGCAGTCAGCCTGACCCCATATCCTCGATCAGTGCCCGCCACTGGCTGAGGATTTTTTCTTTTCCGAATTCCTCAAGATTCCTGCGGGAACACTCTGACATCCGGATCCGCTTTTCCTGGCTGCACAAAAGACCATAGATCTGACATGCCATCTCTTCCGTATCATAAGGCGGTATCAGCACGCCGTCGGTTCCATCTTCTATGATCTCCCCCGGTCCCGACACAATATCAAAACTTACCAGCGGCAGATGGTTGGCTTTCGCCTCTAACAGAACCAGAGGAAGCCCCTCCCGGTATGAGGTGAGTACATACATGCTGTGCCCCCGGTAACAGCGCTCCATCTCGTCGGTCAGCCCCATGAGTTTTACATTTTTCTCCAGTCCCTCTTCCCGGATCCTCCGGTTGATCGCATCCCACAGTTCTCCGTCTCCGTATACCTCCCACACAAAATCTTTTGTCTTCTTTTTCAGTGCCGCCGCTGTATCCACCAGAAGATCCATTCCTTTTTCCCCGGAAAAACGCCCCGCTGTCAGTATCTTACGGCTTTCCGCATCATAATCCCCGGCCTCATCCAGGATCACATCATCGATCCAGTTGTAGATGGTGATCACCCGCCCCGGCTTACAATGAAATCTTTTATAATAGGCCTTCTCACTCTGCCTGGTGAGAACGACAGTCTGGTCTGCGTACCGGGAACCCATGCGGCGCATGAAACGCACCACTTTATCATTCCACTGGCTCATCAATGCCCCGTGGTCACAAAACACCTTTGGAATATCCAGCTTTCTTCCCGGAAACCCGGCACAGAAACCCGCATAGACCCCCACATAGAACAGCAGCCCAATGCCCTGCTCCACACAATATCTGCGGAAATCTTTTCCCGCTTTCGACATCACTTCCCGGATCCTGGCTTTATAGGGAAGAATATTATAATAATGGATCCCCTCTCTCAGCCCATAGGCACATTCTTCTTTTTCATGGATCAGGCTTATGACATAAATCTCGTATTTCTCCTGCCGGGGATCCTCATCCGCCAGGGCATTGGCGATATTGCAGAGCACCTGCTGCCCTCCGCCCCGTATACTCATATCAAAATCCACAAAAGCTATTTTTTTCTTCATGATCAGTCTCCCATCCATTTATAATACAGGTACAGAACTCTTGTCCTCTGGCTCCTAATCAGATATAACAGTATTCTGTCCTTTGCCCCGAAACACTGCCGCAGACCATAAAGCCTGCCCACACTTTCCAGCTTTCCCCATTTTTTCATGTATTCCCGGCAGGTTCCGGCGTCAAATCCTGATCTTCCCACCAGGGCATACAATTTATTTTTCACCGCGGTCAGATAAAAATGGGATAAAAATCCGGGATCCGGCTTTCCTCCACAATGATCCCAGAAAGCAGCCACACTCTGGAACAGCCGCTCCTCGATCTCCATGGAATCCTCCCGGAACCGGAAGGAGAGGGACTGATCATTCACATTGTGGTAAAAATACAGCGCCTCCGGCAGCAGGCTGATCCTCTCCGCCTGCCCCAGTACCTTCAGGTTAAACAGAAGATCTTCTCCTTTGTTTAGATCCAGGGGAAATGCAGCCTCCGCCTGCTCCAGCACCCTCCTGTGATACAGCTTATTCCAGGGGACATGGATCAGAAACCGGGTAAAAAGAGAGGGAAACTGCTCCCGGAGACCCTCCCTGCCCTCCACCATAAGATCCGGAGGCAGGATCTTACTCTGTTCTCTCTCGTTATAGTAGCCGCAGATCACAAGATCACTGGCATCACGCTCCATACATTCCACAAGACGGCGGCAGGCATCCGGATACAGCATGTCATCGCTGTCTGCAAACTGGATGTACTCCCCCTGTGCCCTGGCAAGACCAAAATTTCTCGCCGCCGATACGCCCTCATTTTCCTTGGTGAACACATGGAAATAGGCATAATTTTTTTCATATTCCATACACAGTTCCAGACTTCCATCGCTGGAACAGTCATCCACCACGATGACCTCCATACTCTCAAAATTCTGATTTACGATACTCTCAAAACATTCTGCCAGCCGGTCCCTGGAATTATAGACCGGAATAATAATAGACAGCAGCCCTTTCTTCATTTTCCCTCTCTCCATCTTCCCCTTATTCCTCTCACGTTTTTTCTGGTGTACGTTTCACCGGATAACATTTCCCCTGGTACTTTTTGTAGCTGTTATGAACATCCACACACATGCCGTCGTGGGAGGGAACCCGCTTCTCCTCTGGCGGCAGCTCCATATAATCGCCAAATGCCATTTTCAGATAGGTGTCGTAACCGACGGGTACGGGCAGTTTATAACCCTCAAAATCTTTGTATACGGCAGATTCAAAGATCTCTTTGGGATATTCATTGACCATATAATTGTAACGCACACAGAGCTCCGTCACATAGTCACAATCGCAGATGGGATACCGGGACATATGGCGTTCACACATACGCGCCATCCGCCAGCGGTTCTTCCAGCCCGGAGCCAGTGCCAGCATACATTTTCCGACGGCATACAGCAGCTTCCCTTTGCTGGTGGGCGCTTCCTGGTTGATGTAGATCTGATAAGCAAGCCCCCACAAAAGCTGGCATTTACGTCTCCAGCGGGAGGAAGGGCAGCCGTCCAGAGGCAGGATCTCCAGCCGGACGCCGTGGGCCATATCCAGATCCATCTGCCTCTCCTTTATAAAAGTAGTCTCCTCATCGGTGATGGCGGTGAGCTGGGAACGTAAAAATTCCGTTTCACTGGTCCGGCTCAGCCGGTATCTGCTCTCATCCATCTCCTGCTTCCACAGGCGGCACATTTTTTCATAATCTTCCCTGGGCATAAACACATCAATGTCATCGTCCCAGGGTATAAACCCGCCATGGCGCAGGGCCCCAATGCAGCCGCCGCCACACAGATAAAACAGCAGATGATGTCTCTCACAAAATTCCTGGAACACCAATGTGATCTCCAGACATTTTTCCTGAAGCTCTTTTAATTCCGCCAGCTCTTTTTCACTCAGCATAATTTGTCCTCACATTTCTTTTCTGTCTTCCACCGGAACACAGGGTTTGTCCAGATCCAGCAGGACGCAGTCATGGTGCGCCTTCTGTTTTTCTTTCGGAGGCAGCTGCATGTAGTCGCCAAAAGCTTCCCTGAGATATCCGTCATAACCGATGGGAATGGGCATTTTCCGTCCCTCAAAATCCACAAAGACTGCCTTATCAAACCATTCCTTCCGGTATTTCTTTTTCATGTAATAGGGTCCCGAGCAGAGTTCGGTGATATAATGGCATTCCCGGACCGGATAGCGGGTCATCTTTTTCTTTGCCAGTCTCCAGATCCGGTATCGGATCTTTTTTCCCCGGAAGATCCCCAGAAGCAGACGGCTTCCCGCCGCCATCAGCCCCCCATGCTTTTCTGGCACAGTCTGGGCCCGGAACAGCGAGTAGACCAGTGCCCACATGCACTGAAACTTTCTGTGCCACTTTCCCTCAGGATACCCATCCAGGGGGATCACATCCAATGCCACTCCGTGGGGGATAGCAAGATCCTTCTGATAAGGCTTCACCTGGGTGGTCATGCTGTCCCTGAGGGTGGCAAAATTGTTGCGGTCCACATAATCCTCTGTGGTATCCGATAAAAGATAGCGCTTTCCTTTCTCATAAGACCGCCACTGGCTCACAAATATCTCATAATCCTCTCTCGGCATAAAAAAATCCAGATCGTCATCCCAGGGTATAAAGCCTTTATGCCGCAGCGCCCCGATACAGCCGCCGCCACAGAAATAACAGACCAGTCCCCGTTCCTGACAGAATGCCACAAACACCTCTGCCATCTCCAGGCTCACCCGGTGCAGCCCCTCTAATTCTTTTTGCGTATATTCTCTCTGTTCCATCGGCTCCCTCATTCCTTTTCCCGTTGGTTTTCACAAGTACAGCTATTCGCTGTGCCTGTGTGCTTTCTCCTCCAGAATGGCATCTTTAACAGTCCTGCCAGCGTTCCCGCCCCGTAGCTCACATGCAGAAAAAAGAACAGTACCGGCAGCAAAAGATGCCCCGGATATTTTTTCTGTCCTCTGACAGCCAGAACTGCCATTCCCACAGCCAGCAGCCAGTACAATGACCACATCAGCACCGCCAGCTGAGGATAGGACAGCACTGCCAGAAGGGAAGTAAACAATATCCCGCACAGGAAGGCGAAGGGCACAAAATGATACAGGGACAGACACCCGGGGCAGACACCCGCTGTCAGCCCGATCCAATAGCCATTAGCGCACTTCTGGCGGCACATCTTCCCCAGATCCGGCCGGATCATCTGGTAGGAAATGATGCCCGGCACCATACAGAGCCGGAATCCCTTCTGGCGGAGGCGGTAGTGAAATTCATTGTCCTCTGTCCGCCCCAGATCCTCCCGGAATACCCCTGCTTTTTCAAACACTTCCCGGCGGTAGGCTCCGTGGAAAAATGACTTCACATAAGCCTTTTTCCCCTCCCGCCGGAATCCCGCGGCACTGCTGCCGAACATGGAACTCTCGGCGGTGAGAAGCACCTGCTGCCAGGGAGAGTCCTCTTCTACTATATTGGGCCGGACACCTCCTGTCACCATCTCACCCTCTTCCAGCGCTGCTGCATTCTCTGCCACAAATTCCGGAGGAATACTGCTGTGGGCGTCCACCCGGATCAGCACCTCCGTGGCAAATGCCCGGATGGCATGGTTCCAGCCACAGCTCTGGCGGCGTTCCGGATTGTCCACCACCTGGATACTGAAAAACTCATCTTTATACTCTTCCGCAAACTTTAGCATCAAGTCCCTGGTGCCATCCTCAGACCGGCTGTCCACCAGTACCACTTCCATCTGATCGTGGGGAAATGTCTGTTTTACCACGTCCTCCAGTATCCGCGGAAGATTTTTTTCCTCGTTATAGGCGACAATGCCAACTGAAATTCTCAAAGGATCCCTCTTTTCATCATTGCTCAAATACTTACCTTATTATAAAATACCCCCCGGATACATGCAAGTCTTTCCCCGGAAAAACTTCTTGCCCTTCTGTCCTGAAAGGTTTATACTTAAAAATATATTGATGTTGGGGGGCAGAGGTGTACTGCCCAAGCTAACTCTCCGGTGAAGTGCCGGAATAAATAGGAGAAGATCATGGGGACATTTTATCACGAAATAGCCATTGTTATTCCCGCCCTGAATCCAGATGAACGGATGATCACTCTCGTGAGGGAGCTGACGGAGGCTGGCTTTGAAAACATTATTCTGGTGGACGATGGCAGTGAGATCAAAAATCGAAAATACTTTAAGACCTGTAAAGAAGAATACAACTGCCGCATTCTGCGGCACGTCATCAATTTTGGAAAGGGAATCGCACTTAAATCTGCATTTAACCACATTCTGGACAACCGGCCGGACATAAACGGCACAGTGACGGTGGACTGTGACGGACAGCATGTGATCGAAGATATCCTCACCTGCGCCAGACTGGTACAGGAACATCCAGACCACCTGATCCTTGGCTGCCGCCAGTTTGACGATAAGGAAATACCCCTTCGCAGCCGTTTTGGAAACAAATTTACAAGGCATTTTATCAAACTTTTGTGTGGTATCAACGTGTCCGATACCCAGACCGGGCTGCGGGGCATGTCCCGGACGCTGATGCAGGAATATTTTGCCAAAACCAAAGGGGAGCGCTTTGAATACGAAATGAATATGCTCCTGTGTGCCAGGGAGTGCCAGATCCCTATCCTGGAATTCCCCATCCGCACCATTTATCTGGAAAATAATGAGAGCTCCCATTTTAATCCCTTTATCGATTCCATCCGGATCTATAAGGTATTTCTCAAGTTTATGCTCAGCTCTCTTTCCAGCTTTGTTATTGATATCGCTCTGTACTATGTGCTGGGGCTGATCTTCCGCCCGCTGATCGGCGACAAAATCCGGATCTCCTTTTTCGGTCTGGAGATCTCGCTGTTTATTTTATTGCGCAGCGTACTGTCCAGGCTTGGATCCTCCCTGTACAATTTCACCATCAATAAACGCCAGGTATTCCACAACGAATCGAAGGATTTCAAGATCATATTAAAATATTACACGCTGTGTATCTGCCAGCTGATCATATCCGCACTGCTGGTGGACAAGGCGCTGACCTTTATCTTCTCATCCACCATCCGCAAATGCATTATAGATACGATCCTGTTTACTGTCAGTTTCCAGATACAGAGGGAATGGGTATTTAAAAAACGAAAATAACTTACTGGCCGCCAGGGCTCTGCTTATCATCTAATATGTCCTGAATGGCATATTTGGGCCTTCCTTTTGCCTCCATGTACACCTTCCCGATGTATTCGCCCACGACGCCGATGGCGAGAAGCTGCAGCCCTCCCAGCGCCCAGATGGAGACGATCAGACTGCTCCATCCCGGCACCGTATCACCGAGAACAAACTGCATAATAGAATAGAACAGCATAAGAACACTGACAAAAAATACGATAAATCCAAGCCACACGATAAAACGAATGGGCTTGACGCTAAAAGAGGAGATCCCGTCAAAGGCAAATGCCAGCATCTTTTTCAGGGGATACTTACTCTCTCCTGCAAATCTCTCGTGTCTCTCATAATACACCGTATCCGACGGATAACCGATCAATGGGATCATCCCTCTTAAAAACAGATGAACTTCTTTATAATCCTCCAGCTGCTCCAGCACACGATGGCTCATCAGCCGGTAATCCGCGTGGTTAAATACGATATCCACACCCATCCACTTCATCATTTTATAAAAACCTTCCGCTGTGGTCTTTTTAAAAAATGTATCCTTTTTGCGGCTGCTTCTCACCCCGTAGACCACATCGTTTCCGGCATAATATTTATCTATCATCTCATCGATGGCATTCACGTCATCCTGCAGGTCAGCATCCAGGGAGATCGCCACATCTGCATGCTCTTTGGCATACATCAATCCCGCCAGAACCGCATTCTGGTGTCCCCGGTTCCGGGACAGGTTCAGCCCGTTCACCAGCCGGTGTTCCCCGTGGAGACGCCTGATAATGATCCATGTCTGATCCCTCGAACCATCATTTACAAAGACGATGCGGCTGGCATCGCTGATCCTGCCCGCTGCGATCAGATCTTCCATCTTCCGGGTCAGCTGCTTTGCCGTCTCATCCAGTACCTCCTCCTCATTGTAGCAGGGTACCACAAGATAAAGCGTACTTTTTTCCTTCATGTTTTTTCCCCCATATCGTATATTTGTTTTCATTTTATACATTGTTGCCCCGGTTGTCAAATTTAAAATACTGGCAGAATGCTTTATTGAATTGACATAAAATACAAATATGGTAAAATAGATTGAGATGCACGTTTATGAAGAAAGTTTTTGAGAAAGAATAAGAATATGGATAAACGATTGAAATATAGATTAAAACAGGATCTGTCTTTTATAAAAAACCGGATCAAATTCAAATTGTGCCGGATCTTTTATGTCACCCAGGATAAAATGGTCTTTTTTGAATCCTATCATGGAAAACGCTGCGGGGACAGCGTAAAAGCTATATATGAAAAAATGGCAGAGGATGATGCTTTCCGGGACTACACCTTCGTGTGGGCATTTACGGATCCGAAAAAACACAGGGAACTGGCTGAAAATCCCCATACGATACTGGTAAAAAAGGGGAGCCGGGATTATTTCCGCTACGCGGCTGCTTCCCGGTTCTGGGTAAATAATGTGAGTGTTCCCGACTTTCTGATCCCCGGGAAACATCAGATCTATATTGAAACCTGGCACGGCACGCCGCTGAAACGGCTGGGCTGCGATATCGAGACCGACAGCGATCCGAGACAGTCCAGAGAGCGTATGCACAAACGTTACCGGAAAAAGGGAAAGAAAGTCACCCATTTCCTCTCCCCCTCCCCTTATTACAGCGAAAAGATCGCCTCGGCCTTTGGTCTGGAGCATCTGGAGGAAAACCTTTTTATTGAATGCGGCTATCCCAGAAACGATGCACTCTTCCACTACAGTGAGGAAGACATCGCACAGATCCGGGAACGGCTGGGGATCAAGCCGGAACAGAGGGTGATCCTCTATACTCCCACCTGGAGGGATACAGACTTTCAGGCACAGTCCGGCTTCCGCTACAACGCTTCTGTGGATCTGGAAAAAGTAATAGAAGGACTTCCAGAGGACTGTGTACTTCTATTCCGCGCCCATCATCAGATCGGACTCTCCGGCATTATTGAAAGCACATCCAATATCATTGATGTTACCGATGTAGACGACATCAACGATCTTTATATCATCAGCGACCTGATGATCACAGACTACTCCTCTACCATGTTTGATTTCAGCGTTCTGAAACGCCCCATGGTTTTTCACATGTATGACCGGGAGGAGTATGCCAATAACATCCGGGGCTTTTACTTTGACCTCTCAGAGCTGCCAGGTCCCATCACTGAAAATGAAATGGCACTTGCCCGGGCAGTCACACAACAGCTGGCGCACTTTGATTACAGCAAAGATGCAAAATACCAGGCATTTCATGATAAATTCAACAAATGGGAGGATGGACAGGCTGCCAGGCGCGTCATTGAACAGTGTATCGCCATTCCGGCTCACAAGCCAGGACTGTGGGAACACCTGATCCAGACCTTCAAAAAAAACCTGAACCGCATCCGCATCGTTTACATGATCGTCCGATACAACATTACCGGATGGTTTAATATGCACGGGCTTTTCCTGAATAATAATGGCAGACGCCTTATGGAGATGAAGGACTGCCACAAAGGAGAACGGTGCTTTCTGATCGGCAACGGTCCCAGCCTGTCACCAGATGACCTCCACCTGTTAAAAGACGAGTACACTTTTGGGACAAATATGGTATACAAAATATTTGACCAGACTGACTGGCGTCCCAGCTTCCACTGCGTATCCGACAGCATCTATGCCACAAAGCTAAGGGACGAGCTGTATAACAATGTAAGATCTCCTTTATTTACCATTGAGAAAACCTATCACAAAATGACCAAGCGGACGCTGGACACCACCTATGTCCACACCATCGCCAGCGAGCGGTATAAGGTGAGGGGAAATATCTTTGCCTACTGTATGGTAAAGGCAACAGTCCTGTCCCTTGCCGCCGAGTTTGCCTTTCATATGGGCTTTTCGGAGATCTATCTGCTGGGAGTGGACTGCACCAATCCCCATGCCGCCGGAGGCCATTTTACCGACAACTATACAACAAAAGAAATTGCCCAGACCGATATTTCCCGTATCAAAACCCGTATGAACAAAGAAAATGTGACCACGGAACAGATTGGGGAACATATCATTGACCGGTCCCTGTTCGTCTACCGGCTGCTGAAAAAATACGCCGACCGGCATGGGATCAAAATCTACAATGCTACCCGGGGCGGAAATCTCGAAGTCTTTCCAAGAGTCAAACTGGAGGACGTTCTCGCAGCCGAAAAACCCGGTCCGGGCAGCCATAAGAAAAAGAAATAGAAGGAAGGTATATTTATGAAAATTATCGGAGTCATCCCTGCACGTTATAAATCCAGCCGCTTTCCCGGCAAGCCACTGGTGGATATCTGTGGCAAACCAATGATCTGGTGGGTGTACCAGCAGGCAAAAAAAGTCCCTGAATTCGATGAAGTTTATGTGGCTACTGACGATGAGCGTATCAAAGCAGCCTGCGACGAGCATACTATGAAAGTGATCATGACCTCAGACAAGCACGAAACCGGATCTGACCGGGTGGCTGAGGTAGCATCCAAGGTGGAGGGCGACCTGTTCATCAACATCCAGGGGGATGAGCCCGTCATCAATCCTGAGATGATCCAGGAGGTCATCTCCATCTTTTTCGAGGACGATTCCGTTTATTTTGGAAGCCTGAAAAAAGAGATCACCGATCCAGAGGAGATCAAAGCGGCCAGTACCGTAAAGGTTGTTACGGACCAGCAAGGAGATGCCATGTACTTCTCCCGCTCTGTGATCCCCTCCAACGTAAAAGACGGACATCTGGCAAGAGTGTTCCGCCATGTAGGAATTTATGCCTATAAGCGGGATTTTCTCAAAGAATTTTCAGAAATGACCCAGACCGAGCTGGAACTGGGAGAGGGAATTGAACCACTGCGCGCCATGGAGCGGGGCTATAAAATGCGCCTCAAGGAGACAAAACATTCCTCCATCGGCGTGGATCTTCCTGAACACATTGAAAAAGTGGAGCGGGTGATCCAGGGAATTGATACATTAGACTAGCCGGACTCCGGAACCCCCGGAGAGAAAGGATTGTAAGATATGAAACGAGTACAACTATTGGACTGTACATTGCGGGATGGGGGATATCTCGTAGATGCCCAGTTTGGAAATACAGTGATCAAGGGTATGATCAAGGGACTTGCAGAAAGCGGCATCGATGTGGTGGAATGCGGTTTTC
The DNA here is from genome assembly GCA_910584645.1 of uncultured Eubacterium sp. Classification (GTDB taxonomy): domain Bacteria; phylum Bacillota; class Clostridia; order Lachnospirales; family Lachnospiraceae; genus Eubacterium_F. The sequence goes on from CAJUAU010000004.1 coordinate 124,489, forward strand.
TAAAGGACGAGCCCCACGAAAAGGGAAGTACGATATTTAACAATGCGGCGCAGCTGCGCCCCTTTCTGCCGGAGGACCGCCGCCAGGCATCCTATGTCTGTCTGGCAGATTACAGCCGCTACACCATCTCCAATCTGGAACCCTTTGACGGCACTTCCATCGATGGCGTCCGCGCCTGTTTCTTTAAGAATGAACGCTATGATGTGATTGACTTCTGCCGGGAGATCACAGAAAAGGGCTATAAGCTCTACGTGCAGCCCGTGGATATCCTGGGCTACTCCGACGCAGAGCTTCTGGAGCTGATCGAGAAGATCAATCCACTGGAGCCCTATGCCTTCAGTATCGTGGACACTTTTGGATCCATGTACAAGGAAGATCTCCGCCGGGTATTTTACCTGATCAACCGGAATCTGAATGCCTCTTCCCGCATCGGTTTCCACTCCCACAACAATCTTCAGATGTCCTTCTCCTTATCCCAGGAATTTGTGGACATGACCCAGGGACTAAGAAAGGTAGTCATTGATGCCACGATGGCAGGCATGGGCCGGGGTGCCGGCAACACCAACACCGAACTGGTCATGCAGTATATGAACCGCAAATACAATGCCGGCTATGATATCGACGTGGTTCTCGATCTCATTGACAACTACGTGGACGGAATCCGCAGCACCTGCAGCTGGGGATATTCTACCCCCTATTTCCTCGCTGGCTCTTATAGCGCCCACGTCAACAACATCGCCTATCTGACGGCAAAAGCCGGGATCTCCAGCCGGGATATCAATTATATCCTGAACCGCATCGGCAGTGATGCCAGAAAGCGCTATGACTATGATCTTCTGGAAAAAACTTATATGGAATATAACGGAACGATCCGGGATGATGAAAAAGATGTGGCACAGTTAAGAGAAAACCTTCAAGGCAGGGATATCCTAATGCTGCTTCCCGGACACAGCATCGTCACCCACAAAGAAGAGATCCTGAAATACTGCCAGGAAAAGAAACCTGTGGTGGTCAGTGTCAACCTGCTCTCCCACGATTATCCTATCAATTATGTGTATTTCAGCAATAAAAAACGTTATAATTACTGGAAAAGCGCCAGCCGCTTTAAAGAATACAAAAAGATCGTCACCTCCAATGTGACGAATGCAGAGGAAAAAAACCAGCATATCATCGACTTTACAAGGCTGGTAAAATGTGGATGGGATCAGCTGGACAATTCCGGCATCCTGCTTCTCCGTCTCCTGGACGAACTGGATCCCGCTTCCATCGCCATGGCGGGCTTCGATGGTTACAGCCATGATCCCAGTGGCAATTATATGCAGAAGGAAATGGAAAAGACACGAAATATCAAAAATGCCGATGAGGCAAACCGCGATGTCCAGAGCATGCTGGAAGATTATATGAACACCAGACAGTCCGACTGCCCGATCCAGTTCCTGACACCATCCCGTTTTGAGATCAGCCAATAGCTCAACAGCGCGAAGATAAAGGAGTAAGTATGAAAAACCTGAATGAAATCAAATTATTTGCCATGGACGTAGACGGAACCCTCACCGATGGCAGGATCTATATGGGAAATGACGGAGAACTGTTTAAAGCCTTTAACGTCAAAGACGGTCTCGGTATCAAACTTCTGAAAGATGCCGGCATCGTTCCTGCCATTATAACAGGAAGAAACTCCCAGATCGTCGCCAACCGCTGTCAGGAGCTGGGCCTGACAGAGTTCCATCAGGGAGTAAAGAATAAGGCGGCAAAGCTCACGGAACTGATGGACAAATATGGGCTGGCTCCAGAGCAGACCGCCTATATTGGGGATGATATGAATGATCTCAGCGCCATAAAGACCGCCGGCATCACCTTTGCCCCCTCGGACTGCGCCGAGAGCCTAAAACCCTATATCGACATCCTCCTGACCAGACCTGCCGGACAGGCACCGGTGCGGGAAGCTGTCGATATGATCTTGAAAGACCGGTATGATTTCAGCGAATTTCTGGATCTGTAAAGCATCAGATAAAATCATCCAGATCCACCCGGTCAAACACTTCCAATGCTCCGCCTCTGGTGGCATTGTAGATGGTCACACCATGCTTGATGGCATGCTCTTTCAAAAGGGTATAAGCATTCAGTGAGCCGTCCAGAAAATATTTCTCATAATCGTCACTCTGGATTCCCAGCCGACGCATCCTGTCAATGATCTTTTTCGCATCTCTTGCCTTCAGCTTATCATCGGTATATCCTTTGATAAAGTGAGTGTTGCCGCTGAAGGTAGAGGTACAGTCACAGCCGATCAGATAGATCTCAGAAAATCCCATGTACACCGCCATCTCGATCATCAGCGACATGACCGTAGATCCCGACGGAATATAATATGCCAGCGGAGACCGCTTCACCTTATATTTATCTTTTGCAATATTATAAAGGATCACCGGATTTTTCGGCTTCTCACGAAAAATATTGTAGGTGGTGATATTTGTAAATAAAGGAATCTCACCTATGGCGTGATTGATCTCCTCACTCTGGAATTTCGCGCAGATGCGGTCAATGAGGAAATAATAATCCGGACGCCAGCTGGTCTCGCCAAATACTTTGGTCACCAGATTGCAGCCAAAGGTGATCTCACCTTTTTTCTGCAGTCCCTCCAGGTCGGAGAGCTGCAGGCTGGGACCATTTCCCACGAGGAAACACCTCTGTCCCTTATGCTTATTTTTATACGAATACAGGAGCTTACTGTTCTCTGTGCGGCAGAGCCCCATACAGCGGAGCATGCCGGAAAAGGCGATGTACCCGTCACGAAAGGCCTTGCGGATAACATTTTTCGTATGGATCACCCATTTATAAAAACGAAAGGCAGGGCCCAATTTTGTCTTGATTGTGGCTTCGATGACCCTTCTTGCTCCGTGGGCATCGTCGAGATAATTAAATTTCTCCGTAAAAGCGCGGTATTTTTCATCGTAGACGAAGTTCTCAAACTGGTCTTTGACTGCCTTCACCAGCTCTGGCTGTGTCTTGACGATGGGGCCCGGAAGCTCATTGATATCAAAATAAAAATCCCGGATCTCCCCCTGGTATTCATCCAGGTCATACATATAAAATACCATCGGACGCTTGAGATCACCGTAATCAAACATGGTAGAAGAATAATCTGTGATCATCAGATCACTGATGATGTAAAGGTCATTGACATCGTCCACCTCTGTCACATCGATCACGCCCGGTACATCGGAAGCCACATTCTTAAAACCGATCTGATGATGGGCGCGGAATAAAAGGACATATTCCTCCCCCAGCTCCTCCATAAGAGTCCGAAAGTCCAGCTCCGTATTGTACTGGAACCCCTCTCCCTTTTTGAACTGGTTGTCCCGCCAGGTCGGTGTATACAGCACCACTTTTTTTCCCTCTGGCACTCCGATCTCCTCTTTGATGCGTGCCACATCCTCGTCAGTAAATTTAAACAGGGCATCATTTCTCGGATAACCGGTCTCTAAAATAATATTTTCTTTATGTGATTTGTCCAGCCGGAAGGAGGAGATCATTTTCTCGGTATAAAACCGGGAGGGAGAGATCAAATAGTCCATCTTTCTTCCCTTGATGTAATATTTTTTGTGCATCTCCGCCAGAGACTGTCTCGGATCCACCTCATACTGGATATCATTACCCAGCCTTTTCAGAGGTGTTCCATGCCAGGTCTCCACATAAACCTGATGGGGTCTCGGAATAAGGTAATTCGGCAGCGCCACATTATTGAACCAGTACTTTGCCTTGGCATATAAAATAAAGGCAGAACGGGAGTCCTTCAGCACCACCCTCGTATGCCGTCTCACTTTCAGATCGGTATGGGCTTCCACGTCATTTACGATCCACACAAAGCGAAAATCCCGGTATCGCTCATCCTCCATCAATTCCTCATAGATCGCCCGGAGATTGCCGCCGCACCGCTTGCCGCTGAATGCCTCAAACACAATGAGATGTTCATTCAGGATCGGATGTGTCAGGCAGTAAAACCAGAATTTCAGCCTTTTTTTCAGAAACCGTTTTGTCTTATTTGATAGAAAACCACTCATTACTAAGCCTCCCAGATCATAATCGTTTTTCCAAATTCTTTATAAATATCAGCTTCAAACGCCTTCTTCATATCCTCAATGGTCCGCACTCTCATACGGACTCCGATAAGATTCTGCAGATAGGCAGGGATCTCCGGATTGGACTGATAAAGTTCCATGGTCCTGATAAAATCTGCCCTTCCACTGCGGCTGCTGCCAAACATCCGTAACCCCTTTTCCAGCATCATCCGCGTATTGACCGCCGCCTCATTCTCGGAAACCCCAAGGATCGAGATCGTTCCCTCTGGCAGGATGTTGTCGATGATCTGATTGATGGCTTTTGGAGAACCCTCTCCGCCCACACACTCAAAGGCATGATCAAATTTCAGTCCCGCCGGAATATGTGTCACGAGAAAGGTATCGTCAGCAAAGGTAAAATCCGACAGCTTGTCCCGGTTCAGCCCGAAGACATACAATTTCGTCTCCGGAAACATCGCCTTAAAAAGCAGCGAAGTGATATAACCGAGATTTCCATCTCCCCAGACCCCCACTGCATCCCGCTTCTTGTGGGCGATCTCATCAAAACGGCTCAGGGCATGGACACTCACCGTCACGATCTCAGTAAAGGCCGCCACACAGGGATCGATGCCCTTCGGAAGCCGGATCAGCCGGTCCCGGCGGATATCCACTGCATCCTGCATAAAACCGTCAAAGCCACTGGCGCGGAACTGGGAATCCAGCCGGTAGTTTTCTGCCACTACATCCCCCTCTGCCATCCCGGCCACATCCTCTGCAGTCTGCTTTGGGGTATTGGGGATCATGACCACCCGCTCTCCCGCCGCAAATTCGCCTTCCGGATCATACACCACTTCTCCGATGCCCTCATGGATCAGCGCCATGGGCAGCTTTTTCCGCAGAATATCGTTGGCCCGTTTCCCCTGATAATACCTCTGGTCTGCATTGCAGATCGACAGATGGGTGGGGCGCACGATCACGGCCCCGCTGCACAGGTCTATATCTGTAAATTCCACCTCAAAACGTCTCGGCGCCACGAGGCGGTACACTGCATTTAACATATTTCTTCGTTCCCCTTCAACAATGCTTCTGCCACCCGCAGATCATAGGGATAGGTGATCTTTATATTGAATACCTCTCCCTCCACGATGTGTACTTTCTCTCCCTTCATGACAAAGATCTTTGCCGCATCGGTGAGAAGCTCTTTCTCTGCCGGCGTCAGCGCCTGGTACAGTTCTTTGAGCTTCATAGCCTGGAAGGTCTGGGGCGTCTGGCCCTGGTACATCTTCCGCCGTTCCGGAATATCACTGATCACCACATTGTCCTCACTGCACACAATGGTATCCGTCGCCGCCACCGCGGTATCACAGGCCCCGTACTCCTTCGCGTAACGGATATTTTCCTCCAGGATCCTCTGGGTGACAAAGGGGCGCACCGAATCATGGGTGACGATGATCGTATCCTGGTCCAGATTCCCCTCCTGCTCGATATAATCTATGGCATTCATAATGGTCTCATTTCGGGTATCACCGCCTTCTAACACCACAATCCGGTCTTTGTCCGGAATATATCTGCGGATCAGATTCTTTGTGTGGCTGAGCCACTCCACCGGACAGAGCACAAGAACCTTCTCAAACTCACTCTGCATATAAAATTTTTCCAGGGTATGAATGAGGATCGGTTTGTCCCCGATCAAAAGATACTGTTTTGGTTTCCCCATATTTCCCATGCGGCTTCCCACTCCGCCGGCAAGTACTACTCCATATATCATAGTTTCCTCGTTTCTGCGCTGTTTATGCGAATAAGCGATGTTTGTGGCAAGCAGCGCGCAGACACAAACTCGTTGAGTGAAAAATTTATTTTTCACTCTCTCCTCCAAATGTTCAAATTTATTTCAACCTATATTGTAAAGCTTTTCCATGGAAATGTAAAGAACAGCTTTATCCGCGTTCTTAACTGCAGGGGCGCTGCAAACAGGATCCTCTTCTCTGTCTTCCAGAGGTATCCATCCTGCATCCGGAAATTATGCCTGGTATCCGGCACCATGCCCAGCGCCTCCGTGAACTCCATCCGCACCCTCGCCTGATACATCCCCCGGTAACAGTACATAAACCGTATACCCGCAGGTTTCTTCCCCGCGGAAAATTCCACCAGGAACCGCTTCCTTCTGTGAAGCATCTCGCCAAGAAAACAAATCTCTCCCTCGTCTTCCAGAGTCAGCTCATAACGGCGGTTCCGGTTATCCATGCAATAGTACTCGATCTCACTGTATTCCAGGGGAAGAAGCACATGGCCGGATATATTAAATTTCCCTTTAACTAATCTAATTTCCGACACCACAAAGGGGATCTCTTTCAGGGGAAACACAGTCAGGTTCTGATATTTCAGCTTCCCGCTCCGGTACACCAGCTTTTCTTCCACATCCTCCCCATACTTGAGGGAAAGGATCTTAAGCAGCACATCCTCGTATATACAGCCGGTGCCGCAGAGGATATCGTCATCGATATCTGCAAGAATTTTTCTCAGAAGAAGCTTGTGGCTGTCATTCTCCCCATAGAAAAGAGGGAGCATATCCTTGATGATCATATTCTGGAAAAAAGGAAGAAGCTCCCCATATCTTTCCCGCAGTTCACCAGATAACTCCACATAGGTTTCCGGCTCTGTCCCAAAACTTCCCTCATCCCGCTTCTCATAGGGATATGCTTTTTTCTCCGGCTGCCCGGGATCCAGCTCCCACAGGGCAAAACGTCCTTCTTCCGCAAACAGCTGGCAGAGCCCGGGAAAATCCAGGGGGGAAAGTTTCTCTGCCAGGTTTTTGCGCAGATAGATCCTCGCCGGATCTACCGTGGCGGACTCATAATGCTCCCTCACATCTGCGACGTGGTTCCGGCATTCACAGGGCCCTTCGGTGAACACAAGGAGATTGACCGCTGGATCCGTCTTCTTCTCCACCCGGGACAGCCTCCCTTCACACCGCGCATCCACTGTCCCGCTTCCCTCCGGTCCGCGGTATGCCTCAGTATAGCGGGCAAGGCAAACAAACTCTTCCATCCATTTTCCCTCCTCATGGTTTTTAGTCCAGTCCTCTTATATCATCATAGACCCGCTGGCAGTTCTCCGCATCAAACCAGCGGTAAAAATGGTTCCCTCTCTCATCATAGACCGGATCCAGCCGGCAGTCATTTTCCACATAGTCAATAATCGTCTGCAGGGTGGTCTCATAATCATAGCACACCGGTCCCAGCCCATCCCTTTCGTACTCAAAGTAGCCTTTGGAATAAACCTGTCCCTGGAAAAAAGTATCAATATCAAACTGAGTGTAGATCACCGGCTTTTTCAGATAGGCAAAATCAAAAGCCACACTGGAAAAATCCGTGATCAGCAGGGCATTATTCTGAAATTCTTTTTGATAATCGATGCCCTCCCGGAGCACCTTCACCGCCTCCCCGTCGGTAAAATCCCCGATCTGGACTTTATGGTGGGTGTGCAGGAAAAACTTTCCAGTATACCCCTTCTCTTTCAGTACCTGGTTCAGCCGCTCATCGTGGATCAGCCGGTCATAAAAACGATAAAACTCCGACTGTTTAAAGAGGGGATTATAAATCCTCTCCCCAGTATCATTGTTCAGACGGCAGGCCAGGGAAAAACGCCAGGTTGGCATAAAAATAATAGATTTCTCTGGAGTTATATCCTGTTTTAAGTTATCGTATCTGGGCAGGCCGGTCAGCCGCACTACCTGTTCATCATAAAAATAATCCCCCTGCAGGATGGACTCATATTCTGGTTTCGCCGAAGTCACGAACATCTGCAGGTTTTTATTGAACTTGTTCAGCCATTCCGAGAGATCATCTTTTATGATGCCATGCTGCAGAAATACAAAATGATACTTGTAAAGATCCCGGATATAAACGCTGTCCTTGTCCCAGGGATTAAAAATGTTATCCTCACCCTGGGAAGAAATTATATTTTTTGCTAAAAGCACATTTAACTTATACCGAAATTTTCGGAAGGGAAGCACCCTGCCGATGCGGCACATTTTCTCAAAATCATCGCTGTCTTCGGATATGGTAAAATAAGATTTTATGTCCCTGCCGCCCTGTTGCTGCAGAAACTTAAAAAAGTGTTCCGCATTGTCCCCCGCCACATTGATCCTCTCCATAACGATCCAGCGCTCTTTCCGGAGGAAAGGCTTTATCAGATGATACAGGCACCGATATCCGGCGATCTCATATCTTTTATTCCGCACACAGCGCAAAAGCAGCCTCAGCTCCTTTGCCAGATGGGGCAGCGCATGCTTTTGCCGGACACAGAGTCTTTCTCTCTCCTCATCATAACTGACCATATAACCATCCTCATGGTAGTAGAGCTCTGGCACCTCCTGGCTCAGATGGGAAAATTTTCCCACCCGGATATACAGCTTCTGGGGGTATTTATCTTTATACTGGCCATATACACAAAACTGCCTCACTCCTTTTAAGGGAAGCTCTACCTCATACCCCCGCACCCGGACCAGCTCTTCCCCAAAGATCACCGCTTTGCGGAAACCGGCGGGCTGGGACTGCACCTCATAACAGTCTCCCCGGTCATTCTCTATGGTAATGGTCAGATCCTCCGCAAAGGGACACCAGATCCGTCCTGACAGATGCAGCACGCCATCCCGGATCTTCAGAACATCTGCCGTAAAGAGAGATTTCGCCTGCAGGCTGTAGATCTTAATGTTATTAAAGTACAGGCTCCCCTTGCGGTATTTCAATTCCTTCCGGATATCATATCCGTATTTCAGGGAGAGGGCATAGATCTTGTATTCGGCGTACATTTTATCCAGATGGCAGATCAAGTCATCATCCATATAGGACAGCATTTCTTTCAGGCAGTCCTTATACCAGCCCTGCTCCTCTTCTGTCAGGATCCTGGTCAGATCATCCCGCAGCCTCCACTGGAAATCATAGAGGATCAGGTACTGGATGTAGAGCAGCACGCTTCCATATTTTTCAATGGATTCCCGGATGATCTCCAGATAATAATGTCTGGGGGTATCCAGATACCACTCCTTGGAGGTCCCCTTATTCTGGATCGCCGAGGAGGCATTCACCCGCTTGCGGTACAGATGAAGCGCCTCTGCCACTACCCCGTACTTGAGTTTCTCCAGTATGACGGAGGTGACGAACTTGGAATCTTCTGCATATTTCAGATCTTCATCAAAGCGATGATATTCCAGCACCTCTGCCTTTACAAAAGATGCGGTGACATGCATCTGGATATAATTGTACTTATCCAGCACATCGATGATGCGGCTCCCATTTTCATATTTAAACCGCAGCCAGTGATATTCGTTCCTGGCCTCAAAAAATTTCTGGGGGCAGGAGACCAGATCGATCTTATCCTGGCGCTTTTCAAAAAATTCATACACCGCCCGGAAACTGTTTTTCGTCCACTTGTCGTCGGAATCCAGAAAATTCACATACTTTCCACGGATGTAGGAAATGGCATGGTTCCTGGCCGCACTGACTCCCTGGTTTTCCTGCTTTAGATAGACAATATTATCCGGATACCGCTTCTGATACTCCAGACAGATCTCCTCACTCCGGTCCGGACTTCCGTCATTCACCAGAATGACCTGAATATTTTCCTCAAATCCAATATCCTGCTGTATGACGGAATCCAGTGTCTCACGAAGATATCCGTACACGTTATAAACCGGTATCACCACCGAGAACTTATATTGATATTCCACCGCTTTTCTCCTTCTTTCCTGCCGCTCTCTTTTTCAAAACACTGCAGGCGATCCAATAACCGGCCCATGCCAGAAGTCCTGCCAGGCTGATGCCAAGCCCCAGCCTGAGATAAGGCGTCTCATAATACAGCTCCACAGCGTTCTCCCCTGCTTTCAGGGGCAGCACCATATATGCCGTATTGGCAGGGCAGAGCGGAGTCTCTTTTCCGTTGACCACTGCCTTCCACCCCTCACTGTAGGGAATGGATAAGAGCAACAGCTGGTCTGCCGGCACCGTCACATCGCCACAAATACTATTTTTATCGGCCACCACGTGTTCCAGGGCATGTTCTTTCCTCGCCTGGATCGTCTCTCCATAATCCTCCATGCCCTGGGCGGTCACCTTTAACTTCTCCAGTTCAAAACTGCCCTTGAACTGGAAACGGATCTTGCAGAGAAGTTCTCCCTGCCCTTCTCCACCCTGTGCCATGCCAAGATGAAACAGGTATTCCTCCCTGCCAAAATACCAGTTCCACTGGTTTGTCAGCGCCCGGATGGTCTTCTTCTGCTCTCCCATAACTGCTGTTATGTCGCAATAGGTCCGGTTCTTCTGTGCCATCTGATACCCCGGAAGGCGCAGGTACAGCTCTGCCTCCGGCAGGGGCTCCTTCAGGCGGAGGGTGATGCTTCCCCCGTTTTTCTTCACCGTTACTTTCCCTTCCCGGATCTCAGCCTGATGGGTGGATTGGATCTCATAGGGGATCTCCCTGCTGCTTAACTCTGGAACACTGCTCCTTTTCTCCACCCTTCCGATCTGTCCCTGAAAACCAGAAACCACATCGGTCAGATCCGCCTCCTTCAGGATCACGGTCTTAAGCATAAGCTCCTGCAGCTTCACACCATCTTTCTGCATCTCCTTTTCCAGCTGCTCTTCCGTCATATAACTGTCATAAGTAATGCCAAGGGGAAGAAAATACTGATTTTCGTATAGTCCATAGGTCTTCTTTCCCCGCTTGAACTCCCTCACCAGCTTATATCCATAGGGAAGCTGGTACTCCTTTCCCTGTTCCACCGCATAGTATCCCACAGATGCCAGGGCTGCCAGCCAGGTGCGGTCATCCAGTCCCTGGATCTTAAACATGCTGTCTAACACCCCGCCGTCCTGCATCTGGAGAAGATACTGGATCCGGTTGGGATTGGACATGCTGAAATAGCTGGATACCCCGTACTTCCCGGTGACCATGCCAGTGTTTTCCGTCCGCTTCGCCGGAGAATCAGTCCGGTAGATCCCCCTGACCGCACCGGCCTGAGAAACTTCATTCTCCACATCTTCCTCTATTTCTGCCTCCGGGGAGCCTGCGACGTACTGGTATGCCCTTCCCCGGCCGATAAAACTTTCCGCATATCCCTGTCCCTTATTGCTGAACAGGAGCCATCCGCTGCCTATGATATTCAGACAAACTGTCAGGGTAAGCAGCACATAGATATTTTTTTTCAGCCATCCCGCCACAGAAGGAGGCAGCTGTTTTCCCAGAAAGCCCTTTTCTGCATGGCACCAGTTCCAGACCAGCAGCACCAGCAGTGTCACCGCCAGCATGGCAAAACCAAACCAGCCAGAGATCTGGTCCACATCCCTGGAAAGAATTACCAGCACCAGATAGATCCCTGCAGCGCCGAGACAGACCAGGAGTTTTTTTCTCGTCAGCTTTAATAGCTCCGGCAGCCCATACACCATGCCCAGGGCATATACAAAGGTGGTTAAGTACAGAAAACGCCCGGAAACATATGAAAAACCATTCATCATATAGCCGCCAAAAGGAACCAGCATCAGTATCGTCCAGCACAGAATATTTGCCTTTAGCTCCAGATTCTTCTTCCGCCCGGCGGCAAAGAGCATGAGAACCGCCGGCAGTACAAGGGACGCCATCCCCAGATAGTCCCAGGTGATCCTGGGCGGCCCGATGATCCGTGTCAAAATGGCATTGTAACGGCTGGCATCAAAAAGCAGCAGGTTCCCTGGATCAAAAGCACTCTCACTCCGGGTACTGGAAAGATACGCCGCGATAGATGGCACAAAAAGCACTCCCGCCATCGCTGTTCCCATCACATATGCCGCTATGCACCGCCAGCACCGGACAAACAGTTTTTTCTGGCAGATCATCCGGATCAGCGCGTAGATCCCCAGAAAGACCGTATTCATATAGAAAAAATAAAATCCGTTCAGCGCGGTAAAAAAGGTGACAAAGATCAGCAGTGTCAGTTTTTTATCCTCCAGCGCCCGGTCCACTCCCACCAGTGCCAGCGGCAGGAAGATCATGGGAATGACAAAAAAGGGGTGCTTCACCGCCACATGCAGAATATAGCCGGAAAAAGCATACACCAGCGCCCCGATCAGCGCAGTGTTCCAGCTTCTTCCCTTCTTCCGGCAGCACCAGGAAAAAGAAAGACCTGCCAGATAGATCCTAAGAACCACCAGAAGATCATACAGATATTCCGTCTTCTCCTCTGGCACCAGAGCTGCCAGTAAAGTCAGTGGATCTCCCAGCCCGTAGAAATTCAGGGTGGTTATTATATCTTCCCCCATTCCCAGGGAGAGGTCAAACATTGGCGGCACAAAATCCCCCCGCAGCATACCAGAAAAAAACTCCCGGTAATATCTTCCCAGATAACAGAGCGCCGCGTAATGCTGTTTGATCCCATCGTAATCCCAGATAAAGGACTTTCCATTCTTCCAGAAAACAAAATAAGTACAGCCAAAAACTACCACAAAAACAACGGAAAATAAAAGCAAAAAGCAGAGTGCCTTTTGCTTTTTATTTCTTTTCATCCCTTACATACCTCCGTAAAATATGCTTCCAGAGAGGCTGTGATCCCATCTCCTGCCTCTTCACTGTCTCCCTTCACCAGATAGTACATCTTGATCTTTGGCTCCGTTCCTGACGGTCTTACCAGCACATTTACGTCATTTTCCATATTAAATTCCAGCACGTTGGATCTGGGAAGATCTCCCACTCCTGCGCCATAATCTTTCACATCCTCAACCTTAAAGCCGGCGATCTCTGCAGGTGGATCCTTTCTAAGGGAATCCATCAGTTCTGTCATTTTCTTTGCTCCGCTGGCGCCCTCAAAAGTGATGGACTGCAGCGCCTCTTTAAAGTACCCATACTTCTCATAAAGAGCGTTCAGTACTTCCACCAAAGAAAGTCCTTTTGCTTTATAGTGGGCGAACATCTCACAGATCAGCAGAGATCCGTTGACACCGTCTTTGTCTCTCACATGGCTGCCGCTGAGATATCCGTAGCTCTCCTCAAATCCAAAGACATAGCGGTCCGCTTCTCCCGCCGCCTCCAGAAAGCCGATCTGCTCACCGATAAATTTGAATCCTGTAAGCACCCGCCTTACCTCTACGCCATAGTCGGCGGCGATCTTATCGATCATTTTCGTTGACACGATGGTCGTCACTGCTACCGGATTTTTTGGCATTGTACCATTGGCGGTATAGGTTTTGCAGATATAGTCAAAAAGCAGGATCCCCATCTGGTTGCCGGATATGAGTTTATAATCTTCTCCATCTTTCACGGCAATGCCTACGCGGTCACAGTCCGGATCCGTCGCCAGCAGCAGGTCACTTCCGATCTCTTTCGCTTTTTTCAAGCCGACCTCAAGAGCTTCTCTAATCTCCGGATTCGGATAGGGGCAGGTGGTAAAATTCCCGTCCGGCATCTCCTGCTCCGCCGGGATCGTAATCCTGGTATATCCGTTTTCCCTCAGACATCTTGTCACCGGCATACGTCCGGTACCGTTTAGCGGCGTATATACGATAGATACATCCTTGTCGATTTCTTTCGGGTTCAGCGCCCTCTCAGACACCGCATCGATAAATCCAGTGATAACATCTTCCCCGATAAAATGAATTTTTTCCTGGCTACAGCCCTCTTCAAAGTCCATCTGCACCACATCATCAAATACATCCACGCCGCCGATCTCATGCAGGATGGCTTCTGCCACCTCCAGCGTGATCTGGCAGCCATCTGCCCCGTACACCTTATACCCATTGTATTTCGCCGGATTGTGGCTTGCCGTTACCACGATGCCGCCGTCACAGTGAAGGGCGCGCACCGCATAGGACAACGCCGGTGTGGGCATCAATTCTTTATAGATATGAACCTGGATGCCATTTGCCGCAAAAACCCCGGCGGCTGTTCTGGCAAATACATCGGATTTGATCCGGCTGTCATAGGCGATGGCCACCGAAGGCTCCGCTGCAACCTTTTTCAAATAATTGCTGTAGCCCTGGGTCGCTTTTGCCACAGTGTGCACATTCATGCGGTAGGTCCCGGCGCCGATCACGCCGCGGAGCCCGCCGGTGCCAAACTCCAGCTCCCGGTAAAAGCGGTCGTTAATCTCTTCTTCCTTCCCCTCCACACTCTTTAATTCTTCCAGCAGGTCTTCTTCCTTTACCTGCTCCATCCATCTCTTATAAATTTCATATATTTCCATCTCTACAGCCGTCCTTTCTTTATCTCTGCTATCATCCTGCAGATCCCTTCTTCAAAAGTAACTTTTGGAATCCACCCTGTATCCTTGTATATCCGCGTCGTATCGGGGATAAGATTTGCCAGCCCTTCTGCATTTGGCGCACACTTTTCATAAGTATAATCCCCTCTGCCTCCACAGAGCTCATGCATCTTTTCCACATAGTTCCGAAGGGGCATTGTCTGGCTGTCCGTTCCGGCAACATTATAAAGGCTGTCTTCCCTGACCGGAGTATCACAAAACATAAGAGCAGCCAGTCCTTCTACCAGATCGTCAATGTATAGATAATTCCATTGCTGGGTGCATGCCCCTAGTTCCATATGCCCGCCATCCAAAAATGTCCTCAGACATGTAGAAACTAAAGAAGATGGATGGTCTCCAGAACCATATACACTAAATATCCTGGTGTGGATATACTCCATCTTTGCACCCTCCTGCTCTTTCCACTTTTTACACATCTTCCGGGCACGTTCATAAAATTCCCTTTTTGCCCTGCCGTACTCGGAGACCGGGTGGCACTCTCTTTTTTCATCCATAACCTCCGGGCACTGCCCATACTCTGCCTGAGAACCACTAAATAAGAACCTCTTACATCCCAGCTTTTTTGCTCCGGTCAAAACCTTCAAAGAATCCTCAACATTTTTCTGCTGGATGTTCTGTTTTTTCCTGTTCTCACTACCGCTTCCATCCCATCCAAAGTGGAAAAAATAATCACATGGCGATGAAATCATCGTATCGATCTGATCCAGATTTTCAAGTTTACTCTCGATCACCACAAGATTTTCTTTCTCCTCCGGAAGCGCCTTCCTGTTGCGTGAAGCCGGACGGATGACCGCATATACAAAATGTCCGTCGTCCAACAGCCTTTTCACCAGAGTTGAACCAAGAAAACTAGTCGCCCCTGTTACTACGATTCTTTTCATCTATCTCTCCTTATTACTTCCGCTTATGCTAAACTATTTTGTATCCTTCCAGTCGATCCTGACCATTACTTTCACAAGTCCCTCTGGTTTATCCCGCATCATGTAAAGGGCATCCTCAATCTTATCAAAGCCCTGTAGCGTATGCGTCACCAGTTTTTCGGGAGAAATACGGCCGTACTGCACCATTTTAAGCATCCTCTCAATACGCGCCCTGCCTCCTTTGGCAAGCTCTGTATGAATCGTTTTTCCAGCCATTCCCCGTCCGCCGGAAAACTTCGGAAATGGGAGATTGCCAGTCCCGCCAAAATAATTCACATTTGACACTGTCCCAATTCCATAACGCACCATATCCACTGCCTGTGAAAATGCCTCATCCCGGCCGCCACAGATCACAACGCCATCTGCGCCTAAGCCTCCTGTCATTTCTTTCACCCGTTCTACGATATCGCCATCTTTATAATTCAACACATCTGTTGCACCAAATTCCCTGGCCAGTTCAACACATTTTGTCCGGCTTCCCACCGCTATGATACGGGCTGCCCCAAGCAGGCGCGCACCAGCCACTGCCATGAGCCCAATAGGACCAATACCAAGGATGACGACAGTATCGCCTATCTTGATATCTGCAAACTCAGCACCTGTAAATCCAGTGGTCACTACATCAACACACATAAGAGCCTGCTCTAATGTTACTCCTTCCGGGATCCTGGCTAGGGTCGTATCCGCATCGGGAATTAGAAATTTCTCTGCAAATACCCCCGGCTGGCTTCTTCCAAGCTGATGTCCGGAAAACGGCGCCCCCGCATGGTTAAAATTATGTTCCTGTATGCTGAGCGCCCTCCAGTCCGGTGTTATGGCCGGAACTGCCACCATCTCACCCGGAGCAAAATCTCTAACCAGCTCTCCTGTTTCAAGGACCTCTGCTATACACTCATGACCAAGAATGAGATTCGGCGCCTTAGGAGATCCACCTCCAAATAC
Source organism: uncultured Eubacterium sp. (assembly GCA_910584645.1). Lineage (GTDB taxonomy): Bacteria > Bacillota > Clostridia > Lachnospirales > Lachnospiraceae > Eubacterium_F. Next base: position 140,697 of record CAJUAU010000004.1, read on the forward strand.
CGTGTGCACATCAGAGGTACACGGTGCCACAGCTACCGGTCTTAACACTGCTCCATATGGTGTCAGCTCCGGTTCCGGTGAATCATGCCATCCCACTTTTCCCGGTTCGATCAAAACAAAAGAATTCATATAAAACGATTCTCCTTTCTTCCCTGAAATCTCCTTTTACAATACCAGACTGTTTTTTACAACGTCTCCAGATGATCACTCCGCAGTGTCATGATACTTACATTTCCGCCAAAGTTACTCCGGATCGAATCCGAAATCTCCTGTGTATAGCCTGGTGCCACAATAAGTATGGCATCCACCGGCTCAGTATGAAAATAGTCTGGCGCCACGATGGGCAAATGCGAAGTGGGGGCAAAACGCCCCTGCTTAAATGGAGCGGAATCAATAATGTACCTGGCTGTCTCCTTCAGGCACGTTGTGGCTGCCAGGGTAAAGCCCTGATGGCTGGCCCCCCAGACTGCCAGCGTTTTTCCTTCCCTTTGCAGAGTATCTGACAATTTGAGGATCTCATCACGGATCATTCCATAGCTTGCCTCCATCGTCGATACATCAACCCGCTCTACAGGTCTCACTTTTTTCTCTTCTCTCTGAACTTTTCTTACGATAACTGCGCAGGTATCCCGGTTTACCATTTCTTCCTCCAGCACTTCAAATCCATGAAGCCTTAAAAGATTTCCTAATGTTTCAAAACTATAATAGGCAATATGGTCCCGGATCAGTTCATAATAACCATCATACTGAAGAATGTACTCAAGGCTTGGAACCGTGACCAGTCCCAACCCGTCTTCTGTAAGGTTATTCCAGATACAATCCAGCATCACACCCGGTTCCGGCTGATGTTCAAGAAAATTGAAAGACAAAAAAACATCATATGGACCATTTTCTCCCAGAACCGTATCTGGATCTTCTGTGAATCCACGCACCACATCAAGTCCCTTTTTACGCGCCAATTCTACAAGATCCTCCCGGTGCTCTACTCCATAAGCCTGCACCGGAAACTCAGCCAGCACTCCTAAAAACTCTCCCTGGCCACATCCTACTTCTATAAACTTTCTGCATTCAAGATCATACGTCCGGATCAGATGATCAAACTGTCTGCGGCGGAGTTCCACCATCGTCGTCGTAAAACCGCCCGATCGAATAACATCCCGGTAATAATCAACCGGCTCACAATCAAATTGCACCAAACCACAGTTTTTACACTGATGTAGATTCAGGGAAACACCATGATCTTCTTTCACCTCTTCCGCATCCGGAATATTCTGGGCGGAAGCCGGCATTCCATCAAAAGAAAGCAGTCCCTTTCCCTCCAGTTTTTCTCCACACGCAATACAATTTTTCATCCCAACTCTCCTCTCCAGTAATCCAAGGTATCCTTTAGCGTCTGCTCCAGGCTGATCGTCTGATGCCAGTCAGTGTGCTCTGTGATCTTGGTGATGTCCGCCACGATGATCGGCACATCAATTGGCCGTAAACGCTCCTTTTCTACCTCTATTTTTATCTCCTGTCCTGAAATTTCTATAATCTTATCCAAAATCTCCTCTATCCGGTAAGCGGTTCCTGACCCCACATTGTAAGTTTCCCCGCTCTTTCCCTGCCTTACCAGGCACTCATAGGCAGCCACCACATCCCTTACATCAGTAAAGTCTCTTTCAGCCTTTAAATTTCCTACATGTATCACCGGCTCTCTCAAGCCCTTCTCTGCCTCTACAACCTGCTTGCAAAAATCTGAGACTACAAACTGCGGGGACTGTCTTGGTCCCACATGATTAAAGGCACGAACCATAATAAGATTCAGGCTGTATGCTTTTGCATAAATACTGGCGATCATATTTTGACAGCTCTTTGTCGCCGCATAAATATTTCCCGGCCGCAGCACTGTATCTTCCACAATAGGTACATCCTCTGGGAGAATGCGCCCGTACTCCTCACCAGATCCGATCAGAAGCACACTGCCCCCAAATTGTGTTTCCTTTAATATATCTAAAAGCACCAGTGTACCCTTTATATTGACATCTACTGTGAGCTGCGGATTCGACCAGGACAAAGCCACAGAACTCTGCGCCGCCAGATGGAAGATATAATCCGGCGCATGATCCTTTATCACCTGTTCTACCTCTTCTTTAACAAGAAGGTTCATATCTACCACTTCATAATCTGCACCCGGGATCTCTTCATTCTCCATCTTAGTTGAACAAACCTGATATCCGCACTGTCCTGACAGATATTCAGCTAAATATTTTCCTACAAATCCGGCTCCGCCGATAATCAATGCTTTTTTCATATTTTACCTCATTTCTGCCTATTATACTATTCCGAATATCGAAATAGATAAGACAGACAGTGTTCCTGCCACAGCCGGAACACTATCAGACTTACCTATTTCAAACATTTATCTCTAAATTTTATATAGACTGTACTTTGATCTCTTTCTCTACCAGAGCCATATCGTTCTTTACCATTCTCTCTACAAGCTGGCTGAAAGAAATTTCCCGCTTCCATCCCAGAACCTTCTCTGCCTTCGCGGGATCTCCCAGAAGCACTTCTACTTCTGCCGGGCGGAAGAATTTCGGATTGATCGTTACAATGGTCTTACCAGTGGCTTTATCCACTCCGATCTCATCCACGCCCTGACCCTTCCACTCAACATCGATGCCAACATGTCCAAATGCCAGCTCTACAAACTCACGAACCGTACGGGTCTCTCCGGTAGCTACTACATAATCATCTGCTTTGTCCTGCTGCAGCATGAGCCACATCGCATAAACATAATCCTTTGAATGTCCCCAGTCCCTCTTGGAGTCCATATTTCCCAGCTCTACATGATCCTGGACCCCCAGTTTGATCCTTGCTACCGCGTCCGTGATCTTCCGGGTAACAAACTCCAGACCGCGTCTCTCGGATTCATGGTTAAAAAGAATTCCTGAGCAGGCATACATATCATAACTCTCACGGTAATTCTTGGTGATCCAGTGTCCATACACTTTTGCCACACCATATGGAGAACGTGGGTAGAAAGGTGTTGTTTCCTTCTGAGGCATCTCCTGAACCAGACCAAACATCTCACTGGTAGAAGCCTGATAAAATCTAGCCTCTGGTTTTACAGTACGGATAGCCTCCAGCATATTCGTTACACCGAGGGCATCAATATCTGCTGTGGCAAGAGGCTGCTCCCAGCTGGTAGCTACAAAAGACTGCGCTGCCAGATTATAAACCTCGTCTGCCTGGCTGATCCGCATGGCGCGGATCAGGGAAACCACATCTGTCATATCAGCATAGATAAAATTCAGTTTATCTTTAATATGCTCTACATTTCCATAGTCAACTACGCTCTTACGACGCATAATGCCATATACTTCATATCCCTTTTCCAGCAGAAGCTCCGCCAGATAGGAACCGTCCTGTCCTGTTATACCTGTAATTAACGCTTTTTTCATGATATCTCCTTTCAAATTACATATTGTATAAAAAATCTCAGATGTATTCATTTCGATTACAGATTCTAAGATTTTCTAGAACCTTTTTAATGTCACCGGCGTGATTCTTATCACAGATCAGAAGGGCATCTTCTGTATCCACAACGATCATATCCTCTAATCCCACCGCTGCGATAAGCTTGTCCGATCCCTCAATAATTGAGTTTTTGGTTTCCACCGTTATCACATTGCCTTGAACCGTATTGCCAAACTCGTTCGTAGAGCGGATCCGTCCCACCGCCAGCCAGGAACCCACGTCATCCCAGCCAAAAGTCCCTGGAAGGACATAGATATCATCTGCCTTTTCCATAATACCATAGTCGATAGACTCCGAATCAAACTGTTCAAATTCAGATTCTAATACGGTCTCCTGATCCTCTGTCCCAATGGCATCCTTGATCTTCAAAAGCCCCTCATAAGTTTTGGGAAGAAATTCTTTTATATTTTTTAAGATCGTGGATATCTTCCACACAAACATACCGCTGTTCCAAAGATAGGATTCATCTGCCAGATACTCTTTTGCTGTCTTAAGATCCGGCTTTTCCACAAAACATTCTACCCCGTAAGCGCGGCCTTCACTCTGATCCGGATCAAATTTGATGTACCCGTATCCGGTCTCCGGATAATTCGGCGTAATACCAATGGTAGTGAGGTTATTTCCTTTCTCCGCCACTGCACAGGCATCCTTTAATACATCCACAAACATAGAATTGTACTTGATCAGATGGTCTGAAGGAAGTACGATCATCAATGCATCCTCATACTTTTTGCTGATATGCACCGCAGCCAGTCCTACACAGGGAGCCGTATTCCTGCCAATAGGCTCGCAAAGGATATTTTCCTCTGGAAGCTCCGGAAGCTGCTCCATGGCAAGTCCCTTATAATCCCGGTTTGTAACAATATAGATATCCTCCATTTTCACCAATGGCTGGATCCTTTTTACTGTATGCTGGATCATCGTGACGCCATCATCGGTCAGGCTCAAAAACTGTTTAGGCAGATTCTTTCGGCTTTTGGGCCAGAATCTTTCTCCCCGGCCACCTGCCATGATCATCGCTGTTATCTTCATATTCTTTTCCTTTCTCATACTTATTACAAACTGTACTTTACAATTTAGACATTAGTATTTCACCAGTTCCATGTATATAGTACTCCCCAAATCCTGCCGGAATAAACATACTATCTCCCGCCTGGAAATCATATCTTTTTCCTCCATGTTCCAAAAAACCATTTCCCGCCACTACGAGAAGTGAATGAAAACTGCTCCTGTCGCACCAGAACTTGATCTTTCCGCTATCTACCTGGATACGCAGAACACTGAAATAATCACACTCGAAAAGCCTTCTGAGGTTTCCTGCCTTAAGGCGCACTTCATTGTTATCAAATACCTGGGAAGGAATTACCGGTGTCCGGTCGATCACATCAATAGCCCGTTCCACATGCAGTTCACGGTAATTTCCATCCTTATCCTTCCGCAGATAATCATATACCCGGAAGGTAGTATTGGAGTTCTGCTGAATTTCTGCGATCACCGTTCCCGCCCCGATGGCATGAATCGTTCCAGGATGGATAAAAAACACATCACCCGCATGTACTTCTACTTTGTTCAATACCTCGCATACCGTACCGTCCTGAATCTTCTTCTCAAGATCTTCCCTGCTGATCATACGATTCAGTCCATAATACAAAAAAGCACGGGGTTTTGCCGAAACCACATACCACATTTCTGCCTTTCCCTCTTCTCCCTTCTCCCGCAGTGCGGTTTCGTCGGAAGGATGCACCTGAATCGACAAATTTTTTTTGGCATCTATAAATTTAATTAAAATCGGAAATTTATCCTCTGGTTTAAAATCCGGAGATACATATTCCGGAAACTCCTTTACGATATCACTCAGAAACTGCCTCTTAAATCTGCCGTTGACGATCTTATTCTGTCCATCCGGATGGCAGCAAAGTTCCCAGCTCTCCGCTGTGCAGAGACCTTCTCCGGACTTGCCATACAGCCGTTCCAGCTCTCTGCCGCCCCAGAGATATTCCTTATACACAGGAGATAATTTCATCGGATACATAAAATAAACCTTCCTATCATTTACCAGCGATGCGTGTCACCGTAAGCCGGCATAATGTCTTAATATAGCTCATTATAAAAGGGATCAAGCGTCTTTTTGATTCCCCATAGATCCGTTTGTCAAATTCGATCGGTACCTCTCCGATCTTTAGTTTTTTATCTTCTTTATTCAGACGAAGGCGCAAAAGCACTTCCTGGAGCACATCATAATTATGGCAGGACAATGACACCTTCTTAAGCTCTTCGGTATGATACATCCGGTAATCAGTAGAAATATCCTTCGCTTTAATACCAAGGAAGAACCGGAACATGCCGTTTAATATATGGGACATAACGATAGAACTTTTTGCATCGTTCGTCTTTCCACCCTCAACATACCGGGAGCCAATGACCACATCGCAGTTTTCCTTTGTAAACTTTTTATAAATCTCAGGGATGTATTTGGGATTGTGGGATCCATCGCTGTCCAGGATAAGAAATTTATCCATTTCTGCATATTTGATACCGGTCTTGAATGCGCCGGCAAATGCTGGCTCCTCCTGATTGATATATTTTGCCCCAAACTCCCCGCATACACCTTTTGTGTTATCTAAAGGCTCCGCCGTATCAATAACAAGAATTTCAAACTCTTCTCCTGTCTTTTTCACCTGATCAATAATCTGTGGCAATAATACTCTAAGATTCTCTTCCTCTTTGTATGCCAGCAGAACCACACTGATTCCCATGATTCATCCTCCAAAAGCTAATTTTTTCTATACTTCAAATATATATTTTACCATAGTTTTCCTCATTTGAAAAGGATTTTTAATCATTTTCTGTCTTAAAAGCCCATAACTTATTCATTAAAAAATTAATGGGTATCGCGATGACCAGACTGATCAAAGGAGCAACCAGTTTCGGAATCCCCAGCATAACCACCCACACATATGCAAGGATATTGTTCAATATGATCCCGGTAAACCCATAAGATAAATAACTTTTCAAAAGAGACTTCCAAAAGCTTCTGTTCTGCCCTTCCTCCAGGGTAAATACAAATCTGCTGTTGAGCATAAAAGATACGAACACACTAATAACAAAGGCAATGATATTTGCCACATACATATCCAGATCCGCCGTACTTAGGATACCCAGCCTCTGGAAAATCAAAAGACAGCTTACATTGATTGCATATGAAAAAATAGTATTCCACACACCTACCAGCCCAAATCTCACAAACTGCATGAGTGAATCCCACTGTTCCTCAGTCAAATCAATCTTAAATATACGGAAAGCAAATCCAAAAACCGCCCTCACAATACGCTCCAATATATTCCATAATTTCGTACATTTATCTTTCATTTTATTCTCCGTTCTTACTGTTCATCGTTTCCCAGCCCACTATATTCTGTGATCCGGTTTTTATGATCCTTCTGTACCAATTTATATTCAGACAAAATCCTTTTGGTCTCTTCCGTGAGCGGCTGCTTGCCACGAAACAGATATATCTTTTTGTATCTGATAACATCTCTGGCAAATGTTTCATCATGCTGTGAGATCACTTCAGCTTTCGTGGAGAACAATCTCTCAAAATACATCTCCACGCCAGCGCGCACACAGGAATTATCTGAAACCACAACAATCGTATCTGTATCATGTATATCTTCCTTTCTGCTAAGTTCCTTAACAGATGATGTATATGATATGGTCTGTTCCTTTTTTATCCCACTCATAAAAGTATTTCCATTTATTATACAAATAAACAAAAACATGGAGACAGCCAAAACAAAGGCCTGCGGGTCCCTCTTTTCCAATACAGAGCAGAACCCCTTATAAAGCCATAAAGTTCCATAAGCCATAATAAAAAAACAAAATGGAAGCATCCCGACAAAATACCTGTTTAAAAAAATCCCTCCACCAGGATTGATCACAGTACTATATAAAAACACCGCCGCCGTTACGCCTAAAACAATTCCCGGCACGTATACCATCATTGCATCCTGGGAGTAGACAAATCTCTTTTGTTTGAGCCTGCAGACAACATGTACAATACATACAGCCATCCCCAGGCAGAAAATAGCGATCAAAAAATCATTTTCACTACAAAGATAATTTATCAGTTCAAACACCGACTGGAGATCCGGCGGCTGTACCCAGAATTCAGTGATACTTCTCGTCCGGTTCAAAAGTACAAGAACCATCCACGGAAGAAAACACAATCCTGAAACTATATATGGAAAAATCGTAACAATCTTTTGTTTTCTCACAATGACAAGAAAAAGTTCAATTAAAAACAGGATAACAATAACAACACTTCCGTAATAATGGGAATAAAATAATAATATAAGCGACAGCGTATAACACACTAAATTATATTTTCCTGTTCCACTGACTCTTCCCGCCAAAAAATAGAGCACCATGGCTGCCGCCATAAAATACAAAGAATATGCCCGGAACTCATACCCTGATGCCAAAACAAGAACAGAGGAGGTCATAACAAAGATCCCAGCCAGAAGCCCTGCTTTTTTTCCATAGGCCCTTTCCGCTGCCATGGCAGTCAAAAATCCCCCCACCGATGTCATGATTTCAGAAATCAACAGCAAGAAGCGAAAAGAAAATGGAACAAGACGGACCCAAAAATAAGAGATCAGCGCATACAAAGGAGGTGTATAATCCTTCAGCTGTGCATAATTCTTAATCACATCCTTCAGGCTGGTCCCAGATCCCACCAGACCAATCTGATACACTTCATCATACCAGAACTCCTGAAATCCAGAGTATATTACCATCCCTGCAAACATCACAGCCGACATGGCAGCATAAAGCCATATATATCTTTTGTCTCTATCTCTCATAACCGCCTCCCAAACACTCACACATCAGACACAATTATATAAAACATGTCAGCAGGGCATATGCCATAAAGCCGGCCGCCGGCAGGACCCGGCACCACACAGCACACCGCTCCCACTTTCTAACCTTTTCTGCATCCGTTTTCCCTGACCGGTATTTCATGGTATCTACCGCAAACACGAGCATCATTCCGATCACAGCTGCACAAAGCAGGGAGGCATAGATGTCAATCGGAATATCAGGAAATTTCCGGGTTAGGACTTTGTGGATCTGAAGACTTTTATTGATCTCCAGATGCAGCAGCTTGGATATCACCCCTCCGTTTATCATACGGATATCATAGTTATGAAGCCATCCCAGAGCCGTCATCAAGATCACAAATAAAGAGAACACGCATTCCAGAATACAGGTAAGACGGATATTATGAGTATACAAAAGCATTAATGTTAAAAATGGAACTACAAGAACCATCCAGTTTGGATGCCACTGAACAAATAATACAAAAGCTCCCATTACCATAAATGGAATTGCAAAAACATACGCCCATTTCACTTCCCGTATCATATAGGCAATAACACATATGATCACAAACGTAACAACAAAATAACTAACTGTTGAATCATAACAATTCCTCTTATAGGCAAATCCCACACCAAAAAATCTTCCTATAAAACCATAGGTTTCACTCATAAATTTCTGGGTTTCCGCATATCCCGGATCAAAATGATATACTACATTCTGCAGCAGAATCCCTGACAAAACCGCCACCGCATCACGCAGCAGGTACAGGATCCGTTTTTCCCTCAGGATCAAAATAGGAAGGATACCCAGCAGGATAAACGGCTTATAAAACGCTGCCAGCATAAAAAACAACAGCTCCAGCCAATGATTTCCCTTTATCATATATTTTATCCCCAGCAGGAGAAATAAGATGGAGAAAATATCAAGATGGGAAATAATAATGGAAGCAAACAAAAATACCGGAGATGTCAGAAAGCACAGGGAAACCCACTTCGCATCCTTTTCCACCGGTTTTAAAAGTTTACAGATATCATATACGATTATCGTCATGTAAACCATCATAGCCGCAAATGCAGCCTTAACAATCATCTCATAGACCAGAAAAGAAACAGACAGGTCAAACAGACGGTCAAAAATATATACTGGCAGGCAGATAAGCCCAACAGAAGCATAATTTATAATGGAATAATTAGCCCCCGCCAGAAGTGTCTGAGGCCATGCATTGCTGTAATGCCCTGACAAAGCCAGCTGGTTGATTTCACTATAATAACGGAATACTTTTCCATGGAAGAGACAATCATTGAAATCCAATGACTGCGTTACAGTAAGCTTAAAATCCTTTGTAAAACAAAACATAAAGGCTGCTATCATCAGAATAATTACCGCAACAACATATTCTATTTTTGACGGTCCTTCCATGGCATCGTTAAATTCATTGAAGCATTTTCTGATCTTTTGCATAATTTCCTCCAAATTCCGATTATTCAATGTAAGTGACAGTAATTTTCTTGACGAAAATACCCCGATCCTCTTCCCTGCCATTTTCTTTGACTTCAAAGATATTATTCGTATTCAGAAAGAGCCAGTTTACACCTTTTTTTGTCCTTTCGTTGACAGTTTCTTTCAAGTTCGTATCAAATTCAGCCACACCGGATGATTTATTGTCAATTTCATATTGTTTCACACCGTTTACTTTGATTGTCGTTGTTCCCTTCTTCTTTCCTGCCTCATATTCAAGCGCAATATGAACCCTTTTTGCCCCACCGGAGTATAGCTTGAGCACACTCTGTTTTGTAGTCCACATACCCTCTTCCCCATAATCCGGCATATTCCAGCCATTATGGGCAAACACAGTGGCCCGGCCATTATAAGAAAAATCCATCTCAAGCAGTGGATCATCCTTACTCACATACACATCATTGTATGGTTTCAGGCCCTCCACCGGATTTTTAAACGCAAGAATCAGATTATCCGCTTCATAAAGATAACAGCGGTCCTTATATTTATGTGCATTCTTATAGTCTGTAATATACACCGTATCTTCGGAAAAAGCATTGTTTTCAAAAATCTGTTTATTCTTTTTGTCCTCTTGTTTTGCCAGGCTGTCCCGGTAAAAACGCGACATGTAAAAATAATTCATATTTATATCAAAATAAGAAGCTTTGGTCCCAATCTGCAGCATTTGATAAAATCCGCAGGACTCCAGAGGATAATATACAATATGTTTATAATCACCAAGCTTTGTCGTCCAAAATGAATCCTCCGCATATATATCTTCCTCTTCCGGTACAGAAGCATACTGGGTATGAATATTCATCACGGGTCTTGCCAGGTCGGCAATCTGCAGGCAGACACAAATAATAATGATTAATTTCTGTACATTTTTATTTCTAATATAACGACTGACCATGTAGGTTCCAAACAACATAACAAAATACATGATCGTCCACATAAATCTTCCTGAGGAACGGATCGTCGCCAGCAAATCTAACAACTTATCCGGCATATAGATCCACACTACCATCTTTTCTCCGAGATAAATGGTCGATGTAAGCGCCAGACCCCAGAACACAATGATCACAATTGCCAGCGAAATGACTCCCGATTTATGGTTCCTGTACTTTTCTTTCAGGACTTCTTTTGTCTTCCGGACTCCTCCCAGCTTGATCACTTTCTGCAGTATAACTACAAGGCATACTGCATATAGAAGGATCATTCCAAGCCCCAGATAACAAAATCCTTCATACTGGCCCAGATGCCATGGCTTCTTGCTTAAGAAAGTAGAATAATGAAAGGGATTAACCAGCGCATTGATATTCGCTGAATAAATTCCAAATCCCCCGGCTGTCGCTTTTAAAATGTCGGTAAACCCACCAACCAAAAAGAAAGCGAGAAGTGAACTTGCCATGAAACAGCCAAATACCATGCCAACCCGTTTCCAATCCCGGTCTTTTAACAGACAGTGCAGTAAGTAACCACACATCAAGCCGCCAACAATAAAGATGATATACATCTGAATCAGAACACAAAGCACACCAAGGATACTAAATGCCAGCGCCGCTTTCCAGCGTTTTGTAAAATGATCTTTATACAACCAGATCCCAATAGCCGCAAGGATCAAAAAATGGGCGGCAAGGGAAGTATGTCTGGAATCTTCCGACAAAAGTCCAAAAAGTCTCTGTAAAACCGGTGTTGATAAGATAAAGAAGACGCTTCCAAATGCACAAAATATACGGCTCTTATTAAACTTCGCAACAAGAACACTGCCAATCCCGCCATTCAGCATAAAGCACATTAGGCCAAAGAGCCCAAAATACTGAAACGTCTGAGGCAGTATGGGAGAAAGCAGTTTAAAAAATATCGCATATAAAGGAATGGAGTCAGTATAGAGCACGCTCACCTTATATGGATAAGTCAGCCCGTCGTGGACTCCTATTGGGAAAGACCAGTCCGCATTTCTGAAGAATTTCCATCCAATATAATGCTGTTGCAGGTCTCTTCCAGTCAACAGCCAGGCATCATTACAGACATTTAAAACATCAAATCCATATATGACGACAAAAAATAAAGCTCCCAGCAGTAATCCTATGATAAAAATCTGTAATGTTTTATTATTTTTTAGCATTTTCATATTTCATAACTCTCTTAACTTAATCCATTATCAATTCTCTGTTTTGGTATCGCTATCAAAGTTTATTCTTTCTTCCTCTACAACAAGGGGACGGTGTGTAACTCTTGAATTAATATTCATGATATACTCACCTAACAACCCGATAAAAAACAGCTGAACGGATCCAAATACCAGAATCCCAATTAGAAGAGGTGTCATTCCTGCAACAAAACGGTCCCAGAAAACCAGCTTCATGATCAAGTAGATCAGTGCGATCACAATACTTATTCCGGAAAGAATAAATCCTAGTATTGTAGCGATCCGCATCCCGACCTTTGTATATGAAGTAAAACTGAGCATCGCCGCATCATACAAACTGTACCAGTTATTATGTGTCTTACCCGCCCGGCGTCTCTCCTGCTGGTATTCAATATCTTTTCTCTTAAATCCTAATTCTGCTACAATCCCCCGCAAAAACGGCATCGGGTCATCCAGATTCCGCAAAACGTCCATAAAATCTTTATCGTAAAGGCCAAAACCGGTAAAATGTTCAATCTGCTCGACACTGGACATTTTTTTGATCAGCTTGTAATAACAGCTTCTCAAAAAATACATGATCTTATTTTCTTTGCTCTTCGATTTTATCCCAATTACAATTTTGTATCCTTTTTCCCATTCATGCACAAACTGCGTGATCATAGGAATGGGATCCTGGAAATCCGCGCAAAGCAGAATCGTACAGTCTCCGGTGGTCTGCAGAAGACCATGGAAAGGTGAATTGAACTGTCCAAAATTTTTCACGTTAAATATTGCTTTGATCTTTGGATCATTCTCACACAGACCGCGGATCCTGCTTCTTGTAGAATCCGTCGAATCGTTATCAATAAAAAGGATTTCGTAATCATATTGCGGCAGGTTATTGGTGATCTCATCAATCACAGCCTTGGTAATCGGCTCTACGTTTTCCTCTTCATTATAGGTAGGTATCATCACACTGATTACTTTTTTCATTGTTATCTCCATGCGCGCACGCCTTTTGCTCATTACACAAGTTTGGGCGTGCGCGCACAAACTTGCAGAGTGAAAAATTTATTTTTCACTCTTATCTCCTAGTTTTTTAATCCTTCCTTGATCACTTTCGCCATATAATCAATCTTTTCATCTGTCATACCTGGATATACACCAAGCCAGAACGTATCGTTCATAATACGATCTGTCACTTTTAAATCACCGATAACCCGATATCCTTTGCCACTCGCGCGGAATTCATCAAAACATGGCTGTTTTACGATGTTTCCTGCAAAAAGCATACGAGTCTGAACACCATGTCCTTCAATATACTGGACAAGTTTGTTCTTATCTACACCTTCGCGGCAGGTAATCAAAAATCCAAACCAGCTTGGCTTTGAGTTTGGACAAGCCTCTGGGAGAATCAGCTTATCTTCTACTTCTTCCAATGCCTTACGCAAACGGTCAAAATTGTGTCTTCTCTTTTCTACAAATGTAGGGAATTTAGCAAGCTGGGCACATCCCACAGCAGCCTGCATATCCGTTGCTTTTAAATTATATCCAAAATGGGAATATACATATTTGTGGTCATATCCCAGCGGAAGCTCTCCATACTGTCTGTCAAAACGGTGTCCGCACATATTATCGCGCCCTGACGGACATACACAGTCTCTTCCCCAATCCCTGAGGGAACGAACTGCCTTATGGATCAACGGGTTATCCGTATAAACAGCACCTCCCTCTCCCATCGTCATATGATGGGGAGGATAAAAACTCGAAGTTCCGACATCACCAATCGTCCCTGTGAATTTTTCCTCGCCATTTATCGTATACTTGGAGCCAAGAGCATCGCAGTTATCCTCAACCAGCCACAAATTGTGCTTATTACAGAACTCTTTGATGGCTCCCAGATCCCATGGATTGCCAAGAGTATGTGCGATCATAACTGCTTTTGTCTTATCCGAAAGAGCTTCTCCAAGCATGGACGCATCCATATTGTACTGTGGAATTGTCATATCTACAAATACAGGAACTGCACCATACTGAATAATGGGTGCGATCGTAGTCGGAAAACCTGCAGCCACCGTGATCACTTCATCCCCCGGCATAACCCTGCGGTCTCCCATAAGCGGAGAAGTAAGCGCCATAAAAGCAAGAAGGTTTGCGGAAGAACCAGAGTTCACAAGAGAACAATGTTTCACACCAAGATATTCAGCAAATTCTTTCTCAAACTGATCCGTATATCTTCCTGATGTCAGCCAGAACTCCAAAGAACTGTCTACCAGATTTACCATTTCCTCATGGCCATAGTATCTGGAGGCGTATGGGATCCTGTCCCCCTCCTCAAAGGGCTTTACCTGATTGTGGTATTTGTCACAATACTCCTTTACCTGCTCTAAAATACTCTCTCTTGCCTGCTTTTCATTCATATTCTCAAACATACTTTTATTTCCTTTCTGTTCTATCTTCTATATTATTTACCCAGGAACTCTTGTATCTGTTTATCCATCACCGCTGCTATATTTTCACCTTTAAAATAAACTTTCGTCCATTCTACCGTTTTATCCAGCGCTTCTGCCACAGACCATCTTGGCTTCCACCCAAACACAGTCTTCAATTTTGAGCAGTCCAGTTTTAGGAAATTCGCTTCGTGAGGCCCTCCATCATACTGGTTCACCCATTTCAGGCCTTCGCCCCACCGTTTCACAAACATTTCCACCAGATCTCCGGTTGTAACACAGTCCGTCTCATCCGGTCCCACATTATAGTATCCCTGCAAGTCCGGATTTTCATACTGTTCCTTCACGATCATAAGATACGCGATCACTGGTTCCAATACATGCTGATATGGTCTTGTGGAAAAAGGATTCCGAATGATGATATCCTTCTTTTCCTCTGCTGCCCGGACACAGTCCGGTATGATCCTGTCATTGGCAAAGTCTCCGCCACCAATAACATTACCGGCTCTGGCTGTAGATACAGCCACCCGTCCATCCGTAAAGAAAGAATTTTTGTAGCTGTGGGTCACCAGCTCCGAACAGGATTTGCTGTTTGAATATGGGTCATATCCATCCAGTGGTTCATTCTCGCGGTATCCCCACTCCCACTCTTTATTTTCATATACCTTATCTGTCGTGACATTCAAAAAACTCTTAACGCATTCATTTTTCCTGACACACTCACAGATATTTACCGTTCCCATAACATTTGTCTCATAGGTGTAGACTGGATCTTTATAGGAATCTCTTACAATGGGCTGTGCTGCCAGATGAATCACGATCTCCGGCTGGGCTTCCTCAAAAACCTTTGAAAGCTTATCTAAATCCCGAATATCACCTATGACAGAATTCATTTTATCTTCTATCTCTGCCATACCGAAAAGATTTGGGTTCGTAGGTGCCTCCAGGGAATACCCTGTCACCTCAGCACCTGCCCCGATCAGGGTGCGGCACATCCAGGTACCCTTAAAACCGGTATGTCCCGTTACCAGAACTTTTTTATTTTCAAAAAATTTTTTATCGATCATATTTTACTCCTCCCAGACCTTCCACGGAGCACTCCCGGAAGCCCACAATTCTTCCAATTTCATCTTGTCCCGCTGCGTATCCATACACTGCCAGAACCCATCATGCTTTCTGGTCATCAGCTGTCCCTCCTTAACAAGCTTTTCCAATGGTTCCTTTTCAAATACCGTAGAATCGCCTTCGATATAATCAAAAATTGCCGGTTCAAATACCATGAACCCAATATTGATCACGCCGCCATCGGAATTTGACTTCTCGCGAAAAGCAGTAACCTTCCCTTCGCGGTCTACATCAAGGACGCCAAACTGCTGACCTACATTAAATGAACTCATGGTAGCTATTTTACCATGGCTCTTATGATATTCAACCAGTTCTTTTATATTCACATCACTTACACCATCTCCATAAGTAAGTAAAAAGGATTCCTCCCCCACATACTTTTTGATCCGCTTTACCCGTCCGCCAGTCATCGTATTCAGTCCCGTGTCCACAATGGTCACTTTCCACGGCTCAGCAATATTGTTATGAACGATCATTTCACCGCCCTGTGAGTAGTCAAAGGTTATATCACTATTATGAAGATAGTAATCCGCAAACCATTCTTTGATCACATGCTGTTTGTATCCTGCACAGATAATAAACTCGTTAATCCCGTAATGAGAATATTCTTTCATGATATGCCATAAAATCGGTTTCTCTCCTATTTCAATCATAGGTTTTGGTTTAAATGCGCTTTCCTCACTGATTCTGGTTCCAAAACCTCCTGCCAGTAAAACTGCTTTCATTTTATCTACCTCCTGCATAATATAATGATGATACTCCAATTGATTTTTGCTGTCTAAAATTTATAAAAATATAAATTTCCATTTTCACTTAAAATTGGCTCATGTCCGATACAGGTATTCAAAGTATTAATTAAATTGCCAAATTCCGCATCGCTATATGCCCGTTTATCAATATAAATCCCAGCAAATCCTTTTCCCCTCACACTTGAAACCATTTGATCCGGCGGCAATGCAGCTACCGACTGATTCCACAGATCACTTTCTCTCCCTTTGCTTCCCCCATAGCTCCAACGGAGGGTATCAGAATACAAAAAACCAACCAGCAAATGATAATCCGCCATATTATTAACAGGTCCGCCTTCTGGATATGGATGATATGGCAATTGGTAGATCATGGATCCCTTTGGCACTTCCTCTTCAATTCTTTGGACAAATTCACTGTCTGATTTTTTCTCAGCTGCAAAAACCACAGAATTTCCTGTCATATTTCCAGGTATCTGGTCATATAATCCTAATATCACAATAGCGGCAAACATTATACATCCCGCCGCTTTTGCCCATTTTTTACCTTTGCCTTTTATTAATTCTGTCATAAAAATGCAGAGCGCCGCAATACTAAAAAAAGCAATAAAGATGGATACACGATTCACGCCACGAATCAGCCCCGTCACAAAATTAGAAAATATACTGCTAAATCCACCGACAGTTGCAAATAGAACAGCAAACAGGTTTAATTCACATAGAAGCAGAAGCAGGTTCTGCTTGTGGTCCTTTTCATGTTTTCTGAAAAATACAAAAAACAAGAGGAAAAGAAAACCTAAGCCAGCCACCAGCCCCAAGTATGAAGCATGTGCCTCCGTAAATACAAAGACATTATTATATTCTTCATGAAACTTCTGCAGCTTTTCAATACCATAATCTTTATAAGGTACCAGAAGCTGAATTATTTTCATAGCATATAACTCCGAATCCAAAACGGAACGGGAAGTCAGCAGGGAACCATTTCTAAACTGATATACCAGGCACGGCACAAGTGAGATCAACATAAAAACAACAATACTTGCAATCATACCAAGCATTTTTGCCAATGGACGCAGTCTTTTTTCTTTGATTGCTTTGGACACTCCAGTAATCCCTAAAAACATACAGGAAAAAAAGGGATAGTAGGCTATGCCATTATTGGCGATAAGAAGAGAAAATAATAAAACTATATAGTTCTTCTTGTATTTAAAAAAATGTCTTCCGCCTTCAAAAATCCTTTCATCCTGCCACAGCCAGATACAAAGAAGGACGGATAATGGTACAAATTCATATGCACTTAAAGAAAAATGTCCAATAAGCCTCACATAATGATAATAAATAAAGTCAAACACTACTGCCCCGGCTATGGCAAATTCACCGCGCACTCCCATCTTCCTCAAACAATAATATGCAGTGCCTGCAATCAGAAAAAACAGAAGAAACACTGTCAAATTTGCATTTGCCACCACATCACTAGTAAAGATCCCCATCATCTTGATCAATAAATTATCAGCATTCATCAATGAATCCGGCATAAAATCATAATATTTTGCCCCGTATGGCGCTCCCAGACGTTCTGTTTCAAAAACCCAGCCAGTGTTTTCATCCAGCATTTTAGCATTTTTATAGACAGAATAATCATCACCGCCAGCATACAATATCGGCATAGAAACATCAAAATTTTTGAAATCAAAAGTAATTGTGATCAATACTCCGACAATCATAAACAAAATTGTGATATATATGATTTCTCTAACACATTTTGAATTTTTCATTTTCCCCTGTAAATTTCCTTCCGTACAAGATACTTTCATTAAGTTCAGTCAAATCTACATTTAAACATACACTTTTTTAGTATATGTTATAATAATTGGCTTGTCAACCTGATTTTTCCAACCTCCATGCAATCCACCTTCTATTACCCGGATATATCATAAAAATACAATAGTCCATCTTGTGATATGATTGGTGTCAGACTTAATTCCTCCGAATAAAAATGAATCAGTTCATTCCTCTGGGCTTCTGCATATGCTGTCATATTTATATAAACACCAGAAAACCCTGCCTTCTTAATCCCCTCCAGAAAACCACTGCCAATTCCATCTGAAACATATAGCTGCTTCGCTGTTTCATTCCTTCCTTTTATACCGCCATTGCTCCATTTTAAGTTGTCTGTGAAAATATATGCCACCAGATGATTATAGGCATCCATTGCCTCAATTTGAGTAGAAGCCGGTTCAGGAAATTCAACAAAGGGAAGCTGATAAATCATTTCTCCCTCTCCCATTTCCTTCTCTACTTTTGAAAAGAAATCATCATAGATCTCTGCCTGAATGCCTGCCCCCGTCCAGGCATCCTGATTGCTTATGACGACCTGATCAACGCTGCCGACCCCCAGCAAAACAACAGCAATAGCAATCCTGAGCCACAGATCCATCTTTTTTCTGGAAAGGAAACAAGCAAAGGCAATATAACAGAAACAAATGATATAAATACTGATCCTGCAGTAACAGCGTATTTCGGGAGTAACAAAAAAATTAAAGATGGTTCCAAATCCCCCGACAGTTGCTACCAGGACTGCTGTCAAAACGCACAATGCCATAAAATCCGTAAACCGATCTCCTTTTTTCTTAATAAAAGACACCAGAAGGCAAATACACAATGCTATAAATGCAGCCGTCGCAATAAGCCCTATCGATGACAACCGGTTTTCAGAGAGAAAGGAATTCCCATCCTCATACCGTCCCACCAGTGAACTTCCACCTAATTTACTAAAAGAAGGTGGAAGCAGAAGCTGTACTAATTTCAGTCCAAATAACTCAGAATGCAAAAAAGATCTTACTGCCCCCTGCGAATTTGCCCCATTTATAACACTATAGATCATTTTAGGAAGCAAGGAGACCCCGACGGATAAAAATGATACCAGCACATAACCTGCATACCGCAAATTTTGTTTGATCTTACCACTCCAAACCATTCGGTACATCAATGCGGCAGACATAAATATCAAACCAAATACCGCAAAATAAATATTAGCCAAACCAAGCATTACAGCAAATAGATACAAGACAATTTGGTTTCTTCTCCTTCCCCTGGCAAAAGGACGTTCAACCCTGTCGTCCCTGCCATCAAACGCAATATAAAATGACAAATAAACAGCAAGCGGTACTATAAAATAATTTGATAATGTCAAATGTCCCATATTACGGTAAGTGTGGTATGTAGAAAAAGAGAAAAGAAGAGAAAACAGAAATGCTACCACACGATTATTTTTCAGTTTACTTAAACAAAAAAACATTGAAACTGCTGAACTAACATAAGTCAGCACATAAAATATAACCATAATCCTTCCCGGATTATCGATAAACCATGATAAAACCCATGCCTGTAACACAAATAACCAATCAAGAAAAGGAGTATCGACAAAGGCAGTTACATCCGGAGCACCGATCCTGCCGCAAAACAGATTGCCCATCAAGCCATTTTCTTTTATGCTTTTAACCAAAGCTTCCCCCAGCACCCCGTCGCCGCCGCCAAAAGTTAACTGTTCTGGAAGGCAGTAGGCTGCTGTCAGAAATATAGCCAGCCCGAGGGAAATCACCGTTAATAAAAAATAACATAATGCCGTTTTCTTCATAAAATATGTGACACTCCTTTTCTATAAATAATGCGGCTTTTATCAAGGGATAACGCAAAAAACTCTTCTTTTTCCCAAACTCACATTTATTATAAATTACTCTTCCACTGGTTCTATGATCATTTCACTGTGAAATGTTTCCCGGTCAAGGAATGGCGCCAGATCCTCCAGTGGCGGTGACACCAGTGTGCCATCCTCCAGCCGTTTAGTAGAAGACTTTGGTTCAAAGTTCTGATCCGTGGATACCATCACCTCACAGATCACTGCACCTTCTGTAGCGAATACCTGCCGTATCGTCTCCTCCAGCGTGTCATTGCTCTCACAGCGGAAAAATGGATAATCGTAAGCATATGCGATCTTCTTCATATCCGGAAATTCCAGGTCATGACTCTGAGGTCCAATACCCACAAATGGCTCTCCGAAGAAGTTAGTCTGGGTCTGACGTATGGAATGATACCCATTGTTGTTGATCACAAAGATCTTGATGGGCAGTTTATTGGTCTGGATCGTCTGCAGTTCCTGAAGATTCATCTGGATGCTCCCGTCACCGCTCAGGCACACCAGTTCCCTGCCCCCCTCGGCCACACAGGCGCCAATAGCAGCCGGAAGATCGTATCCCATGGAAGCAATGGCCGAATTGATAATAAACCTCTGTCCCTTTTTGATCTCATAACCATGGCTTCCCACCACGCAGGCGGAACCATTTCCCACTACAGTCACATAATTTTCTGGAAGAACTCTGCTGACTTCCTTGATAAATGCATAGACGTTGGCCAGTCCCTTCTGCTCGTAATGCTTCGGCAGAACAACGGGATAGGTCTTTTTCCAATGATCGCATTTATCCAGCCAGAACGGATCTGTGTCCAGTTTTGTATCCCCAAGCTTTTCATTTATCATCTGCATCACATCTCTGACGTCCGCACATACCGGCATGTCCACATGGATCGTAGGCTTTTTCAGCTCCTCTCCATCCACATCCACTACAATGGTATATGCCTCTCTCGCCCAGGTCTTATAATTGTATCCCACCTGGCGGATACTCAGGCGGCTTCCGAGAGAAAGCACCAGATCACTGTTCTGGATCGCAAAATTTCCTGCCCGGTCTCCCATGATACCCCCCCGGCCCACATACAAAGGATGCTCGTCTGCGATCAGGTCTATGCTGTTCCAGCCAGTCACCACCGGAACATTCAGCTTGTCCACCATCTGACAGAACTCCTCATAACCTCCAGAGATACGGATTCCGTTTCCGGCATTGATCACCGGACGCTTCGCCTGTTTGATCTTTTCAATGATCGTATCTATGATCTCTTCCGAAGGCTTTACCGGAACCTCTTCGGCGCATTCTGCCGGATCAAAAGAACGAAGTTCTCCGGTTTCAATCATCGCACCCTGCACATTTACCGGAATATCCAGCCAGCATGGCCCCGGTCTTCCGGTCTGGGCCAGATACAGCGCCTTTTCCAGGCAATATCGGATATCCAGAGGATCGATCACCATCTGGCAGTATTTCGTCATACTGTCCACAGCCTTACAGATATCAAATTCCTGGTCTCCCATGGCACGAATCCCAAGGCCAGTGCTTCTCGCAGTGGTATCATAGCGGACCTGACCGGAGATCACCAGCATGGGGATGGAATCCAGCCATCCTCCTACCACGCCAGTAATGGCATTGGTTCCCCCGGGTCCCGTGGTCACACAAACAGCTCCAATTTTATTATGCATTCTCGCATATGCCTCTCCTGCGATGGCACATGCCTGCTCATGGTGCTGATAGACACAGTGAAGTCCTTCCTGATGCCCCAGCCCGTCATTCAGGTGCATGGCGCCGCCGCCAGTCACTGTAAACACTGTATCAATTCCATGCTCCACTAAAAACTGTGCTACATAGTTGGATAATTTTATCTTCATGATCGTCCTCCTGAGCTTACATTTGTTTCATCTTTTAACGCATATAAAGATAGTATACCACTTTTTGTCTGTTTTTTCCATAGAAAATGTCAAAAATCAAAAAATAGCTGTATGATCCCCCATGAGAATATGCGACTATTATTCTGCTCCTTGCTGTCAATTATGCATTCCGCAACAATTCCCCTTTTTCAGTTACTGCATTCATTCAAAAAAATCCTTTTTCTTTTCTGGTATCAAAGACCAGTCACCAGATCACACATTTGTAACACCTCTCTTTCCCTATTGGTTCAAGAAATTACAACATGTGTATATTTTATATATTATCAATCAGCCCAACCAGCCTGTCCAATATAGTATCCCATTGATAATGTTCCTGTACATACTGATAAGCATTCTGAAGCATACATTTCTTTTCTTCCTCGTGGCCTAACAGATAATGGATCTGCCCCTCAAATTCAAAAAAATTGTTATAGTAAAACGCACCATTGCTTTTTATACAGTGCCCTCTCAACACAGGACATTTTCCATACACCATGACAGGAGTACAGACACTCATTGCTTCCAGGACCACCATAGATAAACTCTCAAATTCGGATGGAAGCACCAGAATCTCCGCACCTGCTATCCCATCAAATTTATCCTGATCATCTACAAAGCCCAGGCTGACAATTGATTCATCCTGTGGAACATCTATAACAGGTTTCCCTATGAGGACAAGACGTAGATCCGTTTTATTTCGCCTTTTATATTCCAAAAAATAATGGAATAACTGATTACAGTTCTTTCCTTCATCAATACGTCCCACATAAACGATATAACGTTCCAAACCATATTTGTTTCTAAAACGTTCCCCGCTAATATCCTCTGGAAGTTCTATACCGACTCCTCCCAATACATTAGGAATATGCTCATTATGATACCTTTCATGCACCAGCTTACGTTCCTCTTCCGTATTAAACAAAATACCCTGGGGTGTCAAAAAAACATCATCAAATATCTTCATCCGAAGAAATGGCTCATCGTGCGCAGCAGGAACCAAAACAGCCTTATCACTTACGACCGGAATACCCATCGCCGTCGTATAATATAAATAAGTAAAAAAAATAAAAACATCATATTCTGATTTATGACTGGCTAAATACTGAATCAATTCCGGCACCGCAGGTCCTTGTTCTTCCATCCATTCGCCTTCCTCTTCTGTTTTTAACTTTCCAGAATAAAATTTTTGATTGATCCGGTCAAACATCTGGCGATTCCTTGGATGTGCCACTCCAAAACGATGGACCTGAACCCCGCTAATGATTTCCTCTTCTTCTTTATATTCATCTTTCCATGTGATATAATCAACGGCTTTTGTAGTGAGGACATGCACCTCGGAACATCTGTCCGTCATTCTCTCGGCAATCTGCCTACAAAGTAATTCAGCCCCACCATTTACCTCCAATCCATACCGTTGAACAATGAAACATATCTTCTTATCCACCTTTAACATTCTCTCAGCCTCCGTTTAACATCCTATTACCTGAGTAATAAATTTAAGATATCTATCCACGATCACATCCCATGAAAAATTTCCTTTTACATATTTACATCCATTTTGTCCCATCTGTCCGGCCGTCTTTGCATTATCTACAAAATAATTCACGCACCCCTCAAAATTAAAAAAATCATTAAAATATAAACCACCACCGGTTTCTATCGCAAAGGACTTGGTGACTTCACACTGTTCATGTACAAGAACCGGTCTTCCGGCAAGCCAGCTTTCCATTATAACAAGAGAAAAACTTTCATGGGTAGATGGCTGGCACAGGAAAGCCGCAGCCGCATACGCATCGTATTTATCCTGGATCGGCACAAACCCAAGATCTACAATATCCCTTTTGTATTCCTCCGGAATATGAATATTACCACCACCGATCAACACCAATTTTAACTGGTTTTCATTCCTTTTTTTATATTCACAGAAATACTGGATCAAGATACCGACATTTTTCCCAGCATCCTTTCTTCCGGCATATAAAATAAAAGGAGTCCTTATATCATATTTGTTTAAAAATGCCTGTGCATCACCGTGCCAATCCGTGTCAACTCCTGCCCCAAGCACCGCTTGATTTACATCCCCTAACTCTAATACCTGGTTTGCCAACTCCTCTTCCGGCTTTGAAAGATATATCATACCCGCTATATGTTCAAAGACTCTTTTATAAATGTCAAGGTATATATAGCTTTCATCGTGAAAACAGGGGATCATAACAGACTTCTCCGGGCACTGCTGTATTCCATAATAAGTCGTTCCAAACATATAAGGAATATAAATGAATGCCCCATATTCGTCCCTCTTCTCTTTTATATACTCATACAACTGAGGACTGTTTACCATTTCTTCAATATAAATCTGTTCTTCCTCCGGTGTGATGGATATGTTGTTCATCAGTTTAAAGTTTACTTCATCAAATTTTTTCACATTCCGTTTTTTTACCGGAAACCGTCTGACTGTCAGACCGTTCTCTATCGTCGTCCCACTTTTATGATAATTGACATTCCAGTCACTATTAAAATCCTTTACACAGGTTGTCAGAATCTCTATCTCTTCTCCCGCCTCTTTCATATGTGATGAGATTCCACGAAGTTCCATCTCGGCACCGCCAGAAATACCTTCCCCATACCACGGTGTCACAAACGCTATCTTTTTCATGCCTTCTCCTTATAATCTTCTCTTATAAATTCCTGGATCATCCTCAAAAACTGATCCCCGATCACGTCATAGGAATAATCTTCTAACCGTTTTCTTTGATTTTCTACAACCACAGCACGCTCTTTCTCGTGTTGCATTACATAATCAATCAATGCCGCACATTCCAGCGCATTTTTATCTCTCATCAAGAACCCAGTCCCCCCCAGAGTATCTTTAATGGCACTGGAATCATACGCAAGTATCGGAGCCCCAAAATACATTGCCTCCACAAGGGGAACACAAAACCCTTCATGCTCACTCATACATACGAATACATCAGCAAGGTTATAATAAGCCAGGATCTCGTCAAACTTTATATGCCCAGTAAATATAACATTTTCAGTCCCCAGCCTTTCTGCATAGTCCAGCAACCGCTGGTAATAGCGCTCCATCCCCCTGTATGAGCCGACCAAAAACAATCTGGATTTTGGATTATAATACTTATGGTACAAATAGAACGTGTGAATAACATCCTCCTGCCGTTTATTGGGTGCGATCCTTCCCACAAATACAAGATTTGCGAAATCATCCTCATATTTTTTTATTATAGAACTGTTTGGCTTTTTCTCGTAATCAGCAAAGGGGATTAAAATAGGAAGGACAGCGATGGGACAATGATATCCCGCACTTTCAAGGTCCCTTTTATTGAATTCCGAATCTGCAAGCACCAGGTCAAATGTATCCCTAAGCATCCGCATTTGTTCCTGGCCCTTTTGACACAACTCCATGCTCTCAGTGCTATACCCATCAAAGAACGTATGGGGTGTGATATTATGATATCTCATTATTTTCCTGCACTTCACCCGCCTCACCCAATCATTCAGCTTAGTTCCTGTTGATAAATGATAAAGAATAATATCCTCTGGATCCGGTTGAAATCCGCTGATCTTCTTTACACTTCCTGACGACAGCCTCTTATCGATATTTTCTGCATAGATCTCTGTTACAAATCCATGTTCTTTTAACAATCTTTTTAGTGCCAAAGCATCATTGCCCACCGCATCCCCGAATGACATTGTCGTAAGCACCTGTATGATCCGCATGTTAGTTCTCCTTTTTCTTTTGCAAATTCTCTAATTCGTTAATACGCTTTTCCTGCAATTGAATATATAAAAACAGTTGGTTCATTGTCTGGGCAGAAAAGGAATTGAATCGTTCCTGGTTCTGACATAGTGGATATAATAGAAATTTTAAAGTCTTACGGATTGCCTTTTTTATAAATCCTTTTATTCCACCATTCTCTATAACTTTATAATAATCCACACCATAGGTTTCATTGACCCCCTGCAATTTTTCCTGTAATGCCACCAGGTCAAACTCCTCTTTTGCCACCTCAGTAAAAGCAGGGATCGGAACATCCGAAAACGACAGATCACTCTCTTTATAACCCTTTTCTTTTATCTCAGCACGGATCTTCTCCATGATTTCTTCAACATTTATATTATTGTTCATCCTCGATTCCCTCCATCTTCTAATATTGATATAAAAAGCTCCGCCTCTTTTGTCTTCCGTCTCATAGACAGGATATTCCACATCTTCGGCACACTCTTCATGTCTTCATCCACACAAAGCTCTAATATTCCCTCAGATTCCAATAAGGGATGGCAAACTTCATCACCGTTATTGATTTTAATAGAAATTATACATTCCTCTGCGTTTTTAAATTGATATAATATTTTATATTTATTTTTCGCAAGATATATCTGCGCCGTTTCTTTTGTCTGAATATGTCCTACATATATTTCATCCTCA
The DNA here is from genome assembly GCA_910584645.1 of uncultured Eubacterium sp. Taxonomy (GTDB): domain Bacteria; phylum Bacillota; class Clostridia; order Lachnospirales; family Lachnospiraceae; genus Eubacterium_F. The sequence goes on from CAJUAU010000004.1 coordinate 167,083, forward strand.
TATAAGAGATTCCTTTTTTCTGTCCAACCGTCTATATATAAAACTCCATGATTACGTTCTAATGCGCAGATGACCGCCGGATTTGACATATCCTGCTCCCCTGACGTATCAAGTTCTCCAATGTTCCTTGCTGGTACGCCTCCGTAAATCATATTTGCCGGGATCACCGTTCCCGGAGTGACTACCGCCCCTGCCGCAACCACCGCATTGTCGCCGATGGAAGCCGGTCCCAGAATCGTACAGTTTGACGCCAGCCACACGCCGTTCCCAATCACAATGTCACACCCTTCTGTAAGCTCCGCATCCCGGCGCAATAATCCTGTGAGCCGCATATCATGGCTTCCTGCCAGAATGCTTACCCCGGAACCAGCAAAGGTATAATCTCCGATCGTGATATCTCCTGAATTTGTATTAAACATACAGGCTTTCACGGATGCCAGATCGGATATATGCAGCCTGTCTTCACTGCCCCACAATGTAGGCTGTATACTAAGCAGTAAATTTAATCTTTTTACATAATCCGGGTTATCGATCCGGCCATCAACCCTTCTTATCTCCTCCATCCGATCGGAATTCCAACTCCTCAGCTCCTCTATTGCTGCATCCTGCTCCTGCTGGAATTTATTGATCCGGCCATCAACCCTTCTTATATCCTTCATCCGGTCAGAATTCCAACCCCTCAGCTCCTCTATTGATGCATCCTGCTCCTGCTGGAAAGCATCCTGCCCCTGCTTCAAGGCAGCCTGCCCCTGCTTCAAGGCAGCCTGCCCCTGCTTCAAGGCAGCCTGCTCCTGCTTCAAGGCAGCCTGCTCCTGCTGCAATATTTGTTCCTTCTTCTGTACGCTCTGCGTTATCTGATACAATGTATCTAAATGCTTTGGAAGTTTTATTACCCCTAATAATATTCTTAGTACATATCCGATAACAGGGATTCTTTTTATTGTCTCCATCATTCATTCCTTCCGTTTATGATCCACTCATGGGATAAGCTGATAATACCTACCTCGCTCTTTGGATTTTGTATTTCAATCCTGCACGCCTCACGCCAAAAATCATAATTGAAACCATCCGGCCTATGAAATGCTAAATCTATCGTATATACTCCTGCATTGACCGACATGGATTCTATTTTTAAATTGATATGCCCTTTCCCTTCCAAGGTGCTCGGCGTGGAATAATCAATTAATGTGTTCGTACCGTAAATATAGGTCTGGTCGTTTCGGTAAATGGCTATACCAAACACAACATCCTCCAGCCGTTTCCTTGCCGTATAATCAATTCGTATACATAACGGCACATCATTTTGACAAACCTCAATCTCCTCGCCTCTCGCATTAAGCACCGCAACCTTGTCCATTACCACTTCTTTGCTGCCCCAGCGTTTCGCATTTTCCTGTTCTATCTCACTCCCCGCTTTGTGTCCTTCTCCCTCCTGCTTTTTCTCGTAGTCAGCCTTATCTTCTGCCGTCTCTGTAGGATGCGCATTCCCTGCTTCTTTTTTAACTTCCTTTCTGCCTCTTTCACTCATATATGCCATATATCTAGGGTCAACAATCCTGGGAATTCCATCCTCCTTAATCCGCCCTTCATGAATCCAAATAGAGCGTTCACAGATCTGTTCAATCTGAGCCATTGAATGTGATACAATGACGATCGTCGTTCCACGTGCCTTAATCTGTTTCAAGTAATTAAAACACTTAGCCTGAAACCCTGCATCCCCCACAGCCAGGATCTCATCAATCAGCAGAATATCTGCATCCACATTGATCGCCACGGCAAAAGCCAGTCTCATATACATTCCAGAAGAATACGTCCTCACAGGATTATCAATAAACTCCTCCAGTTCTGAAAAAGCAATAATATCCTTCAGTCTCTGGTCAATCTCCTTTTTACCCAGCCCAAAGATGGAAGCATTAATATAAATATTTTCCCTGCCGCTCATATCTGGATGAAACCCTGCTCCCAGTTCGATCAGGCTTGACACACGGCCTTTCATCCGAATCTCACCGGAGTCCGGATACATAATCTTAGACAGCAGCTTTAAAGTTGTACTTTTACCGCAGCCATTATGGCCGATCAGCCCGACTGCCTCCCCCTTTTTTACCTGAAAACTAATTCCCCGAAGGACTTCTCTGTCTTCATAACTACGCCGTTTTTTAAATAAAATTTTCTCTTTTAAAGTATGACCCTTATCCATATAGACTCGAAACTTTTTTGAAATATTTTCAACCTCTATGGCATTCTCATCCAACATTACAATTCCTCCACAAAATGCTTCTGTAAACAGTGAAACAGCATCCAACCAACAACTAAAATGATGCCTCCCATCAATGCTCCCGATACAAGTGTACTAAGCTGTGGTACTTGACCTTCATATAAAATCTTTCGGTACGCAACGATAATCGGTGTCATAGGATTTAGATAAAATATTTTCTGTAGCTGCACAGGAACCATATCCACACCATACATGACCGGTGTCAAAAACTGCCATGCCATCGTAAGAATACCAAGAATATATTCCACATCTCTCAAATAAACTGTAACCGCAGCGACCACCATCGTAATCCCCAGTGCAAGAATATACTCTACTATCATAACAACGGGCAGGCATAAAAGTGCTTTGAAATTAATCTGGTACCTCCCAATAATCAAAACAGCAAAAATAACCAAAAAACAGAACAGCATATTGATAAACTGACTCGTTACATGGGCAATAGGCAGAACCTCCCTAGGAAAATATATTTTTTTTACCATATCCTGCTGGGCAATGATACAACTGGAACCACCTGTCAGGGAAGTACTAAAAAAAATCCAGGGTACCAGGGCCACAAACAAAAACATATAATAATCCTTAATACCAGATCTCATAATAATTGAGAATACCATGGTATATACTAACAACTGTAAGAGTGGGTTGATAAAGGTCCATAAAAATCCAAGAACAGAACCTTTATATCTGCCTCGCAGATCCCTTTTCACCAGGGAAAAAATCATCTCACGATATTGAAAAATCTCACGAAACATAACAATTCCTTTCGCCTTATCGCATTTTAATTATCCTGCAGTTTCTGATAGAGACCATGCAGCACTTTCACCGCATTTTCCCAGGAGTATTTTTGTACTCTCTTAAAGCCTTTCTCTATAAGTTCTGCACACAACTCCCTGTCCTTCCAGAGCCGGCCCATAGCTTCCGCCATTTCTTCTAAATCCTCTGGAGCCACCTGAACCGCTGCCCCTTCTGTCACCTCCGCCAAAGAAGAGTTATTTGAAGTCAGTACCGGTGTTCCACACGCCATCGCTTCCAGGGGCGGCATCCCAAATCCTTCATAAAAAGAGGGAAAACAAAATACAGAAGCCCCGCTCATCAATGGCGCTTTGTCTTCCTCATCGACATAGCCGGTAAATATGATATCTTCTTCTAAACCGACTTCCTCTGCAGTACGGAAAATATCATGGTACATCCACCCTTTTCCCCCAGCAAGCACAAGTTTAGGAATATCTCCCCCCACACCCTTTATTTTATCATAAAATATCTTATATGCCTGAAGGAGTCCGCATAGATTTTTACGTGGCTCTAAAGTACCCAGATACAAAAAGTATTTTCCTTCAATATTGTACTTTTTCTTCACACTCTCAATTTGATTTATACTATATCCACTATGATATTGAGCTGTATCCACACCGTTAGGTACAACAGTTACCTTCTGTGGTAAAACATCATAATACTTCAGTAATTCTTTTTTAGTAAACTCGGACACTGTCACAATGGCATCTGCCCTTTTTATAGAATGCTTTATATTTCTTTTCAGCATAAGCATCGTCCGGGCCCGCACTGTCTCCGGATACTCACGAAACGCCAGATCATGAATGGTCACCACCTTTTTCCCCTTTACACCAAAGGGAATTACAAAATTGCAAAAGTGAGTAATATCTCTCTTTTGACCAAAAAACAAACAATAAGGAATAGGAAAAATTAGAGACAATAACCGAAACAAAGTTCCTGAAAACCATTTGCATTCATAAATTTTTAAATCTGCTGAATAATGTGATACCGCCTCACGTTTCTCAGACGCATGTTTAAAGGAGAAAATATCCACAGCATATTGATCCTGTCCATACTGTTTCAGTAAACCTCTTAATAATCCATCTTCATTATAAGCGATTCCTGTTTTATTCTGTCCAAGAAGCGGCTGCCCGTCAAATATGATCTTCAACTGTCTTCTCTCCTTTCCACAAATTCCTCATAGAGCCGCAGCACCCGCTCTAACATCTTGTCCATCCGGAACTGCTCATCCATACGCTCTCTTGCCCGCTCCCCCATCCGGCACCGCTCTGCCGGATGCTCCGCCAGGTACTGCATCGCTTCTGCCAGTTCCGATGCATTTCCCGGTTCCACCGTCAACCCGGTCTCCCCGTGCAGACTCACATAGGGCACGCCGCTTGGCAGCTTCGTATTGATCACCGGCTTGCCAAACGCCATCGCCTCGATCTGAACCAGCCCAAAAGCCTCACTTCTTTGAAGGGAGGGGAGCACAAACACATCACATTCCTTAAAAAATCCGATCAGTTCATCATCGCCCACACTGGCATGAAAGTGAATCCGGTCTGTAAGTCCCAGTTCTTCCGTCTGTTTCTTCAATTCTGGTTCCAATGGACCTGTTCCTACGATATCCAGCTGAATGCAGCTGTCCGCCTTTGCCGCCTGGACAAATGCCTCAATCATGGTGCGGCAGCCTTTATAATATACCAGACGTCCCACAAAGAGATATTTCACGGCAGCATTCTTTTCCTGTGATCTTTCAGACGGTCCGCCTTCTTCGTACCAGCGGTCTGCCTCTTTTTCTATTTTGGGATCCACGCCAAAGGGAATGATCCGGCATTTATCCTGATAGGGTTTCAGATATCTGGAACCGTCAATATGCCCCTGGGTCGCCACAACGATACAGTCTGCCCGCCGCAAAAGCCATTCCATCAGGGGGCGGTACAGTTTCATCAGCTTTTTCTGCCGGACAATATCGCTGTGCCACCACAGGATCACTTTTCCTTTATAACCAGAGAGAAAACAGGCCAAGTCCCCCAGTGGAAAAGGCATATGGATATGAACGATATCCCTGTCCTTAACCATTCTGCGGAACTTCCATAAAAACGAAACAGACAGGGGCAGCGATGAGAGCATTCCCATACTGGAAGCTCTCGTAACCTCGACTCCGGCAATCTGTTCCACAATGGTCCTGCCTTTTTTACGGCACACCAGCACTTTGGTATCTGTATCTTCGCAAAGTCCCTCCGCCAGCTGCTGGACCACCCGCTCGATGCCACCCGTGACCGGGTGATATAACTTATTTACCTGCAGTACCCGGATTTTATCATTTCTCTCCTGCATTTCCTCATTCCCCGGCATTCATGTTTAAAATCACCCTACGAGTATATCACACTTCCGTCCGCTTTGCAAATATTACACCCCGCAGATGATCTTCCTGATCTGCCGGTACCCTTTCTCATAAAATTCTTTCTCGTAGTGCACCATAAAGGCCCCCGAAACACACAGGTCATCTGCATGATACTTTCTGGCGTTGTCAATCACATGGCAGTCCATGTGTTCCAGAAAATAATCCTGCCATTTGTCCAAGAATTCCTTTTTTTTCAACAGGGTTTCTTTTTTATAGCCCCTGATCGGTTTCATAGAGCGCGTATAATCAAGGAATCTGGTCTTTACGTCCGCTTTCACAAAGATGATATTCTTTCCATACCTCTCTTTGATAAACCGGATGAATACCCCAAACCGCTCTTTGATCTCCTCATCCGTCAACACCGCGTCGATGGAAGTGACCTGGCACTCTTCCTTGATCTGCTTGTAAAATTTCAACCCGCGAACCTCACTGTCCGCTGTCAGTATCCCCCCATGATATTCCACCACATCACAAATGAGATCGTAAAAATCCAGAAGCAGCCACTGGGACTCGGTCTGCTGTAACTGCTGGGGCAGATCCTTATGGAAGGCGCTTTTGATATATCCTACCCGCCAGCTGCTGTTCTCAAATAGAGAGAGATCTTCAAAGTTGCTGTCATCATAAGGAATTGGTTGATCGAAGGCAAATAGAAAGCTATTCCGGTAAGCGTATTTTCCGATCTTAAACCTGCCGTCGTCCTCATTCAGGATCTCTCTCGTGATACAGGAGCCCCAGAGATCCACCAGCACCGGCTCATAATAGCGGTTCATGACCCTCATGCATGCCTGGAGGGGATTTCCCGTCTCTCTTCCCTCCTCCCGCAGCAGCTCCTTACATTTCACCTTATCTGCCACGCTGCCGCCAAGATTCAGAACCAGCTTTTTAAGGGCTCCCTGCTTCCCGCTGCGGCATAGAAGAAGGGCGTGATAATAATTCCGGCAGTGGAACCGGTTGATCCACAACTCCCCTTCGACCAGCCCTGTCTTTTCGATCTCCTTTTTCACCAGCTCCATAAAGGGATCAATGAGCTTTAACTGATACTGGAATATTACCTCATAATCCACACTGGGATCATAGATATCCCCTGCTTCCACGGCCCGAACTGCCCTCAGGCATTCATGCAGCAGTGCAGAAAACTTGAAATTATAGTTCTCCAGGATCTCATCGATGCTCCCATATCCGGCAGCTTGTATCGCCACCAGGTCGCTCTCGTATTCCGCCAGAATCTCCCTGCTAAGCTGCAGCACCAGATGATCCAGAAATACGCTGTCATCCATAAATAGTGCTACGTTATTTTTCGCGTACAGATTGTCATAATATTTGATAAACCGTCCCAGATGGATAAAATATTCCTGATCCCGGAATACTCTCTGCTCCGGCTGTGTCCGAATGATCATTGAGATCAGTCTTTTGGCATGATGATAAAAGGGTTTCTCGTAAGAAGACATGGTAAATCCCTTTTTATGGTTAAAATCCACATAATAGTGGGAATAGATGTCGATCACATAGGGATTCATCTTCTCCACAAAATAATCTTCCAGTTGCTTGATGCGCTTATTATAGGCGCGGCGGCTCTTTTTGGAAAGCTTTCTCACATGGGTATGGGTCACATACCAGAGAGGACAGCGGGATTTCACAAGGATGATGTGATCGGCGTCAAAATATCTGCCCACCAGTTCCAGATACCGGTCCATATAGGGTTTCCAGTCAAATTCCTGATCCCGCATCACATCGATCTCTTCAATCTCTGCCTCGTGCTCTGCATAAAATGTGCTCTGTTTAAATTTAGGGTTTTTTGTAAATACCTGGTCCTTCCATTTGCAGAGTGCATGTCCCGCTGTATAGCACATGTCCACCACAAGAAATTCCGCCGGATTCTCTTCCAGCTCCACCGCCAGACGTTTCTCCAGATCCATCGTCAGAAGCGGGGATACCGGTTCTTCCGGAGTCACCGTCACTCCTTCCGGATTTCCCACCAGGGAGAGCAGGGAGATCCACAGGCTGTCCCCAAATACCTGAAAGCGGTCATTCAACTCCATCTCATTGATATAAGATGAGCCATTTAATCGTATCGTAACCTTATCCATTGTTTTCCTCATTTCTACGCATACTTTCCGCGCAAAGCATAATAACTGACACAATTATAACATACATTATTCCCCTACCGCAAGTTTTCTATTAGCTGTCTGTATAAATCGCAACGCTTGGGACACCATATGAAGTACAAAAACAAACAGAAAAGAGGGGTTTATCATGAATGAAAAAGAACGGTTCCGAAGTGCACTTCCCATGGCTGCGCTGGATGCGATCCCGGAGCCATCCTCCGACGCCAAAGAAATCGTTGGACTTGTAAAGGAACATGGCAGGATCGCCGGCTACCAGCTCTCTGATGGAAAGACCGTCAGCAAAAGTGAGGGAGTAGCTATGGCAAAAGCAGGAGAGATCCAGGGTGTTGGCATCGCCCACCGGGGAGATACAGAGTATCTCAAATCTCTTCCTGACGGAAAAGAGGGAAATAACCTTAACAGTCTTCCAGCTGTTGGCAAAGACTCAGATACCCGCATATCATAATATTGATCCTATTATGACACGGGGTAAGGAACATGAACCATGTCAGAGAAATTGTTAAAGCAGATGCCGTCCACCAGAAGGGAATTCTTGGAAAAGGCAGCTGTATCGCCATTCTGGACAGTGGCATCTGCAGCCACCCGGACTTTGAAAACCGTGTCATCGGCTGGTATGACACCGTAAACGGCAGAACCAGACCCTATGACGATAATGGCCACGGAACCCATGTTGCTGGCATTGCCGCCGGCAGCGGACAATCCAGCCGCGGAACCTTCTGCGGTATGGCGCCGGAAGCAAAGATCGTCTCCGTGAAGATCTTAAACCGGTACGGGGAGGGAATGATCCCCCATATCATCGCCGGCATCCGCTGGGTTCTGAGAAACCGTTATCAATATAACATCAATATCATCAATATCTCTGTGGGCACCACCGATGGCAAACAGTTTGACGAAAATTCTGATTTTGTACAGACAGTAAACGAACTCTGGGACGCGGGGCTGGTCGTCGTGGCATCCGCTGGAAACAAGGGACCGGAACCCTATACCATCAGTGCTCCGGGAAACAGCCGTAAGATCATCACAGTGGGTTATTACAGCAAACACTCCAATTCCAGTGTGGGGCCTACCTCCCTCTGTATCAAAAAACCAGATGTCGTGACGCCGGGACACCAGGTCCAGAGCTGCAGCAATAAGTATCTCAACGGACCATCTTATGAAAAAAAGAGCGGCACTTCCATGGCGACTCCGATCGTCAGTGGAAGCATCGCTCTGCTTCTTTCAAAATATCCTGAACTTACTCCAAAAGAGGTTAAACTACGCCTGAAAAACAGCTGTACTGACCTCCATCTCCCCCACAGCAGCCAGGGCTGGGGGCTTTTAAACACCAAACGGTTTCTGGATGTATAACGGTTGCAGCCGGTACAGCAGATCCTACTGATCCAGTTTCCAGATATCTTCGTTGTACTGGGCGATGGTGCGGTCGGAGGAGAAAAAGCCTGCCTTAGCAATGTTTACCAGCATTTTCCCGGCCCAGCTCTTCCGATCGTCATAATCGCGGTATGCCAGCTCCTTCGTCCGGACATACTCCTGAAAATCTGGAAAAGTCATAAACCAGTCCTTATTCAGAAGTTCATTGTACAGCCTGGTGAGGCACTTTTTCCTGCCTGCCTTCAGCATTTTCTTGCTGACAATGAAATCCACCGCTTCTTTAAGATCGGCATCCTTCTTATAGTAATCCCTGGAGCAGTAATCCCCCCGCTCATAACGGGCGATCACGGTATCGCTGTCCTCACCAAATACATAGATATTATCATCCCCCACCAGCTGATGGATCTCTACATTGGCACCGTCTTCCGTACCGAGGGTTACTGCACCGTTGAGCATGAATTTCATATTTCCTGTTCCACTGGCTTCTTTGGAAGCAAGGGAGATCTGCTCCGAGATATCACAGGCCGGGATCAGCTTTTCCGCCAGAGTGACATTGTAGTTTTCAACCATTACAATATTCAGATAAGGTTTGACTTTCTTGTCTTTATTTACGATCTTCTGCAGGCACAGGATCAGATGGATGATGTCCTTGGCAATGGTATAAGCTGGCGCCGCCTTCGCACCAAAGATCAGGGTGACCGGCGTCTTCGGCGTCTTTCCTTTCTTAATCTCCAGGTACTTGTGGACCGCATACAGGGCATTAAGCTGCTGCCGCTTGTACTCATGCAGGCGCTTGATCTGAATATCAAAGATGGAGTCCTCATTGATCTTTAACCCCTGGGTCTCCTTCAGATATTTGACCAGTTTATGTTTATTCTTTTTCTTAATGTCCAGGAGCTTCTGGAGCACCTTTTCATCTTCTGCATAATGAAGCAGCTTCTCCAGCTCTTCTGCATCCCTTTTAAAGCCGTCCCCGATAGTCTTTTCAAGGAAAGCTGCCAGCGGCTTATTGCAGTGGAGCAGCCAGCGGCGGAAGGTGATGCCGTTGGTTTTGTTATTAAACTTCTCCGGATATATTTTATAAAATTGATTCAGTTCATTATTTTTAAGAATTTCGGTGTGAAGATACGCTACTCCGTTCACACTGTGGCCATAATGGATATCCATATGAGCCATATGAACCCGGTCTTCATCGTCTATTATGTAGACGGATTCGTCATCGTACTGGTCCTTCACGCACAGATCCAGCTCCCGGATGATGGGAACCAGCTGGGGCGCCACTCTCTCGATAAAGGACAGGGGCCACTTTTCCAATGCTTCGGAAAGGATCGTATGATTGGTATAAGCACAGGTATGTTTCGTAATCTCAATCGCCTCATCCATATCAATTCCCCTGTCAGTCAGAAGCCTTATCAGCTCCGGGATCACCATGGATGGATGGGTATCATTGATCTGGATCGCCACATAGTCCGCCAGGTCATGAAGGTCACTGCCCCGCTCCACCGCTTCATCCAGGATCAGCTGGGCGCCGCAGCTCACCATAAAATACTGCTGGTAAACTCTCAGCAGACGCCCAGCGTCATCGCTGTCGTCGGGATAGAGAAACAGTGTCAGGTTCTTACGGATATCTTCCTTGTCAAAGTCGATGCCTTTCTTTACAATATCTTCTTTCAGCGTATCGATATCAAAGAGATGAAGAGTATTCGTCCGGTTGTTGTATCCCGTCACAAGAATTTCATATAAAGTGGAGTCCACACTGAATTTTCCAAAGGAAACTTTATATTTTTTCTCGCTCCGGATCAGCCAGCCCGGCTTCTCCAGCCAGGGATTGGGCTGCTCCTTCTGCAGGTTCTTGTGAAATACCTGCTTAAACAGTCCAAAGTGATAATTCAGCCCGATGCCGTCTCCCGGCAGTCCCAGCGTCGCGATGGAATCCAGAAAACAGGCGGCCAGTCTTCCCAGCCCTCCATTTCCCAGTGAGGGTTCTGGCTCCAGCTCCTCCAGCCGGCTCAGTTTTTTCCCGGCTTTTTTAAGCTCTTCTTTGATCTCATCGTAAATACCGAGATTGATCAGGTTATTGCTCAGAAGCTTTCCGATCAGGAACTCTGCCGATATATAGTATAGTTTCTTTTTTCCAGTATTTTTTTTCTTCGCAGCCGCCATTTCATTTGTCATCTGTAACAGCGCTGCATATAACTCCCGGTCCCCGCAGCCATCGATCTCTTTTCCAAATATTTTTTTCACATACTCATTCAGCATCTCTGCCCGCCTCCTCATTCTTTTCCTCAGAACCATATATTATAGGTGCTGGCACACCCTATTCAGAATATCACACTATACTTCCGGTGTCAAAAGGTTTTGGAGAGCATTTCTGAACCTTCATTAGTTTATCAAAAACTACATCCGGCATGGCAGCAACGCTTACACCCTGGATCGATTCAATAAAGATCAAACTGTTTATGATCTTCTGCTGATAAAGAAAATTACTCCGAACCGTTTCCAATGTAAATGGCGGGGATAGTGTTTTGTTTATTGATTTCATGATCCGGGCTGTTTCATTACTATCCGCCCTCTGGGACCACAGTGTTTTCAGTCCAGCTGTATTTGTACCCGCGCCATTTTTTGACTTCCACCCGATCCCAAAACAGAAGACCCCTTCCTCCTGGGCACCGTTGGCAACCCCGATTTCCCGGGCTTTATCAACATAACCTGGCACATGGAACTGCAACATGACCGGATAACGGGACGCTGCTTTTGTTCCATTCATATATTTCAGGGAATATGACATATCCTGTGCAAACCCCTGGTGTCCGTCTCCTATCACTGCATCATAACCATTCCTGCCAAGCCATAATTCTGCTTCCTCCATACTCATTGACCGATAAAACAGATCTGGCTGGTCTGGTGCCCCCACGGTATTACTTATCCATATTGTATGATTCTTTTTCCAGAACATTGGGTCATACGTGGTACTTTGCACCACATTGGGGTAAATCCCCGATATCTGCTTGTCCTTTATTCTGCAGAACTGCTCTGTAAAATCCATTCTTCCTGGTCTGTCACTCTTCTTAATATCCTCCTTTTTTTCCTATAGGATTCTGTCTCCCAGACAGAAAATCCGTATAGTATAAATTCTGTTTCGTATCCTGGATCATAAATCCAAACATACAGTTTTCCACATCTGCATCTACCAGCATAAGATCGGCGTCGCCTTCTTCCAGACTGTCTATGCGGATCTGTTTTCCCACATAGTAGGAATCCTGGTATATCTCACCGCTTTTTACCCCGGCCGCCACCCCCTTTCCTGTCACAGCCGCGCCGCTGCTGCCCTGTGGCATCACCTCTGCCCTTCCATCTCCATCCCACTGCTCCAGAGGATAAAGCGGATACAGAGTATCACCCTCCTGTAGTTCATACTGTTTCTTTTTGACTCCGATGGGGGCGATAGCACGGATCCTGCCATCCTGTTCCTCCTTGGAAAAGCTGATGTACATCAGACAGATTTCACCGCGATACCATACAGGTGATATATATTCCGTATACTCCTCTGTATCCAGTGTCTCAATCAGACACAGGATCTCATCTTTCATTCCCCAGTATTGTTTTTCCGGAACTGCCTTCGGGAAGCCTGCCCGGTCAAGAAGGACATCACTGTCTGTGCTGAGCAGGTATGCCATTCCCTCCCTGCCTGCATCATGGAACACAGTCAGATACGCCGCCGCTATCCGGTCCATTTCCTCTGGTTTCACCTGGACCATGATCTCCTGCTGTTTCTTTTCCAGGGAATGCCAGTCTATATGATCCTCCTCCGTCAGATAATCCTGGTATTTCTGGAGAAACTGATGATAGGCACTGCAAAAAGGAATTTCCTTATACACGGACATATTCTGCAAAAACCATTCATTGCAGCCAGCCGGCAGATATATACTGGTTCCGGATGGCTCCGATCCATAGCCCTTTGTGATCTTTTCCGGCACCAGCAGCTTATGCTGCTTCCCAAGCTGTTTGTAACCATCTGCATCGCCTGTTATCTCCGCGATCTGTTCCATCAGATCCATCAGATCGACGATCTCCGCATGAGAGCCCCCCGCCAGGTTTCCAAATCCCTGAACCTTTTTTCTCTGTCTCCCCAGTTCCTGGTAAAGCCGGTTGTCCGCCATCTGCTCGGTCTTCTCCATCATCTTATTGAAACAGTCATGAAACCCTTTATATGCGCTTAGATCCATCATACTCAGCGTTAATTTGTAATCACAATCCTTATAATAACCCTCATAGGAATCCAGCATGGCGATGCCCATTTTACTTCCCATATCCTCCGGGGATCTCTGTATTTCATCCGCCAGGCTGCAGAGCCACGAATAGTCATAGCCGCTTTCCGGCTCCAGTTCCTCCGAGGCGATAAGGTACTCTGCCTTCTCTTCCAGCACTGCCGCCAGTTCGATATTTCCCATCAGACAGGCATCCAGACCAATAAAAGAAAATTTTTCATCCATTGCAGAATGATCCATCGCTCCGGCGATCTCATTCAGGGAAAGAGAGGAATCATCAAACTGGCTGTCACAGCCGAAACCTGAGATCTGCCCTGACCCATGATTCCAGAATACCAGTCCATAGTGCTCAGCGGGATAAGACTGTATGCCATAATTTATGAAATCCGCCAAAGTATCCTCTTCCCCCATATCCCGTGCTTCCATATCCTCAAACTCTTCTGCTCCCTCTCCCGTCACGCAAAAACGCCCATATTCTTTTCCTTTCATCGCCGGATACTCCCAGTTCTGCGAGCCTCCTGCCTCCACAACAACATGTACATCTTCGGAGGCGATCTCTGACTCCTGAAGAGCTTTTTCCATCTCCCCCAGATCCTCTGTGGCAGCCCCATAACTTCCCTCCAGGTCACTGCCTACCATGTAGACGAGGATCGTACAAAATCCTTTCGCTGCCTTCGGTTCATAGTCCTGCACATGAACCCCTGTTTTCATTATACCGCCTGCGGTAACCAGGGCGGTCCCCAGCAGCAGGGAAGCTAAGATCTTCCTTATACGCGGTGAACGTATCCTCTTTTTATCATCCATTTTTTCCCTCCTCATTTGCAAAATCCCTATAATCTGGTCTCATATTTACCTTTTCCACTCCGTTTTCTCATCCTCTGGATCTTTTCCGACGGTTCCATGCCGAGGCTCTGCTCCGCCTGCCGGAAATACTCCTGGATCACCGGCTCCCTGGATAGATTGATAAAATCAGCTCCGCTCCGGTCTACCGGGAAGCACTGATACAGCTGCTCCTGCACCTGCTTCAGTACAATCCCCGGATCTCCACCGGTTCCATTGACAACGACGGTTCCATGTCCTGTCGTCTTTTCCTTCATCATATCCACATGTTCCATCATGCTTTTCTGATGCCCCTGCATTTCCTCCAGATTTTCTGCCACCTTGTCATAGAGAATCTTCGCTTCATCATACTGCCCCATCAGCTCCTTTGCCTTCGACAGCTCTCCATCCCTGAAACTCCTGCTCTTTTCTCCTATCTGCTGCCGCAGTGCTTCCATGGGTTCCTCTAATCCTGGTACGTCTCCAGCCCGGATACCGGTGCACAAAACATTCTCCACATGCCCCAGCGCATCGGTCAGGGAAACATTCATCTCATCAAATTCTTCCATCGGAGTCTCAAACTGCTCCACATACGTATTCTGCATGGACTGCATCATCTCTATCGAGGCAGCCATATGCTTCCGGGCACCATCCAGCCTGTGGCAGTGCCTGGAAACAGGCTCCTTCTCATAACGGTATTTTCTCCAGTTGCTGCGGGCTGCCGCCTGTTCGATACGGTCCAGATCCGGCTGTATCTTCTCCTGGATGCTCTGGGAAAGAACCCCTTCCGGCGAAGCTTTCAGTGCCTCCTTCCCGATCTGCCCGGTAAAATGATATGTAGTCCCCAGTGCAACAAAATCTATCTCTGCCTTAAAATACCGCTCAGATGTGTTGGCCTTAGCGGTCAGCTTGATATAATTCAGGTAAAAAAGCGACATCGCTCCCTGGATCACACCCTTGACTGCCCTTAAAACACCTTCGCCCAGAATACCTCCGAGATTGACAAGGCCCTTTGCCACCTGCAGTGCAGCTGTTGCCACACCAATCGCCGCGTAAACACCTGCCTTTGCCACCTCATAGGCGCCAATCTCAATCCCCTTGGCGATTGCTACAAATGCTTTTTTCCACCAGCTGGCGTTCCGGATATCATTCCTGCAGTTCTGGATCCTGACATCCAGGTCATGGATCTTTCCATACAATTCATTGACATGGGCCTGTGCCCGGTCGATCTCCCGGTTTGCATTATCGATCCTCTGCCGCAGCCTGCCGATGGCGGCTTCGATGCTTCTTGTCACGGATTTCAGTTTTTCGGTCAGCTTTGAAGTATCGATGGTCAGGCTGAATTCAAAATTGCCAGAGGAAAAACTCCCATAGTTTACTTTCAGGTGAAGACTGATCTGCAGGATCCCCAGCCATGTCGTACACAGATCCACGGATATAAGCCCCTGGCAGAAAATAATCCTGGCATCCACCTCAAACAACCGAAGCACATTCACATTCCCATCCAGATAAAAGGAAATATTTTTCTTCCCCGCTGACAGGAAAAATACCAGCCCTGCCTGATCAGGATTTATAAACTGTGACAATACACTATCCCTTGCAATCGGCAGTGTATCGCCGCTCCTTCTTCCTGCCTTGGATGGTCCTATGCGGATAAATCCCAGATCCATCTCCTGTATTTTGGCATATCCCAGTATCCCCTCTGCTTCCCGGTAGGAAAATAAAACTTCGATACGTCTGCCAAAGATCTCTATGACACCGCAGATAAAGAGACCTCTTTCCACAGAATAGTTTCCTATTCTGGTATTGATGGATGAATAATAGAACTGCGCCGCCAGCTGCAGCTCTCCAGAGTTTTTAATGTAGTAATGCCGCATCCTCTTTAAATCTGTCAGATCCGCCCCGTCACCAAAAGGAGTGAGCTGTACCTGGGAAAGTTCCAGATTCAGAGAGGGATTATTTACCCGGCAGTTAAACTGCTCCACGATCGCTGGCAGATTTTTCTGCTTCACTACTTCCTTTGAAAAAGATCCCGCATTTTGAAAGGGCAGTCCAAGGATCTTTATAAAATCCAATGCTTCTATGCCATGGATATGTTCTCCTAACAGATTGTCCAGTAAAATTGGAATGGACAGATCGCTGACCGCCGCTGATAACAGTTCCGGAGTCACCAGCTCTCCCCGTATTTTCAATATCAAGGCACCAAAAATCTGAATCTTTCTTATATACAGGCTGGTATACATGCCAAAACTGATCCCCTCTGACACCCGGATCATCAGACAGGTATCGCCGATGGAAAAAGGTCCGAAGAGAGGCACCGGCTTTTCCACGTGAGCCATTGCCTCGATCCCAAAGGTATCCACCCCTGCCTCACAATCCACCTGAAAACGCATTTCCGGCACATAGGAAAAAATGAAACTGCCTTTTAAAAGAAAGGACATCCTTTTTCCCATCTGTACCATCATGTATAGATTTTTGCTTTCCATTATGTCATTTTTGAATCCGGGAATGGTAATCATTGCTGCGACTCCCTCCGCCCCCACTCCCACAAACAATTCTGTCTCTTTCATGCCAAACAGAGTCCGGACTGTCTTCATAAAAACGTTGTCACCGCCCATGACTATATGTGCATAGACTAAAAACCTGCAGTCCTTAACCGCTCTTGGCACATCGGCAGCCTCTACCTTTCCCGGTGCCAGTTCTGGCAGCATCCACCGGCGTCCCGTCTGGGCATAGAACAAAAATTCCTGAATACCGAAAAATCCAGCCGCTTTTTCCAGCGCCAAAATCAATGCCGATACATCCGGGTCTGTTTCCGGTTTCTGTTTTAACTGAAAGGCAAAAAGCACAGCCTTATTATCCTGGTACAGCGCCAGCTTAAACAACATTTCGGAATCCCTGATCCCTATCACTGTCCTGTTGTTTTGATGAATGACCGACAGTTGGCCCGGCTGACATTTCGGGAGCAGCCTGTCCGCATAAACTCCGATCTGGCCAGACATACTTTCGTCAGTCTCATTTATCACATCACTGACCGGTCTGCCACCCCACTCGATGGTTCCCCCATATATAAGCTCATTATTCTGCCTGCCGATCATCAGCTTTGCCGGACAGTGAAGTACCTGTCCTTCTACGGCGGCACTGCATGAAATTTTTCCATCTGCCATGGGACACTGCTCCCTTCTTTCAACTACTTATGATTTCTGTCAGTCCTCCGTCTGCTCCTTCTGAACTTCTGGCTCATCTTCTGGCTGCACTGGCATCTCCGGTATCTCTGGCACCGCTGCTTCCATCTCAAGATAATCATGAATTGTCGTCAATCCCATCTTTTCAACGACTTTGCTGCGGTTTGTATTCCAAACCGAAATGGATATATTATCTACATCCACCAGCTGGTTGATGCCTTCTGGAATCATTCCTTTTGTAATAACCTCCAGCTGGAATGCATATTCCAGGGTAGATTCCTGGCTGGACTTGCGGATGTACAGATATGCCATCTTCAGCTTAATGATCAGATTATCCAGGACGGAACCCTCGCCTTCCTCCTGGGAAAGACCGGATATACCCGACTCAAGATCCTTTTCCATGGAAGAGGTATCCGCCTTTTCATCCACACCTTTCACCAGTTTTTTGATATCCTCAATTACCTCGCCGATGGACACGCCATTATCCGCATTCTGTTCTGAGGGGATCAGAAGAACCGCATAACCATCCGAACCACTTTTTTCATAGGCTGCATGGAGCCTGCTCCCGATCAGGGAAAAATCAAGTCCAATGCTGGCATTTAAGGTGTTCACAACACCGCTTCCTGCTGCGCTTTCAACTGCTGTTACTTCATCTGCCATATCTTTTTCCTCCTTTTAAATTTTTGAACTTATATGGGTACATACACAGAATACAATATTGTGTTAAGCCTTCTATTTTCCTCCCATCGCCAATTTCAGTTGTTTCAGAATTTTTACATCAAAAAAAGGATATTTACCCGGCGGAAATTATTTCCCAGGTAAATACCCTTTTTTAGCTATAAAAAAATACAATTAACCCCTTGACAACCTCTACAAAATATTGTATTTTGTTAAGTTTTAAAAGGTGTGCCAGTCTCCCGAAAATGGAAACATCAAGATTAAATATACTTATACAAGTAATCATATTTCTCTAATAATTGGCAGAATTTATATACTTTTTTTATATTGTTCTTCTCTGATGAAGTAATGGTATGGCTTCTAGATCCCTTACCATCTGCCTCAAATCTCACCGTAGCTTTTTTAGATGTAGTTATTTTAGAAACTAAATTGTCGATACTATCGAATACTTCCGAATAAGTCAAACTAGTCAGGTATATCCACTCGCATATACCATCCCCGTAAATTACCTGTGTATAACGATCTGAATAACTAACAGGATATGTCACTCTATATTTTCCCGATGCAAATTTTACAAATTCAGTAAAAATCCAATCATCTTGCTGAAAACCTGCGATCAACATAAAATCTACTTCCCTTTCTTTTTTATCCACTCTCGCAGTTGCTTCCATGTTTATTGACCTGGAAATATTAAGATATTTAGGATCATAGCCCTTATTTACTACTGTATAATTTCTATCAACAGAATCATATTTCAATGTTAAATTTGATTTAAGTGCTTTAAATTCAGCTACAATTGCATTCTTAATTTTTTTCTTGTATGATTTCGTTTTATTTGAAATCGTATTACCAGTATCATAGGATTCGTACTGTTCTAATAACTCCACTGCCTTATCATACTTTTTCTTATTTGCAAGCGCCGATGCTTTTTTTGTTACCCACGCAACCATAGCGTTTGTTATATTGTCTTTAACACCACTCACTTTGCTGTCCTCTAAATACTCAGAAGGAACTTCATTTAAAGCTTGAAATGCCTTTAGAAAATCATTCTTTTTCGCTAGTTCTTCTGCATTTAAAACCTCATAGTCTTTTACTTTCACTTTAAGTTCTGTAAGCTTTGCAGTTAGATCACCATCATTCTCTAAATAATCAATATATTTTATGGAACCCTCAACATCTTTATAGGATGGCTCGCTGGCAGAAATCTGCTTGTTAATCTCATTTAGCACTGATTCCTTATGCGCCGTCTTACATTGATCTATTTGTTTTTGCGCATCCGCATAATTCGAATCTGTCTCTATAACCTTTTGGTATTTCGAGACAGCAACTGAATATTTCTTATCTGATTGAGCTTTATTCGCTTCATCATAACTAGTTTTAGATGCTTTTATTTCCTTTATTTGCTTTTCATACGATACTACATCATAATTTTTATAATTCGCCGCAACAAAATTTTTTAGGCTCACATATGCATCATACTTAGCCGAATCTTTCGCATAATCACCTACCGCAGACGATAATACATCTTCCAGCCCTTTCTCGAATTTTGCTGATAATTTGTTATCTGATTTTATCTCATCATCAAATATTGCCTGGGCCTGTTTAATATCTCCTTCTTTTAAATAATTCTGAGCCTTTCTAACCGGTGAATTCATATAGAAGTAAAATGTTATCCCACCACTTGCTACTACAACCACAATGAAAGTTATCAATAAGATCTTCCACCAATTGAAATTTTTTAGAAGTTCAAATTGGCTTTTATCTTCTCTCCTTAACTTGAGTTTGTACCCACAGTTAGGACATTTTTTCACTGTATCCGAAATTTCCTTACTACATTCTGGACATTTTATTAATGCCATATTGTATTCCTCCTCTGTTTATATATTAATTATGAATAGCTACGATAAATAATATATCATTATCAATATCACAAGTCAACAAATGTCATACTTGAGACAATATGTAATGCTTATTTATTGGCACTGTGTTATTTCATCTTAAATTTCTCCATTTAAAATATCTGAACTCATATGGGGACATACACAGAATATTGTACTACGTCAAGTCCTAAAAGGTGTGCCAGTCTCCCTTCTCAATGAAATCCAGCACGCCTAGAGATTCATACCATTTCTTATATATCTCCAAAACATCCTTTGGCACATAAACTTCACAAAAAACTGGAACCGGAGCACGGGAACTTATTATTCCGATTACTTTTGGTGGTTCATTCCCCCGATAGCATACTCTTGAAGACACACTTACTACAGGACAAAATGCATGTATCTCCTTCACACTTGCAGAAATGTCCAGCACCTTTAAACTACAATAGGGATCTTTAATCAAATCTCCACAAAGACTTGCATTTTCCGGCAATTTTGTAATGCAGTCTGAAATTATCAGCTCCTTTTTTGTGGCAATACCGACTGCCAGGGCACCATCAGATCTTCTGTAAATACACTGACCATCTCTGGCAAAAACTGAATTTCCAGTATCTACGGTGACATCTTTCAATTTCTTCCCTGCCAGACAATGTTGTTCCAAATTCACGATATTTTTTCCCAAGTGTACCGCCGCCACCTGAGAATTAATGAAAGCATATGTTTTGATTGAATTCACTGTATCCGAAATTTCTATATCCTTTTTTCCCGGAAACACCCAGACAAGTTTCTCTTTATCCTTGGACAGGAGAGTTCCCCGGTAAGTAGTAAAATTCCTGTTGGATTTTGGCAAAGTCACTTTAGACAGACGGGGACAGTCTTCAAAACAAGTCCATCGAATGTTTGACAGTCTTTTGGGGAGCTTGACCTCACGCAGCTTTTTACAGCCATAAAAACACTCATACTCCAAGGTTTTTACTGCATCTGGTATGTCCACTTTGGTCAGTTTTCTCATCCCGCTGAAAGCACTCTCATCCAACTCTGCCAATGAACGGGGGAACGTCATTGTCCTGACATTCCGAACAGCATTGCAATATCCGTCTGAATCATGGGCATATTCCACCCAGCTGCCAAATACATTCTGATAAAAATCCAACTCATCCTTTGGCACAAAAGTCATATCTGCGCCAATCTTTGTCACCTTTGCCCCCTTAATTCTTTGGGGAAAATGCAATTGTGACGGTGCCTGCTTTACCTTGGAAGCACTCTCCTCTCTCGGATATTCATTTGACTTCCCAGATGCTTTAGATCTAGTTTCTACAAAATATATCCACGTTTCTTTTTTATCCTTGGACAGATATGCATGAAAGCGAAATCCACCTTTTAAAACTGTATATTTTTTCTTCATATTCCATTTCTTCATTCTCCATGATTCTGCCCTGCCAGCTTTTACATCAGCTGCCGATACCACCAGACATGCAAACACCAGCACCGCCATGATCCATAATCTCTTTTTTTCCATCTTTTTTTCACCCCCTTCTTTTTATCATTATAATAAGTTTTTGTATTCCTGTCTTCCATCTACAATAGCGTATATGGTAACAACTCTTTCATCGCTATTTACTTTATAAAATACCAGATGTCTTTCCACAACAACAACTCTGTATCCCTGCTTCCGCAAAATTGAATACTTGGGTATACTGCCACACAGCGGAAAATCCTCTAACCTTTTTACCGCCTTTTCTATTTCACCCAAATAATTAAATGCTATATCTATACTTCCCGAATCATCCGCAATATAGAAAATAATATTTCTCAATTGTTCATCTGCCTGATCTGTCCTGACAATTTTATACTTCATTGTTTTTCCTCTCTATCAGGGATTTCCTTATATCATCAAATGTATCCTTCATTGGTGCTACTCTTCCGTTCACAACATCCTCTTCCGCCCCTGCCAGCATTCGTAACAATTCCAATTCAGACTTCATCTGGTAAAAATCCTGTAATCCTAAAATTACCGTATCCCCACGTCCATTCACTGTAATAATAACCGGACTCCTTTCCTCATGGCATTGTCTGGATATTTCACTATAATGATTTCGTAAATCGGATGATGGTCTGATTGCTTCCATAATAAACACCTCTCTTGCATTTTATAGTCATATTATACCCTAATATGACTATGTATTCAATCATTAATTTTTCATTTTTCTCCATAAAAATGTTTCCCATACTCTATTCCCCCAAATCATAGATCTCATCTAACAATCTGTCGAAGGATTCTATAATAAGATTATTTTTCAGCTCAACAAATTTTGCTGCCGATGAATATTCAACAATATCCCCGTCACGCCGAAATAAAAAAAATGTAAGAGAAATATACTCTGTTTTCCTTGTCTCAAAGTACTTTGCAATCATATAATCATGCGTGGATATAATAATCTGTACACCACTCCTCTATAATTCGCATAGAAGCTCTCCCGCTTTTAAACGGTTTTCACGTTTCGCGGTATTACGTCCAACGGAAATATCCACTTTAGCAGAATTGAAAATAGCTGCCAGATTAAAGCTATTTTTCTTATTGCTTGTACCAGATATAGCCTTAGCATATATACGTACTATCCGTACAGAAATAAGCAAACTGGCTAATATGCCCCAAAGGATAGCACCAGTTTCCGAAGAACCCTGGCATTCTCGTGGTATTCGCAAAATGTCATTTACCAAAAACGTAATCAGCTTAAAATGTTGGCAGAAATGGATTTTGATTAATACCGGTACCCTATTGTCTACAGTCTGGAGAGTATCCAAACACTCTTTTGACCTTAACATCATTGTATTTTTTTGGCATCGGTAGTATACTATAGGTATAAATCTAAAAATCCTTCTGAAACCGCAAAAGACGAGGCATGGAGAATTAGTGTGAATTGGAGGTGATAACATCTGATGAAGGAAGAACGCCCTCTTCTGTTATCTGATTTAGAAACTTCTTAACCAAGTAGTCTTGATTGGCTACAACATTATTATAGCAAGGAGGCTTGATTTATGAAAAGAAGCAGGAAAATAGCATTCATTCTGACGGCAGCGCTACTGTTGCAGCTGTTGCCCCTGGAAGGCCTTGCAGCGGTGTGGGATGCCGCAGGCATCAGCCGGACGGTACAGGCGGCAGATGATGGCGTATCGAGTGGGAACGATGGGAATATTCATTGGGAATATACCGATGATACCCGTACCCTCACTTTAACGCCTGTGGGAGGGGAATCAGTGACAATGCCGCAGTATAACTATGGTGATAACGGGTATCCATATGATAGGACGTCAGCACCTTGGAACTGCCATGCACTTGATACATATCGTCTTGTTGTAGGGAGTGGTATTGAAAATATTTCTGAGTATGCATTTTATGGCTTCGATTACCTGAAATCAGTGACGATGGAGGGAGTGACGGAGATTAGTGCACGGGCGTTTTCCGACCGCCCCGGTTTGCAGACGGTGTCAATGCCCAAAGTAGAATCGATTGGCGATTCAGCGTTTTCTGGCTGCACGTCATTGACGGGAAAGATAGAGCTGGGCAATGTGACAGCGATTGGCCAGTCTGCGTTTTCAAACTGTAAAAATTTAACTTCAGTGGATATACCCAAAGTAGAAACGATTGGGAATTCAGCGTTTTCCGGCTGCACGTCATTGACAGGAAAGATAGATCTGGGCAATGTGACGGAGATTGGGGATTCAGCGTTTTTTAATTGTAATAATTT
Source organism: uncultured Eubacterium sp. (assembly GCA_910584645.1). GTDB lineage: Bacteria > Bacillota > Clostridia > Lachnospirales > Lachnospiraceae > Eubacterium_F. The sequence goes on from CAJUAU010000004.1 coordinate 190,606, forward strand.
GAACGAGTTTGGGGGAGATTCCGGGTCGGCGGTAATTCCTTCCCAAAAGGTGGAAAAGATCGGTGCAACAGCATTTTACGGCTGCGGGAAACTGACATCGGTGACAATCGGTGAAGGCGTCACAACCATCGGCGACAGTGCTTTTGCCTCCTCCGGCTTAACGGATATTAAATTTCCTGAGTCCGTCAAGTCTGTCGGCACAGGGATTTTGAAGGGCACGAAACTGACAGATGTTTCGTGGCCGAAAAATGTGCCAAAGATTAGCGAATCTGCTTTTGAGGGATGCAATAGTTTGGAGAAAATAACAGTGCCGGACTGGGTGACCGGGATCGGCAAAAAGGCATTTTTCAACTGTACCAATTTAGCAGAGGTCATAATTGCCGATGACGCAAATGGCGGTGATGGCAGTGGTAGGAAGGCTATTGGTGAAGAGGCTTTTTCCGGGTGTGCCAAACTGACGCAAATAGATTTGGGGAAGGTCTTGAAGTCTATTGGCAAGTCAGCATTCAACGGCACGGGAATGACGAAGTTTACCGTACCGGCATCGGTCGATGAGATCGGGATTAATCCCTGGGTGGGAGGAGAACTAGAGGAGTTTGAGGTTGATTCTGACAATCAGCGGTATGCGGTGGACAATGGCATGCTGGTAGAGAAAAAAGATGAGACCTATACGGTGATTAGTTATCCCTGTAAAGGGAAAAACGAACCTACTGTATCTGGCTGGGTCAGGGAGATTCAGGAAAGCGCTTTCCAGAAGACAAAAATTACAAAAGTGAAATTATCGGAAGGACTGGAGACGATTGGCAAACACGCCTTTTACCAGTCATCAATTGAAAACGTGCAGACACCGACAAGCCTTCGGACAATAGGGTATGAAGCCTTTGCCGAGATGAACCAGCTTCAGGAAGTAAAACTTTCGGAAGGGCTGAAGACGATAGGAGAACGCGCCTTTTATAATTCACCACAGAGAGTGACGATTCCTAGCAGTATTCAGACAATGGGCAGATATGCCTTTGCCAGTGAGAAGCAGCAGACGAGCAGGCTGCAGGGCGTAGAACTTTCGGAAGGGCTGGAGACGATTGGCGAATACGCCTTTTATAATTCAGCTCTGGAGAGCGTGACGATTCCCGGCAGTATTCGGACAATGGGCAGATATGCCTTTGCCGGCATGTACCAGGGGCAGAGCAAGCTGCGGAGCGTAGAACTTTCGGAAGGACTGGGGAAGATTAGCGAGTACGCCTTTTATAATTCAGCGCTGGAGAGCATAAAGACACCGGCAAGCCTTCGGACAATAGGGGATAATGCCTTTGCCTATACGAACAAGCTGCAGGACGCAGAACTTTCGGAAGGGCTGGAGACGATTGGCGAATACGCCTTTTATAATTCAGCGCTGGAGAGCGTGACGATTCCCGGCAGTATTCGGACAATGGGCGGATATGCCTTTGCCAGCATGTACCAGGGGCAGAGCAAACTGCGGAGCGTAGAACTTTCGGAAGGACTGGGGACGATTAGCGAGTACGCCTTTTATAATTCAGCGCTGGAGAGCATAAAGACACCGGCAAGCCTTCGGACAATAGGGAATAATGCCTTTGCCAATACGAACAAGCTGCAGGGCGCAGAACTTTCGGAAGGGCTGGAGTCGATGGGCACATATGCTTTTTATCGGTCGGCGTTGGAGAGCGTGAAACTGCCAAAAAGCCTTGAGGAGATTAGCGATAATGCCTTTGCCTATACGAACAGCCTTAAGGATATAAAGTTTTCAGAAGGATTGAAGGTTATTAAGTCCTATGCCTTTGCAGGAGCTGCCGCATTGGAGCAGGTGGATCTGCCCGGATCGCTCGTGACCATCGAATACGGCGCTTTTAGTGGAGATACGGCATTAGTGACGATAAATGCGGAAGGCGGCCATATGACAGCGATTGGTGCGTCCGCGTTTAGCGGCTGTACAAAATTGCAGAATGTTCTGTTGGGCGGTGAGCTTCTTGATATTGGCAGTTCTGCATTTAATGAATGTAAGTCAATAAAGGAGATTGCCCTGCCGGATAAGATGAAAACGCTGGGGGACAATGTATTTTCCGGCTGCACCGGATTGGAGACGATTGATTTTCCGAATAGCATAACCAAAGTTGGAAAGGGTGCGCTCAGTGGGTGTACGGCATTAAAACGGGCGACATTTGGCACAGTCATTCAGGAGATCTCCGGGGATGTCTTTGAGAACTGCCCTAGTATCACGGAAATCACTGTTTCTGTCAGGAATCCGTACATGATGGCAGAGGATAACATAATATACAGCAAAAGCAAGAAAAAGTTAATTTATTATGCTGCAGGCCTTCCGGATGAGAAGTTCTCTGTTCCCGAGGGCATAGAAGTGATTGGCAGCAAATCCTTCACGTACTGCGCCCATCTGGAGGAAATCCGTTTCCCAGCTTCTGTCAAGTCCTTGGAAAAAGAAGCAGTATTTTTGAATAAGAAGATAGGCAAACTTTTCTTTTTGGGGGATGGACCGGAATGTTCCGTGAAGGAAGAACTTTCCAAGCGTGAAACCAGCTCGTCAGAAGGAAATACAATTTATCATTATACTTATAAGCAGTATAATGATTCCATTGTTAAGGATAGGGCAGTAATTAATGTATATGCCCGGCAGGGAACTTCCGGCTGGGGGAAGGGCTGGACGGAAAAGACCAAAGAGGATACTTTTAGCGGTAATAAAGATCTCAAATACGAATGGGAGTATAGGAATTGTGATTTCAACGACAAAGATTGGGATCCCACCAAAACAGATGTCTCCAATGGGGTTTATGGCGGTCTGAGTTGGAAGTACCGGGATGATGTGGGGGAACTGACATTTTCCGGCAAAGGGAAGATTCCTGATTTTGCGGAAGACGATCTGCCTACCTGGACGGATGAAGACGATACATCCGAGAGCCATATGAAGGATATCCGCGTAGTTAAGACAGATGGTGCGGATGAGATTGAGATAGGGAATAATGCCTTCCGGGGCGCATCCAGGCTGCACACGATTCTGGCAGGGGATCACCTGACAAGGATTGGAGAGGGAGCCTTTGCTAACTGTACGGGCTTGGTGAGCGTGGATGTGTACTGCGTAAAACAAATTGAAAAGGAGGCTTTTCAGGGGGACACGTCCATTGTGGACGATTTGGATGCGCGTAATGCTGAATTTTTGGGCGAAGGTGCATTTAAAGGCTGCAGTGCCATGAAAGGGCTTTTGCTGGGCGAGAAGCTAAAATCTATCGGGTCAGCAGCATTCCAGTCCTGCAGTGATCTGGACACAATGATCGTGCCGGAGTCTGTTACCAGTATCGGGGAAAATTGTTTCAAGGGATGTGAAACGCTGCGGTCGATCAATATTCCAAAGGGAATACGAAACATTCCGGCGGGAAGTTTTGCAGAGTGCAGTAACCTGCAGAAAGTATACTTCTATGGGGATTATCCGGATACATGGGCAGAAGATTCCTTTACGGGATGGAATGAGGATTTGAAGCTTTGTTACAGGGCGGGCAATGAAACTTGGGGCAGTGCCGGAAGCGATTGGAATGACATTCCCTTGATGGCGCTGGATAAGTTTTATAAAGTGGGTAAGGATGCGTATTCCTTTGTAGATTCACGGGAAGCTTTTGGCTATGATAAAGATTACATTATCCCATTCCAGCGGTATGCGACAGCCCTTCAGAGTATTAACCTTGGCATGTACTATCAGGAGCTGGATAAGTTCTGGAGGGGCAGCTGCTTTGGAATGGCATCCTCCACAATGGAGCTTTACGAAGGAAAACTCTACAAGGCCAGCGACTTTAATGAGTCTGCAAAGAACGTGTATGGACTGTCTGCCCCTGGAAGTTATAAAGCCAAGCTGACAAAGATGATAGAAATTTACCAAGTGTCCCAGCATGCTGACAAGATAGGCCAGGAACTGTATAAAAATTTTGGCAAATACCGTTCCCTTATGGGACAGGTGGAGGAATTTGAACGTTCCGGCGGACTGAGCGTTGATGCGTATGCGGATCCCGTTATCATTTGTGTATATACGGACTATTCCGGTCATGCGCTGATTCCGGCCGCAGTCAATATGGATAAGGAAGGCAACTATATTTTGGACGTATATGACTGCAGGTATCCGGGGGCATTGCAGAAGATGAAGATTAAAAAAGACTTTTCGGGTATCGAATATAATGGGTATGATACGGCATCCTTTGTGAGATATTCCACTGTGTGTGAAGTGCTGAAGGAGGCAGACTTTACGGGACAGAATCTTAAGTGGAAGACCAGTGACAGCAATAGGGTACACCTGGCAGTGAATCAGAAAGACGTATCCATTGTGAATGGCGGCGGAAGAGACCACACGGAAATCAAAGGAGCGTATGAGCAGCACCTTGTGGCTGCGGGGGAGGAAAGCAAGGACGCTTTTGGCGGCATCCGAAGTTTCGTACTGCCTCTGAACGATTACAAAGTACAGGCGGAGAATGTAGAGGGTGAACTGAAGTACTATGCAGCTACGAATAATTTCTTTGCAGAAGCGGCGACATCTGACAAGGATGCCCAGCTGACTGTGCATGGTTTCAAAGGAGAGGATGGTGATAAAATCGAAGTGTCTTCTGAACATCCCGAAACGAAGACGGATCTCACGATTGTGGATAAAAACGGCATAAAGAAGGAGATTTCCCTGACGGGAAGCGATATTACTATTGTAATGAACAAAAATAAGGGAATGACGATGGAAGTTTCTGAGGACGCAGCTGATGTGATGGTAGATGGAAAAGCTGTTAAACTGCCGCCTGACAGGAAGGCCAGCATTTCATTTTATGCTTCAGAAGATGAAAACCCATTGAGCATCCGTGATATGTCATGTGACATTTCCCTGGATAAGGACGGCGTGCTGAGCGGTACGGCAGAAGCATGTGCCGTATGGGCAAAAGAGGCTGCGGATAAGGTGGGAGTTGGCTTCAAGGTAAAAGGCGAGAAAGGAAACGTAATCGCTGAGTATGAAACAACGACAGACCTCACAGTTGGGGCACAGCAGATTAACCTGGAAATGAATAATGTCAAATCAGAGCTGGGTGATTTGTCAGGAGAATTTGGAGCAGTATGTGAAATGACGCTGACCGACCAGAAAGGCAATACTGCTACAGCGACATGTTCCGATGTTACTTTAGCTGCCGGAGAAATAGCGTCACCTGTGCCGACAGCCGCACCGACGCCTGTGCCGACAGCGAAGCCAACACCCATGCCGACGGTGAAACCGACAACGAAGCCGACTTCCGTACCAACCCCTGCACCAGCACAGAAACCGACAGACACGCCGGTTCTTTCTGGCACACCGGTTCCCGTAACGACAGCTGCACCGGCGGAATCCCCGGCGCATGCATCAGGCTTTCTGGCAAAGGGTACCTGGATCTATAGTAAAAAAGCAGGCTATAAAATTAGCAAAACTGGAAAGCAAGGCAGGGAAGTCACGTACATGAAACCGCTAAAACAGAGTGTTGCGGCAGTGACCATTGCAAACACGGTGAAAGTGAACGGCGTCCGTTATAAAGTGACGGCGATCGCCCCAAATGCTTTTAAGAATTGTAAAAAGCTTAAACGGATCACAATCGGGAAAAACATAGCGTCGATCGGGGCGAAGGCATTTTACAAATGTACCAGGCTGGCTAAGATCGAGGTAAAGACGAAGAATCTTTCTGGTAAAAGGGTTGGCAGCAGAGCCTTTGAGGGCATATACAAAAAGGCGGTTGCGCACCTGCCCAAAAACAAACGGAAAGCTTATGAAAAACTTCTGCGGGCGAGGGGCTTGGGAAAAAAAGTAAAATTTAAAACAAGTAGGTAAGATGTCCGGACGCCGTGCGGAACGGCATAATCACCAGCATGTACCTGTTCCTGTACTTTTAAGGGGGCTTTATAGGGGATTTTCCCCTCATAAAGCCCCCTAAGTCTCGAAATTTTGAAATCATCAGGAAGCATTGTACCACAACTCAAAGAATATGAGAAGTAATATTCTTAATTTTCAATTTTCACAGAGATATGCAGTTGCCAGGCACTATTGGACACCAATCCACATACACTAAAATTAACGTAGATTTCTGAGGTGGCAGCATTGCAGTCATTTCCCAAACCCCTTTCTGCCAAAGAGGAACAGGAGTACATACGACGGTACGAAAACGGGGACATGGAAGCCCGGAAAATATTGATTGAGCGAAATTTACGGTTAGTCGCATATCTTGTCAAAAAATACAACAACAGCGAGCACAGCCAGGAAGACCTGATCTCCATCGGCACCATCGGTCTGATCAAGGCCATCGACAGCTATAAACAGGGAAAAGGCGTCCGGCTCGCCACGTATGCTTCGAGATGTATCGACAATGCGATACAACGCTTTGGCTAAATTGGGGAAAATCGGGACAG